>NZ_JBIDBK010000004.1:0-3736 GCF_043202995.1 Streptomyces sp. NPDC048018
TTCGTACTCACCCTCTCGGGCTTTCCTCCGGGCGCTTCCTTCGTTTCCGACTCTATCAGATCTTTCCGACCCGATTTCCTCGGTGCTTTCCGGTCCCTTTTCGACTTTCGTCGTTCCGGGCCCTTCCGGCGGTTCCGACTCTATCAGACCCTTTCGGCGCCTGATTCCCAGTCAGCGGGATTCGCCTTCCCGGCTGTTGGGCCGTTCCGACGGGTGAGACTTTAGCGGATTCCCCGCCACCGAAGCCAATCGGCGGCGCACGTTCACACCTTCGAACGCGGATTCCTCATTTCGCAAAAACGCACGGAAACGCAGGACGGCACGACAAAAGAGCGTGCTGTCAGGCGTCGATGGTTCTTGCGGAATCGCTGTCCGGGGCCGACCGGAGTCGGTGCTCACGTCGGACAACTCGGAGAACAGTACGGATCGCGTCGCCCCATGTCAACCCCCGTCCTGAGCTCCACCCGCCCGCCTCTCCCCATCGGGCCGGGACCCGCTCATGCCCCCTCCACCAGGACGTGCAAGGCCATGACGAGCGCAGTGGTGCGCGGTTCCGGCCGGTCCATGTCGATGTGGACGGCCACGGTCTCCTGCACAGCCTCGGAGAGCCGGCGGGCGGCAGCGAGCATCTGGTCGACGGTGCGCTGCCCGACACCGGGAATCTGTCGCAGCCGGTAGGGACCCGCTTCGAGGACACTGCCCGGGGTGCGCAATCGCTCTTCTCGACGCCCCCCAGCCGCAGCCGCCCTTCGGTGACGTCCTGCAGCCGGGCGACGGGAATGGCGTCGAGCTCCCGCTTCACCGCCTCATCGTGGATCGGCTTCAGTACCTCGCCACGCCCCACGCTCCCCGCCCCTCCTCTGGCCCTCCCCGCATCCTCCCACCGCCCGCACCAGGCCTCGACGGGCGTTCGCAACTCCTTGGGGATCGACCGAACCCCGGGGTGGCCATTCACACCCCCAGGTTTACGACCACCGGTAGGATCGGCACCATGAGCGGTAGTAGGAAGTACTCGATCAGCCTGCCCGAGGATCTCGCCGAGGCTGTACGCGCCCATGTCGGGCCCGGCGGTTTCTCCGCCTACGTCGCTGAGGCTCTCGAACAGCGGGTCGCCATGGACAAGCTGCGGGAGATCGTCGCCGACTTCGAGACCGACAACGACGCCCTCTCCCGCGAGGAGGTCGAGGCCGCCCGGGCGCTGCTGCGTCACGACCACCGGCAGGCCGGCGGGGCCGCCGCCTGATGCCCGGCACCCTCCTGCTCGACAGCGAAGGGCTCTCGAAGCTCTACCTCAAGGACCGTACCGTCGTGGCCCTGGTCCAAGCGGCCTCGGAAGAGGGCATCCGCGTCGCCACCAGCGCCATGACCACGCTTGAGGCCGACTACGAGCGCATCCACCCGGCCCGCATCAAGTGGGTCCTCTCCCGCGTCGACGTTCACGACGTCACCAAGGAGATCACCGATCGGGCCGCCGTCCTCCTTCGCACCCATCACCTTCACGGCCACAAGTACGCCGTCGATGCCGCCTTCGCGGTCATCGCCCGCAACGCGCCCCAGCCGGTCACCGTCCTCACCGCCGACCCCGAGGACCTGACACTCCTGTGCGGCCCTTCCGTCGAGGTCGTCGAGGTCTGAGGCGGTCTCACGCCGACCAGACCTGCCAATGCCCCTCATCACGGGGCGAGGACTCCCTGCGGACAAAAGCTTGTGCCCGACCCACGAACAAGTGAGTTGGGCACAGAACTTGACTAAGCGTCACACGTTGAAGCGGAACTCCACCACGTCGCCGTCCTGCATGACGTACTCCTTGCCCTCCATGCGGGCCTTGCCCTTGGCGCGGGCGTCGGCGACGGAGCCCGTCTCGACCAGGTCCGCGAAGGAGATGACCTCGGCCTTGATGAAGCCCTTCTGGAAGTCGGTGTGGATCACACCGGCCGCCTCGGGGGCCGTGGCGCCCTTCTTGATGGTCCAGGCGCGGGACTCCTTGGGGCCGGCCGTCAGGTAGGTCTGGAGGCCGAGGGTGTCGAAGCCGACGCGGGCGAGGGTGGCGAGGCCGGGCTCCTCGGCGCCGACGGACTGGAGGAGCTCCATGGCGTCCTCCTCGTCGAGCTCGGCGAGGTCCTGCTCCAGCTTGGCGTTGAGGAAGATCGCCTCGGCCGGGGCCACCAGGGCGCGCTGCTCCTCCTTGAAGGCGTCGTCGGTCAGCTCGTCCTCGTCGACGTTGAAGACGTAGAGGAACGGCTTGGTGGTGAGCAGGTGGAGGTCGTGGAGGAGCTCCGCCTTCTCCGAGCCCTGCACGATGCCGGCCGAGAAGAGCGTGTCGCCCTTCTCCAGGATCTCCTTGGCGGCCTCGACGGCCACGACCTTCGGGGCCACGTCCTTCTTGATCCGGGACTCCTTCTGGAGTCGCGGCAGGACCTTCTCGATGGTCTGCAGGTCTGCGAGGATCAGCTCGGTGTTGATCGTCTCGATGTCGTCCTTGGGCGAGACCTTGCCGTCGACGTGTACGACGTTCTCGTCCTTGAAGGCGCGGATGACCTGGCAGATCGCGTCCGACTCGCGGATGTTCGCCAGGAACTTGTTGCCCAGTCCCTCGCCCTCGCTCGCGCCGCGCACGATGCCGGCGATGTCGACGAAGTCGACGGTGGCCGGAAGGACACGCTGCGAGCTGAAGATCTCGGCGAGCTTGGTCAGGCGGGCGTCCGGGACGCCGACGACGCCGACGTTGGGCTCGATCGTGGCGAACGGGTAGTTGGCCGCCAGCACGTCGTTCTTGGTCAGGGCGTTGAACAGGGTCGACTTGCCGACGTTCGGCAGGCCGACGATTCCGATCGTGAGCGACACGGTGGCGACTTCCCTAGGAGGAGTGGAGGTGGGGCGATCCCCCAGTTTACGGGGGCCCCCGACCGGGCCCGACCGGTCGAAGACGCCCCTCTTCCCGCCAAGGTCACCCAAAGGGCGTGTCCCGCAGGGGGTTACCGGGCTCTCGCGACCTACGTTGGTGACGTGGAGCAGCACAGGACACGCAAGCCGCAGCCCCGCCGCCCCGCCGGGGGCGGCCGGGAGGCCCCTCTGACGCCGCCCGGCGCTCTGGTCGAGGGCGCCGCGGTCTACCGCGTCGCCTCCCGGCCTCGCCCGGGCCGGCCCCGCGTCGAGCGCACACCGCCGCCCGTCGTCATGGCGCTGCGCAGGCTGCCCAACCCCCGGCTGACGGGTCTGGGCGCCGGTCTCTTCGTCTCCGCGGTCATGCTGGCGATCGGTCTCCTCGACTGGCTGCTGTTCGACGGCTCCCCGCTCGTCTACGGGCTGCTCTTCCTGCCCGTCAGCGCCCTGACGGCGCTCTGGGTGCGCACCGCCGACCTGGTCACCGCGCCCATCTCCGTACCGATCGCCTTCGCCGTCGGCGTGATCCCCGTCTCGGGCGGTTCGGGCGGCGTCGGCGGCCAGGCCATGGCCCTGGTCACGGCCCTCGCCATGCACGCCGGCTGGCTGTACGGCGGCACGCTGGTCGCCGGCCTGATCGCCAGTGTCCGGAAGGTGCGCGACATGGGGCGCCGCCAGCGGGCGGCGACCGCCCCCGGCAGTCCGGCACGACCGGTCAGGCGCCCGGCCCCCGAACGCGGCTAGGCGAAAGGGCGGCGCGAGGGGGCGGGGCCGGGGTGGGGGTGTCCGGACGTGGCGGCGACCTCCACGAGCGAAGCGAAGTGGAGCTCGCAGTCCGGACACCCCCACCCCG
>NZ_JBIDBK010000004.1:3745-156734 GCF_043202995.1 Streptomyces sp. NPDC048018
GGGGGGGGGGGGGGGGGGGCGGGGGGGGGGGGCCCCCCCCCCCCCCCCCCCCCCGGGCCCCCCCCCCCCCCCCCCCCCCCCCCCCGGCCCCGCCCCCGGCACCCCCACGGGGTTCGGCGCACCCCGGGTCGGGACGGTGGTGCCGGCAGCCCAGAGCAGGGCATGAAGCCGCAGCACCGTTAGGAGCCGCCGCGCCCCCGCAAGCCGCCGTGCCGCCGGAGGTCAGAGCACCGACGCCCCGGGCGGGGAGACCGGCGGCGACCCCGCCGCCATCGCCGCCCCCACGATCCCCGCGTTGTTCTGCAGCTGCGCCGGCACGATCTCCGCCCTGATGCCCTCGATCAGCGGCAGGAACTTGTCGGCCTTCCTGCTGACTCCGCCGCCGATGATGAAGAGCTCCGGAGAGAACAGCATCTCGACGTGCTCCAGGTACTTCTGCAGCCGCCGCGTCGCCCAGTGCTCCCAGGTCAGGTCGTCGTCCTCGCGTGCCTTCGACGAGGCGCGCTTCTCCGCGTCGTGGCCCTTGAGCTCCAGGTGCCCGAGTTCGGTGTTGGGGACGAGCTTGCCGTCGACGAAGACGGCCGAGCCGATGCCGGTGCCGAGGGTGAGCAGGATGACGGTGCCCTTGCGGCCCTTCCCCGCGCCGAAGGCCATCTCCGCGGTTCCGGCCGCGTCGGCGTCGTTGAGGACGGTCACCGGCAGTCCGCCGAGCCGGTCGCCGAGCAGGCGGCCGGCGTCGACTCCGATCCAGCCCTTGTCGACGTTGGCCGCGGTGCGGATGGTGGAGCCGGTCACGACCCCGGGGAACGTGACGCCGATCGGCCCGGACCAGCCGAAGTGGTCCACGACCTCGACGACACAGCCCGCGACGTCGTCGGGCGTCGCGGGCTGGGGGGTGAGTACCTTGTGGCGGGTTTCGGCCAGGTCGCCGCGGACCAGGTCCACGGGGGCGCCTTTGATGCCCGAGCCGCCGATGTCCACTCCGAAGACGTTCATGGACCCAACGTTACGGGCAGAGGCCCTCCGTCACGCCTCAACGGGAGACGTCGTCACTTCTTGCCGAGCGCATCCGCCACCGCGCGGAGGTCCTTGTTGCGGAGTTCCTTGGGGAGCGAGAAGGTCAGCGACTCGTCGGCCGTCTTGACCAGCTCCACGTCGGCGTAGCCGCGCTCGGACAGCCACTCCAGGACCTCCTGGACGAGCACGTCCGGGACGGAGGCGCCGGAGGAGAGGCCGACGCTGGTGACGCCCTCCAGCCAGGTCTCGTCGATCTCGGAGGCGAAGTCGACGAGGTACGCGGCGGGGGCGCCGGCCTGCTTGGCGACGTCGACCATGCGCTGCGAGTTCGAGGAGTTCTTGGAGCCGACGACGATGACCAGCTCGGCCTGGGTGGCGAGCTCCTTGATCGCGGTCTGGCGGTTCTGCGTGGCGTAGCAGATGTCGTCCGACGGCGGGGAGATCAGCTGCGGGAACTTCTCCTTCAGCGCGTCCACCGTCTCCATGGTCTCGTCGACCGAGAGCGTGGTCTGGGAGAGCCAGACGACCCGGGAGGGGTCGCGGACCTCGACCTTGGCGACGTCCTCGGGGCCGTCGACGAGCTGGATGTGGTCGGGGGCCTCGCCGGAGGTGCCGATGACCTCCTCGTGGCCCTCGTGGCCGATGAGGAGGATGTCGAAGTCCTCGTTGGCGAAGCGCACGGCTTCCTTGTGGACCTTGGTGACCAGCGGGCAGGTCGCGTCGATGGTCGCGAGCCGGCCCTGCCTGGCCTCCTCGTGGACGGTCGGGGCGACGCCGTGCGCCGAGAACATCACGATGTTGCCCGGCGGCACCTCGGTGGCCTGGTCGACGAAGATCGCGCCCTTCCGCTCCAGGGTCTGCACGACGTACTTGTTGTGCACGATCTCGTGGCGGACGTAGATGGGGGCCCCGTACTGCTCCAGGGCCTTCTCCACGGCGATCACGGCGCGGTCGACGCCCGCGCAGTAGCCGCGGGGAGCGGCGAGCAGGACACGCTTCGGGCTGTTCGCGGGCGTTGCAGTCATGGTCCCCATCGTAAGGCCGCGTCGGTGGGCGGTTTCGTCACCGCCGTGGCCGAGACTGACGCCATGGCTGAGGACGCACGGGCGGCGGAGACGGACCACGAGGGGCTGCGGCGGAATCTCGGCTTCCGGGATCTCGTGGTCTACGGCCTCCTGTTCATCGCCCCGATGGCGCCGGTCGGTGTGTACGGCACGCTGGACGCCAAGTCGCACGGGGCGGTCGCCCTGGTGTACGTCGTGGCGACGGTCGCGATGGCGTTCACCGCGTTCAGCTACGCGCAGATGGTGCGGGTCGCCCCGGGAGCGGGCTCCGTGTTCACGTACGCGCGCACGGCGCTCGGCGAGGGGCCGGGGTTCGTCGCCGGGTGGATGGCGATGCTCGACTACCTGCTGATCCCGGCCGTCGCGTATCTGTTCGCGGGGATCGCCATGGAGGCGCTGGTCCCCGAGGTGCACCGGTGGGTGTGGACGGGGATCGCCGTGGTCGTGACGACGCTGCTCAACCTGTGGGGCGTGCGGGCGGCGGCCCGGGTCGGCTTCGCGGTGCTCGCGATGGAGATCGTGGTGCTGCTGGTCTTCGTCGTGTCGGCGGTCGTCGTGCTCGTCCGGGACGGGGCGCAGCGCGACTGGTGGTCGCCGCTCACGGGGGACGCCGGGTTCTCGGCGGCGGCGATCGTCGGGGCGGTGTCGGTAGCGGTCCTGTCGTACCTGGGCTTCGACGCGATCGCGGCCTTCGCGGAGGAGGTGACCGGCGGCTCCGAGAAGGTGGCCCGCGCGCTGCTGTTCTGTCTGGCGCTGGCGGGCGCCCTCTTCGTGGCGCAGACCTGGCTGGTGGCGCTGCTCGAACCGGTCTCGTCGGGCGAGCTGGCGGCGGATCCGGCGCTGCAGGGTTCGGCCTTCTACGACGCGGTGGAGGGGGCGGTGGGCGGCTGGCTGCACGATCTGGTGGCCGTCTCGAAGGCGATCGGCGCGGCCTTCGCGGCCCTCGCGGGGCAGGCGGCGGGCAGCAGGCTGCTGTTCGCCATGGGGCGCGAGCACCGCCTGCCGCATCTGCTGGCCCGGACGGACTCGGGGGTGCCCCGGGTGGCGCTGCTGGTGTCGGCGACGGTCACGATGATCGCTGCGGTGTGGGCGGCGCGGAGCGACGACGGTCTCGACCACCTGGTGTCGGTGGTGGACATCGGCGCGCTGACGGCGTTCGTGCTGCTGCACGCGAGTGTGGTGGTCTGGTTCGCGGTGCGGCGGATGGCGGGGCCGCCGCACTGGCTGCGCCATGTGGTGGCGCCGGTGCTGGGGGCGGCGATCCTGGTCGCGGTGATCGTGGAGGCCTCTCCCTCGGCGCAGGTGGTCGGCGTGATCTGGCTGGGCATCGGTCTGGTGGTCCTCGCGGTGCAGGGCGCCCGGCGCCCGGAGGCGTGACGGGGTGCCGGCGGCAGGGTGCGTGGCGGCGTACGCGGCGGCAGGGGGCGTGACGGCGTACGCGGCGGCGCCGAACACCTGACGCCACTCCGGCGACCGGCCGAGTGATGGCGACCGGCGGAGTGACGGGAACGGGCGTCCGGGGCCGTAGCGGGTGCCCGGAGCCGCGGCAGGCGTCCGGAGCCGCGACCGGCCGGCCCGAAGTGCGACCCGCGGTCCGATCCACGGCAGGCGACCGAAGCCGCGACCGGCGGCCCGAAGCGACCCGCGGCCCGATCCCCGACCAGCGGCCCGAGCCACGACGGGCGTCCGGCCGTGAGGAGCCCCCGGGGCCCCGGCCGGGAGCGGGACGGGCTCCCGCACGGCACGCCTCCGCTGTCGGACCGGGCCGTTACGCTCGGCGCATGGGTCTGAACACGTCAGCCGAAGCGCCGCTGCCCGTCGGTGAGATCTCCCGGCTCATCGGGGGCTGGATCGACCGGCTCGGAGCGGTGTGGGTCGAGGGGCAGATCACGCAGTTGTCGCGGCGGCCGGGCGCCGGGGTGGTGTTCCTGACCCTGCGGGACCCCTCGCACGACATCTCGATCAACGTCACGTGCTATCGCCAGGTCTTCGACGTCGTCGCCGACGTCGTGTCCGAGGGCGCGCGGGTGGTCGTGCACGCGAAGCCGGAGTGGTACGCGCCGCGGGGGCAGTTGTCGCTGCGGGCGGCGGAGATCCGGCCGGTCGGCATCGGCGAGCTGCTGGCCCGTCTGGAGATGTTGAAGAAGTCGCTGGCCGCGGAGGGGCTCTTCGCGTTCGACCGGAAGAAGCCGCTGCCGTTCCTGCCGCAGCTGATCGGCCTGGTCTGCGGGCGGGCGTCCGCGGCCGAGCGGGACGTGCTGGAGAACGCGCGGCGGCGCTGGCCGGCCGTCCGTTTCGAGGTGCGCAACGTGGCGGTGCAGGGGGTGAAGGCCGTGCCGCAGGTGATCCAGGCGGTGCGGGAGCTGGACGCGCACGAGGGGGTGGACGTGATCGTCGTGGCGCGGGGCGGCGGCAGCGTCGAGGACCTGCTGCCGTTCTCGGACGAGCGGCTGATCCGGGCGGTCGCCGACTGCCGTACGCCGGTGGTGTCGGCGATCGGCCACGAGCCGGACTCCCCGCTGCTCGACCTGGTCGCGGACCTGCGGGCGTCGACGCCGACCGACGCCGCCAAGAAGGTCGTGCCGGACGTGGGCGAGGAGCTGGAGCGGGTGCGGGGCCTGCGGGACCGGGCGCTGCGCTGTGTGCGGGGGCTGCTGGAGCGTGAGGAGCGGGGGCTGGCGCACGCGCTGGCCCGGCCGGTCATGGAGCATCCGCAGCGGATGGTGGAGGTGCGCGAGGACGAGCTCGACGCGCTGCTCGCCCGCAGCCGGCGCACCCTCGGGCATCTGCTGGACCGGGCGGACTCGGAGTTGTCGCACACCCGGGCGCGGGTCCGGGCGCTGTCGCCGGCGGCGACGCTGGAGCGGGGGTACGCGGTGCTCCAGCGGGCGGACGGCGCGGTGGTGCGGGACCCGGCGGAGGTCAAGGCCGACGAGGAGCTGCGGGCCCGGGTGGCGGCGGGCGACTTCACGGTGCGCCGTACGGCGGGTCAGGACTGAGCGCCGCACATCTGCCGGACGCCGGTCCGGATCATCTTCCCCAGGGATTTCCAAGGAGAGACGCATGGCTACGGGTACGGAACAGGGCACGCTCGGCTACGAGCAGGCGCGGGACGAGCTGATCGAGGTCGTCCGGCGCCTGGAGGCGGGCGGGACGACGCTGGAGGAGTCGCTGGCGCTGTGGGAGCGCGGCGAGGAGCTGGCGAAGGTGTGCCGGCACTGGCTGGAGGGGGCGCGGGCCCGGCTCGACGCCTCGCTGGCGGCGGAGCGGGCCGAGGAGGAGGCGGAGGGGGAGGAGTGAGCGGAGGCGGAGGGGTGCGGGGCTGACGCGTACACTGGAGCTGTGAACCGGATCACTATCCGTTTTGGATAGTTGAAACTTCACCTACTCCGGGCGTACTGTCGGGACATCGCTCGCTCCCCCCGACGAGCGACCCCCCTTGCAGTTCGGAAGGTACGCAGCATGTCTCTCGTTCTTGACCCCGCCGCCCAGGACCTCCTCTTCCGTGAGGCCCGCACTGCCAACACGTTCACCGACGAGCCGGTGACCGACGAGCAGGTCCAGGCGATCTACGACCTCGTCAAGTACGGCCCGACCGCGTTCAACCAGACGCCGCTGCGCATCACCCTGGTCCGCTCCCCCGAGGCCCGCGAGCGCCTGGTCGCGCACATGGCCGAGGGCAACCAGGCCAAGACCAAGGCCGCCCCGCTGGTCGCGATCCTCTCCGCGGACAACGAGTTCCACGAGGAGCTCCCGGCCCTGCTCCCGCACTTCCCGCAGGCCAAGGACATGTTCTTCGCCGAGCGCCCGGTCCGTGAGCAGTCCGCCCTGCTGAACGCCGCCCTCCAGGCCGCGTACTTCATCGTCGGCGTCCGCGCCGCCGGCCTGGCCGCCGGCCCGATGACGGGCGTGGACTTCGCCGGCCTCCAGAAGGAGTTCCTGGACGACGACCACACCCCGCTGATGGTCGTCAACATCGGCAAGCCGGGCGAGGACGCCTGGTTCCCGCGTTCCCCGCGCCTGGCCTTCGACGAGGTCATCACCACCGTCTGATGACGTGACGGCATGCGAAGGGCCCCCGGTGCACCGCACCGGGGGCCCTTCTCGCGCACGCGGAATCCGGGCCCCGCGCCGTCAGGCCTTCTGCGACTGCAGCGCGCCCGCCATCTGGGCGAGCCGCTCGAACGAGGCCGTGCCGGCCACGACCGTCGTCGCACCGCCCTCGGTGCGCACGAGGGCGTCGTACTTCGGGCCCTCCCAGCGCTGCCAGACCCGGCCGCCCACCGTCTGCGTCTTCCCGGAGTTCTTGGCCTCCAGGGTGACCTCCGGCACGTACGTGGCGGGGTCGGCGGTGGACTGGTTGACCGCCACGTACTGGGTGTCCGGGTCGAGGAAGCCGAGGCGCCAGGCGTCGTGCTCCTCGCGCCGGTACGAGACCACCGTCGCCTTCCAGTCCGCGCCGAGACCCTCGGGGGCCAGCACGGGGTACGGCGCCGCTCGCTGCGCCGTCGCCAGCTCGACCCGGTAGTCCTTGGTCTCGACCGGGGTCGCCTTCTCGTCGTGGGGGATGAAGTAATACATCACGCCCGCGGCGACCATGATCACCGCGAGGGACTGGAACATCCCGCGTACCGTCTGCCTGCCTCGCATACCTGCCACGCCACCATGTTCGCATCAGGGTGGCGCGCTCATACGTGGGGCCCTCTGCTCAATTTATCGACCTGACGATAGAGTCACAGCACCCTCTGTTTTTCCGGCCGTCGCCGACCGTCGCCGCATAGAAAGGTGCGCTCCGATGACCGAGCACCACCACCTGCCGCCCGAGCTGGAGGTCTCCCCCGAGGCCCCCGACCGCAACCTCGCCCTCGAACTGGTCCGGGTGACCGAGGCCGCCGCCATGGCTGCCGGCCGCTGGGTCGGCCGCGGAGACAAGATCGGCGCGGACGGCGCGGCGGTGAACGCCATGCGCACCCTGATCTCCACCGTCTCGATGAACGGCGTGGTCGTCATCGGCGAGGGAGAGAAGGACGAGGCGCCGATGCTCTTCAACGGCGAGCGGGTCGGCGACGGCACCGGCGCCGAGGTCGACATCGCCGTCGACCCGATCGACGGCACCACGCTCAACGCCAAGGGCATGCCGAACGCGATCGCCGTCCTCGCCGCCGCCGACCGCGGCGCGATGTTCGACCCGTCCGCGGTCTTCTACATGGACAAGCTGGTCACCGGCCCCGAGGCCGCCGACTTCGTCGACATCAACGCGCCCGTCTCGGTCAACATCCGCCGGGTCGCCAAGGCCAAGGGCATGACGCCCGAGGACGTCACCGTGGTCATCCTGGACCGCCCCCGCCACGAGGGCATCGTCAAGGAGATCCGCGAGACCGGCGCCCGGATCAAGTTCATCTCCGACGGCGACGTGGCCGGCTCCATCATGGCCGCCCGCGAGGGCACCGGCGTCGACCTGCTCATGGGCATCGGCGGCACCCCCGAGGGCATCATCTCGGCCTGCGCCATAAAGTGCCTGGGCGGCGTGATCCAGGGCAAGCTGTGGCCGAAGGACGAGGCCGAGCGCCAGAAGGCCCTCGACGCGGGCCACGACCTCGACCGCGTCCTCACCACCAGCGACCTGGTCTCCGGCGACAACGTCTTCTTCGTCGCCACCGGCATCACCGACGGCGAGATCCTCCGCGGGGTGCGCTACCGCTCCGAGACCGCGACCACGCAGTCCCTGGTCATGCGCTCGAAGTCCGGCACGATCCGGCAGATCGACTCCACGCACCGCCTGTCGAAGCTGCGCGCGTACAGCAAGATCGACTTCGACCGCGCGAAGTAGGCGGCGCGGCAGCACGACGGTACGAAGAGGGGCGCCCCCATGTGCGGTGGGGGCGCCCCTTCCCGTACGGGCCGCGGACCCGTTTCCCGTACGGGCCGCGGACCCGTCAGCCGGCCTGGGCGACGCGCTCGGCCGCGGCCGCCTTGCGGAGCTCGACCTCCCGGCGGCGCCGCCGGGCCAGGACCACACGGCGCTCGGCGGCGGTGAGGCCGCCCCACACGCCGTACGGCTCCGGCTGGAGCAGCGCGTGCTCACGGCACTCGACCATCACGGGGCAGCGGGCGCAGACGCGCTTGGCGGCCTCCTCACGGGCGAGCCGGGCGGCGGTGGGTTCCTTGGAAGGGGCGAAGAAGAGCCCGGCCTCGTCCCTCCGGCACACCGCCTCCGCGTGCCAGGGACCGGCCTCGTCCTCCCGAGCGGGGATGCGCTGGGGCGGCACGGCGGCGGCGACCCGGAGGGGCTGATGCGGCGGCGTGTGCAGCACGGTCTACTCCTGACGACGGCTTCCGCGGGCAAGCGAGCGACGATGCACCAGCCCTACCCGCTGTGCGCGCGCCTATGCACTGCGTGCCGCCGTGTTCCGCGGTGCGGACACCCGACGGCGAATTCCGGTCAGGCTGCGGAGCGGAACGCGGGCGTCAGTGCCCGAGACGCTTGCGGAACTTGTCCTGAACCTGGTTCTGCAGGTCGGTGATCCACTTGCCGCGCTTCGGCTTGGCCTCCACGTTGCCGAAGATCGCGAAGCCGTTGACGACCACGACCGGCGCCTGCGGATCGGCCCCCTCCAGGGTCACCACCTCGAAGTTGCCGAGGACTCCGGTGCCGCTGCCGCGCAGCGTGACGTTCTCCGGGACGCGGACCTCGACGTTGCCGAAGATCGAGGTCGCGTTGATGGTGGTGAGGCGCTGCGCGAAGATCGCCTCGGTCAGGTCGATCTCGATGCTGCCGAAGAGCGAGAAGGCGTTGGTCCTGCGGCCCACCCGCCAGCGGCCCCGCCGGGTCGACGCGGAGAACACCGCGACCAGGTTGTCGGCCGGGCCCTCGGCGTCCTCGGGACCGTAGACCGGGGCGGGTGCGGTCTGCGGCCGGGAGCCGGCGACCGGCAGGTCCCGCACGATCGGCTCCAGCTCGCCGACGGTCTTCGCCCGGTAGACCGCGTCGATCCGCTCCGAGTGCTCCTCGGCGTCGAGCCGCCCCTCCGCCAGGGCGTCCGCGAGGATGTCCGCGATCCTGTCCCGGTCCGCGTCCGAGGCCCGCAGCGACCCCTGGGGATCGGCGAAGTCGGGCCGGGGCGCGGGGGCGGGCGGCTGCTGAGGCTGCTTTTCGAGGTCCACGACCTCAGCGTAGCGAAACGCGATAGATCGCGACCAGGGGGAACGGCCGTGTCCCGGGGACCACGGCAGCGCCACGGGGGAAAGGCGCCATTCCGGAGCGGTCCCGGCCGCTACTGAGCCTTACCTCACAGGATCGCGGCCGCCCCCGCGTCTTAGGCTGGAGGACGCGCCGCCGACGGAGGGGGCGCGTCTGTCCGCCGAGTGAGGAATGGCCGCCGTCATGCCAGAGTTTGCGTACTCCGATCTGCTCCCCCTGGGAGAGGACACCACGCCCTATCGCCTGGTGACCTCCGAAGGCGTCTCCACCTTCGAGGCCGACGGCCGTACGTTCCTCAAGGTCGAGCCGGAGGCGCTGCGCAAGCTGGCCGCCGAGGCGATCCACGACATCCAGCACTACCTGCGCCCGGCCCACCTGGCCCAGCTGCGGAAGATCATCGACGACCCGGAGGCGTCGAGCAACGACAAGTTCGTCGCGCTCGACCTCCTGAAGAACGCGAACATCGCCGCCGCGGGCGTCCTGCCCATGTGCCAGGACACCGGCACCGCGATCGTCATGGGCAAGCGCGGCCAGAACGTGCTCACGCAGGGCCGTGACGAGGAGGCCCTGAGCAAGGGCATCTACGACGCCTACACCAAGCTCAACCTGCGCTACTCGCAGATGGCCCCGGTGACCATGTGGGAGGAGAAGAACACCGGCTCGAACCTGCCCGCGCAGATCGAGCTGTACGCGACCGACGGCGGCGCGTACAAGTTCCTCTTCATGGCCAAGGGCGGCGGCTCGGCCAACAAGTCCTTCCTCTACCAGGAGACCAAGGCGGTCCTGAACGAGGCCTCCATGATGAAGTTCCTGGAGGAGAAGATCCGCTCGCTCGGCACGGCCGCCTGTCCGCCGTACCACCTGGCGATCGTCGTCGGCGGCACGAGCGCCGAGTTCGCCCTGAAGACCGCCAAGTACGCCTCCGCGCACTACCTGGACGAGCTGCCCGCCGAGGGCTCCGCCGAGACCGGCCACGGCTTCCGTGACAAGGAGCTGGAGGAGAAGGTCTTCGAGCTCACGCAGAAGATCGGCATCGGCGCCCAGTTCGGCGGCAAGTACTTCTGCCACGACGTGCGCGTGGTGCGCCTGCCGCGGCACGGCGCCTCGCTGCCCGTGGCGATCGCCGTCTCCTGCTCGGCCGACCGCCAGGCCGTCGCGAAGATCACCGCCGAGGGCGTCTTCCTGGAGCAGCTGGAGACCGACCCGGCGCGCTTCCTGCCGGAGACCGAGGACGCGCACCTGGAGGCGGGCGAGGTCGTGAAGATCGACCTCAACCAGCCGATGGACGAGATCCTCGCCGAGCTCACCAAGTACCCGGTCAAGACCCGCCTCTCGCTGACCGGCCCGCTGGTCGTGGCCCGCGACATCGCGCACGCCAAGATCAAGGAGCGGCTCGACGCCGGCGAGGAGATGCCGCAGTACCTGAAGGACCACCCGGTCTACTACGCCGGCCCCGCCAAGACCCCCGAGGGCTACGCCTCCGGTTCCTTCGGCCCCACGACGGCCGGCCGCATGGACTCGTACGTGGAGCAGTTCCAGGCCGCGGGCGGCTCGAAGGTCATGCTGGCCAAGGGCAACCGCTCGAAGCAGGTCACCGACGCGTGCGGCGCCCACGGCGGCTTCTACCTGGGCTCCATCGGCGGCCCGGCGGCGCGCCTCGCCCAGGACTGCATCAAGAAGGTCGAGGTCGTCGAGTACGAGGAGCTCGGCATGGAGGCGGTCTGGAAGATCGAGGTCGAGGACTTCCCGGCGTTCATCGTGGTGGACGACAAGGGCAACGACTTCTTCCAGAATCCGGCCCCGGAGCCGACCTTCACCCACATCCCGGTGCGCGGTCCCGGTCTCTGACCCCCGCGTGACGAAGGGCCCCCGGCGCCTGCCGGGGGCCCTTCGTCGTCCGGCTCCGGACGGCGGCAGGCCGTTGCCGGCCGGGGCGGCCTTCGGGGGCCGCCGGGGTCGCCGGTCGAGGCGGGGCCGGTCGAGCGGGGCCGGTGGGGGCAGGGCCGGTGGGGGCGGGGCCCGTTGCGGTGCGGGCTGCCGGGCCGCCGCGGCCGGTCGTGAGGCCGGGCGGACGGCGCGACGGTCGTGGTCCCGGGCGGGGCGCGTCCGGTCGGGTGCCGGGCGAGGGACGGCCGGTCGGGTGCCGGGCGACGGCCCGCACCGGCCGCACGTGGACGGCCGTTCGCCGAAGGGCCGTTGGCCGGGCGCCGTTCACCGGGGCCGCCGCGGGCACTGACCACCGGGCCCCCACGGGGCTGATCCCGGGCCCCCACGGGGCCGAATCCCGGGGCCCGTCGGGTCACTTCGTCGATCTCCGCTCAGATTTTCGCTACCGACTGGTAGCCCTCCCGTCCCCTACTGGTCAGTATGGGGCGCGAGCATGTCAACCACTGAGCCGGTAGACCCTCGGGAGCCCCCCATGCCCTCCGCACAGGCCAAAGCATCCGCCGCCGCCACCCTCGGACTGACCGCCCTCCTCCTGGTCGGCCCCGCGCCGGCGGCCTCCGCGGCCGACCCGGACACGCACCTCACGTCGACCGCCGCGATCAAGCACGTCGACTACACGACCTGGCGGCACGACGTGGCGGCCGTGGTGGCCCAGGCCCGCCCGTACATCGAGGACCGCACCGAGGACGCCGACGGCGAGAGGCAGGCGATCGTCCTCGACATCGACAACTCCTCGCTGGAGACGGACTTCCACCCGTTCTGGGAGCTGCCGACGCCGGCCATCCCCGAGGTGCGCGACCTGGTCGCCGACGCCCACGCGCGCGGGGTGTCCGTCTTCTTCGTGACGGCTCGTCCGGGGATCATCCAGTCCCTGACGGACTGGAACCTGAAGCGGGCCGGCTACCCCGTCGACGGGCTGTACGTGCGCTCCCTGCCCGACCTGTTCGCCGAGGTCGGCGCGTACAAGACCGCCAAGCGCGCGGAGATCGAGGCCAAGGGCTACACGATCATCGCGAACATCGGCAACAACACCACCGACCTGGTGGGCGGCCACGCCGAGCGCACCTTCAAGCTGCCCGACTACGGCGGCAAGCTGTCGTAGGGGTCGCCCGGTCCGGAGGCGGCGCGTGGTGACGGGAAGGCCCGTGCCCGGGCGGCCTCCGGCAGGGGCCAGGCGGATGGCGGCGCGGGACGGCGGCTCTCCCCCGGGCCCGCCCGTCATCGCCCTGCGGTCGGCCCCGGGGTGCACCCGGGTCGCGGGGGCCCGTCCCCGGCCGGGGATGATGGGCCCATGCCACAGAGAGCATCCATACGTACGGCCGTCCCCGGCGCCCTGGTGGCCGCGGGGCTGCTGCTGACCGCCTGCGGCACCCAGGCGGACTCCCCCGCGGCGCAGCCGGCGCCCGTCGCGCCGACGAGCGCCGCGCCCCCGTCGGCGCCCGCGCAGAACAGGCCCGCGGCCGCGGCCGGTTCGCTCGGCGGCGCCGGTACGGCCTGCGAGCTGCCCGTCTCGTTCTCCCTCGCGAAGGACTGGAAGCCGAAGGCGATCAAGGATCCGGAGAACCCGGACTTCGCCGCGCTCACCCGCCAGGGGCCGGCCTTCGCCCGTTGCGAGGTGGACGCCAAGCCCGCCGGGAACATCGGCTTCCTGCGGGTGTGGACCGCGCCCGCGGACCAGGGTCCGGCCCGTGCCGCGCTCGAGGCCTTCGTGAAGGCGCAGGACAAGACCTCGGGCGTCCTCGTCAAGGAGACGCACGCGGGCGGGCTGCCCGCCGCGGAGGCCGTCTACACCGTGCACAGCGAGGCCCTCGACGAGAAGAAGCAGGAGCGGGCCTTCGCGGTGGACACCCCGAAGGGCCCGGTCATCGTGCACCTCGGCGGGCTCGACACCGAGGAGCATCAGGAGATGCTCCCGGCGTACGAGCTGGCGAAGCAGAGCCTGAAGGTGCGGTGAGCCGCACCGCAGAAGCGTGGTGAAGCCGCCCGTGGCCCCCGTCCCGCACCGGACGGGGGCCACGGTGTCGTGCGGACCCTCGGGGGCGTCAGGCGGCGAAGCGCTGGTTCGCCGAGCCGTTGCAGTTCTGCAGCCGGACCGCTTCCCTGGCCGCGCCCTGGGTCAGGCACAGTCCGGTGGCCGCGGCCGGCCGGAGGGTGTCGCCGTCGCGGACGAACCTCTGGTTGGCGGCGCCGCTGCAGTTCCAGATGATGAGCGCCTTGCCCGCCTGGTAGACCGCGCCGGGGACGTCCAGGCAGCGGTCCTGGGTGAGCTGGGTGTGCACGGTCCGGCGGCCGGGGTCGTACCACCAGCCCTGGTTGCGGCCGCCGTGGCAGTCCCAGCCGAGGACGGCGGTGCCGTTGGCGGACTCGGAGGCGTTCACGTCGAGGCAGTTGCCGGTGGCCGCGTTCTTCAGGGGCGTGTACGCGTCGTCCCAGGCGAGCGGGAACAGCGTCGGCGTGCCCGAGGAGTCGACGTCGGCGCAGGCGGCCTCGCGGACGCCGGCGCCGTAGATCTGGGTGAGACACGACGCGAAGGCGCCGTGGCCCCGGTAGTTGGGGTGGAAGGACTGGCGGACGGAGTTCTCGTCCGGGGTGCCGGGCTTGGAGAGGTCGATGTAGAGGCCCCGCGCCCAGGCGTCCTCCATGCAGACCTCGTGGCCGTGGAAGAGGCGGGAGTTGTCGAGGAAGACGGCGCCGGTGTCGGCGGCCGCCTTGCGCATGCCGCGCTCGAAGGCGGGGACGGCGGTGTTCCGGCCCCACTTGGTGTCGGAGTCGTAGCCGAGGCCGCCGCAGACGAGCTTGCCGGGGAAGTTCGGGTTGTCCCTGAAGTCGGGGCCGATCGGGCTGGGGTAGCCCATGACCACGAGTTTGTAGTCGGTGTCGGTGTAGCCGGCGTCGCGCATGACGGTCCTCAGGTCGCGGACGGTCTGCTCGACCTTGGGGACGAGGCCGTCGACGCGGGCCTGCCAGCCGGGGGCGTACGTGGGTTCGCAGGCGCCCTGGGAGAGCAGGTAGCGCTGGACGCAGTCGGTCATGACGGGACCGAACTGGAGGTCGTCGTTGGCGCCCGCGACCAGCACCACCATCTTGATGCGGGTGTTGCGGGCCTTGATCGCCAGGTTGTCGCTCTGGACCAGCTCGTCGGCGTACTGCCGGGAGCCGCCGGTCCGGATGTTGCCGGTGTACGCGCCGGAGCAGGACACGTTGAACGTGAGGTCCGCGGGGATCCCGGTGCGGTGGATGGCGGCGTCGGGCGAGCGGTGGCACCAGTTGGTCGGCCCGTTGGTGGGCGACTCGTAGGTCCCGACGCCCTCGCCGGAGATCTCGCTGTCGCCGAGGGAGATCAGCCCGGTCCTGCGCTGGGTGAGCGGGCGTTCCTCGGGGGTGCCGTAGATCGCGGTGGCCTCGGCGGCCCGGATCGCCTCCAGCTCGGGCGGGAGGGGTACGGAGGTGATTCCGGCCGTGGTGGACGTGTCGGCCGCTCCGGCGGGGGCGGCGGCCGTCATGCTGCCGAGGGCCGCCGCCGCCGCGGCGAGGGCGGCGACCGGCCAGCGGAGTCTGTACCTGGTGCGCGTCATTGCGCCTCCTGGAAGTGGGGTTACCCACGGTTTCTACTGGCCGGTAAACGACTTGGGAATACATCGAACAAGACAAGTGCTCAGCTTTTTCAGGAGGTTGACGAACCATGAGCAACGAAGAGGGCTACCGGACCGAGCACGACTCCATGGGCGAGGTTCGGGTCCCGGCCCACGCCAAGTGGCGCGCCCAGACCCAGCGCGCGGTGGAGAACTTCCCCGTCTCCGGACAGCGCCTGGAACGGGCCCACATCGAGGCCCTGGCCCGGATCAAGGGCGCCGCCGCCAAGGTCAACGCCGAGCTCGGGGTGCTCGACGCGGACGTGGCCGGGGCGATCCGGGACGCGGCGGCGGAGGTCGCCGAGGGTCGCTGGGACGAGCACTTCCCGGTCGACGTCTTCCAGACCGGCTCCGGCACCTCCTCCAACATGAACACCAACGAGGTGCTGGCCACCCTCGCGAGCGAACGGCTGGGCCGGGACGTCCACCCCAACGACCACGTGAACGCCTCGCAGTCGTCCAACGACGTCTTCCCCTCGTCGATCCACATCGCCGCCACCGCCGCCGTCACCCACGACCTGATCCCGGCCCTCGACCGTCTGGCCGCCTCGCTGGAGCGGAAATCAGCCGAATTCGCGGACGTCGTCAAGTCGGGCCGTACGCACCTGATGGACGCCACGCCGGTGACCCTCGGGCAGGAGTTCGGCGGCTACGCGGCCCAGGTCCGGTACGGCGTCGAGAGGCTGACGGCCTCGCTCCCCCGGCTCGCCGAACTCCCCCTCGGCGGCACGGCGGTGGGCACCGGCATCAACACGCCGCCCGGCTTCTCGGCGGCCGTCATCGCCGAGGTCGCGCGGGCCACCGGCCTGCCGCTCACCGAGGCCCGCGACCACTTCGAGGCCCAGGGCGCCCGGGACGGGCTCGTGGAGACCTCGGGCCAGCTCAGGACCATCGCCGTGTCCCTCACGAAGATCGCCAACGATCTGCGCTGGATGTCCAGCGGCCCGCGCACCGGACTCGCCGAGATCAACCTGCCGGACCTCCAGCCGGGCTCGTCGATCATGCCGGGCAAGGTCAACCCGGTCATCCCCGAGGCGGTGCTGATGGTCGCCGCGCAGGTGACCGGAAACGACACCACGGTCGCGGTGGCCGGCGCGGCCGGCAACTTCGAGCTCAACGTGATGCTCCCGGTCATGGCCAAGAACCTGCTGGAGTCCGTGCGCCTGCTGGCCAACGCCGCCCGGCTGCTCGCCGACCGCACCGTCGACGGGATCACCGCCAACGCCGAGCGGGCCCGCGAGTACGCCGAGTCCTCGCCGTCCGTCGTGACGCCCCTGAACAAGTACATCGGCTACGAGGAGGCCGCCAAGGTCGCCAAGAGGTCGCTGGCCGAGCGCAGGACGATCCGCGAGGTGGTCCTGGACTCCGGATACGTGGAACGGGGCGACCTCACCCTGGAACAGCTCGACGAGGCGCTGGACGTCCTGCGCATGACCCGCCCCTGACCGCACCTGACTCATCCGTGACCTTCGCCGCAGCGGTGCCGGGGGGCCGCCCCTAAGATCTGCGCATGACAGGATCCGGCCGTCCTCGGCACTGGGCGCCGGGGGATCACATCCTCTGGCGCTACCGCGACAACGGCACCGGCGACGTGCACATCTGCCGCCCGGTGACCGTGGTCCAGGACACCCCTGAGCTCCTCGCGGTCTGGATGGCCCCCGGCACCGAGTGCGTCAAGCCGGTCCTGGCCGACGGCAGCCCCGTCCACGAGGAGCCGCTGGCCACCCGCTACACGGCGCCGCGCACCACCACCCGCGCCCACTGGCACGGCACCGGGGTGCTCAAGCTGGCCGCGCCCGCCGACCCGTGGTCGGTCTGGCTCTTCTGGGAGCGCGGCTGGCGCTTCCGCAGCTGGTACGTGAACCTCGAGGAGCCGCGCACCCGCTGGTCCGGCGGCGTCGACTCCGAGGACCACTTCCTCGACATCTCCGTCTACCCGGACCGCAGCTGGCTGTGGCGGGACGAGGACGAGTTCGCCCAGGCCCGGCGGGCCGGGCTGATGGACGCCGCACAGGCGGCCGGGGTCCGGCGGGCGGGCCGGGCGGCGGTCGAGGTGATCCGGTCCTGGGGCGCGCCGTTCTCGGACGGCTGGGAGAACTGGCGGCCCGACCCCGCCTGGAAGGTGCCCGAACTGCCGGCCGACTGGGATCGCACCCCGGCGCACACGGCACCATGAGACCCTTGATGCGCCCCCGGGGGGCAAACGTAGGATCGTCCTCCGCAAGCACCCGAACGATCGGACGGCACGTCAAAGACCCGGCACGGCACCGGACCTGACCTCTGGTCATCCACCGGTCGGCCATGATTGCCTCATGAGGGGGAGAGCAGTGCCTGACCTGTGCGCGGCCGCGTCGGCCCCCTCCTCCACATCGACCTCGCGCCGGTGGTTTAGCCCCGCCGAAGGAGCGGCATCGGCGAGAAGAGCGCGTGCAACGCACCACCGGCCCGGATGGACGGAATCCCAGGCGTGACGGAGCATCCCACCTCCCACGAAGGCCGCAAGGCGATGGCCGACCGGCCCCAGGAACGCACCCGCCCCCGCCAGGAGGCGGCGGTGACGGCGGCGGCTGTCGCGGTGCCTCCGCCCGGCGGCGGCGGTCAGAACGGTGGCGACGGCGCCGCCGCGCGGCGAGAGGGCGACCGGCTGCGGTTCGTGGGCGCCGCGACCCGGCGGATCGCGCGCGGCCTCGACCTCGACGAGATCGTCCTCGGCCTGTGCCGGGCGACCGTGCCGACCTTCTCCGACGCGATCCTGGTCTATCTGCGCGACCCGCTGCCGGTGGGCGACGAGCGGCCGGCGGAGCCCTTCATGCTGCGCCTGCGCCGTACGGACCGGCTGCGGTTAACGGACGGTGAGGGCGAGGAGCTCGTCCTCGTCCCCGACCCCGACCCGACGCCCGCGGCGGAGCTGTGCGAGGTCCGCTCGGGCAGCGCGCTGGCCGAGGTGCTGCGCGGAGTGCGGCCGGTGCCCGGCGACTCCGCCGCCGCCCGGGCCGCCCTGCCGGAGCTGCTCGGGCCGGACCACCCGGTGCCGGGCGGGCAGCGGGCCATACTCGCGCCGCTGCGGGGGCGGCGCCGGGTGATCGGCGCCGCGGTGTTCCTGCGCCGACCGGAGCGGGCCGGCTTCGAGCCCAACGACCTGCTCGTGGCGGCCCAGTTGGCCACCCACACGGCCCTGGGCATCGACAAGGCGGTGCTGTACGGGCGCGAGGCCTACATCGCGGACGAGCTGCAGCGCACGATGCTGCCGGACTCGCTGCCGCAGCCGACCGGCGTGCGGCTCGCCTCGCGCTATCTGCCGGCGGCCGAGACCGCCCGGGTCGGCGGCGACTGGTACGACGCGATCCCGCTGCCCGGCAGCCGCGTCGCGCTCGTCGTGGGCGACGTCATGGGGCACTCCATGACCTCGGCGGCGATCATGGGCCAGCTGCGCACCACCGCGCAGACCCTGGCCGGGCTCGACCTGCCCCCGCAGGAGGTGCTGCACCACCTGGACGAGCAGGCCCAGCGGCTCGGCGAGAACCGCATGGCCACCTGCATGTACGCGGTCTACGACCCGGTCTCGCACCGGATCACCATCGCCAACGCCGGCCATCCGCCGCCGATACTGCTGCACCTGGGCGGCCGGGCCGAGGTGCTCCGGGTGCCGCCGGGCGCGCCGATCGGGGTGGGCGGGGTGGACTTCGAGGCGGTGGAGCTGGACGCGCCGGCCGGGGCCACGCTGCTGCTCTACACGGACGGTCTGGTGGAGTCCCGGCTGCGGGACGTGTGGACCGGGATCGAGCAGCTGCGCGAGCGGCTCGCGGCGACGGCCCAGCTCACCGGCCCGGACCACTCGCCTCCGCTGGAGGCGCTGTGCGACGACGTGCTGGACATGCTCGGCCCGGGCGACCGGGACGACGACATCGCGCTGCTCGCGGCCCGCTTCGACGGGATCGCGCCGAGCGACGTGGCGTACTGGTTCCTGGAACCGGAGGACGCCGCCCCGGGCCGGGCCCGGCGGCTGGCCCGGCGGGCGCTGGCGCGCTGGGACCTGGAGGAGCTCACGGACTCCGTGGAGCTGCTGATCAGCGAGGTCGTGACCAATGCCGTGCGGTACGCGGAGCGGCCGGTGACGCTGCGGCTGCTGCGGACCGACGTGCTGCGCTGCGAGGTCGGCGACGACTCGCCGCAGCTGCCCCGGCAGCGGCGGGCGCGGGACACCGACGAGAGCGGTCGCGGACTGTTCCTGGTGAACCGGCTGGCCCGGCGCTGGGGGGCGACGCGGCTCTCGGGCGGCAAGGTGGTGTGGTTCGAGCTGGCCACGCGCTGAGCCGCGCACGGACGCGAACGCCGACGGCCGGGCCCCTGCGAGGGGCCCGGCCGTCGGTGTGTCAGGTGCCGGGGCGGCCGTCGACGATGCCGTCCGGCGGCGGCTGGGTCGTCGGGTCCGACGTCCGCGTCGGCGTCGGCTCCGGCGGGGTCGTGGCGGTCGCCGTGGGCGGCTGCGTCGGGGTGGTGGCCGTGGGGGTCGGCGGCTGCGGCGGGGTGGTGGCCTCGCCGGTGTCCGTCGGGGTGGGCGTCGGCGACCCGGTGGTCCGGGTCGGCGTCGGGGCGGTGTCGCCGCCGGAGGTGCCGTCGGTCTGCAGGTCGAAGGTGGCGTCGGAGCCGCCGCCGAGCGCCTTGGTCGTGTAGGCGCCCCAGATCTGGGCCGGGGTGCGGCCACCGTTGGCGCGGCCCGGGTTGATCGTGTCGGTGAGCGTCACCTGGTTGCCCTTGGCGTCCTCGCCGAAGAGTCCGACGGCGGTGACGAGTTCGGGGGTGTAGCCGACGAACCAGGCCGAGCGGTTGTTCTCGGAGGTGCCGGTCTTGCCGGCCGCCTGGTAGTCGCCCGCGGCGCGGAAGCCGGAGCCGCTCTGGACGACGCCCTGCATGGCCTTGGTGGTGGTGTCGGCGGCCTCACGGCTGATGACCCGCTCGCCGATCGACTGCACGCCCTCGACCTTGCGGTCCTTGTGCTCGGCGGTCTTCACGAGGGTCGGGGTGACCTTGTTGCCGTGGTTGTCGAGGGTGGCGTAGGCGCCGGCCATGTCCAGCGTGGAGGCGCCCATGACGCCGAGGGACATCGAGGGGGTCTCGACGAAGTCCGCGCCGTCCTTCAGGCCGAGGGCGAGGGCGGTCTGCTTGGCCTTCTTGGGGCCGACGTCCACGATCATCTGGGCGTACACCGAGTTGATCGAGCTGTTGGTGGCCTTCTGGACGCTGACCGGGCCGTAGCTCTGGTTGTCCTCGTTCTCCGGGGCGAACGGGATGTCGCTGCCGACCACGGGGCGCTTGCTGGTGCCGTCGTAGATCGTGCCGAGGCCGATCCGGCGTCCGTCCTGGGTCTCGGCGTCGTTGTCGAGGGCCGAGGCGAGCACGAGCGGCTTGAACGTCGAGGCGGGCTGGTAGTCGCGCCGGGTGGCGTTGTTCGTCCAGTGCTCGGTGGCGCCGACGCCGCCGTACATGGCGACGACCGCGCCGGTCTTCGGGTCGACGGAGGTGGCGCCGGCCTGGACGGTCGCCTGCTTCTTGTCGCCCTTGCGGTCGAGCTCGTCCTCCAGCTGCTCGTCGACCGCCTTGACCAGGGCCTTCTGCTTCTTCTCGTCGATGTTGAGGGTGATCGTCCAGCCGCCGGCCTTCAGGTCCTCCTCGCTGACGCCCTGGCGCACGAGCTCCTGGTTGGCGGCCTCGACGATGTAGCCGCTCTGGCCGCTGAGGCCCTTGGGGGCCTTGGGCTTCTGCGGGACGGGGAACTTCATGCCGGCCCGCTGCGCGGCGTCCAGCCAGCCCTCCTCGACCATGTTGTCGAGGACGTAGTTCCAGCGCTGCGCGACGAGCTTGCGGCCCTCGGGGCCGGCGAAGGTCCAGTCGTACTGGCTGGGGGCCTGGAGCACGGAGGCGAGGTAGGCGCCCTGGGCGGCGGTGAGCTTGGTGGCGTCGACGCCGTAGTAGGCCTGGGCGGCGGCCTGGATGCCGTAGGCGTTGCGGCCGTAGTAGCTGGTGTTGATGTAGCCGGCGAGGATCTCCGGCTTGCTCATGCGCTGGTCCACCTTGATGGCGATGACCATTTCCTTGAGCTTGCGGGTCGCCGTCTGGTCCTGGCTCAGGTAGTAGTTCTTGACGTACTGCTGGGTGATCGTCGAACCGCCCTGCTTGCCCTTGCCGGTGAGGGTGTTCCAGGCGGCACGGGCGGTGCCCATGACGTCGACGCCGTTGTCCTTGTAGAAGGTCTTGTTCTCGGCGGCGACGAAGGCCCGCTGAACGTCGGTCGGGACCTTCTCCAGGCCCACGATCTCGCGGTTGATCTTGCCCGTGCGGGCCATGACCTTGCCGTTGGAGTACTTGTAGACGTTGCTCTGCAGGGTCGCGTCCGCGTTGGCCGACGGCACCGGGACCATCAGGTAGAGCGCGTAGAAGGCGCCCATCACGAGCAGGCAGCCCACGAAGAACGTGCCCAGGAGTTTCTTCCAGGTGAAGAGGCGGCGTATCCGCCCGCCCTTTCCCGCCTGGCTGTTACCTGTTCGGCCCATGTCCTCGTTCGCTCCGCTCGTCTTCGAATCAGCTCAGCAAGCTAACACCGGCGATCGCGACAAAGGGCGATCCATCCGGCTTTCCGGGCGTGACAATGAGCACCCACTCCCGAGGGAACCGACGCTCCACAGGTGCGGATGGTTGTGTGCGGCCGGTCACAGACTTCGCGTTCGACGGGTGCCCTCGCCGCCCCGGCACTCCCTGACCGGCCCCCACCAGGGCTATACATCACGCGTATACACCGCGTGTAGAGTGGCATCATGTCCATCGGTCACACCCTTCTGGGACTCCTGGAGTCCGGCCCGCGCCACGGTTACGACCTCAAGCGCGCCTTCGACGAGCGCTTCGGCCACGACCGGCCCCTCCACTACGGGCAGGTCTACTCGACGATGTCCCGGCTCCTGAGGAACGGCCTCGTCGAGGTCGACGGCCTCGAGGCCGGGGCCGGCCCCGAGCGCAAGCGGTACGCCATCACCGAGGCCGGCGTCACCGACGTCGCGCAGTGGCTCGCCACCCCCGAGAAGCCGGAGCCGTACCTCCAGTCCACGCTCTACACCAAGGTCGTCCTGGCCCTGCTCACCGGCCGCGGCGCCGCCGAGCTGCTCGACGTCCAGCGCACCGAACACCTGCGCCTGATGCGCGAGCTCACCCGGCGCAAGAAGGACGGCGACCTCGCCGACCAGCTCGTCTGCGACCACGCGCTCTTCCACCTGGAGGCCGACCTGCGCTGGCTGGAGCTGACCGCCGCCCGCCTCGACCGGCTCGCCGAGGAGATCCGCCGATGACGACCGCACCCCTGCTCCGCGCGAGCGGGATGGACAAGTCCTACGGGCCGACGCCCGCCCTCGCCGGGGCCGACTTCTCCCTGCGCGCCGGTGAGGTCGTCGCCGTGATGGGCCCCTCCGGGTCCGGCAAGTCCACCCTGCTGCACTGCCTCGCCGGCATCGTCCGCCCCGACGCGGGCACCATCCACTACGACGGCCGCGAACTCACCGCCCTGAGCGACGGGCAGCGCAGCGCGCTGCGCCGCTCCGACTTCGGCTTCGTCTTCCAGTTCGGCCAGCTCGTGCCGGAACTGACCTGCGTCGAGAACGTCGCCCTGCCGCTGCGCCTGGGCGGCGAGCGCCGCAGGCCCGCCGAGGCACGGGCCCGCGCGTGGCTCGCCCGCCTGGAGGTCGAGGACGTGGCCGGCAAGCGGCCCGGCGAGATCTCCGGCGGCCAGGGCCAGCGGGTCGCGGTCGCCCGCGCCCTCGTCACCGCACCCCGGGTGATCTTCGCCGACGAGCCCACCGGCGCGCTCGACTCCCTCAACGGCGAGCGGGTGATGCAGCTGCTCACCGACGCCTCCCGGGACACCGGCGCCGCCGTCGTCCTGGTCACCCACGAGGCCCGGGTCGCCGCCTACTCCGACCGCGAGGTCGTGGTCCGCGACGGCAGCGTGCGGGACACGGAGTGGGCCGTATGAGCATGCGGACCTGGGCCCGCGACCTGGCCCTCGGCGCCCGCTTCGCCGTGACCGGCGGGCGCGGCGGCTGGCTGCGCACCGCCCTGACCGCCACCGGCATCGGACTGGGCGTGGCCCTGCTGCTCGTCGCCGCGTCCCTGCCGAACATGCTGTTCCAGCGGGAGGTGCGCGAGTCGGCCCGCGCCGTCGACGCGAGCGAGCTGGTGGAGCGGCCCGGACCGGACACCTTTCTCTACGCCGACCAGAGCAACGTCTACCGCGGCGACACCGTCACCGGCCTGCTGCTCCGGCCCGAGGGCGCGAGCCCGGCCGTCCCCCCGGGAGCGGCGAAGGTGCCCGCGGCCGGCGAGATGCTGGTCTCCCCCGCCCTGCGCGAGCTGCTCGGCTCCCCCGAGGGCGCGCTCCTGCGCGAACGCCTGCCCTACAAGGTCACGGGAACCCTCGGCGACGCGGCGCTGATCGGCCCGGCGGAACTGCGCTACGTCGCCGGCTCGGACGTCCTCACCACCGACGCCTTCACCGGGCGCGGTGAGCGCTACGGCTGGTCGGTGCCGGAGGAGCCGATGAACGCGTTCCTGCTGCTGCTCGTCGTCATCGCCTGTGTCGTCCTGCTGCTGCCGGTGCTCGTCTTCATCGCGACCGCCGTCCGCTTCGGCGGCGAGCAGCGCGACCGGCGGCTCGCCGCGCTGCGCCTGGTCGGCGCGGACACCGCCATGACCCGGCGGATCGCGGCCGGCGAGTCCCTCGCGGGCGCGCTGCTCGGCCTCGCCGCCGGCGCCGGCTTCTTCGCCCTGGCCGGGCAGCTGGCCGGCACCGTGCAGATCTGGGACGTCAACGCCTTCCCGTCCGACATGTCCCCGGTGCCCTGGCTCGCCGCGGTGATCGTCGCGGCCGTGCCCGTGTCCGCCGTCGTGGTCAGCCTCTTCGCCCTGCGCGGGGTGGCGATCGAACCGCTGGGCGTGGTCAGGACCGCGACCCCGAAGCCCCGCCGGCTCGCCTGGCGACTGGTCCTCGTCCTCGCCGGCGCGGCCCTGCTCGTGCCGACCGCGGGAGGAGAGGTACGGATCGAGGAGACCTCGATCGACGCCGTCGGCATCGCCGTCGGCTCGACCGTCGCCCTGGTCGGACTCACCACGCTGCTGCCCTGGCTGGTGGAGGCGCTGGTGCGGCGGCTGCGCGGCGGCCCGGTGGCCTGGCAGCTCGCCACCCGCAGGCTCCAGCTGAGCAGTGGCACCGCGGCCCGTACGGTCAGCGGCATCGTCGTCGCGGCGGCCGGGGCGATCGCGCTGCAGATGCTGTTCCAGGCGATGCAGAACGACTTCATGCGGCCCACCGCCATGGACACCGCCCGCGCCCAGCTGGAGACCAAGGTCGCGGCCAGGAACGCCGACGACGCCCGCCGGGCGATCGAGGCGCTGTCCGGGACGAAGGGCGTGCGGTCGGTCGTCGGCACCATCGAGTCCAGCGTGTGGCGTGCCGGCCCGCTGCGGAAGGGGGAGGACTTCGCCCCCGTCACCTCGATGGCGGTCGGCGACTGCGCCTCCCTGAGGGAGTTCGCCCGCCTGCCCTCGTGCACCGACGGCGACGTGTTCGTCGTCCTGGCCCACGGCGCGCAGGGCCCGGACGACGCCTGGGTCGCCAAGACCGCCGGGCCGGGTGCGGTGGTCGCGCTGCGCGACCCGCTGGGGTACGCGGGCGGGGCCGTGCCGACCTGGCGCATCCCGGCCTCGGCCCGCACGGTCGACGCGCGCCCCGATCCGCTGGGCCGGGTGTGGTCCGGGGTGATGGCCACGCCGAAGGCGATCGACGCCACCCGGCTCGACGCCCCGGAGGCCGGGGCCATGATCCGGATCGACCCGGCCGTGCCGGACGCCGCCGAGTACGTGCGGAACACGGTCGCCCGGATCGATCCGCTGACGCGGGTGCAGACCCTCCAGGACGTCGAGCGCGACGCCCAGTTCAGCAGCGTCCGCACCGGCATCCTGATCGGCGCCACCCTCACCATGCTGCTCGTCGCGGTGTCGCTGCTGGTCACGACCCTGGAGCAACTGCGGGAACGCAAGCGGCTGCTGTCCTCGCTGGTCGCCTTCGGCACCCGCCGCGCCACCCTCGGCTGGTCGGTGCTGTGGCAGACGGCGGTGCCGATCGTCCTCGGCCTCGCCCTGTCGGTGGCGGGCGGGCTGGCGCTCGGCCTGGTGCTGCTGCGGATGATCGGCAAGCCGGTCGAGGACTGGTGGGTCTTCCTGCCCGTCACCGGGGTGGGCGCGGCCCTGATCGCGCTGGTCACCGTGCTGAGCCTGCCGCTGCTCTGGCGGCTGATGCGGGCCGACGGCCTCAGGACGGAGTAGCGCCCGCCCGGACGATCCGTACCGGCAGCCGCTTCATGGCGTCCCGGAGCGAGCCCGCCAGTTCCTCGAACTCGGACTGGCGGGCCGCGCCCGTCCGCATCGCGAGGGCGATCCGCCGGGTGGGCGCCGGATCGGCGAAGTCCCCGGTGAACAGGGCGGCGTTACGGGCGGTCTCGACCTTCACCGCGGTCCGCGGCAGCAGGGTCACGCCGAGCCCGCCGGCCACCAGCTGCACCAGCGTCGACAGTCCCGCCGCGGTCGTGGTGACCGGTGCCCCGTCCGCGCGGCCGGCCTCCCGGCAGATGTCGAGGGCCTGGTCGCGCAGGCAGTGCCCCTCGTCCAGGAGCAGCAGCCTGAGCTCTCGGAGCGCCTCGCGCGGGATGTCGGCCCGCCCGGCGAGCGGATGCCCCTCGGGCGTGACGAGCACGAAGTCCTCGTCGAAGAGCGGGAGTTCGGTGACGCCGGGGACTCCGAGCGGGACGGCGAGCAGCAGCAGGTCGAGCCGCCCGCCGGAGAGCCCCTCGATCAGCGAGGAGGTCTGCTCCTCGTGCACCTGGAGGTCGAGCTCGGGGTAGCGGGTGTGGACGAGCCGCAGCACGCTCGGCAGCAGATAGGGCGCGACCGTCGGGATCACCCCGAGCCGCAGCACCCCGGTGAACGGCGCCTGGGCGGCCTCCGCCTCTTCCATCAGCTCGCCCACCGCGTCGAGCACGGCGTGGGCGCGCACGGCGAGCCGCTCCCCCGCGGGAGAGAGCAGGACCTTGCGCGTCGTACGCTCGAGGAGCTGGACACCGAGTGCCTCCTCAAGCGCCGAGACCGCCCCCGAGAGGGCCGGCTGGCTCATCCCTATGGCTGCCGCGGCATCCCGGAAGTGCAGATGCTCCGCAACCGCCGCGAACGCTCTGAGCTGGGAGAGGCTGGGCTGCTTCACCCTGCGTACCGGATTCACTGATAACCACCTTCGATCAACCCGACCCACTCTAGCTATTTCACTGATCAATGCACTCCGTGCCATGCTGTGGGCCGTCCAACCCCTCACGGAAGACCTCAAAAGGGATCCTTCCGGCCTGTAAGGAGAGCGCGTGCTCACTGTCGGTGACAAGTTCCCCACCTACGACCTGACCGCCTGCGTGTCGCTGGAGAGCGGCAAGGAGTTCGCGCAGATCGACCAAAAGTCCTACGAGGGCAAGTGGCGCGTGGTGTTCTTCTGGCCGAAGGACTTCACCTTCGTCTGCCCGACCGAGATCGCCGCGTTCGGCAAGCTGAACGACGAGTTCGCCGACCGTGACGCCCAGATCCTCGGCGTCTCCGGCGACTCCGAGTTCGTCCACCACGCCTGGCGCAAGGACCACGCCGACCTGCGTGACCTGCCCTTCCCGATGCTCGCCGACTCGAAGCACGAGCTCATGCGCGACTGCGGCGTCGAGGGTGCGGACGGCTTCGCCCAGCGTGCCGTCTTCGTCGTGGACCCGAACAACGAGATCCAGTTCGTCATGGTGACCGCCGGCTCCGTCGGCCGTAACCCCAAGGAGGTCCTGCGGGTCCTCGACGCCCTGCAGACCGACGAGCTGTGCCCCTGCAACTGGACCAAGGGCGAGGACACCCTCGACGCCGCCGCGCTCCTGGCCGGTGAGTGAGCATGGCTCTCGATGAGCTGAAGGCCGCCGTACCGGACTTCGCCAAGGACCTGAAGCTGAACCTCGGTTCGGTCATCGGCAACAGCGAGCTTCCGCAGCAGCAGCTGTGGGGCACGGTGCTGGCCTGCGCCATCGCCTCGCGCTCGCCGCGGGTCCTCAGGGAGCTGGAGCCCGAGGCACAGGCGAACCTGAAGCCCGAGGCCTACCAGGCCGCCAAGTCGGCCGCCGCGATCATGGCGATGAACAACGTCTTCTACCGGACCCGGCACCTGCTGTCGGACCCCGAGTACGGGACGATGCGCGCCGGTCTGCGGATGAACGTCATCGGCAACCCGGGTGTCGAGAAGGTCGACTTCGAGCTGTGGTCGCTGGCCGTGTCCGCGATCAACGGCTGCGGCCAGTGCCTGGACTCGCACGAGCAGGTCCTGCGCAAGGCCGGCGTCGACCGCGAGACGATCCAGGAGGCCGTGAAGATCGCCTCGGTCATCCAGGCGGTCGGCGTGACGCTCGACGCCGAGGCCGTGCTGTCCGAGTAGGGCTCTCTGCGCACGACGCGAGGGGCCCCGGGGTGCACACCCCGGGGCCCCTCGGGCGTTCCCGCTCACCGCTGGAGCGCCGCCATCAACTGCCGCATGTCCTCGACGAGATAGGTCTGCAGGGCCGCCGGGTCCAGGTCCGGCGACTCCAGGTACCGGTTGTTCTTCTCGTCCCAGATCTCCGGCATGACGGTCAGCGAGATCTCGGCCTGCCCGTCCACGACCTTCACCCAGACGCCGCCGCCGCTGATCTCCCCCACGTAGGCGTACTCCGCCAGTCCGCCGATCCGGTCGCCCAGCTCGCTGACCTGCGGGTCGGCCATCCGGGCGTCGAACTCGGGGCCGGGGTCGGTCACCCGGTGCAGGGAGTAGTCCACGCTCGCGCCGTAGCGCGCTCTCCCCTTGGCCAGGCTCACGCTGCACCCCCACTGGAAGAGGGCGGGCTCGTCCACCTTCAGCGGCTCGCTCATGGACGGCCCCTTGGGCCCGATCGCCGAGGTCAGCCCGTCGAACCGGGCCACCCGGCACGGGTCGCGGTCGGTGCGGTAGGCGCCGAGGTCGGGGCCCCGGCTCTCGTACGCGTACAGCCCGCCGGCCCATACCGCCGAGGCGAGGGCCGCGCCGCCGAGCGCCCACAGCCAGGGCCGGCGGGCCCGCGGCGCTTCCGGCTGCCCGCCGGGCACCTGCTGCGGCCAGGGCTGCGGCTCCGCCCACACCGGGGGCCTCGGGGTGCCCTGGCCGTCCGGGCCGCCGACCAGCTCGGGCTCGGAGATCACGCGGAGCCTCCCGGCACCCGGTCGGCCGAGCCGGGCGCCGGGGTCGGCGCCACCTCGTAGGCGGTCGCGCCCCGGGGCTCGGGGGCGGCGCGCAGGGCCTGCTCGGTGCTGTACGCCCGGAGGTAGCCGACCGCGGTGTTGGCGACGGCGACCAGCGGGACGGCGACGACGGCGCCGCCGATGCCGGCGGTGAGGCCGCCGGCCGCGACGGCGAGCACGACCGCGAGGGGGTGCACCCGTACGGCCCGTCCGAGGATGAACGGCTGCAGGACGTGGCCCTCGATCTGCTGGACGGCGAGCACGACCACGAGCACCATCAGGGCGGTGAACACCCCGTTGGTGACGAGCGCGACGACGCAGGCGAGGGCGCCGGAGACCACGGCGCCGACCAGCGGGATGAACGCGAAGAGGAAGATGAACACGGCGAGCGGCACGGCCATCGGCACTTCGAGGAAGTACAGCCCGAGGCCGATGAAGACGGCGTCGATGAGGGCGACGAGCACCGTGCCGCGGACGTACGCGGTGAGGGTGCGCCAGGCCCGGGGGCCGGCGCCCGCGACACCGGGCCGTGCCTGGGCGGGCACCAGCTTGAGGGTCCACTCCCAGACCTTCTTCCCGTCGTAGAGCAGGAAGAGGGTGGAGAACATGGCGAGCAGGATGCCGGTCATCGCCTCCACGACCACGGTCACGCCCTGGAGTCCGGCGGACGTGATCTGCTCGGCGTTGGCGCCGATGGTGTCGCTGAGGTTCTTGGCGATGTCGTTGATCTGCTGCTCGGTGACGTGGAAGGGGCTGTCGAGGAGCCAGTGCTTGAGCTCCTCGATGCCGTCCTTGACCCGGTCGGACAGGCTGTCGATGTTGTCCATCACCTGCCAGACCACGAACCAGCCGACCAGCCCCATGATCACGAAGCCGGAGACGGCGGTGACGGCGGTGGCGAGCCCGCGCGGCAGGCCCTTCCTGCGCAGCAGGGCCACGGTGGGCTGGAGCAGCGCGGTGATGAGGAGGGCGGCGACGAAGGCGAGGACGACCAGCTGCACCGAGCTGATCACCTTCATCAGCACCCAGACGGTGCCGGCGAGGACGAGCAGGCGCCAGCCCGCCTCGGCGGCGACCCGCATGCCCCAGGGGATCGCGGCCACCGGGTCGGGGCGGGCCGCGACGGCGGGCGCGTAGGCGGGCGGCGCGGGCACGGAGGCGGCGGCCACCGGAGGGGCGGGGGCGGGCTCGGGGGCGGTGTCCACAGCGGACTTCGCGACGGACGGTCCGGGTCGCGGGACCTCGGTCCCGGTCTGGACCGCCTCGGCGGCCGGGGCGGTCCCGGTGCCCGGGGCGGCGTCCGCGGTCGCGAGGGCGGGCACGGGTCCCGGGCCGGCGTACGGCGCGCCCGCGGCGGCCTCGTCCTCGGCCTCCGCCCGCCGCTCGTCAAGGCGTTCGCCCATGCGGCTCAGGCCGTCGCCCATCCGGCGCAGCCATCCTGGCAGTCTCGACATGCTCTTCCCTCTCCCCCCTCGTCCCCCCTCGGATTCCTGAACCTACACCCCTGCACGGGCGAAGCCCCTCACCGAAGGACGGTGAGGGGCTTCGCCGGGTTGAGCGGGGGCCGGTACGGATCACTACCGGGCGCCGTCTCCTAGTACCAGTGGTTCGCCTGCCAGAACGACCAGGCGCCGCAGGGGCTGCCGTAACGGCCGTTCATGTAGCTGAGGCCCCACTTGATCTGGGTGGCGGGGTTCGTCCGCCAGTCCGCGCCGGCCGAGGACATCTTCGAACCGGGGAGGGCCTGGACGAGACCGTATGCGCCCGAGGAGGCGTTGGTCGCCGTGTAGTTCCAGCCGGACTCGTGGTTCACGATGTTGCTGAAGCACTGGAACTGGTCGCCCGGGATCATCTGGCGGGCGATCGCCTTGACGTCCGAGATGCTGTACGAACCCTGGGCGGCGAAGCTCGACGCGTCGCGCAGGGCGGACCGGCTGGCGCGCTCGGCCTCGGCCTCCTTGCGCTCCTTCTCCGCCTTCTCGGCCGCTTCCTTCTTGGACTCGGCGTCCTTGGCGGCCTGGATGCGGGCGGCTTCCTCGGCGGACTTGCGCGCGGCGGAGTCCGCGGCGGCGGCCTGGGCGTCGGCCTGCTCCGCGAGGGTGGAGACCTGTACCTGGGCCTGCTCGCCGGCGGGAATGTCCGCGAGCAGCGTGGTGTCGGCCGCGGTGGCCTCGAAGTTGTCGTCAGCGGCCTGCGCGGCGTTGCCCGAGGCGACACCGACGACGGCGCCGACAGTGGTGACCGCAGTGGCCGAAGCCACCGCGAATCCCCGGACCGAGATCCGGCTCACACGGTTTCCTTCCAGCATCGCCCGCACAGGGTGACCAAAACGGGCGAAAATCGTGCCCCTGACGCTGGTCTCCGACTACTGGGTCACAGAAGACACGGGCCCGTGGTGCTGTGGGCGGCATACGGCGAACGGCTGTTGAGTTGTGTGGTGCTACACCCCTGAGGGTGCACGTGTGCCGTATGCGGGGCCTGACGGAAGCAAGACTCTGCCGGACGGCGACACCGCAAGGCAATTCCGTGCTGCGTGTGAAAGCTCACACCTGGTCGGACGCACGGGATTTGACGGATACGGGAGACAGCACGACGCCGCCCGGCTAAGCTCACGCGCTTTGCCGGGCGGCGCCAACTGCGGTGCGAATCACCTCATTCAGGACAGATCACATCTGACCGTCCTCCAGCATCTCGGTCACGAGCGCGGCGATCTGCGAACGCTCGGAACGCGTCAGCGTGACGTGAGCGAAGAGCGGATGCCCCTTCAGCTTCTCGACCACGGCGACGACTCCGTCGTACCGACCCACCCTCAGGTTGTCGCGCTGGGCGACGTCGTGGGTCAGCACCACCCGGGAATTCGCCCCGATCCGGGACAGAACGGTCAGCAGTACGTTCCGCTCCAGGGACTGGGCCTCGTCCACGATGACGAACGCGTCGTGCAGCGAGCGGCCCCGGATGTGGGTGAGCGGCAGGACCTCCAGCATCCCGCGGCCGAGCACCTCCTCGATCACCTCGCGGCCCGCCACGGCCGAGAGCGTGTCGAAGACCGCCTGCGCCCAGGGGCTCATCTTCTCGGCCTCGGTGCCCGGCAGATAGCCGAGCTCCTGCCCGCCCACCGCGTACAGGGGACGGAAGACCATCACCTTCTGGTGCTGACGGCGCTCCAGGACCGCCTCCAGTCCCGCGCAGAGCGCGAGCGCCGACTTGCCGGTGCCGGCCCGGCCGCCCATGGAGACGATGCCGACGTCCGGATCGAGCAGCAGGTCGAGCGCGATGCGCTGCTCGGCGCTGCGGCCGCGGATGCCGAAGGCCTCCCGGTCGCCGCGCACCAGGCGCACCGTGGCCTCGGCCGTGACCCGGCCCAGCGCCTTGCCCCGCTCGGACTGCAGCACGAGCCCGGTGTGCACCGGCAGCCCGGCCGCCTCCGGGACGTACAGGGACTCCTGGTCGTAGAGCAGGTCGACCTGGTCGGCGGCGAGCGCGACCTCGGACATCCCGGTCCAGCCGGAGTCCGTGATGGCGAGCTCCGCCCGGTACTCCTCGGCGAGGAGACCGACCGAGGACGCCTTGATCCGCAGCGGCAGGTCCTTGGAGACGACGGTGACGTCGTAGCCCTCCGCCTGCAGGTTGCGGGCGACCGCGAGGATGCGGGAGTCGTTGTCCCCGAGCCGGTAGCCGGCCGGAAGGACACCGGGGTCCGAGTGGTTGAGCTCGACACGCAGGGTGCCGCCCAGTTCCCCTACGGGGAGCGGGGAGTCGAGACGGCCGTACCGGACCCGGAAGTCGTCGAGCAGGCGGAGGGCCTGCCGGGCGAAGTAACCGAGCTCGGGGTGGTGCCTCTTGGCCTCCAGCTCGGTCACCACGACGATGGGGAGCACGACCTCGTGCTCCTCGAAGCGGGACATCGCGCTGGGGTCGGCCAGCAGGACGCTGGTGTCGAGAACATAGGTGCGCCTGTCGGACAAGCGGCGCTTAGTGCTGGTCACCACGGAAGGACAGACCCCCTTCGAGGACCCCTGTGAGGTCGGGGTTGCGACGGGACCGCTCCGACGGAGGGGCCGCCGGCAAAGCTGCCGGAGGAGCGGATGTCGCGGCGGAATGGGACCGGGCTCAGGCCACGATGCGCGGGCCGAGCACCGGCCCTCCGCTTCGTCCGTACATGTCCTGCACGGTCGTCCTGGTGCAAAGGGCCTCCCGGGTGGCGGTCTCCGTGCCGCTCACTTCACCAGGGATATGCCCTCCCGCACGCGCCGTCATGCCATGGCATATGACGGCGTGTTCGTGAACGGGGGGTGACGGAAGGCGGAGCTGTCGTCCTGGGGTGTCGCGGGAGTCCCCTGCGACGCCCGCGGAGCCCGGTGCGCGCCGGGCGGGGGGCCTCACAGGGCGGCGCCACCCGGGTCGCCGGCGGTGCGGCGAGGGGGCGTTGCCGGGCTCCGTGGGGCGCTCGCGCGGCCCCCGCGGGTGGGGTCAGTTGCCGAAGCGGCGGTGCCGGGCGGCGTAGTCGCGCAGCGCGCGCAGGAAGTCGACCTTGCGGAAGGCCGGCCAGTGGACCTCGCAGAAGTAGTACTCGGAGTGCGCGCTCTGCCACAGCATGAAACCGGACAGGCGCTGCTCTCCGCTGGTGCGGATCACCAGGTCCGGGTCGGGCTGGCCGCGCGTGTAGAGGTGCTCCGCGATGTGGTCGATGTCGACGATCTCCGCCAGCTCCTCGAAGCTGGTGCCGCGCTCCGCGTGCTCCAGGAGCAGCGAGCGGACCGCGTCCGCGATCTCCTGCCGGCCGCCGTAGCCCACGGCGACGTTCACGAGTATGCCCGGGTTGTCCAGGGTGGCCTGCTCGGCCTCCTTGAGGACGGACTGGGTGCGCGCCGGCAGCAGGTCGAGGGTGCCCACGTGGTGCACCCGCCAGCGGCCGTCGGCGGCGAGCGCCCGCACGGCGTCCTCGATGATCCCGAGCAGCGGGAGGAGCTGCTCCTCGGGACGGTTCAGGTTGTCGGTGGAGAGCATCCAGAGCGTGACGACCTCGACGTCGGTCTCGGCGCACCAGCCGAGAAGCTCCTGGATCTTGTCCGCGCCGGCCTTGTGCCCCTGTTCGGGGGTGCCGCCGGAGGCCTTGGCCCAGCGCCGGTTGCCGTCGAGGATGACGCCGATGTGCTTGGGCACCTGGGCGTGGTCGAGGCGGCCTTCCACCCGGCGTGCGTAGAGCCCGTACACCAGGTCGCGCAGGTTCACTGTTCTTTACCCCTCCATGAGCGTCGGCCCCCGAAGCGGCCACATTACTGCGGACGGGTAACCGGCTCCCAGCCCGGGACTGTCACAAGTCCGTGATAAGCAGAGATACGTGACTGATTCCCCCCTGTACCGCGCCGCCGCGGACCGCTACGACGCCATGGAGTACCGGCGCACCGGCCGGAGCGGACTCAAGCTCCCCGCGATCTCGCTGGGCCTGTGGCACAACTTCGGCGACGACCGCGCCCTGGAATCGCAGCGCGCGATCCTGCGCCGCGCCTTCGACCTGGGCGTGACCCACTTCGACCTGGCGAACAACTACGGCCCGCCGCCCGGCTCCGCCGAGCTGAACTTCGGGAAGCTCCTCGCCCAGGACTTCGCGCCGTACCGGGACGAGCTGATCGTCTCGACCAAGGCCGGCTATCTGATGCACCCCGGCCCGTACGGCGAGTGGGGTTCGCGCAAGTACCTGATGTCGTCGCTCGACGCCTCCCTGAAGCGGATGGGCCTCGACTACGTCGACATCTTCTACTCGCACCGCTTCGACCCGCACACCCCGCTGGAGGAGACGATGGGGGCGCTCGCCTCCGCCGTCCAGCAGGGCAAGGCGCTCTACGTGGGCGTCTCCTCCTACACCAGCGAGCAGACCGCCGAGGCCGCGCGGATCCTCCGGGAGATGGGCGTCCCGGCGCTCATCCACCAGCCCTCGTACTCCATGATCAACAGGTGGACGGAGGAGGACGGCCTCCTCGACACCCTGGAGGCGGCCGGCATGGGCTGCATCTCCTTCGTGCCGCTGGCGCAGGGGCTGCTCACCAACAAGTACCTGAAGGGCATCCCCGAGGGCTCCCGGGCCACCCAGGGCAAGTCCCTCGACCCGGACCTGCTCTCCGACGAGGTGCTGCGGCGGCTGCGCGGTCTCGCGGACATCGCCGAGCGGCGCGGGCAGTCCCTCGCCCAGCTGGCGCTGCGCTGGGTGCTGCGCGACGAGCGCATGACCTCGGCCCTGATCGGCGCGTCCAGCGTCGCACAGCTGGAGGAGAACGTGGCGGCGCTCGCCGCGGCCCCGCTCACCGACGAGGAGCTGAAGGACATCGACTCCTTCGCCGTCGACACCGAGGGCACCAACATCTGGGCCGGCCGGGGCTGACGCGCCGCGGCGGCCGGGGGACCGCGCGGGGGCGGGGACGGGGGCCCGCCCTTCGCCGTGAACCGGGCCCGCCCGGAGCGGGAGAGAAAAAACGGGCCGGTCCGTGGGGGGGATACGGACCGGCCCGAGGGGGGGTTTCCACCATAACCCTTCATTAGTCGTCCTGCGTGCCAGCCGCGCCGAAGAGACCCCGTCGAATTCGCCGGAGGCCAAGCGGCACAAGGGCTCCAACGCCTCGTGGCGGGTTTGCGCCCGGGCGTGGCGGCGGAATCCGTACCTCCGACGGGGGACCCCTCCGTCAGGTCGCCCGGTTGACGCCCCGCGGGTGCCGACACCGCGGGCGGGGCGGGCGCGAAGCGGACCGGATCCGACCTCCATGCCCCCTACGGTCGCCCCATGACGACCTCCCCTTCCCCGCACGTCACTTGGGCGCAGGCCGATGCCCGCCGGATGCGCCGCCAGTTCCTGGACGAGCCCGCGGACGCCTCGCCGGCCGCGGTGGCCGCCGCGATGCTCGGCGCGCACGCCCAGGTCCTGTCCGCGGCCGAGCTGTCCCTGGCGCTCCGCAGGACGGCGGGGACGCGGGCCGACGTGCGGGCCGCGCTGTGGCAGGACCGCGCGCTGACGAAGACGTACGGGCCGCGCGGCACCGTGCACCTGCTGCCGGCCGCCGACCTGCCGATGTGGACGGGCGCTCTGTCCGCGATCCCGGCAGGGGCGAGCGGGCAGCCGCCGCACGTGCGCATGACGCCCGCGCAGACGGACGAGGTCGTGGCGGCGATCGCCGACGCGCTGACCGGCACCGAGCTCACCGTGGACGAGCTCACCGACGCGATCGTCGCGCGCACCGGCCCGTGGGCGGGCGACCGGGTGGTGGACGCCTTCCAGGACAAGTGGCCCCGGTGGCGCCAGATCACGCATCTGGCCGCGCACCGGGGAGTGCTGGCCTTCGGCCGTGACCGGGGACGGAAGGTCACCTACACCAACCCCGCGGTGCGCCCGCGGTCCGGACCGCGGGCGCTCGGCGAGCTGGTGGACCGCTATCTGCGCGCCTACGGCCCGGCGACCCCGGCGCACTTCGCGAAGTGGCTGGCGGCGCCGGCGGGCTGGGCGGCGCGGCTCTTCGCCTCCCTCGCCGCGGCCGGGCGGATCGAGGAGGTGTCCTTCGACGGGACGGAGGCCTGGGTCGCCGCCGGTGACACGGACTTCCCGGACGAGCGGCCGGGCCGCGGGGTGCGGCTGCTGCCGTACTTCGACGGCTTCGGCATCGCCTCCCAGCCGCGGGCCCGGCTCTTCGCGGGCCGGGCCGCCGAGCGGGCCCTGGCGGGCGGCCAGGCCGGGAACTTCCCGGTGCTGCTCGTCGACGGCACGGTCGAGGGGGTGTGGCACCAGCGCCGTTCCGGGAAGCGGATCGCGGTGACGGTCGAGCCGCTGCGTCCCCTCTCCGCGGCGCGGCTCCGGGCGCTGGGGGCACAGGCCGATCGGGTGGCGGCGGTCCTGGAGGGCCGGGCCGAGCTGACGGTGGGTCCGGTGGCGGTCGGGCCGCACGCCTGACGGGAGCGCCTCAGCGGGCGGCGCGGCGGAGCAGGGTGATTCCGTCGCGGCGCGCGACGACCGTGTACCCGTCCTTCTCGACGGCGGCTTTCAGCTCGGCCCGCTGCTGCTCCAGCGGGTACGGCCAGTGTCCGCGCCGGTAGGGCCATGCCTCGGGGGCCTCCGGGTCGTGCACGATCCACTCGGCGGTGGGCCGCGGCAGGCCCGTGCGCCGGTACTCGTAGAGCCGGCCGCCGACCGGGAAGGCCGGAAAGAGGACCACCGTGCAGCGCGAGGTCAGCTGCGGGGCGAGCCGGTTGGAGGCGGCGACGGTCGCGCCGTCGGGGATCCGCGCGAGCAGGTCGCGGGCGGCCTCCAGGTGCGGGGTGGTGTGCCAGGTGGCCCGCTGGGCGAGCTGCGCCAGCGGGAAGGAGGGCAGCAGCGCGGCCGTGACGGCGAGCACGGTGGCGAGGGCGGCGCGCACGTTGCGGGGGTTGGTCTCGCGGCCGAGGACGTCGAGGAGTCCGGCGAACACCACCGGCATGAGGACCGCGCTGTAGTGGAAGGCCGTGCCCCAGTGGAAGGCGTTCTCGGAGGCCATCCGCCAGGCGAGGGTGGGCAGCGCGATCAGGGCGAGCGGGGAGCGCAGGGCGAGCAGCGCCGAGGGCGCGAAGACGAGGATCAGGGTCGTCGCCTTGACGTCGGGGCGGAGCAGGTCCAGCGGGGCGTGCGCGAGCGCCCCGAGCAGGGAGCCGTGTGCGGCGGCGAGCTGCCCGCCGTGGGCGTAGCCGCCGGTGGGGTCGAGGGCCGGGAGCAGGACCCTGATCTCGAGGAACGAGCCGAGGAGACCGGCGGCGGCGGTGGCGAGCCCGAGGGTGCGGGCCCGCCGGTCCGGCCGCCCCTCGGCGTCCCGGCGCCCCTTGAGGGCGATGTACGCGCCGACGGCGGCGAGGGTGAGCCCGAGGTCCTCCTTGACGAGGAGGAGCGGGGCGGCCCAGGCGACGGCGCTCTTCCAGCGGCGCCGGGCGAGCGCGTCGAGGGCGAAGGAGAGCAGCGGGACGGCGAGCGCGACCTCGTGGAAGTCGAACGCGGCGGCGGAGGCGACGCCCCAGCTCAGCCCGTAGCCGAGGGCGACCGCGTGGGCGCCGCGCCGGCCGGCCACCTGCCGGGCCCGGCGGACCAGCGGGACGGCTCCCAGCGCGAGGAGGGCGGACTGCGCGACGAGCAGGGTGAGCGGGGAGGGCCAGAGCCGGTAGAAGGGGGCGAGGACGGCGAGCAGCGGGTGGAAGTGGTCGCCGAGAAGGTTGAAGTCCTCGCCGCGCAGCGGGACGACGGGCGCGCGGAGCTCGGCGTAGGCGCGGACGGCCTGCTCGAAGATGCCGAGGTCGTATCCGGTGGTGCGCATGAGGAGGTGGCGGCGCACGGCGACGGTGGCGTAGAGGAGGCAGAGGGCGGCCGCCCAGGCCCAGGGGACGAGGGCGGGGCGCCGGTACCAGGGCGGGACGGCGGGCAGGTCGGGGAGCGCCGCCTCCTGTCGCTTCGGTGACGCTTTCTCATCGATTGTCCGCATATGGGGTGATGCTAGGGCGGCCCGTTCAGGGGAGGGCGGTGAACGCGCCGAGCAGCAGCCCGAGCAGCGCGCCGACGATCATGAAGGGGCCGAAGGGGATCGCCGTCCCGCGGCGCGCGCGGCGGGTGAGGACCAGCCCGAGCCCGTACAGCGCGCCGAGCAGGAAGCCGGCGAACGCCCCGAGGAACAGCACGCCCCAGCCGTACCAGCCGAGCGCCGCGCCGAGCGGGACCGCGAGCTTCACGTCGCCGAAGCCCATCCCGTTCGGATGGAGCAGGAACAGCACGAGATATCCGCCGCCGAGCGCGGCCGCCCCCAGCAGGGAGTGGGTCCAGGACCCCGCCGCGCAGGGCAGGTTCGCGGCGGCCGCGAGCAGCAGCGGCACCGCGGCGGCGAGCGGCAGGGTCAGCCCGTCGGGCAGCCGGTGCACCCGCACGTCGACGCAGGCGAGGAGGGTGCCGAAGGGCGCGATCAGCAGCCACACGAGCAGTTCGGGCCGCGGCCCGCCGGTGGCCGCCGCGAGCGCGGCGCAGGCGAGCGCGGTCAGCAGCGGCGCCGTCAGCGGCGCGGAACTCGTCGCACACCCGGCCCGCCCCGGACCGCCCAGCCAGCCCCGGCCCGGGCCGGCGAACGGATGTCCGGCGGGACAGGCGGCCCGCCACGGCTCCTCCGGCGCGACGGACAGCCGGTACGCGGCACGGGGGACGAGCAGCCCGGCCGCCGCACCCCACAGGGCGGCGGCGGTGACGAGAACCGGCAACAGGGCGTCCACGGCCCGACCCTAGGGCTAGCGTCTCCCTCATGGGGAGGACTTGGCGTGACGGGACGGGCCTGCTGGAGACCCCGGGCGGGGCGGTGCCGCTGGAGATCGCGGCCTCCTACCGGGCCCGGCGGCGGGGGCTGCTCGGCCGGGACGGGATCGAGGGCGCCCTGCTCATCACCCCGACGAACAGCATCCACACCTTCGGCATGCGCTTCGCCGTCGACGTCGCCTACCTGGACCGCTCGTGGCGGGTCCTCGACGTCGTCACCATGCCGCCGGGCCGCCTCGGCATGATCCGGCTGCGCGGCCGGCACGTCCTGGAGGCGGCGGGCGGCACGATGGCGGGGTGGGGGCTGCGGCGCGGCGCCTCCGTCAGGGTGGACCCGAGCCGAGCAGGGTGAAGGCCCCGTAGGCCGCGGACGCGAGCGCGAGGACCGCGAGCAAGGGGACGGCGGTACGGGTACGGACCCGGGCCAGCGCCGCCGCGGCCGGCAGCAGCAGGCCGAACGCCGGCATCATCAGGCGCGGCCGGGACCCGAAGTAGGCGGCGCCGACGAGCGAGATCACGACCACGGCGATCGTGTAGACGAGCAGCGGAAGCGGCTGCCGCTGCCGCACGCACAGCACCACCAGGGCGCCGAGCAGCCCGAGCGCGGCGCACAGCCCGAGCGCGGCCGGCCAGGGCAGCCCGGCGACGAAGCGGGCGAGGGCGACACCGCCGTCGACGGAGTTGCCCCAGGCGGCCTGGACCTCGAAGTAGGCGGTGGCGCTGCCCCGGCGCAGACCGACGTAGGCGACGTACGCGAGCCAGCCCAGCGGCGCGAGCAGCGCGCCCGCGAGGACGGGGGCACGCAGCCGCCGCTCGCGTACGACGGTGACCAGGGCGGTGATCCCGATCGCCGCGATCAGCGCGGCGGCCGTCGGCCGGGTGAGGCCGGCGAGCGCGCACAGGGCGCCCGCCAGGATCCAGCGCCCGCGCAGCACGGCGAGGACCGACCAGGCGGCGAGGGCCGTGAACAGGGTCTCCGTGTACGCCATCGACTGCACGAACGCCGTCGGGTACACCCCCCACAGGACCGCGAGCACCACACCGACCCGCGGCCGGCCCGTCACGTGCGTGCCGACCGCGTGGATCCCCCACGCGGCGGCGAGCGAGGCCGCCCAGGAGACGAGCAGCCCCGCGGTCGCGGCGTCGACCGGCAGGACGGTGGACAGGCCGCGTTCGAGTGCCGGGAAGAGCGGGAAGAACGCCAGGTCCGCGTGGACGCCGCCGTCGGGCAGGGTGACCTCGTGGCCGTAGCCGTGCTCCGCGATCCGCGTGTACCAGACCGCGTCCCAGCGCCCCATGAGCCGGTGCAGCCCGTCCTTGCCGGTGGCCGCCGCGGCGGCGGCGAGCACGACGAGGCCGAGGACACGGGTGGCCGCGTAGCCGCCGAGGGCGGCCCAGGGCGGGCGGGCCCGGCCGGGGACGGCTCCTGGCGGGGCGGCCCGGGGGGAGACGGCTCCGGACGGGGCGGGGGCGGTGCGGGACATGCGGTCGATTATCAGCCGCCCGTGCGGATGCGCGGGAACCTGGCCGGGCCGGCACCGGCCCCGGCTGCCCCGCGATCTCGTCCCCGGGCTCGTGCGGGGCGGGGGGCGGGCGGGGCGGTGCGGGGCGGTGCGGGGGCGGGGGCGGTGCGGGTGCGGGGGCGGTGCGGGGCGGGCCGTCGGCCCTCAGCCGCCCGGCCGGACGCGCAGGAACCTGGCCGCCAGGACCGGCCCCAGCTGCCCCACGATCTCGTACCCGGGCTCGTGCGGGGCGGGCAGGTCGCCGAGGAAGGAGGTGACGATCACCTCGTCGACGCCCAGGACGCCACGGCGGCTCTGCTCCTCCAGGAAGTCGAGGGTGCGCCGCCAGTCGGAGCCGTCCCCGGCCTCGCCGAGGAAGGAGTCGACGGTGCCCTGGACGACGTTCCAGAAGAAGACGTGCGGCAGGACACCGCCCTGGTGGAAGACGTGTGTGTGGTACGCGTCACGGAACGCGGGGACACGGGCGACGAGATCGCTGACCAACTGGACGCTGCTCGGGGTCGTGGTCGTCATGGGCTGCCCACTTCGGAAGCGCTCTGGAGTTGTGCCTTGGGGGGAGGCCTGAAGACCAGGATGCTCCTCCCGAAGTGCCCCGTCGCGTCACTTTTGCGTTTTCCTGACGACGTCTTATGCCGGGTTTTCCCCGGGTTTTCCACAGGGGATGCGAAGTGTCCCCCGTCCGTGGGACCTTGCGCACATGTACGAGCTGACGAGACTCGCCAGGGGCGGGGTGCTGCTCACCGTCTGGGCGTTCGCCGCCGGCTGGCCGCGCGGACGGCTGGGCCGGCGGCTGCGCGGGGAGGGCTGGCAGCGGATCTGCCGCGGCGCGTGGGCGGTCCCGGGAAAGGAGGTGGACTGGCGGGTGCGGGCCAGGGCGCTCCAACTGCTCCACCCGGATCTCGTGTGCAGCCACGGCACGGCGGCCGCGCTGCACCGCATCGAACGTCTCACGGACCTCGGGCCGGACGGTTCGGGGGACGGTCCGGGGGACGCCACGACCCTCGAATTCCTTTCCCGCGCGGCGCGCGGGCCCCGCACGCCCCACCCGGGCGGCCGGGCCCCGGGCGGCCCGGCAAGGCCGCACGTGCGCACACGGATCCGGACGACGTCGCGGCTCACCGACCGGGACTGCTCGCTGCGGCACGGGCTGCGGGTGACGAACCCCGCGCGGACGGCCGGCGACCTGATACGGGCTGCCGGCAGCAGGGAGGCCGCCGTGGTCGTCGCCGACTCGGCGCTCTCCCGGCGCTCGGTCGGCGGCCTGCGCCGAGGCCCGCTCGTCCGGCCCGGGGACCTGGCCGCCGAACTCGCCGCGCCCCGCCGCGCGGGCGGCCCGGCCGCCCGGCGCTGGCTGCCGCTGGCCGTGGCGGGCTCGGGCTCGCCCGCCGAGACCGTCGCACGGCTGCGGATACGGGACGCCGGCCTGCACCCGGAGGTCCAGCCGACCCTGCACACGCGGGCGGGCCGCCCGCTGCACCCCGACTTCCTCTTCCGCTCCGCCGGACTGGTCGTCGAGATCGAGGGCTTCGCCTATCACCACGCCACCCGGGAGGCCCACGAACGCGACGTCCACCGCTTCAACGAGCTCCAGAGCTGCCCGGGCGTCCGCCGCGTCCTGCGCTTCACGGCCCGCGAGGTCTTCGCCCGCCCGGACCATATGGCGGCCACGATCCGGGCCGCCCTGGCCGACCGCCCCGGACAGGACCCGGCCGGCCGTCACGTCCCGCGGGCGTGACGCCCGCGGGGCCGGGTCCGGGCGCGGGAGCGGGAGAGGCGGGAGGCGAGAAGGGGCCAGGCGGCGAGGGACACGACGAGGACGGTGCCGGTGGAGATGCCCGCGATCCCCACGGCGCGCAGCACGGGATCCGGGCCGGGGGCGGCGGCGTCACCGCGGGCGGGACCGGCGCCGAGGCCCGAGCCCTCGTGCCCGGTGGCGGCGGACGACGACGGCAGGGCCAGGTCGAGAGCCAGGGGGACGGACGCGGGGGCCTGCCGGTCGAGGCTGACCTGAAGGTAGTAGCTCCCCTCGAAGCGCATCGCGCTGACGGCGTCGCTCGTGCCCTCGGTGCGGTTGGCGTAGGCGGCGGGGGCCGTCGCGAGCAGGAGCGTGGCGGGGGCGCCGGTGTACAGGGCCCTGCGCTCGTCGACGGCGCCGCGCGCCGGGTTGTACAGGGCGAGACGCAGCCCGTCCGGCAGCGCCGAACGCCCGGGCGGGGCGGCGGCGTTGCCGAACCGCGCGCGGGCGAAGAGCTGCTGCCCCCAGGCGACGGGCACCCGGTAGAAGCGGCTCTCCCCGGGCCGCAACTCGTCCCGCCAGGTCCCGGCGCCGGCGAGCTGCGCGGCGTCGTTGAAGCCGGTTCCCCCGCGGGCCGCCCTGCCGGGTCCGGGGGCGTCGGCGCCGAGGTCCGCCGGCGGTGCGGTGCTCCAGGCGGTGGGCGGGGGCGGGGGCGGGGGCTCCGCGTCGGGGCCGGGCGCGGGCTCCACCACGTAACCGAGCTCCAGGTCCCAGCGCCAGGCCCGCCGCCGCCCGGCGTCGCCGTCCCGGCCCACCCCCTGGACGACCAGGTCGTACTCCCCCGCCTCCTGGCAGTCCCGGCCCGCTTCGAGGCGCCGGCTGACGTAGTCGGCGACGGGCCGGGCGGTGTCGCCGTAGAGGCGTATGTCGGCGCGCATGCCGCACAGCAGACCGGAGGCGGTGCGCAGCGACAACGAGACGCCGTCCACGACGTCGACGGCGGCGCCGGGCGGCGGGGCGAGGACGGCGGAGAGGAAGACGTTCGAGGAACCATCGAGCCGCACGCGGTAGGTGCGGGTCTCCCCCCGGGCGATGCTGTCGGTGTACGTGCCGGGGCCGGGCAGCACCGAACCCGCCCGGACGGGCCGGGCGTCGGGGGCGTTGCGGTATCCCGTCGGCCGGGGCGGTCCGGCGGGGGCGACGGGGGAGGCGGGGGCGGCGGTCGTGCCGAGGACCCCGAGGACGAGCGCGGCGACCGTGACCCTGCGCATCGCCCCGTTACCCGCCGGAGGTGCGGGGGAAGGAGACCTCGACGCGGCGGTTCTTCTTCCGTCCCTCCTCGGTGGAGTTGTCGGCGATCGGATAGTCCTCGCTGTACCCGCGGATGTCGAAGGTGGTCCCCGGGTCCAGGTTCTTCGCCAGCTCCTGCTGCACGGCGTCGGCCCGCTCCTTGGAGAGCTTCAGACCGTGCTCGTACGTCCCCAGGTCGTCGGTGAACCCGAACACGCGGACCCGGCCGGACCCCTGCTTGTCGACCTCCGCGGCGATGGCGGCGATGCGGGCGGTGGCGGCCGGGCTGAGCCTGGCACTGTCCTTGGGGAACAGCACCTCGGCCTGCAGCGCGAACGTCACGTCGACGTTGGTGTCCTCACGGCGCTGCTCGCCGCCCTCCTCCTCGACGATCTGCTTGATGTCGAGCACCTTGGCGGGGGCGAGGGTGGCGCCGTCGGGGAGCATCAGGGCGGGCGAGGTGGCGTCGATGGCGGGCGGCGGGGCGCCGCTGGAGGTGGAGTTGGGGGGATCGTCGGCGCGCGCGTTGCCGACGGTGCCGCCGAGGAGCAGGGCGGTGACGGTGAGGGCGGCGATGCGGCGAGGAGTCGACGTCGTCTTCATGGCTGCGCCCTCAGGAGAGCTTGATGGTGGCGGGCGTGAAGGTGGGCAGTTGGAGCGAGACCTCGGTGGTGGCGGGGGGCGGGGCGGGGAACTGCATGAAGACGGGGGTCTCCGCACCGGAGTCGAGGCTGGAGAGCCGGGTGGTGGTCAGAGGCCGCCCGTCGGTGTCACGGAGGACGTAGTAGCGCTTCTTCCCTCGGGAGTCGAGGAGGGTGGCGCCACCGAGGGAATTGCCGTGCTTGATGATCTCCGTCTCGTCGCCGCTCAAGTGGGAGGAAACGACGGCGACATCGCCGGACGTGTTCTTCAGGACACCGCTCACGGTGAGGAAGCCGCCGGCGTCGCGCTGGGCGGAGTTGACCGTCAGCTCCAGCCCTTCCTGCCCCTTGAGGACGGCCAGGACCTCGGTGGGCTCGGCCGAGGGAGGGGCCTTTCCGTCCTGACCGCTCGGCCGGGGGGCCGGAGAGCTCACGGCCGGCTGCTTCTTCGGCTGCTCTTCGCTGCCGCACCCCGTCACGACGAGAGCCAGTCCAGCCGCAAGGGCTACGGCCGCCCCTCTGCGGGCCTTCCTCGCGTACCGAACGTTCATGAGTCAAGGTCCTTCGCTCGTCAGTCGGCAAGTCGAACAGTGAAGAGGTCCGCGGCGTCGGGCAGCCGCGGGTGATCCGGGTCGATGACCCACTCGACGCCGTCACACACCAGGCCGGTGATCGGCTCCGGCTCCGGACTCGGCGTGGGGGTCGGCTCGGGCGAGCCGGAGCCGGTCGGCGTGGGCGTGGAGGGAGTGGGAGGGGGCGTCGGCTCGGGGGCGTCGAAGGAGCAGCGTGGCTCCAGGACCGCCGTCGCTGTCGCGACCGCGTGCTGCTTCTCCCCACCGGGAACACCGGCCGCGTCGAGGGTGCGAACCTCGACCTCGAACCCCTTCTCGCCGGTCCGCAACGGGCTGCAGCCGCCGTCCGTGACCTGGGCCCTGTTCCTCGCCGCGAACACTTCCGCCTGGCCGCAGGCCTGATCGGTCAGATACCCGTCACCCTCCAGGTACCCGCCCCACTCGGCCGGGTCGAGGATCACGTCGAGCCAGCCGTCCCGCAGCTGCTCCCTGGCGTCCTGGGCGGCGGCGAGCGCGGCGGCGTCGGCCGCCGTCTGACCCCCGTTGCGGGTGACTGCCGCCTGGGCCACGGCGAAGTAGACGAACGCGAGGAACAGCAGACCCGCGATCACCGTGATGTAGACGGGGAAGGCCTGGCCCGCGTCGCCTCGGCGGCCTACTTGCCGCCTCCGGTCAGACTGGTGATCTTCCGACTGATCGCGTCCTTGATGTCCTGGCCGATGCTGGTGCCCGAGATCGCGACGACGATCGCCACCACGACCACGATGATCCCCAGGTACTCGACGGCCGTCTGCCCCCGGTCCCCCCGGGAGTTCCTCCTCGCGGACCAACTTCCCGCGTGCACCCTGGCCTTGGTCAGGGCCTTCAGCAGCGCGTCGTTCATCGTGTTCCCCTCCGAGTCCGGCGACTCGGGCAGGGTACGCCCGGAAGGCGGGCTGTTCACAGGGTCCGTAGGCCCAATCACGGTGCGTAGTCGGCTTCATGAGGCGGTCCTCGTGCCGAGCCAGGAGGCGATGGCTTCGCCGCGGGTGGTGCTGTGGAGTTTGGCGAAGATGCGGTTGATGTGGTTCTTGACGGTCTTCTCGGTGATGGAGCAGGTGGCGGCGATCTGCTGGTTGGTCATGCCGGACGCGATCAGGTCCATCACCTCCACCTCCCTGGCACTCAGTCCGAACCGTTGCACCTGCGAAGCTGGATTTCTGAAGCGCAGTATATTGGAGACAGTTGAAGCTCCGCCAGCATGTGCAGTCGCACGCACGGCGTGCAGGAGATCCGCTTCGTCGAAGTCGCCGTGGACCAGGTGCCCTGCCGCGCCCGTGGCGCGCACCGGGGTGTGGGTGAGGAGCAGTACCGGGGCCGTCCGGGCCAAATGCCGTACGGCGCCGGGGTCTCCGTCGAGGACGAAGAGGCCGGGGGCGGTGCCCCGGGCCGCCGCGAGCGCCGTGGCCGGGTCGGGTGCGGTCGCGGTCACCGCCACGTCCGCCGGTGCCGCGAGCAGCACCGCCAGGCCCGCCCGCACCACCGGGTTCTCCGCCACCACCACGACTCTTCGCATGCGACGTGTCCTCATTCGCCGGTGATCGAGCCGAAGTCGGTGCCCGTGCCGAGGAACAGGCCCGCGCCCAGCAGGATCATCGTGGCCGGGACCATCAGGGTCGTGATGACCATCGTCGCCTTGGGGACGGCCTTCGCGGCCTTGCGGCGGGCGTTCTGCGCGTCGGTCCGGCGCATGTCGTTGGCGATCTGGATCAGGGTGTCGACGATCGGCGCGCCCAGCTCCTCGCCCTGCTGGAGGGCGGTCACGAACTGGGCGACCTGCTCGGAGTCGTTGCGCCGGCGCAGCTCGTCGAAGGCCTCCCGCCGGCTGACGCCCATGTCCATCTGGCGCAGGGTGATGCGCAGTTCGTCGGCCCACGGCCCCTCGTACTTGTCCGCCACCCGCTCCAGGGCCTGGCGGAAGCCGAGCCCGGCGGAGACGACCACGGCCAGGACGTCCAGGAAGTCCGGCAGGGTGCGTTCGATCTGGTCCTTGCGGATGCGGACCGCCGACCAGATGCCGACCTCCGTCCAGAACGCGCCGAAGGCGAACAGCAGCACGGCCACCAGGATCGAGCCCCTGCTCACCATGAGCAGGCCGCCGAAGCCGCCCAGGACGCCGTAGACGGCCCGCCGCGCGCCGTACCGGTCGATGGTGAGGCCGCCGGGGTTTCCGGCGAGGTCGATGCGGCGGCGCACGGCGTTGACCCGCTTGGGGCCCATCAGCCGCAGCACGGCCGGCGACCAGCGCATGCCGAGGCGGTCGACGACCGAGTCGACGGCGCCGGTCCGGGTCGCGCCGACCTCCAGGGCGAGCTGGAGGTCGCTGGGCAGTCTGGCGTCGGCGCGGTAGAGGCGGATGCCGTAGAAGACGCCGGCGACGGCGAGGCCGGCGAGCAGGGCGAGCAGCAGGTCCACGGTCCGGGTCCCTTACACGTCGATCTTCGCGAGGCGGCGGATCACCATGAAGCCGACTCCGTACAGCCCGAAGGCGAGGACGACCGCCAGTTGGCCGAGGCCCGAGCCGGTCATCCGGTCCAGGGCGCCCGGCTGCATGTTGTCGATGAGGAGCAGCGAGCCGACGCCGATGACCGGGACGGCGTACGCCGTCATGCTCACCTGCGACAGCTGCGTCCGGACCTCGCGCCGGGTCTCCTTGCGTTCCTCCAGCGTCTCGGTGAGGTTGCGCAGCGAGGAGACGACGGTGCCGCCGGCCCGGTTGGCGAGGACCAGGGTCGTGACGAGGACGACGAGTTCGCGGGAGGGGAGGCGTTCGGCGAGTTCGCCGAGCGCGTCGTCGAGGGAGGTGCCGACGGCGAGCTGCTGGGCGACCTTCTCCAGTTCGTCACCCGCCGGGGCGTCCAGTTCGTCGGCGGCGAGCGACAGGGCCATGCGCAGCGCGAGGCCCGCCTGGGTGGCGTTGGCGAGGATGCGGGAGAGTTCGGGAAGCTGGTTGATGAACTTCTCGATGCGCTTCTGGCGCTGCCAGTTGAGGAATCCCATCGCGACCCACACCCCGAGGAAGCCGCAGATCGGCCCGAAGAACGGGGACAGCAGGGCCTGTCCGGCGATCCACAGGGCGCCCACCGTCACCGCCATGGAGACGACGAACTCCCCGGGGGTGAGGTCCAGTCCCGTCGCGGAGATGCGGAGTTCGAGCTTGCGCCCGAACGTCGTGCGCCGCACCCGCCGGTCGATGCCGCGGAAGGGGCGCCTGCGGCGGCCCGCGCCGTCGCCCCCCTCGCCCGCGGTCTGCGAGAGGCGGGCGATCAGGGCGGACCGCTGCGCGGCCCCGCTCGCGTAGAACTGCAGGCCGGCCACGGCCAGGACGCCGGCGACCAGCGCCGCGCCCACGGTCAGCAGTGTCGGGTTCACGGTCGTTCCTCCCCTACTTCGCTTCCCGGGTGGCGAGGTGCTCGTCGGTCGCGGCCACGCCGAAGGCCTGCGGGACGGGCTGGCCCGCCATGTAGAGCCGTTCGGCGACCCGGCGCGGCAGCGGGTGGTAGGCGAACTCGCCGTACACCCGTCCGTCGGCGGCGAGCGGCCGGGCGTGGAAGCGGCACACGGTGGCGAGCAGATAGCGCTCGCGGCCGTTGGAGGCGAGGATCGCGATCTCGGTGACCCGCCGGGTGCCGTCGGGGTGCCGGGTGAGCTGGACGAGGACGTCGACGGCGCTGTTGATCTGGTCGCGCAGCGCCTCGAAGGGGACCTTGACCTCCGACATCGAGGCGAGGGTCTGGAGCCGCATGAGGGCGTCCTCGGCGGAGTTGGCGTGGACGGTGGCGAGCGAGCCGTCGTGGCCGGTGGACATCGCCTGGAGCATGTCGAGGGTCTCGCCGCCGCGGACCTCGCCGACGACGATGCGGTCGGGGCGCATGCGCAGGGAGTTGCGGACGAGGTCGCGGATGGAGACCTGGCCGCGCCCCTCGATGTTGGGCGGCCGGGCCTCCAGGCGGATCACGTGGGACTGCTGGAGCTGGAGTTCGGCGGAGTCCTCGATGGTGATGATCCGCTCGCCCTCGGGGATGAGGCCGGAGAGGGCGTTGAGGAGCGTCGTCTTCCCGGTGCCGGTGGCGCCGGACACGATGACGTTGAACTTGGCCTGCACGAGCCCGGACAGCAGGAGCAGCATCTGCTCGTCGATCGAGCCGAGGCCGATCATCTCGTGCAGCGTGTACGCGCGGGGGAAACGGCGGATGGTCAGCGTGGCCCCGGTGAGGGAGAGCGGCGGGATGATGACGTTGACGCGCTCGCCGGACGGGAGCCGGGCGTCGACCATCGGGTTCGACTCGTCGACGCGCCGGTTGACCGTGGACACGATGCGCTCGATGGTCTGCATCAGCTGCTCGTGCGAGGCGAACCGCAGCGGCAGCAGCTCCACCCGGCCGGCCCGTTCGATGTAGATCTGGTCGGGGCCGTTGACCATGATCTCGGTGATGGAGGCGTCTTCGAGGAGCGGTTCGAGCACGCCGAGTCCGAGCGCCTCGTCGACCACCCGGCGGATCAGCTGGGCGCGTTCGGCGGTGGAGAGCACCGGGCCCTCGCGGCTGATGATGTGCCCGAGGACGCGTTCCAGCCGGGCCCGGCGCTCGGCGGCGGCGAGCGCGGACATCTCGGTGAGGTCGATCTCCTCCAGGAGCTTGGCGCGGAAGGACGCGACGAGGTGTCCGTCCTCCCGGCCGGCGCCCGCCCGGTTGTCCTCGGGGCTGCTGATGCGGGACCGCAGGCTCATCGCCGGTCCTCCTCGGGCGCGGAATCGGGGACGGGCATGGTGGCGGTCCTCTTCACGTCGTCGAAGGTCCAGAAGGGGATGAGGGAGGGGATCGGCACGGTGACGGTGGCCGTGCCGTCGCCTTCCTCGACGCGGCTGCGGCGCGCGATCCAGTCGCTCATCGCCGCCTTCCCGGCCGCCTCGGGGCCGGGTACGGAGCCGGGGTCGTCCACGCTCGCCGCCCGTGCGGCCGCGCGCGCTCCGGTGCCCGCCTGCTGGGCCGCGTACCCGATGATGCCGAGCTGGACGCCGACGAGACCGATGAGCAGCAGGATCGGCAGGAAGCCCAGGTACTCGACGGCCACTTGCCCGCGGTCCCGGGCCCGGAGCCCGGCTCGGAGCCGGGCCCGGACCGGGGCACGCCCACCGGCGGTGGTACGGCTGCCCGCCGTGGCGCCGCTGCCCTCGGTGGCGCCGCTGCCGACGGTGGTGCAGCTGCCCGCGGTGGCGCCGCTGCCCTCGGTGGCGCCGCTGCCCTCGGTGGTGCGGCTGCCCGCCGTGGTGCCGCTGCCCGTGGTGGTCGGGCTGCCGGCCGTGGTGCCGCTGCCCTCGGTGGCGCCGATGCCGGCGGTGGTCGGGCTGCCGGCCGTGGTGCCGCTCCCGGCGACGGTCCCGCCCCGGGCACGGTCCGACTTCGCGCGCCCGCTCCCCGCGGCGCCCCGGCCTGCGCTCCCGGCGGCGCCCCGGCCTCCGCTCCCGGCGACGTCCGTGCCCCCGCTCCCCGCGGCGCCCCGGCCCCCGCTCCCGTTCCCCGGTCGCCTCATCGTTCGTCCCCCTCCCACACGGCCGCCGCGTCGCCCTCCACCGTGAAGGGGAAGCTGATCGCCCCCGGGAAGAGCACGGGCACGCGGATACTCACCCTGGCCAGGGCCATGCCGTCCTCGCGCCGGCAGTCGGGGGAGGCACCCGACCGCCATGCGCCGTCCAGGTTGCGCAGCGCGGCCTCGCGGCAGCTGTCGCCGACGGCGTAGGCGCGGGCGGCCTCGTCGGCCGCGTTCCCGGCGAGGGTGTACGTGTAACCGATCAGGACGCACTGCCAGAGCAGCACCAGCGTGAGCAGGATCAGCGGCAGCATGCCGACGAACTCGACCGCCACCTGCCCCCGCTCGTCCCGCCACGGCCCGCGCACGTCTATCGCCCTGCCCCGCGGCGCCGCAGCCCGAGGGTGCCGCGGTCCCCGCCGCGTACGAGCTCCTTGGCCGGGGTGCCCGCCGCGGCCTTGACCAGGCCGAGTTCTCCGGCGAGCGCCCACAGGGCCTGCTTGACGGTGGACCGGGCGTCCAGGTCGTGCAGCCGGCCGGCGTCGACGACGGCCGCGAGTTCCTTGAAGTGGGCGGGGACGGACACGCCGGCGATCCGGGTGCCGGTGATCTTCTGGACGAGTGCCGGCTGGATCTCGGTCGCGCGGTGGTGGCGGTTGACCAGGACGGTGGTCTCCTCCGGCTTGCGGACCTGCAGCCGGTCCCACATGCGGACGACCCGCTTGGCGGCGCGCACCGCGACGACGTCGGGGGTCGTGACGAGCAGCGCGGTGTCCGCCATCTCGACGGCGGCGGCGCCGGCCGCGTCGAGGTGGGTGCCGCAGTCGACGACGACGACCTCGTGGCGGGTGCGCAGGGCGCTGACGATCTGGCGGGCGGAGCGGTCGGTGACCTCCTCGCCGCGCTCGCCCTCGCCGGGGGCGAGGAGCAGGGAGAGGCCGGTCTCGTGGACGTAGACGGCGTCCTGCAGCACGCGCGGCGTGATGTCGTTGATGGCGGCGAGGTCGGCGAGCGAGCGGCGGAACTGCACGTCGAGGTAGGAGGCGACGTCGCCGCCCTGGAGGTCCATGTCGACGAGCGCGACCGTGCGGCCGGAGGCGCGGGCGGCGAGGGCGAGGTGGACGGCGGTGACCGTGGTGCCGACGCCGCCCTTGGCGCCGCTGACGGTCACGACGGTGCCGCCGGGACCGGCGGGTGTCTCGGCACCCGCGCCGAGGTGGCGGCGGACGCCGGCGGACCACTGGGCGGCGGCCTGGACGCGGCTGGCGAGTTCCTCGTAGCCGAGCGGCAGCGTGACGAGGCCGCGGGCGCCGGAGTCCATGGCGGCGGAGAACAGCACGGGGCTGGCGTCGGCGGTGATGAGGACGACGCCGACGGCGGGGAAGCGGAGGGCGACCTCGCGGATGAGTTCGAGGGCCGGTACGGGGCCGATCCGCTCGTGGACGAGGACGACCTCGGGCAGTGCGTCGAGGGACTCGGCGGCGAGCCGCGCGAGGGTGTCGACGAGCTGCGTGGAGTCGGTGAGGGGCCCGGCGGGTTCGGCGTCGGGCAGCTGGCCGATGAGGGTGGTGACGGCACGGGCCGCGTCCGGGTCGCCGACCGCCGGCAGGATCCTCGTGGTCATTCGGCCTCACTTGTCCTTGTCGAGCGTGTAGGTGCGGTCGCGCGGGTCGGGCGGGGTGGTGCTGCCGGGGGCGACGAGGGCGAGGCGCACGTGCTCGGCGAAGGACTCGGCGTAGGCGACGCGCTGGGCGTCGGCCGTGGACAGCGCGAAGGTGATCGGCACGGCCTCGGTGGCGCGGCTGCTGCGCTCCTCGCGTCCGGCGCCGATGGGGGTGAGGGGTCCGACGTCGAGCACGCGGGCGCCGGCGACGATCAGCTTGGACTGGGCGGCCTGGCCGCCGCGTTCGCCGGCGAAGGTGGCGTAGATGTTGACGCTGGAGCCGGGGGTGATCTTGCCGGCGACGCCGGTGGCGGCGTCGATCATGATGGCGATCTCCTGCTGTCCGGCGGCGAGCGCGGGCCGGTCGACGATCATGTCCCGCTGCAGGAGCGAACCCTTCTTGAGGGTGGTGACCGCGATCTTGCCCTCGGTCTGGGCGAGGTCGGTGACGGCGGTGGCCGGAAGCCAGCGCTCGGGCATCGTGATCTTCTCGAACTGGTCGGGGCCGAGGGCCTTGTAGGGCGCGATGTCTCCCCGTACCCGGTAGGCCGTCACCTCGGGCCCGACCTTGGAGTTCACGTCGCTGATCACCGAGAGGACGCCGGCGAAGGCGCCGAGGGCGCACAGGACGGAGAGCAGCAGCAGGATGACGCCACGGCGCTGGCGGGAGTTCATGGCCGTACTACCTCGATCGTGGACGGGTGACGCGACGGACGGGGCGGGGCGGTCGGGGCGGGCGGTACGGGGTGGTCGGGGCCGGCGGTACGGGGACGGGCAGGGCGGTCGGGACGGGGCAGGGCGGTCGGGGCGGGCAGGGCGGGGGCGTTCGGGCGGCGGGAGGGCCGGGCCGGGCGGACGGCGTCAGCCGGCCGTGGTGGCGGGCTGGGCCGTGGGCAGGGGCGCGGCGCAGAAGCCGCAGCGGTCGCCGATCAGCTCCATCCGGCACCAGTGGCAGGTCTCGCGCCGCACGGAGGAGACCAGTTGGTACAGGACGGGGAGGTCGGGCAGGTACGCGGCGAACTCGACGAGCCGGCCGGTGCCCCACCAGCGCGCCGACGCCTCGGGCAGGGCGGCCTCCTGGACGGCGCGCACCTGCCAGCGGGGGGCGAGGGCGGCGGTCGGCCAGTCGGTCTGGAGCTGGCCGCGGGCGAGGACGAGGTCGGTGGTGAACTCGGGGCCGGCGAGTTCCCCGGCGCCGCCGGAGCCGCCCGACCCGAGCCGTACGAGCTGGGGCGCGGGTCCCGCGAGCACGGCGAAGTGGGCGCCGGGCAGCCAGCCCTTGACGTGGGAGGTGAGTCCGACGGGGACGTGGTCGAGCCGGGCCACGGAGCCGAGGACGGCCCCGGCGTACACGTAGTGGGTGAGGAGCCGGGCGGCGGAGGCGAGGACGCCGGGGCTGAAGTCGCAGGCGGAGAGCTGGCGCAGTTGCCGGACGAGCACGGCGGCCCCGAGCGGCGGCAGGGCGGTCCGGACGATCGCGATCCGGTCGGATTCGAGCAGGGACCGTACGGCGTGCAGCCGTTGGGCGGTGGCGGGCGGCACGGAGGCCGGGCAGACGACGACCAGGTGCCCCTGCTGGTCGAGCAGGCGGCGCACGTCGGCGAGGGCCGCGTCGAGCGGCCGGGCGTCGGGGCCGGGCAGCACGGCGGCGGGGGGCGTCTGCGGATCGGTCGGCGGCAGCACCAGGTCGGCGCTGGTGACCGCAATGGCTGTCGGCACGTCGGGCTCCCCCGATCCCTCACTGATCACTAGCTGCGTTCGCAGCGTTACCGCGACTGCACCTTATCCAGGCCACTGGAGTGGTGAACACACAATCCTTCAAGCTCCGTCATATTCGTGACGCACCCGGTCGGCTCTGAACTGCGGTTCCTGTCCGAGGCCTTGACAACGCAATTGGTCTGGACCAACTTGTTCCCCCAGCGGTGGCCCCCGCCCTTCCCCACCTCCGCCATCCCCATCCCCGTACGAAGGCGCACCCCCGTACGAAGGCGTACGGCCTCCCCTTCCCCCACTCCCCCCCCGGAGGCACCACGTGGACCGCACCACCACCAGAGCCGCGGCCGCCAGGACGGCGCTGGCGCTCGCCCTGAGCACCGGGCTCGCCCTCGTCGGCGGCGCCGGCACCGCCCAGGCCGCCGACGTCAACGTCGCCAGGAACGCGGGCTTCGAGAACGGCCTCGCCAACTGGTCCTGTTCGGCCGGCAGCGGCACGGTCGTCTCCTCGCCGGTACGCACCGGGGCGGGCGCCCTGCGGGCCACCCCGGCCGGCCTCGACAACGCCAGGTGCGTGCAGACCGTGGCCGTGAAGCCGGGCTCCACCTACACCCTGAGCGCCTGGGTGCAGGGCGGCTACGCGTACCTCGGCGCGACCGGCACCGGCACCACCGACGTCTCCACCTGGACCCCGGACAGCGCGGGCTGGAAGCAGCTGACGACCACCTTCACCACCGGCGCGAGCACCACCTCCGTGCAGATCTACACCCACGGCTGGTACGGCACGGCCGCGTACTCCGTCGACGACGTGAGCGTCTTCGGCCCCGACGGGGGCGGCGGCACCGACCCGGCCCCGACGGTCCCGGCCGCGCCGGCCGGTCTCGCCGCGGGCTCCGTCACCTCGTCCTCGGTGTCCCTCGGCTGGGGCGCGGTCTCCAACGCGACCGGCTACAAGGTCTACCGGGACGGCGCTCTCGCCGCCACGGTCAGCGGCACCTCGGCCACCGTCACCGGGCTGGCCGCGAACACCACCTACCAGTTCCAGGTCGCCGCGACCAACGCCGCGGGCGAGTCCGCGAAGTCGGCGGCCGTCGCCGCGAAGACCGCCGAGGTCACCAACCCGGGCCCCGGCCCGGCCGTGCCCAAGCACGCGCTGACCGGCTACTGGCAGAACTTCAACAACGGCGCCACGGTCCAGAAGCTGCGGGACGTGCAGACGCAGTACGACATCATCGCCGTCTCCTTCGCGGACGCCACCACGACGCCCGGCCAGATCACCTTCAACCTGGACCCGGCCGTCGGCTACGCCTCCACCGCCGACTTCAAGGCCGACATCGCGGCGAAGAAGGCGGCCGGCAAGTCCGTGATCCTCTCGGTGGGCGGCGAGAAGGGGAACGTCACCATCAACAGCGACGCCTCCGCCACCGCCTTCGCCGACAGCGCGTACGCGCTGATGCAGGAGTACGGCTTCAACGGCGTCGACATCGACCTGGAGCACGGCATCAACTCCACGTACCTGACCAAGGCGCTGCGTCAGCTCTCCGCCAGGGCCGGTTCGTCGATGGTGCTGACGATGGCCCCGCAGACCATCGACATGCAGTCGACCGGGACCGAGTACTTCAAGACCGCGCTCGCCGTGAAGGACATCCTCACGGTCGTCAACATGCAGTACTACAACAGCGGTTCCATGCTCGGCTGCGACGGCAAGGTCTACAGCCAGGGGTCGGTGGACTTCCTCACCGCGCTCGCCTGCATCCAGCTCCAGGGCGGCCTCGACGCCTCCCAGGTCGGCCTGGGCGTGCCCGCCTCGACCCGCGGCGCCGGCAGCGGCTACGTCGACCCGCAGATCGTGCGCAACGCGCTCGACTGCCTCGCCAAGGGCACCGGCTGCGGCACCTTCAAGCCCGCGCAGACCTACCCGAACATCCGGGGCGCGATGACCTGGTCGACCAACTGGGACGCCACGGCCGGCAACGCCTGGTCGAACGCGGTCGGCCCGCACGTCCACAACCTGCCGTAACTGAGCCCTTCGGGGGAATCCGTCCGCAGCGCCGCCGCTCCCCCGGCGGCGCTGTGGCGTGCCCGGGGACGAGGGACGGAAGAATGTGGCCGAACTTGCCTGCTTGACCCGTTCATGTCACCCCCTCACCATGTCAGCACCGTACGGCGTCCGACGTCCGATTTCCGGCGAACGACCGTCTGTCGCACTCCCCACACTCCCCACCCAGGAGACAGCATGCGACTTCGTACCCGAGGCATCCCCGGCTCCCCAGGATCGCCCGCATCCCCCGCATCACCCGGATCCCGCGGCTCCCGCGGGAAGAGGTCCGCCGTCATGGCGACCCTCCTGGCGCTCGCCCTCGCAGCGCCGGTCTCCGCCCTCACGACACCCGCCGGGGCCGACCCGGCGCCGACCGCCGCCGCCGACGAGGTGATCCGGCAGTACGAGATCGCCGGGCCCGCCACCGCCGCCGAACGCTCCGCCCTGACCGCCACCGGCGTCTCCATCGACGAGGTCGACGCCCGCGCGGTGGTCGTCAGCGCCAACGCGACCCAGCTCAAGCACCTCAGGGCGCTCGGCTACCGGGCCACCGCCCTCCCCGGACCGCCGCAGCGGAACACCCCCGGCCTGGCCGCCGGGCCGCTCGACTTCCCCTCTGCCGACGCGAAGTACCACAACTACGCGGAGATGAACGCCGAGATCGACCAGCGCCTCGCCGCCTACCCGTCCCTCATGAGCAAGCGGGTCATCGGCAAGACGTACCAGGGCCGTGACATCGTCGCGATCAAGGTCAGCGACAACGTCGGCACCGACGAGAACGAGCCCGAGGTCCTCTTCACCCACCACCAGCACGCCCGCGAGCACCTCACCGTCGAGATGGCGCTCTACCTGCTGCGCGAGCTCGGCGCCGGCTACGGCACGGACCCCCGGATCACCGGCATGGTGAACAGCCGCGAGATCTGGATCGTGCCGGACCTGAACCCGGACGGCGGCGAGTACGACATCGCGAGCGGCTCCTACCGCAGCTGGCGCAAGAACCGCCAGCCCAACTCCGGTTCGTCGTACGTCGGCACGGACCTCAACCGCAACTGGGACTACAAGTGGGGCTGCTGCGGCGGATCCTCCGGGTCCAAGAGCTCCGAGACCTACCGCGGCGCGGCCGCCGAGTCCGCCCCCGAGGTGAAGGTCGTCGCCGACTTCGTGCGCTCCCGCGTGGTGGGCGGCAAGCAGCAGATCAAGGCCGCCATCGACTTCCACACGTACAGCGAACTGGTCCTGTGGCCCTTCGGCTGGACCAACGCCGACACCGCCCCCGGCATGACCCAGGACGACCGTGACGCGTTCGCCACGGTCGGCCGGAACATGGCCACGAGCAACGGCTACACGCCCGAGCAGTCCAGCGACCTCTACATCACCGACGGGTCGATCGACGACTACCTCTGGGGCACCCAGAAGATCTTCGCGTACACCTTCGAGATGTACCCGACGTCGTCCTGGAACGGCGGCTTCTACCCGCCCGACGAGGTGATCGAGCGGGAGACCGGCCGCAACCGGGACGCCGTCCTGCAACTCCTGGAGAACGCGGACTGCATGTACCGCTCGATCGGCAAGGCCGCGCAGTACTGCTAGGCGTTCTCGTCGAAGTACGCGTCCAGCACCGCGTCCAGGCCCGACTCCCACTCCTGGACGCGGCTCCTGGCCGGCGCCTCGATCTCGATCGGGTACCAGCGCCGGTCAGGAGTGTGCACGACCACCCTGAACCGCTTGCCGAAACGGGGCGAGGCGACCTCCACCGCGCCGATCTCGTCCCAGCGGAAGTCGCAGCTCTCCTCGTCGAGGCTCAGCCGCACCCCCGCCGCGTCCGCCACGAGCCGGGCCCGCCGGTCGGCGGCCTCGAAGGCGGGGCCGTCGGGAGCCGCGTCCTGGACGGCCTCCTCCCCGGCGGCGTCCTCGGAGGCCCGACCGGGGACGGCGTCCCCGGGCTCCGTGTCCCCCACGACGGCGTCGGAGACGGCCTGTTCCCCGGCCGCGGCCCCGTCGGCCGGCCCGGCGACGGCCGCCACCGGGGCCGCCGTCCCCTCCTCCGGTCCGTCAGGAACGGGGCCCGTGAGGCCCGGGACGAAAGCCGGGTCGGTCGCGACGCCGGGCACGGTCTGGATGCTGGGTCCTGTGCGCTGCTCCACACGGCGAGTATGGCCGACGATCCTGTGAGGAGGGCAGCCGCCCCGGCCGTCCCGTACGGCGACCGCACGGCCGGCCGGGCGCACCCGGGCGGCGCAGGGCGGCGGCCCGACCCCGAGGAGCCGCGGACCGCCGCCGGCGCGGGGAGGGCGCCGGCGGCGGGGAGGAGGTGCGGCGCGGCGTCCGGGGCCGAACGCCGCGCCGCGCGGCGGCGGGTGGTGCCGCGGACCGGGGTGACCCGGCCCGGGGTCAGCCCAGGACGGCGAGCGCGTCGATCTCGATGAGGAGCCCCTGGGGCAGGCCGACGTACACCGTCGTGCGGGCCGAGGCGGGCGCCTTGAGCTCCTGCTCCTCGAAGTACGCGTTGTAGATCTCGTTCATCTCGGCGAAGTGGGCGACGTCGGTGAGGTAGACGCGCATCATCATCACGTCGTCCCAGGTGGCGCCGCCCTCCTCCAGGATCGCCTTGACGTTGGCGAGCGTCTGGAGGGTCTGCTCGCGCAGGGTCGGGCCGGCGGGCGTGGGGGCCTGGCCCTCGACGGCGGGCAGGAAGCCGACCTGGCCGGCCACCTGCAGGATGTTGCCCTTCTTCACACCGTGCGAGAACCGGGCGGGCGGGGCGGTGTGGGTGGCGGGGGTGAGGGCGGTCTTCTCGCTCATGTGGGGTCCTGGTCCTTCGTGTTCGTGGGAGTGCTTGCGGAACCGGAGTATTCACGGCTGATGTCGTCGGCGGTGCGACGCACCAGCGGGAGCAGGCCGAGGAGTTCCTCGGCGGTGACGACCACGTTGGGCGCGGACACCGACATGGCGGCGACGACCCGGCCGTCGGCGCCGCGGACGGGCGCGGCGACGCAGTTGATGGACTCCTCGTGGCCGCCGAGGTCGGTGGCCCAGCCCTGTTCGCGCACGGTCGCCAGCTCCTTGAGGAAGGCGGTGGCGTTGGGGGTCGAACGGGACGTGTACATCGGGTAGTCGAGCCTGGCGGCGAGGGTGCGGCGCTCGGCCTCGGGCAGGTCGGCGAGCAGCAGCTTGGCCACGGCGGCGACGGTGATCGCGACGGGCTTGCCGATGCGGGAGTACATGCGGACGGGGTAGCGGCTCTCCACCTTGTCGATGTAGAGCACCTCCCCCTCCTCGTGCACGGCGAGGTGGACGGTGTGGCCGATCCGCTCGTTGAGGGCGGCGAGATGGGGGTGGGCGATCTCGCGGACGTCGAGGTTCTCGACGGCCTCCTGCGCGAGCGCGAAGAGGCGGGCGCCCAGGCGGTAGCGCTGGTCCTGCTGGCGGTGGACGAGGCCGTGCTCGTGGAGGGTACGCAGCAGGCGCAGTGCCGTGGACTTGTGCACGCCGAGCCGGTCGGCGACCTGCCCGAGGTCGGCGGGGCCCTGTGCGAGCAGCGGCAGGATGCTCAGCGCACGGTCGACGGTCTGGCTCATGGCGTACGTACCTCCTGATCGTCCCCCGTCCAGCCGGGGCCGAGGTGAAGTGTCCCCCAGGCCTCGTCGTCCAGGGCGGCGAGCCGGTCGGCGCGGGCGCGTCCCACCGGCACGGCGAGGTCCCCGGGCACGGTCAGCGCGGCGGCCGCCGTCAGGTGCCCGTGCCGCGCCCGCGCCGCGACGCCGAGCCCGCGCAGGGTGCCGGCGAGGAATCCGGCGGCGAAGGCGTCACCGGCACCGACGGCGGCGACGACGTCGACGCGGGGGGCGGGGACGTGCGTGACGGTGTCCGGGGACGCGTCGGCGCCGGGGGCGACCGCGACGGCGCCGGGGGACACGGGCCCTTCGCCGCCCGGGGCGCCCCCGTCGCCCGCACCGCGGCCGTCACCCCGGCCGCCCGAGCCGCTCGCACCGTCCCCGTAGCCTCCGTCACCCGCACCACCCGAGCCGCCCGAGCCGGCCCCGTCGCCCCCGGGGCGCGGGCCGCCGCGCTCGAAGACCGTCACGCCCTCGCCGCCCCGCTTCACCACCAGCACCGCCGGCTCCGGCAGCGCCGCCCGGATCGCGTGCGGTTCACCGAGCCCCCAGGCCGTCTCCGCCTCGTCGGCGCCCACGAAGACGAGGTCCGCACCCCGGGCGAGCTCCAGCAGGACCCGGCCGCCGGCCGCGGCGTCCGGCCACAGCCCAGGGCGGAAGTTGACGTCGAACGAGACCAGCGGGCGGCCGACGGGGCCCGGCCACCCGTCCCGCGCGGTGAGCGCCCGCATCAGCGCCAGGCAGGAGTCGGACAGGGCGGCGGTGATGCCGGACAGATGGAGGACGCGGGCGTCGGCGAGCATCCCGTACGGCACGGTCTCCGGCGACATCGCCGAGGCCGCCGAGCCCGCCCGGTGGTACACGACCTCGTGCCCGTCGGCGGCCCGGTCGGCCGCGGTGCGGAAGTAGACGCCGGTCGGCCGCGCCGGGTCGCGGACGACGGCGGACACGTCGACGCCGTAGGACCCGATCGCCTCCGTCAGGTGGTCCCCGAAGCCGTCGCGTCCGACCCGCCCCACCCACTTCGTCCGGTGTCCCGCCGCGGCGAGCGCGCACGCGACGTTGGACTCGGCGCCGCCGATGGCACGGTCGAAGGAGGGGACGTCGGCGAGGCGGCCCGGCCGGGTGGGCAGAAAGGTGACCATGGACTCGCCGAGGCAGACGACGTCCGGCGGGGTACCGGTCACCTTCGGCCTCCTTCGCAGTGCACGGTTCGCGGGTCCGTTGACCCGGCCTCGGCCCGGATGTTAGACAGCCGTAAGCGTTATACGCAATGACCGTTGCAGACCATGCAACACCGCACCGGAGCTCATTGCGACACCTCGACGAGGAGGAAGCATGCCCGCCGCCCCCGGCACCGCCCCCGACCTGGCGCACGAGCGCGTCGACCACCGTTTCAAGGCCCTGCCCCCGGACGCCGAGGGCCTGACCGTCGGCGAGCTCGCCGCCCAGCGCCGCAACCTGTTCACCGGCGGCTTCACCACCCCCGTCCTCGCCCTCTCCGCCGAGTCCGTCGAGCACAACCTCCGGCTCCTGGAGAGCTACGCGGAGCGCCACGGCCTCGCCTTCGCCCCGCACGGCAAGACCTCGATGGCCCCGCAGCTCTTCGACCGCCAGATCGCGCACGGCGCCTGGGGCATCACCGCCGCCGTCCCCCACCAGGCCCGCGTCTACCGCGCCCACGGCATCGCGCGGATCTTCCTCGCCAACGAACTCGTCGACGCCGTCGCGCTGCGCTGGCTGGCCGCCGAACTCGACGCCGACCCGGACTTCCGCTTCGTCTGCTACGTCGACTCCGTCCGCGGCGTCGAGCTGATGGACGCCGCCCTCACCGGGGCCGGCGCCCGCCGGCCGGTCGACGTCGTCGTCGAGCTCGGCGCCGGCGACGGGGCGCGCACCGGCGCCCGTACGGAGGCGGACTGCGCCGCCGTGGCCGACGCCGTCGCCGCCGCCCGCACGCTCCGGCTCGTCGGCGTCGCCGGCTACGAGGGCGAGGTCCCGCAGGCGGACCAGGACCGGGTCCGGGCCTGGCTGCGCAGGCTCACCGCCCTCGCCGCCGAGTTCGACAAGGCGGGCCGCTTCGACCCGGCCGCCGGCGAGATCGTCGTGAGTGCGGGCGGCAGCGCCTGGTTCGACACCGTCGCCGAGGTCTTCGCCGGGATCCCCGAGCTCTCCCTGCCCGTCCTGAAGCTGCTCCGCTCGGGCGCGTACGTGTCCCACGACAGCGGCCACTACCGCACGCTGACGCCCTTCAACCGGATCCCCGGGGAGGGCGCCCTGGAGCCCGCGTTCCGGCTCTGGACGCAGGTCGTCTCCCGCCCCACCGCCGCGCAGGCCTTCACCAACGCCGGCAAGCGCGACGCCGCCCACGACCTCCATCTTCCCGAGGCCCAGGTCGTCCGCGACGCCCGCACCGGTGAGATCCGCCCCGCCGACGGGATCAGCGTCACCGGCCTCTCCGACCAGCACGCCTGGGTGCGCACCGAGGAGGGCGCCGACCTGGAGGTCGGCGACTGGCTCGGCATGGGCCTGTCCCACCCGTGCACGTCCTTCGACAAGTGGCAGCTGATCCCGCTGGTCGAGGCGGACGGCACGGTCGTCGACTACATCCGCACCTTCTTCTAGGAGAGGCAGGGCAGCAGCCATGGACCTGGTCTTCCGCGACGCCGAGGTCGTCGACGGCAGCGGCGGCCCCTCCTACCGGGCCGACGTCGCCGTCGACGGCGGCCGGATCGCCGCGATCGTGCAGGAGGGCGCGGCGGCCGGCTGCCAGCGGCCCACCGCCCGCCGCATCGTCGACGCCGAAGGCCTCGCCCTCTCCCCCGGCTTCATCGACATGCACGCCCACAGCGACCTCGCGCTGCTCCGCGACCCGGACCACAGCGCGAAGGCCGCGCAGGGCGTCACGCTGGAGGTGCTGGGCCAGGACGGGCTGTCGTACGCGCCGGTCGACGACCGCACCCTCGCCGAGGTGCGCCGGGCGATCACGGGCTGGAACGGCGACGGCTCCGGCCTCGACCTCGACTGGCGCACGGTGGGCGGGTACCTGGACCGCCTGGACGGTGCGCACGGCGGCCGCGGCATCGCGGTCAACGCGGCGTACCTCGTCCCGCAGGGCACCGTCCGGATGTACGCCATGGGGTGGGAGGACCGCCCCGCGACGCGGACCGAGCTGGACCGCATGCGGCAGCTGGTCGCGGAGGGCCTCGAAGAGGGCGCGGTCGGCATGTCGTCGGGCCTGACCTACACCCCCGGGATGTACGCGCCCGACGCCGAACTCACCGAGCTGTGCCGGGTGGTGGCGCACTACGGCGGCTACTACTGCCCGCACCACCGCTCGTACGGGGCGGGGGCGCTGGAGGCGTACGCGGAGATGGTCCGGCTCACCCGGGACGCGGGCTGCGCGCTGCACCTGGCCCACGCGACGATGAACTTCGGCGTGAACAGGGGAAGGGCCCCGGAACTGCTGTCCCTCCTGGACGAGGCCCTGGCCACCGGCTCCGACATCACCCTGGACAGCTACCCGTACACCCCCGGCTGCACGACCCTCGCCGCCGTGCTGCCGAGCTGGGCGCACGAGGGCGGCCCGGAGGCGCTGTCGGCCCGGCTGCGGGACGAGGAGACGGCGGAGCGGATCCGGCACCAGCTGGAGGAGCTCGGCTCGGACGGCTGCCACGGGGTGCCGGTCGCGTGGGACACGATCGAGATCTCGGGCGTGACGGATCCGGCGCTCGCGTCCTGGGTCGGCCGCCGCCTCCCCGACTGGCCCGCCGCCCGCCGGCTGCTGCTGGAGGACCGCCTGGGCTCGACCGTCCTGCAGCACGTGGGGCACGAGGAGAACGTCCGCGCGATCATGCGGCATCCGGTCCACACGGGCGGCTCGGACGGCATCCTGCAGGGTGCGAAGCCGCATCCGCGGGCGTACGGGACGTTCCCGGAGTACCTGGGCCGCTACGTCCGCGACGAGGCCGTCCTCACGCTGGAGGAATGCGTCGCCCACCTCACCTCCCGGCCCGCCCGCCGCCTCCGCCTGCCGGACCGGGGCCTGGTCCGCGAGGGATACGTGGCGGACCTGGTGCTGTTCGACCCGGCGACGGTGGCGTCGGGGGCGACGTACGAGGCCCCGCGCACCCTCCCCGTGGGCATCCCCCACGTCCTGGTCGCCGGCCGGTTCGTCATCGAGGACGGCCGGCGCACCCAGGCCCTCGCCGGCCGCGCCGTCCGCCGGACCCCGGCCGGCTGACCGCGGCCCGGCCCCTGTCCGCCCCGGCGCGGGCAGGGCCCGCCGGGACGCGCCCTCAGCCCGCCCGCCGCGCCCGTTCGTCCGGTGCCGGGCGCGGGGCGGCGGGCGTGACCGGCGCGGCCGGCGCGTGCGGCGGCGGCCAGGGCTCGCGGCGCAGCCACAGCGCGCCCGCCGCCAGGGCCAGCCCCGTCAGCGCGAAGCCGTACCAGGGCGTGTGGCCGGAAGGGGCCGTCTCGTAGGTCAGGGCGGCACAGAGCACGGCGAGGTACCGGCCCGGGCGCGTGTCCCACGCGACCGCGGCCACCGCGCACGTCCCCCACAGCGCGTACCAGGGCTGCACCATCGGCGACAGCGCCACGAGCGCGAGCAGCGAGAGCCCCAGGGCAAGGACCACGTCCGTGCGCCCCTGCCAGACCCGCCGGGCCAGCAGCGCGATGAGCCCGAGCGCCACCAGCAGGCCCAGCTTCTGGACCGCTCCCTTCACGGGCTCCGGGTCGTCCCCCGTGAGCAGTCCCAGTCCCAGCCCGACGTCGCTCGTGAGCGACAGCGCCGTGTGGATGGTCCCCGCCACGCTCTGGGTGCGGAGCCAGCCGAAGCCCGTGCCCGCGACGAGCGTCGCGCCCGCCGCGACGGCGGCCGCGACGGCCCCCGGCAGCAGGCCCTTGAGGAGGCCGCGTGCTCCGCCCGTGCGCCGCGCGACCAGGACGCCGACGAAGAGCAGCGCCACCGCCGCCGGCGACTTGACCATGACCGCGAGGCCGATGAGGACGCTCCCGGCCACCCACCGCCCGCGCACGGCGAGCAGCAGGCCCGCGAGCAGGAGACCGGTCATGAGGCCGTCGTTGTGCATGCCGCCGACGACGTGGACGAGCAGCAGGGGGTTGAGCGCCGCGAGCCACAGCGCGCCGGGCCGCCGATCGCCGCCGAGGCCGCGTACGGCCCACACGATCAGCGCGAGCGCGGCGAGCGCGAGCAGGCGCATGCCGAGGACTGCGGGGACCACCGCGCCCCCGGTGAGCTTGACGACCGCCTGGGCCAGGACGAGGAAGACCGGTCCGTACGGCGCGGGGGTGTGCGTCCAGTGTCCGCCGACGCTCGCGGCCGCGTCGGCCCCGAGGTCGCCGGGGCCGAGGACGGCCGGCCCGGCCCCGTACACGTCGTGGCCCTCCAGGACCATCGCGCCCTGCGCGATGTAGCTGTAGACGTCGGCGCTGTACACGGGCGGGGCCAGGACGAGGGGGGCCACCCACCATCCGAGGGTGGTGACGACCCGGTCGGCCGCGCCGGCCGCGAGCAGCCGCCCGTACTGCCACCACGCGGCGATCAGCAGGGTCAGGCCCAGGTACGCGAGCACCGTCCCGGCGACCGTCACGCCCGGGCCGTGCGGCTCCCACAGGCCCCGGCCGCCGCGCACGGGCAGGGTCCCGGCGGCCCAGCCGCCGACGGTGACGGCGAGCGATCCGATCGCGCCGAGCCACCGGCATCCGGCGGTGCTGAAGACCCACATGACGGGACAACCTATCCTGCGGCCCCGCCGCGCCCCTCGGCCGCTTACCTCTGCTTCTTCTTGGCGCCCGGGGCCGAGCCCGACCTTCCCGGGTGCTGCGGGGACGGGCTGGTGGTGGGCGTGGCGCCGGTGGACGTGGCGGCCGCCGGGGCGGCGGCCGTAGGCGCCGGGGCCGTGCTCGCGGCTCCCGAGGGCCGGGCCGGGTGGGCGGAGGCCGTCGGCCCGGGGGACTCCCCGTCCCCGTCCGGGGCGCCCTCGTCCCGCTGGATCAGCGCCGGCATCCCCGGATGCCCCTCGTCGACGGCCGGAGCCGGCCCGGCCGGTCCGGAGTCGAGGGACGTCATGGCGGCGAGGACGCCGATCACCACGACGGCGCCGCTGCCGATCGTCCAGAGCGGGCCGGGGCCGCGTCGCTTCGACGCATGCCGGCGGCGGGATCTCGGGGGCTCGGCGCCCCCCGTGTCGTACTGGCTCACGAGCCGTGATTGTAGGGAGCACGACAGCCGGTCGACGACCTGGGTCACACCCGGCCGGGTGTCCGACGTGTCCCAAAACACGGAGCGTCCGGCACGGCGCCGCCGTAAGCTCTCGTCATGCAGGTGATCCAGTCCACGAAGCTCGCCAACGTCTGTTACGAAATCCGGGGTCCGGTGCTCGAGGAGGCGATGCGGCTGGAGGCTGCCGGTCATCGCATCCTCAAGCTCAACACGGGCAACCCGGCCGCCTTCGGCTTCGAGTGTCCGCCGGCCATCCTCGAGGACGTGCTGCGCAATCTCGCCGGGGCGCACGGCTACGGCGACGCGAAGGGCCTGCTGTCGGCCCGGCGCGCGGTGATGAGCCACTACGAGACCAAGGGCATCCATCTGTCGGTCGAGGACATCTACCTCGGCAACGGCGTCTCCGAGCTCATCCAGATGGCGATGCAGGCGCTGCTCGACGACGGCGACGAGGTCCTGGTGCCCGCCCCCGACTACCCGCTGTGGACGGCCTCGGTGTCGCTGGCGGGCGGTACGGCCGTGCACTACCGCTGTGACGAGCAGGCGGACTGGATGCCGGACCTGGCCGACATCGAGCGGAAGATCACCGATCGGACCAAGGCGATCGTGATCATCAACCCGAACAACCCGACCGGCGCCGTCTACGACGACGAGATGCTGCGCGGGCTGACGGAGATCGCCCGCCGGCACGATCTGGTGGTCTGCTCGGACGAGATCTACGACAAGATCCTCTACGACGGCGCGACCCACACCCCCACCGCCGCCATCGCCCCCGACCTGCTCGTGCTCACCTTCAACGGGATGAGCAAGAACTACCGGGTCGCCGGTTTCCGCTCCGGCTGGCTCGCGGTCTGCGGCCCGAAGGCGCACGCCTCCTCGTACATCGAGGGCCTGACGATCCTGGCCAACATGCGCCTCTGCGCCAACATGCCGGCCCAGCACGCGGTGGCCGCCGCCCTGCAGGGGCGCCAGTCGATCGAGGACCTGGTGCTCCCCGGCGGCCGGCTCCTGGAGCAGCGGGACGTGGCCTACGACCTGCTGACCCAGATCCCCGGCGTGACCTGCGTGAAGCCGAAGGGCGCGCTGTACCTGTTCCCGCGGCTCGACCCGAGCGTCTACAAGATCAAGGACGACCGGCAGATGGTCCTGGACCTGCTCCGGGCCGAGAAGATCATGGTCGTCCACGGGACGGGCTTCAACTGGCACGAGCCGGACCACTTCCGGATCGTGACCCTGCCCAACGCCCTGGACCTCGCGGAGGCCGTGACCCGGATCGGGAACTTCCTGGACGGCTACAGCCAGCACTGAGCCGCACCCGGGGACCTGTGCGGCGCCTTCCCGACGCGCCGGCCGCGACTCCCCGGACCCATTCTTGACCCGCTCTTTTCAGACGTGGCACAAATTTAGATTGAATCCAAGCTAGGATGCCTCCAGAGCTATCGCAGGAGGCCGTCCCCATGTACGAACCGATCCGCACCAAGTCGGTCCACCGGACGGCCGACGACGACCGGACCACGTTTCCGCACCGCTCCCGTGAGGAAGAGCTGGACATCCAGCTCGCCGGCCACCTCGCCGCCCTGCTCGCCGTCACCGACGAGCTCGGCGACACCGAGGCCGGCGAGCTGATCGCCCGGCAGGTCGCCCGGCTGCGTGGCGCGCCGCCGGCCCGCCACGCGGGACTCAGCGGCTCCTCCGCCGAGGCGCTGCACCACAAGGCCCACGCGCTCGCGGGCCGCGCCCTGGTCGTCGCCGCCTCCCGGGCCGACACGGCCGCCGCGATCCTCGCCGCCGAGCGCATGGACGCGCACACGGCGGCCCTCGCCGGCGACTCGCTGGTCGGCACCCCCTGACGGCCCCGGTCCGCGCGGCCACGACACCGCGCGGACCGGGCGCCACCCACCCCTGACCGCCCCCGGGCCCCGTCGCCGGTTCTTCGCCGATCCCGAGGTCGTGAAGGCCCTGGCAGCCAGGGGCCTCACCGCACGGACGGCGACCTCCGGGTCCTGGGACATGGAGGAACTGCCCCTCAGGGGCTACGCCTTCGCGTTCCCGTCCGCCAAGGGGGGCTGCGGTGGACCGCTCCGCACCGCTGCTGCGCAAGCTCATCCCCGGGGGCGCCGAGGGAGGCCCCCGGACGTGCGCCGGCCCCCGGAGCCGTGAGGGGGCTCCGGGGGCCGGATGCGTCGTGGCGGGCCGTCGTGACCCCAGCTGGTCAGGGCGGAAATCGGGGCAACCCGCCACGAGTTCGTGGTGCCGTCAGGGCATCAGCCCAGGCGCTCGACCAGCGCGCGGTACTCGTCCCACAGCTCCTTCGGAGTGTGCTCGCCGAAGGTCTCCAGGTGCGCGGGGACCAGGGCGGCCTCCTCGCGCCAGACGTCCTTGTCGACGGTGAGCAGGAAGTCCAGGTCCTCGTCGGCCAGCTCCAGGCCCTCGGTGTCCAGGGCCTCCTTCGTCGGCAGGACGCCGATGGGGGTCTCGACGCCCTCGGCCTTGCCGTCGAGGCGCTCGACGATCCACTTCAGGACGCGGCTGTTCTCGCCGAAGCCGGGCCAGACGAACTTGCCGGCGTCGTTCTTGCGGAACCAGTTCACGTAGTAGATCTTCGGCAGCTTCGCCTGGTCCGCGTCGGCGCCGACCTTGACCCAGTGGGCCATGTAGTCACCCATGTTGTAGCCGCAGAACGGCAGCATGGCGAAGGGGTCGCGGCGCAGCTCGCCGACCTTGCCCTCGGCGGCGGCGGTCTTCTCGGAGGCGACGTTCGCGCCGAGGAAGACACCGTGGTTCCAGTCGAAGGACTCGGTGACGAGGGGGACGGCGGAGGCGCGGCGGCCGCCGAAGAGGATCGCGGAGATCGGGACGCCCTTGGTGTCCTCCCACTCGGGGGCGATCGTCGGGCACTGGCCGGCCGGGACGGTGAAGCGGGCGTTCGGGTGGGCGGCCGGGGTCTCGGACTCCGGCGTCCAGTCGTTGCCCTTCCAGTCCGTGAGGTGGGCCGGGGCCTCCTCGGTCATGCCCTCCCACCACACGTCGCCGTCGTCGGTGAGCGCGACGTTGGTGAAGACGGAGTTGCCCCAGAGGGTCTTCATGGCGTTGGCGTTGGTGTGCTCGCCGGTGCCGGGCGCGACGCCGAAGAAGCCGGCCTCGGGGTTGATCGCGTAGAGGCGGCCGTCCTCGCCGAAGCGCATCCAGGCGATGTCGTCGCCGATGGTCTCGACCGTCCAGCCGGAGATCGTGGGCTCCAGCATGGCGAGGTTGGTCTTGCCACAGGCGGACGGGAAGGCGGCGGCGACGTACTTGGCCTCGCCCTGCGGCGGCGTCAGCTTGAGGATGAGCATGTGCTCGGCCAGCCAGCCCTCGTCGCGCGCCATGACGGACGCGATGCGCAGGGCGTAGCACTTCTTGCCGAGCAGGGCGTTGCCGCCGTAGCCGGAGCCGTAGGACCAGATCTCACGGGTCTCGGGGAAGTGCGAGATGTACTTGGTGGAGTTGCACGGCCACGGCACATCCTCCTCGCCCTCCTCCAGGGGGGCGCCGAGGGTGTGGACGGCCTTGACGAAGAAGCCGTCGGTGCCGAGCTCGTCGAGGACGGCCTGTCCCATGCGGGTCATGGTGCGCATGGAGACGGCGACGTACGCGGAGTCGGTGATCTCGACGCCGATGGCGGAGAGCGGGGAGCCGACCGGGCCCATGCAGAAGGGCACCACGTACATGGTGCGGCCCTTCATGGAGCCGCGGAAGATGCCCTTCTCGCCGGCGAAGATCTCCTTCATCTCCGCGGGGGCCTTCCAGTGGTTGGTCGGGCCCGCGTCCTCCTCCTTCTCGGAGCAGATGAAGGTCCGGTCCTCGACGCGCGCGACGTCGGTCGGGTCGGAGGCGGCGTAGTACGAGTTCGGGCGCTTGACCGGGTCGAGCTTCTTGAAGGTCCCCTTGGCGACGAGTTCCTCACAGAGGCGCTCGTACTCGGCCTCGGACCCGTCGCACCACACGATGCTGTCGGGCTGGGTGATCTCGGCGATCTCGTTGACCCAGGACACGAGTTCCCGGTGCTGGGTGGGGACGGTGGAGGGAGCCGCGTTGTCGCGCGCCACGATTGCTCCTTGAAGAGGGGTTTTTTAGATGTATGCCCCTTGGGGGCTGCGACCCGGATGCGTCGTAGGCGCTCATCCGGTGCCGACCGCACTCATTTGATCATCCGATGCTACCGCCCATATGTCCAGAGGGCCTCACACGTGAGCATCGCCACTCATATCCGGTGCTTACGATCGCGTAGGTAGCATGCGGGTCCATGACTGCAGCGACGCCGGACCTCCCCGCCACGGATCAGCGCCCCGCGCCGGCACTCCTCGTGAAGCCCCGGCTGAGGGGCTGGCTGCACGCCGGAATGTTCCCCGCGGTGATCGTCGCGGGCTTCGTTCTGGTCGCCCTCTCGGACACGCCCCGGGCCCGGATCGCCTGCGGGATCTACGTCCTCACCGCCTGCCTGCTCTTCGGCATCAGCGCCCTGTACCACCGCGGCGACTGGGGACCGCGCGGCGAGGCCGTACTGCGGCGCCTCGACCACGCCAACATCTTCCTGATCATCGCGGGCACGTACACCCCGCTGACCCTGCTGCTGCTCCCCGACTCCACCGGCCGGCCGCTCATGTGGGCGGTGTGGGTGGCCGCCGGCGCCGGCATCGCCTTCCGGGTCTTCTGGGTCGGCGCCCCTCGCTGGCTGTACACGCCCTGCTACATCGCGATGGGCTGGGCGGCCGTCTTCTTCCTGCCCGACTTCCTGCGGGCCGGCGGCGTCGCCGTCCTCGTCCTGGTGGTCGTCGGCGGACTGCTCTACAGCGCGGGCGGGGTCATCTACGGCCTCAAGCGCCCCAACCCGTCACCTCGTTGGTTCGGCTTCCACGAGGTCTTCCACTCCCTCACCCTCGCCGCCTTCATCGTCCACTACATCGGCATCTCGCTCGTCGCGTACCAGCACGCCTGACCTGCCTGAGCAGGCACAATGACGGCCATGCCCGTCAATCCCGAGCGCCCAGGCCTGCGCGAGCGCAAGAAGCTCAAGACACGCGCCGCGATCCGGAAGGCCACCTACCGGCTCGTGGCCGAGCAGGGCTACGACGCGACCACGATCGACCAGATCGCCGCCGCGGCCGAGGTCTCCCCCTCCACCGTGGTGCGCTACTTCCCGGTCAAGGAGGACATCCTCCTCACCGACGACCAGGACGAGCTCATGCTCGCCCGGCTGCGCGCCCGCCCCGCCGGCGAGGAGCCGCTGGAATCGCTGCGGGCCGTCGTCCTCGACGCGGTCACCGCCGCCCTCGCCCGCGAGCCGGCGGAGACCCGGCTGCGCGCCCGGCTCGTCGTGGAGAACCCCGCCGTCCGGGCCCGGCTCACCGAGACCACCGCCGAGACCGGCCGGCTACTCTCCGCCGCCGTCGCCGAACGCACCGGCCGCTCCGCCGACGCCCTGGAGGTACGGGTGTTCACCGCCGCGGTCCTCGGCGCGCTGCGCGAGGCCACCGTGTACTGGGCCGGACACGGGGGCGCCGACGCCGATCTCGTACCGCTGCTCGACCGGACCGTCGACACCCTCAAGACCGGTCTGACGCTCCGCTCCCCCGGCCGAGCGCGCCCCTGACCACCTCGCCCGACAGCGGGTTCTCCGCACACCCCCACACCCCGTGCGGGCAGTAGTCGGTGAAGGTCTGGTACACCGGCCGGTACCGCGCGAACCAGTCCAGCATCCCCCGTACGTACGCCGGGTTGTCCCCGTTGCGGAACAGTCCCCACTCCGGGAACGACACCGGCTTGCCGTGCTCCTCCGCGAACCGCACGTGGAAGGCGAGCCCGTAGTCCTCGGTCAGCTGCTCCTCGAACGAGACCCCGGCGGGCTGGTCGTAGGCGTCGAGGCCGATGATGTCCACCACGTCGTCGCCCGGGTAGCAGCGCGGCCAGGCGACCGCGTCGAGCCCGCGGCTGGGCGTGAAGTCGAAGCGGAAGCGCTGCCCCGGCACCGCCCGCAGCACCGACACCACCCGCCGCCAGTACGTCTTCCAGCTCTCCGGATCCGGTCCGCAACGATGGCTGTACGTGGTGCCGTTCATCTCCCAGCCGAGCACCAGGACCGCGTCCGCGAGCCGGTGCGCCACGAGCCGCTCGCCCAGCGTCCGGAAGTGCCGGTCGTACTCCCCGGCCGCCCCACGGCGCAGCCCCGCCCGCACCCGGGAGTCGTCCAGCCCCTCCTCGTTGCGGTCGAGCAGCGGCACGTTGAGGACGAACAGGCGCCCCGGCCGCTCCTCCTTCCACCGTGCCCACGGCTCGAAGAGCGCCGGATGCCCCTCGATGTTCGACCAGCGGTCGCCCGGCAGATACGTGTGCCCGACGGTCAGCGGCTCCCCGCCGAGCCACTTCTCCACCTCGGCGATCCGCCGCACCCCGGCCTCGTCGGAGCCGGTGAAGAACCCCGAGGCGACCCCGGGCAGCGGCACGGGCCCGGTCCGCTCCGCGCTCCGCCGGCCGCCCGGCGCGAACCGCTCGTACGCCAGGGCGAGCACGAGGACGGCCGCGAGCAGCACGGCCAGTGCCACCCGCGGCCAGGTCAGTAGGGAGCGCACGTCAGCTGGTCCAGAACTCCCACCACCGGGTGAGGATCAGCATGCCGATGATCCCGATGTGCAGCACCGGCAGCGCGAACGTGAAGTCGCCGAGGAAGTTCCGCACCCCGGCCGGCGCGGGCAGCAGCCCGTGCCGCACGTTGTGGGCGGTGACGTACCAGAACATGGTGATCGTGGCCGTCCAGGCCAGACAGCACCACAGGCACAGCGCGTTGATCTCGTACAGCGACTGCTGCATCAGCCAGGTGCAGAAACCCACGCCGAAGAGCATTCCGGCGTTGAGCCCGAGCCAGAACCAGCCGCGGTAGCGGGCTCCGGCCAGGAGCCCCGCGCCGACGGCGACGACGGCGGCGTAGGTCACGAGACCGAGCATCGGGTTCGGGAAGCCGAACACGGCGGCCTGCTCGCTCTTCATGATGTTGCCGCAGGACACCACCGGGTTGAGGCTGCATCCCGGCTGGAAGCCCGGGTCCTCCAGCAGCTTGAACTTGTCGATCGTGATGACCCACCCGGCCAGCACCCCGGCCGCGCCCGTCACGACCAGCATCCAGGCGAAGGCCCGGCTCGCGCCGGTCCCCGCTCCGCCCGCCCGCTCGTCCTCCTGCTGCCGCTGACCCGGCACTCCGCCCCGTACGTTCACCGTCGCCATGAGGCCACCCCTGCCCGTCAGCCCTGGATCCGGCTCACCGGCACCGCGATGTGGCCCGAGTTCCGCACGACCTCGTCGGCGGAGATGAACGCCCTGAGGCGGTCCTCGGCGACCGGCACGCCGGGCGCCGCGTCCGGCCACGGCACGACCGGGATCTTCACGATGACGTGGCCGGTCTCGTACGCCGCCTGCTGCCACTCCACGGGCACCTGGCACTGCGCGTTCATGAACGGCATGGTGAGCACGGCCCGCTCCGCCTCGACGAGCAGATGCGCGCCGATCCCGCGCTCCTGGCCCGCGTCGACGACGATGCCGCCGATCGGCACGCCCATTCCCTCCAGGGTCTCCCGGAGCTCCGCCTCACCGGCCTCGGGTCCGTGCAGGCCGTCCCCGGCCGAATACACCATCAGGAAGGGCGTGGCGGGCATGTCGTCGGTGGGCCCGAGGGTCCACGAGATGACGCTGAGCGTGCCCATCGAATGCGCGCTGTGCGCCGCGGACACGGCGTGGGAAGTGGTCATGGGTCCGGATGCTAGGGGACGAACACCCGCCACCCTCAGCCGAATTCACTCATTCGGCCGACATTCCGTCCGCCCGCATTTCCCCCGCAACGAACCGGGGTTTTCCTCGTTGTGCCCAGAGGGCATCAGTCGACCCCAGGAGATCACTCATGATCATCCCTCGCCGCGCGGTCTTGCGTTCCCTTTTCGCCGCGGTCGTCACCGTCTTCACGGGCGGTGCGCTCACCCGCATCGCGGCCGCGCCGTCGTCCCCCGAGGACCCGCTGGTCTTCGACGAGATGTACGGCGGGCGGCACCTCCGCGGCCTGCGCGGAGGTGCCGGCGAGCCCGTGGTCCTCGTCGACGGCCGGCCCCTGCACCTCATGCGCTGCGCCGACGGCGGCTGGGTCACCCCGATCGACCACTACGAGTCCTGTCCGACGCCGCTGGCGGCCACCCGCGCGGCCGTGGACGGGCTGGGGCCCGCCCCGCTGAGCCGCTTCGCCGCCGGCCACGGCGTCCACCCGGGAGGGAGCCCGCGTGGTGTACACGCGTAAGAACCAGCGCGATCTGACGAGTGCGGAGCGGAGACGCTTCGTCTCCGCCGTCCTCGAACTCAAACGGAGCGGGAGGTACGACGAGTTCGTCCGCACCCACATCGATTACTACACCGCCGACGGCGAGGGCAAGCTGCGGGTCGCCCACATGTGTCCCGGCTTCCTTCCCTGGCACCGCAAGTTCCTGCTGGAGTTCGAGCGCGCACTGCGCCGGATCGACCCCTCGGTCACCGTGCCGTACTGGGACTGGACCCGGGACAACACCCCGGCCTCCTCCCTGTGGGGCGAGGACTTCCTGGGCGGCAACGGCCGCCGCGGCGACCTCCAGGTCATGACCGGCCCCTTCGCCTACGCCGCCGGCCGGTGGACCGTGCGCTACGGCATGACCGAGCAGCGCTTCCTGAGCCGGGACTTCGGGCGCCCGCGCGATCCGATCGGACTGCCGACGGCCGCCGAGGTCGACGAGGCGCTGCGGGAGCGGACCTACGACGCGGCGCCGTGGAACTCCACCAGCCGCTCCGGCTTCCGCAACCGCCTGGAGGGCTGGGCGCAGGGCCAGGGCAACGCCCGCTTCCAGCTGCACAACCGGGTGCACCGCTGGGTCGGCGGGCTGATGCTCGGCGGCGGCTCGGTCAACGACCCCGTCTTCTGGCTGCACCACGCCTACATCGACCTGCTGTGGTCGCGCTGGCAGGCGCGCCACCCGGGCGCCGGCTACCTCCCCAAGGACCCGCCGCCGCTGGGTGATCCGCAGTACCGCAAGGTCACCGCACTACACGAGCGCATGGGCCCGTGGAACCTGACCCCGGCGGAGCTGCTCGACCACAGCGGCGTCTACCGCTACGCATGACAGCGTCCCCCCGGCCCGCGTGCGGGCCGGGGGGACGCTCGTACGGCGGGAGGCCGAGGATCAGCCGCCGTAGCCGCCGTCGTCGTGGCCGCCGTCGACGTTCGCGCACTGGTTGCCGAAGGCCGGGTTGATCAGGCCGATGACGTTGACGGTGTTGCCGCAGAGGTTGACCGGAACGTGGACCGGGACCTGCACGACGTTGCCGGAACCGACGCCGGGCGAGTGGGCGGCGACAGCCTCGGCGCCCGAGTCGGCGACGGCCAGGCCGGCTCCGCTGAGGGCAACGGCACCGGTGCCGGCGATGACAGCGGCAGCCTTCGCGATGCGAGACATCAGGAACTCCTTGAACGTGGAAAGCGACCGCGAGAATCACGGCCACACATGTCCCTTCAACGGCGCTGGGGCCCAGGGGTCACGGCCATTGCGCCGAAAGGGACGGAAGAGAGGGGGAATCGGAGAAGATGGCCCGCGGATCACTCGTTCCACCCGCCGTCGGATACGACGGAGCGGTCCGGGATCCGCGGGCCGCGGCCATGCGACAAGCCTTCTGTTGCAACGAGCATCGACCCCGCGAGTACCGGGAAGAATCGTGTCTTCACCCGCCGGATCAACAGTCGTACAAAAGGCCGTGCGTTACGGGGCGAGGCCCAGCTGGGGATCGAGCGCACCGTTCAGCGCAGGGGTGAGGAGGCCGACCTCCGGCACTCCCAGCCCCGGGAGGCCGAGCGCGTCGCCGCGCGGCGCGTGCAGCGCGTTGCCCACGGTGGCGCCCGGGGTGACGGCCTTCATCTCGGAGCGCGGGCTGGTGACCTCGGCGGTGCCGGGCCTGCTGCCCTTGAGGAGCTCGGGCAGCGGAGCCGCGATGTCGGTCTCCGACAGGGTGCTGTCGAGGGGGATACGGGGCAGGGCGAGGTCAGGCAGTGCGCCGACGCCCTCGTGGAAGCCGGTGGGCGCGCCGGGGATCGGCGTGGGGACGCCGGTCTCGATCGACGGGGCGTCCATGGGGAGGACCGGCTCGAGACCCTGCAGCGGAACGACCACCGGGGCGTCCGCGACGGCGGAGGGCGCCAGGGCCGCGGAGGCGAGGGCGGCCGCGAGGAGTCCCAGGCCGGCGTGAGATCGCAGATTCATGTCCTGCGAACGAGTTGCGGCCTGTTTTCGTGACGGCATTCCCCTGAGTGCACCAATACGAGGCCCCCACCGGTGAGGGCGGGGGCCTCGGTTGACGGGACGTCGGCGCCGTACGTCAGTGGCGGCCGGCGCGGGCCGCCCTTCCGCCGCGCCGGTACAGCACGGTGCCGCCGCCGAGGAGCGCGACGCCGAGCGCCGCGGCTCCGGCGAGGGTCGCCGAGTCGCCGCCGGTGTCGGGGAGGTGGGGACGGTCCCCGGGACGGGAGGGCCGGCCGGGCGCGGACGGCGTCTCACCGCCCGGCCCGCCCGGGTGACCGGGCGGCGTCGGGTGACCGGGCGGACCGGGGTGCTCCCCGGGCGGGGTGCTCGGGGGCGTCGAATGGCCTGGCGGGGTGCTCGGGTGCTCGCCCGGCGGGGTACTCGGGGGCATCGTGTGACCCGGCGGAGTACTCGGGGGCATCGTGTGACCCGGCGGAGTACTCGGGGGCATCGTGTGACCCGGCGGAGTACTCGGGGGCATCGTGTGACCCGGCGGGGTTTCGCCCTCGTCGCCGTATCCGCCGGGCTCGTCGTCGCCGTAGCCGCCCGGTCCGTCGTCGCCGTGGCCTTGGGGCCCGTCCTCCCCGCCACCGACGGCGGACCGCGCCGCGCGGTGGCAGATGTCGGCGACGGCGGCAGCGACGGGATCCCCCGGGCGCCCGTGGCTCCCGCACGCGTTGCCCGGCATCGGCACCTGGCGGTGCTGTGCGCCGTCGGGCCCGGGCGAATCCCCGGTGGCGGCCACGGAGTTCACGGTCGCGGCGAAGCCACCGGTGAGCGACAGGATGCCGGTCGCCGCGGCGGTGGTGAGCACTTTCCTGCTGATGATGGATCGCATACCGCTCTTCCTCTGGGAAAGGGAGCGACCGGCGAGGATCCCCCCTCGCTCCGACGACCGGCCCGTTCCCCCGCACGCCGTCCGGGTGCGGGGGCATGGCGTGAGCGTAGGGAGACGAGAGGGGCGGAGCGCGGGGACAACACGGCGAGTGATCCGAAAATCATTCCATCGGACGTCGATGACGCGCAGAAGTGTGGCCCTGGCAAAGGGGGGATCCGCCAGGGCCTGTCACCACACGGGGGCTGGAGCGACGGTCAGCCGCCCAGCGGGCCGGCCCCGAGCGGGAGGCCCCCGAGGAGCGAGCCGCCCTTGGCGGTCTTGTTCAGCTGGGTGGCGGTGTCGGTGACGGTCTTGACGGGCGAACCGTCCGTGGTGCTGCTGAGCGCTTCCGTCGTCAGACCGCCGCTGGTGAGCGCGCCGAGTCCACCGTCCAGGCTGGTGGGCATCATCGATCCGGCGGCCATGGCGGGCGTGGCGACGCCCAGGGCCATCACAGAACCGGCGAGGGCCGCGGCAACCTTGGTGGGCTTCATGAAGAGATTCCTTCCAGTGGAGTGCAAGTCACGTGCCGTACAGGGGTGTTGGGGATTCCCCGTACGCCGTTCCACTTTCTGTAACGAGACGCGTCCTCCCCGGAAACTCCAGGAGCGGGGATTTCTCGACACTGCACCCGAACGATGAGGGCCGGTGTTATTTACCGACCATCCGCGAGGAAGGGGCGCGCAAGGGGGCGTGAAAGAAAGAAGGCGCGCCCGCCCAGGAGTCCTGGACGGGCGCGGCCCGGATTGCGGTCGGTCAGCGAACCGCCGGCGGCGTCACGGAAGGGCGCCCGTGGAGACCGGCGGTGCGGCCGGGAGGCCGTCCGTCGACGGCAGCGTGACCGGGAGATCCGGCGCGGCCGGCAGATCCGGCGCGGCGGGCAGATTCGGGACGGCCGGCAGGTCAGGCGCGGCGGGCAGATCCGGGACGGCCGGGAGATCCGGGGCGGCCGGCAGGCCGGGCAGGGACGGCAGGCCCGGGACCGCGGCTCCGCTGCCGAGCGCGGTGGCCACGACCTGGTTGACCAGCGAGGTCACGGTCGAGGCGAGCTGGGGGACGACGCCGGTCACGTTGCCGGAGGTGACGGCCGCGAGCAGGTCGGCGACCGCCTTCTGCACGGTGGCGAGCAGGTCGTCGCCCACGTCCACGGGTGCGGGCGCCGACGCCTGGGCGGCGGACGCCCGGGCGGCACCCAGAGGGGCCGCGCCCTTCGCCGCCGCGACGGCGTTCTCGATCTCGGCCTTCAGCGCGGCGGCGTCGGCCTGGAGTGCGGCCACGTCGGCCAGGGGTGCTCGGGTGCCGGCATGGGTGGCCGGGCGGGACGGTCGGTGCTCGTCGGCGAAGGCGGTTCCCGCCGTACCGAGGGTGACGGCGGCGGTTATCGCCAGGGCGGTGAGGCGGCGTGATGCCAGGGGACGCATATGTGTTCCTTTTCCTTATGCGTCGGACAACTTCTCCGCCACCGTGCCTGCGCTTATAGCGCTCCGCAACCGCGAAACTACCGAGCGCCACGACCTCGTTCGAGTGAATCCGCCCCTCTGACCTGCTCCTCCAGGGGGCGTACGCCGTTGCACGGAACGGCGCACAGGGGTGCGCCCGAACGAGTCACCAGACAGCGAGCAGACGGCGAAGGCCGGCGCACCGCCCCTTGCGGGGCGGTGCGCCGGCCTTGGAAGGACCACGATCCGGCGTGCGAGATCAGGCGTTGACGCAGGTGTTGCCGAAGGCCGGGTTCAGCGCACCGATGACGCTGACGGTGTTGCCGCAGAGGTTGACCGGAACGTGCACCGGCACCTGCACGACGTTGCCGGAGAGGACGCCGGGGGAGTGCACGGCCGCGCCCTCGGCGCCGGCGTCGGCAGCGGCGACACCGGCGGCACCGGCGACAGCGGCAGCGGCACCGACGGACAGAGCGACAGCCTTGGCGATACGGGACATGGAGAACGTCTCCTCGATCGATTTACTGCACGGACGGTTTCGCCCGGCTCCTTCAACAACGCCCGAGGATTTCATCGGTTGCTCTCCCGAACGGGTGACGTTCAACCGATCTTTGGGCCATAAGAGGGTCATTCGAGTGACCGGCAGCGGAATGGCGCAACACGCCCAACGAGGAACCCGCTTCGCGGGCACGGAAGTTAGCGTTATTGAGCATCTCATGCTTACTATCGCCCGCCGTGGGGGTTATAACGTTTCCGAACGTTGCTTCCGTCCCCGTCGCGCGTTCATCCATTTCGCGCGGACGACTCCTTCCTCGCCCCCGGTCTCCACGGGTCTTCCTCTCCTTCTCTCATCAAAGCGGAGAACCTGTATGCGGAATTCAGCGGTCGATGCCGTTCATGCCGTACGCCGGGGTCTCGTGGGTGCCGTGTCGTACGCGGCGCCGTCCGCCGTGATCCCGGCCGGCTCAGCCGTCGCTCCCCGGTCCGGCGAATCCGCCCGAGTCCCCTGCGCGCCGCGGTTCGTGGCCGGCGGCGCCCACGCGTACCCCGCCGGCCGGGCCGAACCGCCGGTGCCCGCCGGTGCCCCGGCCGGCCGGGGTCGCCCGCACGCGGGCGGGAACCTGGGCGCCGGCGGACGGAAGCCGCCCCAGGACGACGGCTGCCGGGGACCTTCCGGGGACGGCCTCGCCGGGGAATGCGGCCCGCCGAGGGGCGGCACGCACGGCGTGGTCCCCGATTCCGCGCATTCCGCGGACGACGTGATGGACTCCAGCATCACGGTTCCGGGAACAAGTCGGGCGAAGCGACTGCCCGTTCATCAGAACACCCTGGGGTACGACTCCGACGTCTTTGATCTGCGGGGGGCGCTGCGCCATGGGGCCGATCGATTCCACATCCGCCTCGGGAGCGGGAAGGACGCCGCCCGGTTCGGCGCATCCTTCCTCCGGGCGGACCTCGTCCGACGGGCGGACGCCCGCGCCCGGGAGACGCCCGGACGTGCTGCACGCGGTCCAGCCGGGTGACGGCGGGGTCGCCCGCGTCGTGACCGACCTGGTCCGCGCCCAGCTCGCGGCCGGCCTGCGGGTGGCCGTCGCCTGCCCGCCCGGCACCGGACTCGCCGCGGCGGCACGGGCGGAGGGCGCCGACACGTACACCTGGCGGGCCGGCCGCGAGCCGGGCCCGCGGCTGTTCCGCGAGACCCGCGAACTCGCCCGGGTGATCCGTTCGTCGGGCCCCGCGCTGGTGCACGCCCACAGCGCCAAGGCGGGGCTCTGCGCCCGTCTCGCGCTGCGCGGCCGGATCCCTACGGTGTACCAGCCGCACGCCTGGTCCTTCGAGGCGGTCGAGGGCACGACGGCAGCGCTCGCCCGCCGCTGGGAGCGCGCGGCCGCCCGCTGGACGGCCCGTGTCGTCTGCGTCAGCGAGGCGGAACGGCTCACCGGCGAGCGGGCCGGGGTCCGGGCGCCCTGGTCGGTGATCCACAACGGGGTGGACACGACCCGCTTCACCCCGGCCCCGGGGGCGTCCCACGTCCCCGCGCCGGGCGGCGCACCGGACGGCCCCGCGGGCTCCGCCGGCGCCACGGGCCCGGCGGCAGGCGTGCCTCACGGCCCTCTCGTCGTCTGCGTCGGCCGGCTGTGCCGGCAGAAGGGACAGGACGTGCTGCTCGCCGCCTGGCCCGAGGTGCTCGCACGGGTGCCGGGGGCGCGGCTCGTCCTCGTCGGGGACGGCCCCGACGAGGAGCGACTGCGGGCCGCCGCCGGGGATTCGGTGACGTTCGCCGGGGCGGTGGCCGACACCGCGCCCTGGTACCGGGCCGCCGACGTCGTCGTCCTCCCCTCCCGCTGGGAGGGGATGGCCCTCGCGCCGCTGGAGGCGATGGCGAGCGGCCGGCCGGTGGTCGTCGGCGACGTGGACGGGGCGCGCGAGAGCCTGCCGCCCGGCCACGAGGACCTGTGCCTGGTCCCCTCCGGGGACCCGGCCGCACTCGCCGCAGCGCTGGGCCGCCTTCTGGCCCGGCCCGCACTGCGGCACTCGCTGGGCCGGGAGGCCCGCGAGCACGTACTCAGCAGATTCGATGTGCGGCGCACCGGCGCGGCCGTCGCGGAGCTCTACCGCGAACTGGCCGGAGTGCGGTGCACGAAGCACAGAGAGCCGATCGCACAGTGACTACGGAAAGCACCGGCATCCCTCCCGCGCCCGGCCCCTGGCCCGCCGCGGGCACCCTTCAGGGCCTCGCCTCCCTCACCCCGCCGCGCGGCGACTCCGACCGCCTCGCGCTGCCGCCGCGCCGTCCGGGGCGGCTTCGGCCGACCGCGCCGCCGCTGGTGGCGGCCGACGCGCTCGCCGTGCTGCTCGCGGTCGGTCTGCTGGCCGAGGCGCACCGGCGCTGGGAGCCGGCGCTGTTCGTGACGGCCCTCGTCGTACTCCTCGACGGCCGGGCCGGGCTGTACCGGCCGACCGGGTTGCCCACGGGCGTCCTGGACGAGGTGCCCGCGCTCGCCGCCCGTGCCGGGGTCGCCTGGTGCGTGACGGCCGCCGCGGTCGCCGCGGTGGCCCCGGCGCTCGCGATCGGACCGCTGCGGCTGGGCGTCGCCTACGCGGCGCACGTCGTCGCGGTGACCGTGCTGCGCGGACTCGTGCACGGACGGCGGCGCCGCGCGGCGCGGGCGCACCCCCGGTCAGCGCTGGTGGTGGGCGCGGCGGGACCGGCGCGCCGGTTCGCGGCCGCGCTCTCGCAGCGCCCGGAGTACGGCATCCGGCCGGTCGGCGTCGTCGGCGCGCGCCCGGACGGCGAGCCGGGGCTGCCGGTCCTCACCAGCCGGGAGGAGATCCACCGGGCGGTCATCCAGAACACGGTCCGCGACGCGATCTTCCTGACCGAGGACCCGGGACTCGTGACCCTCTTCCAGCACTACGGCTGCACGACCTGGCGGATCGGCGGCGAGCCCGCCGACGGGCCGATGGGCGAGCACCTGTGGGGCTACGGCTGCCGGCGCCTGGTGCCGATCGGCGAGCGGCGCGGCCTGACCGCGAAGCGGGTGCTCGACGTGGCCCTCTCCGCGCCGGCGCTGGCGTGCGCGCTGCCGGTGCTGCTGCTGTGCGCGCTGGCCGTGCGGCTCTCGGACGGGCCCGGGGTGCTCTTCCGGCAGGAGCGGGTGGGGCAGAACGGGCGTCTGTTCACGCTGTTCAAGTTCCGTACGCTCAAGCCGGTCGACGAGACGGAGTCGGCGACCCGGTGGAGCGTCGCCCACGACCACCGGATGAGCGCCGCCGGGCACTTCCTGCGGAAGACCTCGCTGGACGAGCTGCCGCAGCTGTGGAACGTGCTGCGCGGGGACATGAGCCTGGTCGGTCCGCGGCCGGAACGCCCGTACTTCGTCGCCCAGTTCAGCCGGGTGCACGCCGGTTACGCGGCGCGGCACCGGATGCCGGTGGGGCTCACCGGACTCGCCCAGGTGCACGGTCTGCGCGGTGACACCTCGATCGAGGACCGCTGCCGCTTCGACAACCACTACATCGACCACTGGTCGCTCTGGCAGGACGTCTGCATCCTGCTGCGCACGGCGGCCGGCCTCGTGCGACCGACAGGAAGCTGACGATGGCGACGATGACGACGGCGGTGGCGGCCGTGCCGGGCGCCGGCCCGGACGTACGGGGATGGGCGCGCCGGGTGGGGGCCCTGTCCCCGGTCCTCGCCGTGATCGCGCTGCTGCTCGTGCCGGGCGGCGGGGGCGGCGCGCAGGGCGGAACGGGCGGCACGGGCACGGTCGCCGACGCCGCGTCGGGTCTGCTGGTCGTCGTCTGTCTGGTGCGGCTGGTACGCGGCGGGGCCCGTCCGCTGACCCGTGCGGCGGCCGTCGTGCTGGGCCTGCCGGTGCTCGGCGTCTGCCTGGCCGCCATCACCTCGAACGACCCGGGGGCGAGCCTGCCGGGCGTCGCCCGCTACGTGCAGATCTTCGTGCTCGTCCCCGCGGCGGTCCTCCTGTCGGTCCGCGACCGGCGGGACTTCGCCGTGGTGGCCTGGGCCCTCGTCGGCCTCGCGCTGCTCCAGGGCGCGGTGGGCGTCGTGCAGTACCTGACGGGGACCGGCGCCTCGTACCAGGGGGCGGACGTCCGGGCGGTCGGCACCTTCGGGGCGACCGATGTGATGGGCATGGCGACGGTCGTCGCCTACGGCCTCGTGATCGCGACCGGTCTGGCCCTCGGCGGCGCCGCGGGGCGCACCAGGACCGTCGCGCTGGCCTGCGCCGGCGCGTTGTTCGTGCCCCTGGTGCTGTCCTTCAGCCGGGGAGCGTGGATCGCCACGATCCTCACCTGCGTGCTCCAGCTCCTCCTGTCCGGCCTGCGCCGGGCCGGGCGGGTGGCGCTCGTCTCGGCGGCGCTCGGGGTGGTCCTGGTCGGCGGTCTGGGCATCGGCTCGGACCTGGTGAAGGAACGCGTCACCAGCATCACGCAGGTCACCGCCGCCCCCGACCAGTCGGTCACGGACCGCTACACGATGTGGGCGGCGGCGGGCCGCATGTGGCGCGCCGAGCCCCTGACGGGCGTGGGCCTGAAGGGCTTCCCCGCGTACCGCGACTCCAACGCCTCGCTGGCGCTGTCCTCGGGCAGCGACACGGCCGGCGCGGGTGCGGCCTTCGCGCGGCAGCCGCTGCTCTCGCCGCACAACATGTACCTCCTCGTCCTCAGCGAGCAGGGCCTCGTCGGGCTCCTCGCGCTCGCCGGCGGCTGGATCGCCCTCCTGGTCGCCGCCCTGCGCCGGCGCCGGCTCGGCGCGGACTGCGCGCTGGTCGCGATCGGCCTGCTGACCTGGCAGCTCGTCGACTTCTTCTACGCGGACATCGGCGGCCCCTCGACGGTCCTGATGTCCGTCGTCCTCGGCCTGGCGGCCTGGTGGTCGCTGGCGGAGGTGCGGCGTGCGTGACCCCTGGTCCCCCCTCCAGCCCCCGACGGACGCCACCGGCCCGCCGGGGCCGCCGGCCGAGCGCGGCCCGGCGCGGAGCGGGCGGCACGACGCCGGGCCGGACGCCGGGGCCCTCGCTCCTCCGGCCGGGCGCCCCGGCCACGGGCGGCTCGTCCGCGGCGTCCCGCCCGACGACGCGTGGACGGCCCCGGGCCGCGGCGCCCCGCCGCTCGACGCCCCCGCGCCGCACGCCCCGTGGGCGCCGCCGCCGTCCTCCCCCACCGAGAGCGCCGTCCCGCTCGCCGCGCACGCCGGCGGACGGGACGGCGCCGTCCCCTTCGCCCCCGGCGGGCCCCCGGGGTCCGGCCGGCTGACACCGCACGCGCCGGTCCCCGGCCCCGACGGCGGACACGGGTTCACCGGCCCGTCGGCGGCGGCCCCTCCGGCGGGCCCCGGCGACCCGTGGTCGGCCCTCCCGCCCGCGGACGCCCTGTGCGGCCTTCCGCCGAGGAGTGACGCACGCCCCCTGCCCCCCGGCGCTCCCGCCGACCGCCCGGCGCACCGCGACGCGCCGCACCCGGCCCCCTCCGCCGACCCCTGGTCGCCGACGCCGTCGGCGGACGCCCTCTGCGGGCTGCCGCCGGCCGCGGCGGGGGCGCGGATCGAGGGGCCGGGCACCCCGCACGCCGCGTCCGTCGTCGCCGACCCCTGGGCGGGCGTCGTCACCGCCGGCGTACGGGACGAGGGAGACGGCGGGTTCGGGCCCGCCGACGTGCCCGTGGACCTGCTCCTCGCCGATCCGTGGGCGGCCTTCGTGCCGACCGACACCCGGTGCGAGGGCGGCGGGCCCGGTGTGCGGCGAGCGGCGCGGGCGCCCGGCCGGGGCGGGCGCCCGCCCGCAGGTGCCCGGCCCGTCCGGCGGGTCGCGCGCGAACGGGCGCCGCGCCTCGACGATCCCGAGATGCGTGCGCTGCTCGACGCGCCCCGGCCGCCGCTGCTCGGCGGGCGGCCGCTCGGGCTCGGCGCCCGGCCGGTCGCGGACGGCGACGCCCGGCCGCCGCTGCTCGGGACCACCCGGAGCGCGCCACCGGGCACCCGGCCGGCCGGCGACGCCGCGGCGGGGCGGGGGCGGCACGCCCGCCGCAAGGGGGGACGGTCGCCGTCGGGGCGGTTCCTGCTGCGGGCCGCGGTGGTGACGGCGGGGCTGACGGCCGTCGGGGCGGTGCTCGGTCTCGTACGGGACCAGATCCTCGCCGGGTACTTCGGGGCGGGCGCCGAGACCGACGCGTTCCTGGTGGCGTGGACGGTCCCGGAGTTCGCGTCGACGCTGCTCATCGAGGACGCGATGGCGCTGATCCTCGTACCGGCCTTCTCCCGGGCGCTGGCGCGCCGGACGGGGACGCTGTTCGGGGACCCGGTCCGGGCCCTCGTGCGGACCACGCTGCCCCGGCTGGTGCTCACGGTCGCGGCCGTCTCCGCGCTGCTCGTCGTCCTCGCGCCGCTCCTGGTGTCCGCGCTCGCGCCCGGCCTGCCCGATCCGCAGCTCGCGGTGGACTGCACCCGGCTCACCGCCACGTGCGTGCTGTCGTTCGCGCTGGCCGGCTACTGCTCGGCGGCGCTGCGCGCGCACGGCTCGTTCCTGCCACCGGCCGCGATCTACGTGGCGTACAACGTCGGTATCATCGGCACCACCCTCGTGCTGCGCGAACCGCTCGGGGTGCGGTCGGCCGCGGCCGGGGTGGCGGTCGGCGGGGTGCTGATGGTGCTCGTCCAGGCGCCCTCGCTGCTGCGGGAGTTGCGGACCCGGCCGGCCCGCGGCGAGGAGCCGCGGCCCGCCCCGCCGGGCGACGGGCGGCTGCTCGTGTTCGGGATGATCGCACCGGTCGTCGTGTTCGCGCTGTCCCGGCAGTCGCAGATCCTCATCGAACGCTTCCTCGCCTCGCCGCTGCCCGCGGGCGCGATCTCGCACCTGAACTACGCGCAGAAGGTCGCGCAGATGCCGATGATCCTCTCCCTGATGCTGTGCACGGTCAGCTTCCCCGTCGTCGCCCGCGCCCTGGCGGCCGGAGAGGCGGAGGAGGCCCGCCGACGGGTGGAGCGGGATCTGCTGCTGGCGGCGGTCGTGGTGCTGGTCGGCGCGTCGACGGTGGTCGCCGCCGCCCCGCAGATCGTCGAGATCCTGTTCCAGCGCGGCGCGTTCGCCCCCTCCGACACGGCCGCGACGGCCGCCGTCATGCGGGTGTACGCGCTCGGGCTGCTCGGCCAGACGATGGTGGGCGCCCTGGTCCGCTGCTACTTCTCCGCCGCCCGCCCGCTCTGGTACCCCGCCGCCGCGATGGGCTCCGGGCTCGCCGCGACCGCCGTCACCGGGGTGGCCGGCGCCCATCTGTGGGGGGCCGCCGGCATCGCGGGCGCCAACGCCTTCGGCATCACCCTGACCGCCGTGATGCTGCTGGCGGGCGCCCACCGCCAGTCCGTCCCGGTCGACGTGCGGCGGCTCGGGAAGGGCCTGCTGCGGCTGGCCCTCGCCGGCGCCTGGGCCACCGGGGCCGGATGGCTGAGCTCGGTCCTCGTCGGCCCGCCCGTGCTCGCCGTCGCCGTCGCAGCCGCGGTGGTGACCGGCGTGTTCCTGCTGTTCGTCGCGTGCGCCGCCAAGGCGCCCGAGATCCCGCCCCTGCCCCGCTTCCCCCGTGGGAGGACCCTCCATGCCCGCACCGGCCGTACTGCGTCGTCTGCTGCCGAAGCCTCCCCTGTGGGTGGCGATGTACCACTCGATCGCGGACGTCGCCGATGATCCGTACAAGGTGACCGTCTCCCCCGTGCGCTTCGCCCGGCAGCTGCACTGGCTGGGCGACCGCGGGCTGCGCGCGGTGTCCGTGCGGGAGCTGCTGGCGGCGGCCGCCGCGGGGCGGGAGCGCGGTCTGGTCGGGCTGACCTTCGACGACGGGTACGCCGACTTCCTGGAGTCGGCGGTGCCGCTGCTGCGCCGGCACGGCTTCACGGCGACGGTGTACGTGCTGCCCGGGCGCCTCGGCGGCGCCAACTCCTGGGACCCGCACGGCCCGCGCAAGGAGCTCCTCGACGAGGACGGCATCCGCCGGGCGGCCGCCGCCGGCATGGAGATCGGCTCGCACGGCCTGCACCACGTCCCCCTCACCGACACCGACGACGCCACGCTCGCCGCCGAGACCCGGCGGAGCCGGCAGCTGATCGAGGACATCACCGGCGACACGGTGGACGGCTTCTGCTACCCGTACGGGGCGGTGGACGCGCGGAGCGTACGGGCCGTCCGCAAGGCCGGTTACGCGTACGCCTGCGCGATCGACCCGGGCCCGATGTCCGGTGCCTACGCGCTGCCCCGCATCCACATCGGCGAGGCGGACACCCCCTGGCGGCTCGCCGCGAAACGGACCCTGCATCCGCTGCGGCGCCGTCGGCCCGCCGATCTCGTCCGCGCGCGCAGCGGCCCGGCCCGGGCGGTCCTGTCGTGAAGGTGCTGCACGTCATCACCGGCCTCGGGATCGGCGGCGCCGAGCAGCAGCTGAGGCTGCTGCTGAGGCACCTGCCGGTGCGCAGCGGCGTGGTGACCCTGACCAACCCGGGCGCGGTCGCCGACGGCATCGAGGCGGACGGCACCCCGGTCACCCATCTCGGCATGACCGGGAACCGGGACGTGGGCGCGCTGCCCCGGCTCACCCGGCTGATCCGGCAGGGCGGTTACGACCTGGTCCACACCCACCTGTACCGGGCCTGCGTCTACGGCAGGCCGGCCGCCCGGCTCGCCGGGGTGCGGTCCGTCATCGCGACCGAGCACTCCCTCGGCGACGTCCAGATCGAGGGCCGGCCGCTGTCGGCGGGCACCCGGGCGCTGTACCTGGCGACCGAGCGCCTCGGCACCTCCACGGTGGCCGTGTCGCCGAGCGTGGCGCGCCGGCTCGCGGACTGGGGCGTCGCCCCGTCCCGTATCCGGGTGGTGCCGAACGGCATCGAGACGGCCCGCTTCGCCTTCGACCCGCGCGCCCGCACGATGACCCGGGCGGCGCTCGGGCTGCCCGCGGACGCCTTCGTGGTCGGCGGGGTGGGGCGGCTCACGGCCGGCAAGCGCTTCGACCGGCTGGTCCGCGCGGTGGCGTCGGTGCCGGAGGCGCGGCTGCTGCTGGTCGGCGAGGGCGACCGGCGGGCGGAGCTGCTGCGGCTGGCCGGGGAGTGCGGGGCGGCCGGCCGGGTGCTGCTCGCGGGCGCGTTCCCCGACCCGCCGACGGGCCCGGCGGGCGGGCGGCCCGATCTGCCGTCGCTGCTCGCCGCGATGGACGTCTTCGTGTCCACCTCCCCCGACGAGACCTTCGGTCTCGCGGTCGTCGAGGCGCTGGCCGCGGGACTGCCCGCGCTGTACGTGGCCTGCCCGGCGATCGACGACCTGCCGGCCGGTGCGGCGCCGGGCGCGCGGCGCATCGGCCCGGACGTGCCCGAGCTGGCCGGCGCGCTGCGCGAACTGCTCGCGGCGCGCGGCGCCCGGGGCGCCGGCGCCTCCGGGAACCCCGGCCCGCCGGGCCGGCTGCCGCCGCCCGAGGCCGTCCGCCGCTACGACATCGCGCACAGCGCCCGGCAGTTGCTGACCCTCTACCACCAGGCCGTCCACGGCCCCCGCCCTTCCGTGAAGTGAGAGCTGCTCCATGAGTCCTTTTCCCCTCGCCCCCGCCCGCTGGATGGTGCTGCCCGCCGCCGTGCTGGCCGGCGCGGCCCTCGGCGGCGGCTACGGCGCCGTGAAGACCCCGCAGTACGCGGCGACCAGCTACGTCATCGTCGTGCCGGCCGAGAAGTCCGACCCGTCGGCCGCGCTCGGCTTCGCCCAGGCGTACGGCCGGGTCGCCACGGACATCGCGGTCACCGGCGACGCCCAGGTGTGGGCCGGGGTCCCGGCGGCCACGCTGCGCTCCGACGTGCAGGCCGCGACCTCGCCGGACGCGCCGATGATCTCGATCACCGCGCGGTCGGCGAAGCCGTCGACGGCGGTGTCGATGGCCGACGCCGTGGCCCGCGCGCTGATCACCGACAGCTCGCACGTCGCCGCGAACACGGGCGTCAGGGTCGTCCAGTTCTCGCGGGCGACCAAGCCGGTCACCCCGGTGTCGCCGTCCGCGGCCCTGTCGGCGCTGGTCGGCGCGTGCGGTGGTGGGCTGCTCGGCGGACTCGGCCTGCTCGTCCGGCCGAAGCGGGCCGTGCGCGCCGAGGCGCGGCACTCCCGGCAGGCGACGGTGCCGGGTCCGTCGACGGCCGCCCAGCCGGCGTCGGAGGCGGTGTGACCGGCAGACCGGCCCTCACCGGGACGACGCCCGCACTGCGCGCCGAGGTGTGCCGGGACGGCGCGGAGTTCGGCCGGCTCGGCGCCGAGTGGACCGAGCTGTACGCCCGTTGCGTCACCGCGACGCCGTTCCAGTCCCACGCGTGGCTGCACTCGTGGTGGCTGTCGTACGGACGGCCCGGCGCCCTGCGGGTGGTGCTCGTACGCCGGGCGGACGGCACGCTCGTCGCGGCCGCACCGCTGATGCGGGCCCCGGGCCCGCTGCCGGTGCTCACCCCGCTCGGCGGCGCCATCACCGACTTCACCGACGTGCTCCTCGACGACGCCTGTCCCGAGGCGGTGCCCGCGCTCGCCGCGGCCCTGGCCCGGGCGGCGCGCGGCACGGTGGTCGACCTGCGCGAGGTCCGGCCCGGCGCCGCCCTCGAACGCGTCTACGAGGCCTGGCGCGGCCCGCGGCGGCGGCTCGCGGACTCGCTGTGCCTGGAGCTGCCCGCCGTCCCGATGGAGGCGCTGCTCACCCGCATCCCCTCGGGCAAGGCCCAGCGGGTCCGGGCGAAGTTGCGCAAGCTCGACGCGCTCGGCATCGACGAGCGCGTCGTCACCGGCCCCGAGGTGCCGGCCGCGCTGGAGCGCCTGCTCGCGCTCCACCGACTGCAGTGGCGAGGCCGGGGCGTCACCGCCGAGCACACCAGCGAGCGCTTCGCCCAGCACCTGGCGCGGGCGGTACGGCCGATGGTCGAGCGCGGCGACGCGATGGTCACCGAGTTCCGCCTGGACGGCGACGTGGTGTGCGCCGATCTCACCCTGATGTCGCCGCGGCTCGCGGGCGGCTACCTCTACGGCGCCGATCCGGCGCTGCGGGCCCGCAAGGTGGACGTGGCGGCGATGCTGCTGCGCCACGGGGCGCGTGAGACCAGCGCGAGCGGCCGGGCCACGCTGAGCATGCTGCGCGGCACCGAACCGTACAAGCACCACTGGCGGCCCGAGACCGTGCCCAACCAGCGCCTGATGCTCGCGGGACGGGCCACCGCCCCGCTGCTGTGGCTGCGGGCCGGTGCGGCGGAGGGCCGGCGCCTGCTGGCCCGGCAGGCGCGGGAGCGCGCGTGGGTGGGCCGGCTGCTCGGCCGGCGGCGGCCCGGGACGCCGAACGGCGGCGGAGGGTGAGTCCCTCCGCCGCCGCGGGGAGCCGCCGGGAACGGGTCAGAAGGGCCAGACCCCGTTCAGCGCGCCCTTCCAGTCGAGGCCCGGACCGCCCGGCGTCGTGACGGGCTTCACGGGCTTCACGGGCTTCTTGACCGGCTCCTTCAGGGCGTCCTTCCAGAGGTCCTTCCAGGAGTCGTCCTTGGGGACGCAGATCGGGGCGCCGATCCAGTTCTGGATCCATGAACCGAGGTTCAGGGTCCAGCAGGTGGGCTCGGGCTTCGGCTCAGGCTTGGGTTCCGGCTTGGGTTCCGGCTTCGGCTCGGGCTTGGGCTCGGGCTTCGGCTCCGGCTTCGGCTTCGGCTCGGGCTTCGGCTCCGGCTTGGGTTCCGGCTTCGGCTCGGGCTTCGGCTCCGGCTTCGGCTCGGGCTTCGGCTCCGGCTTGGGTTCCGGCTTCGGCTCGGGCTTCGGCTCCGGCTTGGGCTCGGGCTTCGGCTCGGGCTTGGGTTCCGGCTTCGGCTCGGGCTTCGGCTCCGGCTTCGGCTCGGGCTTCGGCTCCGGCTTCGGCTCCGGCTTCGGCTCGGGCTTCGGCTCCGGCTTCGGCTCGGGCTTCGGCTCCGGCTTGGGCTCCGGCTTGGGTTCCGGCTTCGGCTCAGGGACCGTCGGGTCCGTGGGCTCGGTCGGCTCGGTCGGCTCGGTCGGCTCCGTGGGCTCGGTCGGCTCCGTCGGGTCCGTGGGCTCCGTCGGGTCCGTCGGCTCGGTCGGGACCTGCGGCTCCGCGCCGTACAGCATCTGGCGGAAGACCTCCGACGACTGCGGGTTGTCGTCGCACTGCCAGACGCCGTGCGGGCAGTAGTCGGTGATCGTGTGGTAGAGCGGCCGGTGCTCCGTCATCCATGCGAGCATCCGCCGCATGTACTCCGGGTTGTCGCCGTTCCGGAAGAGGCCCCACTCCGGATAGGAGATCTGCTTCTTGTGCGCGGCGGCGAAATCGACCTGCGCCTGCAGGCCGTACGGCTCGCGTACGTGCTCGTCGAAGCTGGATCCCGGCGGCTGGTCGTACGAATCCATCCCGATGATGTCGACGACGTCGTCACCGGGATAGCACTCCGTCCACGGAATCGCGTCCCGGCCCCGGCTCGGATTGAAGTCGAAACGGAATTCCTGCCCCGGCACGGAACGCATCGCGGTCACGATGCGCGTCCAGTACCCCTTCCAGGCCGTCGGATCCGGCGCACACCGGTGGGTGTACGTCGTGCCGTTCATCTCCCAGCCGAGGTCGATCACCGTGTCGGCGGCGCCCAGGTCGACCAAGCGCTCGGCGAGCCGCTGGAAGTGGTGGTCGTAGCGGCCGGCGGCGCCCAGCCGGAGCTGGCGGCGCACCTCCTGGTCGGAGACGCCGGCCTCGTTCCGCTCCAGCATCGGCACGTTCAGGACGAACATGCGGTCGGCGCGCTCGTTCCGCCAGGCCGCCCAGGCGTCCAGGAAGCCGGGCGGGCCCTCGATGTTGGACCAGAGGTCGCCGGGCAGGTACGTGTGACCGACCCGCAGCTCATGACCGCCGAGCCACCGTTCCAGCTGAGCGATCCGGGCCACCCCGATCGGTCCGGATTCCAGGAAGGCTCCCATGGCGCCCGACAGAGTCGGTCGGGGGTCCCGGGTCGTTACGGATTCGGATGCGGCGGCGGCGCGAGCGTGAGCGGGGGACGACAGCACGACAGAACCTGACGCGAGGAGACCGGCGGTGAACACCCCCAGCCATGCTCTGGAGTTTCTTCGCTTTCGGATGCCCATGGCAGGCCTTCTCTCTCTCGCGCCACGTGATGGACCGTCAATCTGATGTTCCGAAAGTATTCCTAATGAGCCGACCGAGAACTCCGCCGCGACCTGATCAATAGTCCATCAGTGGATTTCATCGCCCAGTTGGGGCACTCGAGACGAAGGACATGCCGTGCCGAGTTTTGACACCCGCGTCCCCGCGGTCCTCGTGCGACTCGACGACCATCCCTTTCACCACGGCACGCTCGGCGCCGTGCGGTCCCTCGGACGGGCGGGCATCGCGGTGCACGCGGTGGTCGAATCCCCCACCGGGCCCGTCGCCCGCTCCCGCTACCTCCGCCGCGCCCACCCGCGCCCCGCCCTGCCCTCGCCGGCCGAGCTCACCCGGCTGCTGCTGCGGGTCTCCGGGGAGCTGTCCGGCACCACGTCACGTCCCGCACTGCTCGTAGCCCTCGACGACATCGCCGCCGTGTCCCTCGCCGAGTGCCGGCCCGAGCTCGCCGGACGCTTCCTGCTGCCCGACCAGTCGTCCGAGCAGCTGGCCCGGGTCTCCGACAAGGTGCAGCTGGCCCGGACCTGCCGGACCCTGGGCCTGCCCCACCCCCGCACCGAGGTCCCCACCAGCACCGACGAGGCCGCCGCGATGGCCCGGGCGCTCGGCATCCCGGTGATCGCCAAGTGGAGCCGTCCCTGGCTGCTGCCGGCCGGCGGCGGGCTGCACAGCACCGCCGTCCTGGGCTCGCTCGCCGAGGTCCGCGCACTGTACGCGCGCACCCCGCAGGCCGGCAGCAGGCTGCTGCTCCAGCGGCTGCTGCCCGCCGGGCGCGGACTCGACTGGTTCTTCCACGGATACGTGGACTCCGCCGGCCGCTGCCCGACCGGGGCGACCGGCCGCAAGGAGCGCTCCTGGCCCGAGGGGGCCGGACTCACCGCGGTGGGGCGCTGGACGCCCAACCCCGCGGTGGACACCCTGGCCCGGGAACTGCTCGCGGCGCTCGGCTACCGGGGCGTGTGCGACCTGGACTTCCGGCTCGACCGGGCCACCGGCGCCTACCACCTGCTCGACTTCAACCCGCGCCCCGGCGCCCAGTTCCGGCTCTTCGCGGACCGGAACGGGCTCGACGTGGTCCGCGCCATGCACCTGGACCTCACCGGCCGTCCGGTGCCCGCGTACCTCCCCGCCCACGGACGCCGCTTCGTCGTGGAGAACTACGCGGTCATGTCGTGCCTCTCCTCGCCGCGCCGCCGGTACGCGGCGGACCGGAGCGGCCGCGAGACGGCCTGGTTCGCGGTCGACGACCTCGCCCCCGCGTTCGCGATGCTGCGGCTCTGGTGCGCCCACGCCCTGCGCAGAGGGCTGCTCACGCTCCGCCGGAGACTCCGTGTCCGGCGTCCGGCGCGCCTGCCGCCCGGCGCCCCCTGACACACCGGAGGCCGGCCCCGGGGAGCGTGGTGGACACTCCCCGGGGCCGGCCCCTTCCGGCGGACGCCGGAGCAGCGCGGCGTCAGGCGTTGACGCAGGTGTTGAACGCCGCCGGGTTGAGCAGACCGATGACGTTCACGCTGTTGCCGCAGACGTTGATCGGCGCGTGGATCGGGATCTGGACCACGTTGCCGGACAGGACGCCCGGGGAGCCGATGGCTGCGCCCTCGGCGTACGAGTCGGCCATCGCGGGAGCGGCGGCACCCATGGCCATGAGCAGACCGGCGACGACGACCGCAGCCTTCTTGCACTTCATTTCGTCTGGATCCTTTCTGCGGCGGAAGAGAATTCACGGCTTTCGTGATGTGCGGGTACGCAAGCGCCCCCGCCTTCCACTGCACAGTTGCCAACGACCCTGCCACGAAAAAGAAACCGGCTGCTGTCGCGAACTGCCTCGTTCACTCCATTGGATTGCCCTGCACCGCTCAATGCGGCCAGATAGGTGTTCTCATCAGCCGCTCCCACTCGCGGTCCGGCATGCCGGGCACGGCCCGGCCGGCCCTCATCCACTGGTGCGCCAGCAGGGAATAGACCGGAAACGGCTCCCTGTCGGCGGGTGGCGGGTCGGGCACATATCGGCTCTTCGGAATGAAGGCCATCCGCTCCCATTTCCCGGGATCGGGCGCCATATTCGCTCCTTCCTCTGGGGTTCCGGCATCATGACACAGCGCCGACGGGAGAGTGATTCGACCGGTCCCCGCCGCGTCGCGTACCTGTGTGCGAGACCGCCCGAATTAACGTTCCGGCATGAATTCCGCGCACGCCCGCCCCCGCAGTCGCGGCCGCGGCCGACGGCTGCTGCTCCTGACCACGGCGCTCGCCGCCCTCGGTTCCGGCGCACTCGCCGCGGCACCGGCTCCGCTGCCGGCCCCCTCGAAGGGCCTCAACATCCTGCTCGTCGGCATCGACTCCCGGGCCGGGGTGACCCCCGCGGAGCGCGAGAAGTACTTCCTGGGCGGCAAGGCCTGCGGATGTACGGACGTGATGATGCTGGTGCACGTCTCCGCCCGGTACGACCGGGTCAGCGTGGTGAGCCTGCCCCGTGACTCGCTCAGCGACTTCCCGGAGCACGTCGACCGGCGCACCGGCACGCTGCACGCCCCGCACCGGGCGAAGCTCAACGCGGCCTGGCGGGAGGGCGGGCCCGCCTTCGCCGTCGAGATGGTGGAGGCGAGGACCGGGCTCCCCGTCCACCGCTACCTCGAGATCGACTTCCGCCGGTTCATGGACGCGGTGAACGTCCTCGACGACGTGCCGATCTGCACCCGGACCCCGCTGAAGGACCCGAGCACCGGGCTCGACCTCGCACCGGGCACCCGCCGGGTCCACGGCGGCGAGGCCCTCCAGTACGTCCGCTCGCGCAAGGCCGACGGCCAGGCGGACTTCGGGCGGATCAAGAAGCAGCAGCGCTTCGTCGTCAACACGCTGCGCGAGCTCCGCACCGGCCTCCCCCTGGGGACGGACACGCTGCGCCGGTTCGCCGAGACCCTGCGCGGGGCGCCGGAGACCGAGCGCCAGATGAGCACGGCGGACCTGCTGGGGCTCGCGGCACGGCTGCGGAACCTCACCCCCGCGCGAACGGAGTTCGCCACCGTGCCGATCAAGAACATCAACCCGCTCATCCCCGGCATCGGCGCCACGGTCTCCTGGGACGTCGAGTACGCCGACGAGGTGTTCTCGCGGCTGGGCGCGGACAAGGGCCTGCCGAAGGCGCGCCCCGTACCGCAGAGCAGTACCCGCTGGGGCGAGTACGCGCCCTACGGAGGGGCGTCCGCCCTCTGCCCCTGAGGCCCCGCCCCGCGGGTCGTGCCGTCAGCCCCCGAGCTTGCGGGCGAGCAGCTCCGGATCCGTCGTCGGCGCGTCGCACACGAAGTGCCGGCAGACATAGGCGGCGGCCCGGCCGCCGACCAGCGGACGGTCCCGGAGCAGCGGGAACTCCCCGCCGTCGGGCAGCCCGGCGGCGAGGACCGCACCGGGGCTGCCGGCGTGCAGGGCGGTCCGGCGCAGGGCCCGGAAGCCCTCGTCGTCGGGGGCGCCGACCACGGCGATCTCGCGCGGCCCGTCGAGGAGTGCCTCGGCGACCGCGAGGCCCCAGCCGATGAAGCGGGGCGCGCGCGGTCCGAGCGCCTTGACCACGCCGAGGGCGGCCTCGGCGGCGTTCCGGTGGGCCTCGGAACCGGTGTGGGCCGCGTAGGAGAGGAGCGCGCCGGCGGCGGCGGTCCAGCCGGAGGGCGTGGCGTTGTCGGTCGGGTCCTGGGGGCGGCGGATCAGCGGCTCGGCGTCGTGCGCGGTGTCGTAGAGCGCGCCGCCCTCGGCCGTGAACCGGTCGAGGACGATGTCGAGGAGGAAGCCGGCGAACTCCAGCCACACGCCTTCGCCGGTGACGGACGCGAGGGCGAGGAAGCCCTCGGCGACGTCCGCGTAGTCCTCCAGGACCCCGGCGTTGGTGCCCGCGTGGCCGTCCCTGGAGGTACGGGTGAGCCGGGCGGAGTCGTCGAGGTGGACCCGGACGAGCAGGTCGGCGGCCTCGGTGGCGCGGTCGACGAGGTCGGGGCGGTCGAGGAGGGCGCCGGTCTCGGCGAGGGCGGCGATCGCGAGGCCGTTCCAGGCGGCGACGATCTTGTCGTCGCGGCCGGGCCGGGGGCGCTCGTCCCGGGCGGCCAGCAGGCGCTCCTTGATCGAGGCGATCCGCTCGGCGTCGGCGACCCCGGCGTCCTGCGGCAGCTGGAGCACGGAGGAGCCCTCTTCGAAGGTGCCCTCCTCGGTGACGCCGAAGTACCGGGCGGCGTAGCGGGCGTCGTCCTCGCCGAGGACGGCGGCCAGCTGCCCGGGGGTCCACACGTAATAGGCGCCCTCGACGTGCCTGCCACCGCCGTCGTCACTGTCCGCGTCGAGCGCGGAGGCGAACCCGCCCTCGGGGGTGCGCAGTTCGCGGACCATGAAGTCGGCGGTCTCCAGGGCGACCCGGCGCGCCAGGTCGCTGCCGGTGGCCCGCCACAGGTGCGCGTACACGCGGCACAGCAGCGAGTTGTCATACAGCATCTTCTCGAAGTGCGGCACGACCCACGCGCGGTCCACGGCGTAGCGGGCGAAGCCGCCGCCGAGCTGGTCGTAGATGCCGCCGCGGGCCATCGCCTCGCAGGTGGCGGCGGCCATCTGGAGCGCACCCTCGGCGCCCGTGCGGGCGTGGTGACGCAGCAGGAACTCCAGCGCCATCGACGGGGGGAACTTGGGCGCCCCGCCGAAGCCGGCGTCGGTGGCGTCGTAGTCGCGGGTCAGGCCGAGCAGGGCCTGGGCGAGCTCGGACTCGCCGGGCACTCCGTCGCCGCCGTACGCGAGCGAGCGGGCCGACAGGTCCCTGACGATCTTCCCGGCGACCTCGTCGACCTCGTCGCGGCGCTCGGTCCAGGCCCGGGAGACGCCGTCGAGGACGTCGGAGAAGGACGGCATGCCGTGCCGCGCCTCGGGCGGGAAGTAGGTGCCGAAGTAGAAGGGCTCGGCGTCCGGGGTGAGGAAGACGGTCATCGGCCAGCCGCCCTGACCGGTGGCGGCCTGCACGGCCTCCATGTACACGGCGTCGACGTCGGGGCGCTCCTCGCGGTCCACCTTGACGGCCACGAAGTGCTCGTTGACCAGGGCCGCGGTGGTCTCGTCCTCGAAGGACTCGTGGGCCATCACATGGCACCAGTGACACGCGGAGTAGCCGACCGACAGCAGAACGGGTACATCGCGCCGTTTCGCTTCCTCGAACGCCTCGGGTCCCCACGGCCACCAGTCGACCGGGTTGTCAGCATGCTGAAGCAGATAAGGCGAGGTCACACCAGCCAACCGGTTCATACGACCCAGCCTCTCACGCCGACACGGTCCTGCCGGTTCGACCCGGAAGCCCTCGCCCTGCTCGGCCGATCTGCACTCATGCGCCATCACGTGGCGCATACGGATCGCCCCTTGTGTACCCACGCCGCCCCTGCGGACGCTGGAGGTTCTGCCGCGGCCAGAAGCCGGTGCCCGGCTGGAAGCGGGCAGTACGCTGAGTCGGGCAGCACCGCATCCTCGAAGGAGGTACTCCATGTCCGCCGAGATGGTGGCGCCCGCGTGGATGCACTCGCAGATCAGCGCGGAGCAGTACGACTCCTGGTCCGAGGAGCAGTGCGCCGGCATCGAGATCGTGGACGGGATGGTGGTCGTGAGCCCGAGCGCCTCCAAGCGGCACAACCGGCTGGCCCGCCTCCTGGCCAACGCCCTGGATGCCGCCGCGGGCCCGGACTGGAACGCAGACACGGACTTCGACGTCCGCCTGCAGGACGTGCCGCTCACCAACCGCCGTCCGGACGTCATCGTCTACCGGGCGGACACCATCGACCTCACGCCCACCCGCCCCGAGCACGTGCTCCTGGTCGTCGAGGTCGTGTCGCCCGGCTCGGAGACCACCGACCGCATCGTGAAGGTGGACCAGTACGCCAAAGCCGGTATCCCCTTCTACTGGCGCATCGAGCAGGCCGCCACCGGCGTTCCGATCGTCTACACCTACGTCCTCGACCCGGCCACCAGGGCCTACCGGGACGGCGAGGTGTTCACCGGCACCGTGAAGGCCACCGCGCCGTTCCCTGTCACGGTCGACCTCGGGGCCCTGTGAGCAACGAGGAATCGCCCGCGCCCTCGGCGCCTCCGACGCCCTGTGGGCTGAGGCATGTCCGCAACCGGGGACCTCTGGGCATCGGCCCCCAGCTCGGACCGGACCCGTCGTAGGCGGTCCGGAGGGAGGGTGGACAGCTTCGGCCAGGTGCCGGCCTGTACGTTCTCGCCGGGGACGAGCCGCGTGGGGAGCCACCCCCGCTTCATGCCCGTCACCCTGATCGCGTGGCGTCGTCAGCGGATCACCACGTCGTCGTGATCACTGGCGACGACCTTGCCGTCCTTGACGATCCATACCTCCACGTCGTGCCGACGCTGAGGAGCACCGGGTCGTCACGCCGCCGGGCCTCCTCGAACGCCTCGGCCGACCAGGGCCACCGGTCCACCGGGGTGTCGGCGTGCTGGAGGAGGCAGGGGAGGTCTCATGGGCTGTTCGGCATGTCCCCGTCCTCGCGCACGCGGGAAGCTCGCGTCCGGGGGAAACACCGCCCGTACGCCACGGGTGGGCCGGGCGCGAACGGGGCACGGATACGGGGAAGGCCCCGTTCCTCGCACTGGCTCTGCGAGGAACGGGGCCGCCCGACGCGGCAGCGGAGATCAGCCGCCGACGTTGCCGTTCTGCGAGAGGACCTCGCCCAGGATGTGCGACAGGGCGTCGTCGCCCTTCTGCTGCACGGAGTTCTGGGTGCAGGTCTGGTTCGACATCGGGTTGCCGAGGACGTCCTGGACGGCGATCGGGACACCGATGAGGGCGCCGATCGGAACCTGGGCCTCGACCTTCTGGACGTCGAAGCAGTGCAGGACGCCACCGTTGACGAGACCGAAGTTCGGGCTCATGTAGCCACCGGTGGAGTTGCTGCCGATGGACTGCTTCGACTGGTTGCCGATGATGTTGGCGCTGCCGCCGTCGTTGCCGGCCGCCATCGCCGTGGTCGCGGACATGCCGGCGACGGTGGCCGCAACAGCAGCGGTAGCAAGAACCTTCTTGATCACGAGTCTTCCTTCTTGAGCTCGATGGCCCGGAACTGCTCCGTTGACCGAAGCGTCCTGATCAACTCCCCCGGGAAGGATTGGTTCCGGGGCGTCACTCGGACGCGGTATTCAGCACATGAACGCCATCGGACGGGAGGTCGACGGCCAGCCGTTCGGTGGGCTGCCCGGCGGGGCGGAATCCCTTGGGATCACCGGCCCGTGGCGCCGATCCCTCGCTTCGGCGCGGCTCGCGCAGGACACTTGGGGCCGGACTGTTCGAGCCGGGAGCGAATCCGGGCGCGCCGCGGGCGCGGCACGGGCGGGGCCGGCGAGCGGAGGGGGAACGGGGATGCGGGACAGCCACCGGGCCGAAGCCGAGCGGCTGTTGGCACGGGCCGTCGAGGAAGAGGTACGGCACTCGGGGGGTCGCCTGGACGCGGCGGCACTCCTGTCGCGCGGCCGGGCCGCGCTCGACACGATCGCGGAGTCCTCGGCGGAGGAGTACGCGGCCTTTCTGCGGGCGGTGGAGGCGGCGGAGGCCGGCCCGGCCGCGCCGGCCGACCTGAGGACGCCCGCCGTGGTGACGGCCGTCGCGGCCGCCGCGGCGGTCGGCGGTGACCTGGCCCTCGGTACGGCGGCGGGCACGGCGTTCGGCGCGGGCGCCGTGGTCGCCGTGGCCGGTGCGGCGGCGGCCGCGCTGAGGGCCGGGGCGGGACGCCGGGTGGCCGCGCACCGCAGGGCCGGGGCGGCCGGCCGGCCGGGCGGGGTCGAGCAGTTGCGGCTGCGCTGGCTGACGGCCCTGGAGGTGCGCGGCGTGCGCCCGTTCCTGGAGCAGCAGCGAGTGCTGCCGGGGACGGCGGGGCAGTCGCCGAAGAAGGTGGTGGAGCGCCTGCGGGGCACGGACCGCAGTGCGGCGGCCCGGAGGCGTACGGTCCTGGAGCAGTCCTTCGGGCATCTGCCCGCGCCGGACGGCCCGTTCGCGGGGCGGCGGGCGGAGCTGGCGCAGATCACCCGGTGGGTGCAGGCGGGCCGGGCGGCGACGACGACCCGGCCGACGGTGGTCGTGCTGTCCGGGGCGTCCGGCTCCGGTCGTACGACGCTGGCGGTCCGGGCGGCCCACGCGCTGCGGGACCAGTTCCGCGGGGCCTGTGTGGTGGACCTGCGGGGCGGTGCGACGCGCGGCGGGAAGCCGCTCTCGACGCGGGAGGCGCTGCTGCACCTGCTGAACCGGCTGGGTGCGCCGCGCGACCAGCTGCTGTTCCGGGAGGGCGCGTCGGCGGAGCAGCAGGTGCGGCGGCTCGCCGAGCTGTACCACCGGCATCTGACGGGGCTCGCGGTGGCCCTGATCCTGGACGACGCGGTGGACGCGGAGCAGGTGCGGGCGCTGCTGCCGGAACGCTCCGACAGTCTGGTGCTGGTGACCTGCCGGGAGCCGCTCGACCTGGGCGCGGACGTGCCGGCCTCGGTGCACCTGCTGCCGGTGACGGCGCTGGACGCGTCGGGCGCGGAGGAACTGCTCGGCGAGGCGGCGCGCGTCGGGGGGCCGGCCGGCGGGGCGGACCTCGACCGGGTGCGGGAGCTGTGCGGGGGCCTGCCGCTGGCGCTGCGGACGGCGGGGGCGGTGCTCGGCGGGCGGACCGTGGCGGACGTCGGCGCGTTCCTGGAGGCGGCCGGCGCGGAGGCCGGCCCGGTGGAGCGGGCGCTGGCGGTGGGCTACGAGCAGGTGCTCGACGAGGACGGGCGGAGGCTGCTGCGGCGGCTCGCGCTCGCCGGGCGGGCGTCGCTGGGGGCGGCCGCGGCGGCGGCGCTGCTCGGCGGCACGGGCGCGGAGGGCGCCCGGCTGCTGGAGGAGCTGGCGAGGGCGGGGCTGCTCGACCACGTGCGGGGGAAGCGCTACCGGCTGCACGACGCGGTGCGGGGGTTCGCGGCCGCGCGGCTGGCCGGCGAGGAGGACCCGGCGGAGGTCGCCGCGGCGCAGGAGCGGCTGATCCGGAACTACGCGGAGCTGGCGGACGCGGTGATCCGGATGGTCGACGGCAAGATGTCGACGCGTGCCGGCCGCTTCGACGGGCACGGTTTCGGGTCGCTGGAGGCGGCGCTGCGCTGGCTCGACGAGGAGTCCAGCTTCATCACGGCGGCGCTGCGGCACGCGGAGGGCGTCGACCAGCAGACGGTGCTCGATCTGCTGGGCGCGCTGTGTGACTACTGCCTGCTGCGCGGGGACCTGTACCGGCTGGGCGAGATCAACGAGCTGACGGACGCGGTGGGGCAGGGCCTGCTGTCCCGGTCCGTGCAGTGGCGGACGGGTATCGCGGCCCGGCAGCTGGGGGAGCTCGACAAGGCGCGGACGACGCTGACCTCGGTGGTGTCCCTCTATCAGGAGGCCCATCAGGATGCGGGCGCGGCGCTCGCCCTCTGCTCGCTCGGGATCACCCTGCACCACCAGGGCAATCTGGCGGAGGCGGCGGCCCGGCTGCGGGAGGCGCTGGCGCTCCAGGAGCCGGCGTCGCTGGCCGCCGACCGCGGCTGGACGCTGCACGCGCTGGCGGCGGTCGAGCGGGACCGGTCGAATCTGGCCGAGGCCCTGACGCTGCTCGACGGGGCGCTCGCGCTGCACCAGGAGCACGAGTCGCTGCACGGCGAGGCCTGGGCGCACTTCCAGCGGGGCCAGGTGTCGCTGCGCACGGGCGACGTGGCACGGGCGGAGGAGGACCTGCGGCAGGCGCTCGACCAGTACGGGCGGACGCAGGACGGCCGCGGCGAGGCGTGGGCGCTGACCCAGCTGGCCCGGGCTCGGCTGGTCGACGGGGACGCGGCCGCGGCGGTGGACGGGCTGCGCCAGGCGCTGTCCCGGCACCGGGAGCAGGAGGACGCGCGGGGCGAGGCGTGGACGCTGTACTACCTGGGGCACGCCCTGGAGGAGCGGGGCGACCGGGACCAGGCGGTGCGGGAGCTGGAGCGGGCCCGCTCCATGTTCTCCCGGATGCGCGACGTCTACGGCCTGGCATGCGCCCGCCATCATGCGGGCCGGGTCACCCGCGACCAGCGGGCCGCCCGGACCGGCAATCTGCGCAACTCCGGCTTCGCCCGTCAGCTCCTGATGGACGCGCGGGCCGACTTCCGCCGCATCGGGGTGGCCCACGGCGAGGCCTGGACCTGCCTGGAGCTGGCGATCGTCGACGCCGGCAACGGCCGCGGCACGCAGGCCCTCGAACTGTGCGGGGAGGCGGACCGGCTCTTCGCCTCGTACGGCGACCGCAGGGGCGCCGACTGGGCCCGCTTCCTGCGCTGCACGCTGCTGCCCGACCCGGTAGCCGCCCGGGAGGAGCTCGCGTCCCTGGCCGCATCCCGGCATCCGGCCCGCGACCCGCGCCTGGAGGACTGCGCCGAGGCGTACGCCCTGGTCCTGGACCGGGGCACTCCGCCGGACGCGGGCTGGCAGGCCTGGTCCCTGGGCATGGTGCCGGGACGGCAGGCGCGGGAGGTCCTGGGCGTGCCGGTGGAGACGGCGTAGGGCGCGCCCCACGGGCCGGGCCGGGGCTCCGGGGCGTACGCCTCAGGCCGGGCCGGGACGCCGGAGCGTGCCCCACGGGCCGGACCGGGGCGCCGGGCCGTACGCCTCAGGCCGGACCGGGACGCGCCGGGCCGGGCCGTGTGCCCGGCCCGGTCCGGAGGTGCCCGGTGGGCCAGGGGCGCGCGGGTGCGGGCCGGCCGGGGACAGCGCTCGTACGGGCCCCGGGCGGTCCCGGGGCCCGTACGCGCGCCCGGCGCTACTTCTGGGCGCTCTCGGGAGCCGCGCCGGCGGTGGCCGGGTCCGGGGCCTCCGCGAAGTCGATCTTGTGCATGTGGCGGTTCATCGACTTCATCAGACCCCAGACGGCCAGGGCCAGGACGGCGAAGACGATGAACCCGAGGACGCCGGGGGTGACCTTGTTCTCGTCCAGCTCCTTGGCGGCGAGCGGGGCGAGCTGGGTCAGTGCGAGGTGTGCGCTCATGCTAGGCATTGTCCCGGATGCCCGCGAAGAGGTCGCTCTCGGGGATGCTGCTGGCGACGAGGGACTTGCTGAGCTCGTACTCCTCGGTCGGCCAGACCTCCCGCTGGATGTCCATGGGCACCCGGAACCAGCCCCCGTCGGGGTCGATCTGGGTGCGGTGGGCGATCAGCGCCTTGTCGCGGATCTCGAAGAACTCCGAGCAGGGCACGAAGGTCGTGAGCGTGCGCTCCTTGCGCTCGAACTCGTCCCAGCGCTTCAGCCAGTCCCCGTAGGGGGACTCCAGGCCCCGGTCGAGGAGGGCCTGGTGCAGCGCCTCGGTGCGGGGACGGTTGAAGCCCTGGTTGTAGTAGAGCTTCAGCGGCTGGAAGACCGGGCCGAACTCGGCCTCCGGGTACTTCTCGCTGTCCGCCGCGCCGTCGAAGGCCACCATCGTGATCTTGTGGGTCATGATGTGGTCGGGGTGCGGGTAGCCGCCGTTCTCGTCGTAGGTCGTGACGACCTGCGGACGGAAGGCGCGGATCTTGCGGACCAGCTCGCCCGCGGCGGTGTCGACGTCCTCCAGGGCGAAACAGCCCTCGGGCAGCGGCGGCAGCGGGTCGCCCTCGGGCAGGCCCGAGTCGACGAAGCCCAGCCACTCCTGCCGGACGCCGAGGATCTCGCGGGCCTCGTCCATCTCCTTGCGGCGCACCTCGTGGATGTTCGCCTCGATGTACGGGTCGCCCTGGAGCTTCGGGTTGAGGATGGAGCCGCGTTCGCCGCCCGTGCAGGTCACCACCAGGACCTCCACCCCCTCGGACACATACTTGGCCATCGTCGCCGCGCCCTTGCTCGACTCGTCGTCGGGGTGGGCGTGAACGGCCATCAGTCGCAGCTGCTCAGTCAAGACTCATCCTCAGTGATTCGTCGCCTAGGGAGGTCTCTATAGTGACGGAATCGGGGGTGGGAAAATTCCGGCACCCCTGCGGCGAGAGGAACGACCATGAGCGCGGTGCGCGAGGGCCTGCCCGAGGGGCGCTACGGGCGCTCCGCGGACGAGCGCGCGGATCGCACGCTGAAGATCGTCGGCGCCGTGCTCGGCGCGGTCTTCCTCGTCGTGATGGGCTGGTTCGGCTGGTACTACGTCGTCGACAACAAGATCAGCGCAGAGATGATCAAGTTCGACGTCGTGAGCGCCGACGAGGTCCAGGTCCATCTGGAGATCCGCAAGGACGCCGACGCCAGGGGCGTCTGCACGCTGCGCTCGCGCTCCGAGGACGGGGCCGAGGTGGGCCGCAAGGACGTCCGGATCGACGAGCCGGGCGACCGCCTGGACCGGGTCTACTCGATCCGCACCACGGCGAACGCCACCAGCGCCGAGCTCATCGGGTGTACCGCCCGGTAGCGGTGGGTAGGGACCCGGGGATGAGCCTCGGCGGGTCACCCCGGTGACCTGGGGTGACGCGAATCCCGTGGTGTATGTCCTCCCGCTTTTCGCCACTCATTGTTAGGCTCGTGGTTTCGCCCGCTCGAAAGGCGCATGCTGAAGAGGCAGCCTTCCGCGCTGGGCGATGCTTTGTATATCCAGTACCTACGAGGAGCACCTGTGACCCAGACCAGCGACAACGTCACCTGGCTCACCCAGGAGGCGTACAACAAGCTCAGGGACGAGCTTGAGTACCTGTCGGGTCCCGCGCGTACCGAGATCGCCGCCAAGATCGCCGCAGCGCGCGAGGAGGGCGACCTGCGGGAGAACGGCGGGTACCACGCCGCCAAGGAGGAGCAGGGCAAGCAGGAGCTCCGGGTCCGCCAGCTCACGCAGCTCCTGCAGAACGCCAAGGTCGGCGAGGCCCCGGCGGACGACGGCATCGTCGAGCCCGGCATGGTCGTGACGATCGCCTTCGACGGCGACGAGGACGACACGATGACCTTCCTGCTCGCCTCCCGCGAGTACGCGAGCGGTGACATCGAGACCTACTCCCCGCAGTCCCCGCTGGGCGTCGGCGTCAACGGCAAGAAGGCCGGTGACGACGCGGAGTACGAGCTGCCGAACGGCAAGATGGCCATGGTGAAGATCCTCAGCGCGAAGCCGTACACCGGCTGAGCCTCTTTCGACCAGGCAGAAGGGCCGGACCCCGGAGAAGGGGCCGGCCCTTCGTCATGCCCATGCAATGATCGTCGCCGTCGGCCGGTGAAGGGGGACGGGGCAGATGCTGGGACCGCTGCGCGAGGGGACGCCACGACGGATCGGACCGTACGAGGTCCTGGCCCGGCTCGGCGCCGGCGGCATGGGCGAGGTGTACCTGGCCCGGCGGGACGCGTCCGGCGCGTTCTTCGCCGTCAAGACCGTACGGCGCGACGTGGCGGGCGACCCCGCCTTCCGCGACCGCTTCCGCCGCGAGATCAAGGTCGCCGCCCTGGTCGACAGCGCGTACGCCGCCGCGCCCGTCGGCGGGGACGCCGACGCCGAGCCGCCCTGGCTGGCCACCGCGTACGTGCCCGGGCCCAGCCTCTCCCAGGCCGTCCGGCGCGGCGGGCCGCTGCCCGTCGCCACGGTCCGGGCGCTCGGCGCGCGCATCGCCCGGGCCCTCGCCGACCTGCACGCGGCAGGCGTGCTGCACCGCGACCTCAAGCCCGGCAACGTCATGCTCGCCGCCGACGGGCCGCGCCTGATCGACTTCGGCATCGCCCGGGCGAGCGGCGCCACGACCATGACGGCGACCGGTCTCATGGTCGGCACCCCGTCCTTCATGTCGCCCGAGCACGTGGCGGGTGCGCGGACGGTGACGGGCGCGTCGGACGTCTTCTGCCTGGGCTCCCTCCTCTGTTACGCGGCGACCGGCGAGGACCCCTTCGGCGACGGCCCCGTGGCGGCCGTCCTCTACCGCGTCTCGCAGGCGGAGGCGGACCTGGACCGGGTGCCGGAGGAACTGCGGCCGGTGGTGGCCGCGTGCCTGTCCCGCGACCCGGACGCCCGCCCCGCCCCGGAGGCCCTGGCCGCCCTTCTCGGCGGCGCCGACGGGCGCCTCCCGGCCTGGCCGGAGCCGGTCCGCGAGCACATCGGCGAGTACGGCCGGGAGCTGGCCCAGCTCGTCGCGGCGGGCGGCCCGCTCCTGGAGGTCCCGGCGGCTCCCGCCCCGGTGGTGACGTCCGGCCCGGCGGGCCTGCACTTCGCCCCGACCCTCGCGCCGGCCGCGCCCCCGGCGCCCGCCCCCGAGCGCCGGCGCCGGGGGCTGGTCGCCGCGGCGGCGGCCCTGGCGGTCCTGGGCGGCGCCCTCGGCGCGTACCTGCTGTGGCCGGCCCCGGCCGCCCCGGAGAAGCCGGTGACGGCCGCCCCGCCCGCCGGCCCCCGCGTCTCCGGCGTCGACGACCGCGGCCTCGCCGACGCGTCGGGAGTCGTCCCCCAGAACGCCGCCCAGCGCCCGGCCGGGTGGAAGCCGTGGCGGGCGAAGCTGTCGGCGCCGGCCTTCGGCTGCTCGGCGAACGAGAGGGCGCTGGTCTGCCGGACGACGGACGGGCGGTACGAGGCGCTGGATCCGGCGAGCGGGAGGAAGCTGTGGGAGGCCTCCCTGGGCGGCGATCCACGCAAGAACCGCAGCTGGATCGGCCCCAGCGGCGGTGTCTTCATCGCGCACGAGGCGGCCCGGCCCACGGTGTACGAGGGCACCGCCGTCCTGGCGGCGGAGGACAGGGTGCAGGGCAGGGACGTCCGCACCGGCGCCGTGCGCTGGGAGAAGCCGGCCTTCGCCCAGCAGGGCGCGTTCAGCCGGCCGGTCGTGGCCGACGGAACGGTGTTCGTGTCCACCCAGGCGTCGGAGGGCCAGAACCTGTCGCTCGTCGCCCTCACCGCGTACGCCGTCGCGGACGGCCGCAGGCTGTGGTCGAAGTCCCTCACCAACGCCTCGCTCTCGCGCGCCGAGTTCCGGGACTTCGAACCCGTCGCGTACGCCGGGGGTGTCGTCTACGCCCTCGGTGACGGCGGGCTCGTGGCCCTCGACGCGAAGACCGGTGCCACGCGCGGCCAGGTCGACCGCGAGGCCTGGACCTGCGACACGATCAAGGTGCTGGGCAGCCACGCCTACTGCGCCGGCTACGAGGCGGGCGCCGACGGCAAGGCGCTCCTGTTCGCGCTCGACGCGGCCACCCTGGCCACCGAGGGCCGCGTTCCCGCCCCGGGCAAGCGCCTTCACACGGCGCTGGTGACCGATCGGGTGGCGGCCGGCTTCGACGACGACGGCAAGGGCGGCCTCACGTTCTACGGTCCGCGGGACGGCGCGAAGCTCGGCTCCTTCCCGACGAAGGACGCTCCGGACGGCCTGCAGCAGGCCCTGTCGGCCCCGCTGCTCGTGGACGGCCGGGTCGTGTTCGCCGACTTCTCCTCCTTGTACACGGTGCGCCTCGGCAGGGACGGGAAGCCCCTGCGGCTCGACGTCACCCCGGTGCCCGGAGCGCCCGGAGCGCGGCCGCCCGCGGAGTTCTCGGTGGAGCCGTCGTTCGCGGACGCGATCCGGGCGCCCGAGGTGCTGCCGGTCGGCGGGGTCGCCTACATCGTCTACGACCAGGGCGTCGCGGTCGCCGTGGAACTGCCCAAGTAGCCCGTCGAAAGGACCACTTCGGTGCTGGAAGCACTGCCTCCCGGGCCGCCGCGGCTCGTCGGCCCCTACCGGCTGCTCGCCCGGCTCGGCGCGGGCGGCATGGGCGAGGTCCATCTGGCCTGCCGCGCGGACGCGCCGACCGCCGACCCGTACCTGATGGTCGCCGTGAAGACCGTACGGGAGGACCTGGAGGTCGACGAGGACTTCCGCACCCGCTTCCGGCGCGAGATCACGGCGGCCCGGGCGGTCCGCAGCGCGTACGCGGCGCAGCTCGTCGACGCGGACGCCGACGCGGTGTCCCCCTGGCTGGCGACCGAGTACGTGCCGGGGCCGTCGCTCGCGGAGGCGGTCGTCCGGGCCGGGGCGCTGCCGGTGGCGGCGGTGCGTGCTCTCGGGGCAACGCTGGCACGGGCGCTGCAGGCGGTGCACGCGGCGCAGGTGCTGCACCGGGACCTGAAGCCGGCGAACGTGCTGCTGGGCGCGAGCGGCCCCAAGCTGATCGACTTCGGCATCGCGCAGGCCTTCGAGGCGACGGCACTGACCTCGACGGGGCTGGTGGTGGGCTCGCCCGGCTTCATGTCGCCCGAGCATCTGATCGGCAGCCGGGCCGTCGTGCCCGCGTCCGACGTCTTCTGCCTCGGCGCGGTGCTCGCGTTCGCCGCCTGCGGGCAGGGGCCCTTCCAGGACGACGAGATGGCGGCGGTGTTCTTCCGCATCAGCCGGGCGGAGGCCGAACTCGGCGGTGTTCCGGAGGAGTTGCGCCCGGTCGTCGCGCGCTGCCTGCACCTCGACCCGGCGGAGCGGCCGACGGCGGCGGAGCTGGTGGAACTGCTCGGGGGCGGCACGGAGGCGGCCTTCCCGTGGCCGGCCGGCGTGCTGTCCCTGCTCGCGGGGTACGGGGACGCGGCGCGGGAGATCGGGGAGGCGGCCGCGTCGGGGGCGGGCGTGGCGGATCTGCCGACGCTGGCGCCGGAGGTGCCCTACTCCCCCACCGCGATGGTGTCCCGGCCACGGACGACGGCTCCCGCCCAGCGGCCGCGGCCGCGGCGCCGGTGGGCGGTGTTCGCCGCGGGCGCGGCGGCGGTGGCCCTGGTGGCCACCGGGATCGTGATGCTGGACGGCAGGGACGACAAGGGCGCTTCGGCGGGCGGCGGCGCCGCGGGGGCCGCGGCCGGCGGTGGCAGTGCGACGGGCGCGGCGACGCCCTCGACGGGCGGCGGGCCGGCGGCCCTGGACCACGTCGTGCATCCGTACGCCGGCGAGGGCCACGGCCGCGACTTCGGCGCCGACGGCTCCGACCGCCGGGCCCGCCCGGCGGGCTGGTCCCCGTGGGCCGTGAAGGTCGAGGCCACCGGTGGGCCCTGCGCGCTCGCCCCGCAGGTGATCGTGTGCACCGGCTCCGGCGGCGGGGTGGCGGCGCTGCGCGCCTCCGACGGCGGGAAGGCGTGGTCCGAGCCGGCCCAGGGGGACCCGTCCCAGCCGGTCTCGCCGCAGTATCCGGCCGTCGTCGGCGACCGGGTGTGGATCACCCGGCACGACGGGCTGGTCGCCTACCGGTCGGCCGACGGCTCGGAGGCGGGACGACTGCCCGCGCCGGGCGCGCCGTACGTGGTGAAGGGCACCGATCTGCTCGGCGACGTGCTCTACACGACCTATGTGGACATGACCGGCATGGAGACGCCGGGCGGTCTGGTGACGGCGGTGCGGCTCTCCGGTGGCACGGCGAAGGAGCTGTGGCGGACGCGGATCGGGGTGTTCCCCGAGTCGCCGGTCGCCTCGGGCGGGCGGGTGTACGTCCCGGGGAACGGCACCGTCATGGCGCTGGACGCCCGGACCGGCCGGGAGACCGCCCGCGCCACCGGTCTGAACAGCTGTTTCACGCTCGTCGTCGCCAAGGGCGGCGTGCTGTGCCCGGCCGGCCGGTCCGACGGCATCGACGTGCTGGACCGCGGCACGCTGCGGCGGAAGCGGACGATCGCCGAGGGGGTGGAGCTGACCGGCGCGCCGGCGGTCGACGCCCGGGGGGTGGTCGCCGTCACCGACGGGAGGAGGCTGGTCACCTACGACCTGGACAGCGGCGCCGAGCGGTGGAGCCGGCCCGGGGGCGGGAGCTGGGTGGCGTTCGCCGGGGACCAGGTGCTGACGGGGTCGGGGACGAGCGTCACCGCGACGGACGTCGACGACCCCGCGCAGGCCTCCTCGGGCCGCGAGCGGACGTTCGCCGTGCCGGACGAGCTCCGTCAACAGCTCGACGCGGTCGAGGGCGACCCGAACGTGTCGGGGGTGGTGGCCGCCGGCGGGGCGGTGTTCCTCGCCGGCGCCGACGGCCTGGTCATCTCGGGCTACACGCCCTGACCGGGCCTCCCCCGCGTCATCCGGCGGCCCGGCGGTACTTGCGCACCGACAGCGTCCGGAAGATGACGACGATCAGGACCGAGTAGATCAGCGACGCCCACACCGGATACTGCATCGGCCAGGCGTCGGACGGGGACAGGCCGGGGTCGCCGAAGAGTTTGCGGCAGGCCTGCACGGTGGCGCTGAACGGGTTCCACTCGGCGATGGGCTGGAGCCAGCCGGGCAGGTTGCTGGAGTCCACGAACGCGTTCGAGATGAACGTGACCGGGAACAGCCAGATCAGCCCGCCCGAGGTGGCGGCCTCCGGAGTGCGTACGGACAGTCCGATGAGCGCGCCGATCCAGGTGAAGGCGTAGCCGAGGAGGAGCAGCAGGCCGAAGCCGGCCATGATCTTCGCGAAGTTGGTCGGCGCCGCGTAGCCGGGACGCCAGCCGACGAGCAGCGCGACGAGCGCGAGGACGGTGAGCGTCAGCGCGGTCTGCACGAGGTCGGCGAGCGTGCGCCCGGTCAGGACCGCGCCGCGGGCCATCGGGAGGGAGCGGAAGCGGTCGATGAGGCCCTTGTGCATGTCGTCGGCGATGCCCGCGCCCGCGCCGGCCGTGGCGAAGGTGACCGTCTGGGCGAAGATGCCGGCCATCAGGAAGTTCTTGTAGACGTCCGGGTCGGTGGAGTCGCCGATCTGCATGGAGCCGCCGAAGACGTACGTGAAGAGGATCACGAACATCACCGGCTGGATGAGCCCGAAGATGACCATCTCCGGGATGCGGGTCATCCGGATGAGATTGCGCTTGGTGACGACCAGCGAGTCGCTGATCGACTGGGCGACGGCGCCGCGTCTCCTGGGCCGGGGGACGGCGTCGGTCAGGGTGGTCACTTCGCCGCCTCCTTGGCCTGGTCCTGCTCCTCGGTCCGCGCCGGATCCGGCGTCTCCTGCTTCTGCGCCCCGGCGCGCCGGCCCCGCGGGCCCTGCGCGCCCTCGCCGTTCTCCTCCTCCGCCCGCTCGGCCGTGTGGCCCGTGAGCGAGAGGAAGACGTCGTCGAGGGTCGGGCGGCGCAGGCCGATGTCGTCGATCTCGACGCCCACGGCGTCCAGGTCGCGGATGACCTCGGCGAGGAGCTTGGCGCCTCCGGTGACCGGGACGGTCAGCTTGCGGGTGTGGTGCTCGACGGTGATGTCGCCCTGGCCCGGCATTCCGTAGCGGTGCAGGACCTCGCGGGCGGGCGGGATCATCTCGCGTGCGTGGACGACGACTTCGACGCGCTCGCCGCCGGTCTGGGCCTTGAGCTCGTCGGAGGTGCCGCGGGCGATGACCTTGCCGTGGTCGACGACGCAGATGTCGTCCGCCAGGTGGTCGGCCTCCTCCAGGTACTGGGTGGTGAGGAGGAGGGTGGTGCCGCCCGCGACGAGTTCCTGGATGACCTCCCACAGGGCCTGGCGGTTGCGGGGGTCGAGGCCGGTGGTCGGCTCGTCCATGAACATGACGGGCGGCGAGACCACGAGGGCCGCGGCGAGGTCGAGGCGGCGGCGCATGCCGCCGGAGTAGGTCTTGGCGGTGCGGTCGGCGGCGTCGGCCAGACCGAACCGCTCCAGGAGCTCGCCCGCCCGGGCCTTCGCGGTGCGGGAGTCCATCTGATAGAGCCGGCCGACCATCTGCAGGTTCTCGCGGCCGGTCAGATACTCGTCGACGGCGGCGAACTGGCCGGACAGACCGATGGACCGGCGCACCTCGTCGGGGTGCGCGAGCACGTCCACCCCCGCCACTGTGGCGCGGCCGCTGTCGGGGGTGAGGAGGGTGGTGAGCACGCGGACGGCGGTGGTCTTCCCCGCGCCGTTCGGACCGAGGAGGCCGAGGACGGTGCCCTCGGGGACGTCGAGGTCCACGCCGTCCAGAGCTCGTACGTCGCCGAAGGTCTTCACCAGACCTTCGGCGTGGATCGCGCCTGGCATGTGGGTTCTCCCAGCAGGTTCGGGCGTTTCCTGACAATTCACACAAGTCTAGAGACGCCGGGCCCACCTCGCCCGGCGTTCTGTGACGACGCCCACACGCTAACGCGATACATCGCGACAGGCAATCGATTCGAGCCGAACCGCACCGCCGGCTTTCAGCCCAGCACCGTGTACCCCGCGTCCCGCAGCGCCTCGGCGACCTCCTCGCAGTGCTCCGGGCCCTTCGTCTCCAGGTGCAGTTCGACCTCCGCCTCCGTCAGGCCCAGCCGCGGGTCGGTCCGCACGTGGCTCACGTCGAGCACGTTCGCGTCGACCACGGTCAGCACCGCGAGCAGGGTCGCGAGCGTGCCCGGCCGGTCCGTGACCTTCAGCCGCAGGCTCAGATAGCGCCCGGCGGCCGCCATGCCGTGCCGCAGGACCCGCTGCATCAGGAGCGGGTCGACATTCCCCCCGGACAGCACCGCGACCACCGGCCCCCGGCCCCGGAACGCCTCCGGGTCCGAGAGCAGCGCGGCGACGGGGCTCGCGCCGGCCGGCTCCACCACCAGCTTCGCCCGCTCCAGGCAGAGCAGCAGCGCCGAGGACAGCGCGTCCTCCGAGACGGTGCGGACCTCGTCCACGTACTCCCGGACGATCCCGAACGGCACGTCGCCCGGCCGCCCCACCTTGATCCCGTCCGCCATCGTCACCGGCGAGTCGATCGCCACCGGATGCCCCGCCGCCAGCGAGGGCGGATACGCGGCCGCGCCCTCCGCCTGCACGCCGATCACCCGCACGTCGGGCCGCACCGACTTCACCGCGAGCCCGATCCCCGCGAGCAGGCCGCCGCCGCCGACGCCCACCAGGACCGTGCGCACCTCCGGGCACTGCTCCAGGACCTCCAGGCCGACGGTGCCCTGCCCGGCGATGATGTCCAGGTGGTCGAAGGGGTGGATGAACACCGCGCCGGTCTCCCGCGCGTACTCCTCGGCCGCCGCGAGGGTCTCGTCCACGACGTGCCCGTGCAGCCGCACCTCCGCCCCGTACTCGCGGGTCGCCGCGACCTTCGGCAGCGGGGCGCCCACCGGCATGAAGACCGTCGCGTGCACCCCGAGCAGGGCCGAGGCCAGCGCCACGCCCTGCGCGTGGTTGCCGGCCGACGCCGCGACCACCCCGGCCGCGCGCTGCTCGGGCCGCAGCCCGGCGATCCGCACGTACGCGCCGCGCAGCTTGAACGAGCCGGTCCGCTGCAGGTTCTCGCACTTGAGGTGCACCGGGGCCCCCACCAGCGAGGACAGGTGCCGGCTGCCCTCCATCGGCGTCATCCGGGCCACCCCCGCGAGCATCTTCTGCGCCCCGCGCACGTCGTCGAGCATGAGGCGGTGCAAGGGGTCTGGCATACGGAAGCTCATGACCTCAAGTCTTGCAGCTCACAAGGGCCGCGGCCGCCGGAGGCGCGGTGCGCGGCCCGGCCCGCGCGGCCGCCGCCGCCGGGTTCGTACCGGGTTCGCGCAGCGCCGGTACGCACCCGGGCGGGTCCGCGTACTCTGTCCCCCACCGATTGCCCACCGCACGAGAGAGCCACCACAGCCATGCCCACATCTCAGGACATGACGACTGAGCTTGACCCCGGACTCCTCGACGCCCTCCAGCACCAGGTGGCCGTCTTCGCGAGACGGGCCGAGCAGACCCGGCTCGGCGGCACCGGGCAGCTCCGCAACTCGATGGACCGCGCCGCGTACCTGCTGCTCAACCGGCTGGACCAGGAAGGCCCGATGGGCGTGAAGGCGCTCGCCGCCGGCATGGGCATCGACTCCTCCACGGTCACCCGCCAGGTCGCCCCGCTCGTCGACACCGGCCTGGTCAAGCGCACCTCGCACCCCGAGGACGGCCGGGCCGTCGTGCTCCAGCTCTCCCCGCGCGGCCAGGCCCGCCTGGAGGAGGTCCGCGCCTCGCGCCGGCAGCTGATGGCGGAGGTCACCGACGGCTGGACGCCCGCCGAGCGCGAGTCCTTCTGCACCCTGCTCACCCGCTTCAACTCCGCCCTGTCGGCACGCCAGTCGGGGCTTCCCGTGGTCCCGGACGAGTCCGCGTCCAAGTCGTGACCCGGGGTCTCCGGCACGGGTCTTGACCGGCGGCGCGCACTGTCCTCATATGAGGAGGTGCGCGAGTCGAATCATGGCCACCCTGGCGAGAACCACGCTCGCACCCGGGAGTTCCACGCGTTCGCGGCCGGGGCGTCGGGCCGGCTGCTGCATGCGGCGACCCTGCTCACCACCGAGCCCACGCACCGCAACCCGCTCGCCCAGGCCCTGCTGACGGCCGCCCTCGCCCACACCTACGCCCACTGGGACCGGCTGCGCGGCGAGGACCCGTACGAGGTGACCCGCGCCGACCTCGCCACCCGCTTCGCCCGCACCGCCTGGCGCTACCACCGCGGCCGCGGGGGCGTCCTCTCCGCCCTCACCCCGCAGGAACGGCTCGTCGTCGTGCTCCGGCTCCACGAGGGAGTGGCCGAGGAGCAGGCCGGAGCCCTGCTCGGCCTGCCGGAGGAGCGGATCCGGGCCGTCTGCGCCCGTTCCGTGAGCGCCCTGCGAGCGGCCTCGTGAACCGCCACGAGCACAAGGAGGACGAGGTCCGCCGGATGATGGACACCGCCCGCCCGCACGTCCCCGGCGACCTCGCCGCACGGGCCGTCGCCCGCGGCACCCGGCTGCTGCACCGGGACCGGGTGGTGCGGCGGATCGGCTGGGCGCTGCTCGCCCTCGCGGTCGCCGCCTTCGTCGTCTGGGCGTCCGTCGTACGGCCCTGGGAGGTCCCGCCCGCGGGCACGACACCGCCCCTCGAAGGCTGGTGAGGCCGGGCCCGCGGAGGCCCGGCATAGCCCGGCGGCCGGGGGGACCGGGTCCCCGGGAGGGGGACCCGGCCACGCGGGCCCGCTAGCCCAGCGCCTCGCGCAGGTCGGCGAGGAGGTCGTCGACGTTCTCGATGCCGACGGAGAGCCGGACCAGGTCGGCCGGGACCTCCAGGGCGGAGCCCGCGACGCTCGCGTGCGTCATCCGGCCCGGGTGCTCGATCAGCGACTCGACGCCGCCCAGGGACTCGCCCAGGGTGAAGAGCCGCGCGCGGTTGCAGACCTCGACGGCCGCCTCCTCGCCGCCCTGCACGCGGAACGAGATCATGCCGCCGAAGGCACGCATCTGCTTGGCCGCGATCTCGTGGCCCGGGTGCTCCGGCAGGCCCGGGTAGAGGACCTGGGTGACCTTCGGGTGCTGGGTCAGCATCTCGACGATCTTGCCGGCGTTCTCGCTGTGCCGGTCCATGCGGACGGCGAGCGTCTTGATGCCGCGCAGCACGATCCAGGAGTCGAAGGGGCCGGCGACGGCGCCCATCGCGTTCTGGTGGTAGGCCAGTTCCTCACCGAGCTCGGCGTCGGCGGTCACCAGGGCGCCGCCGACGACGTCGGAGTGGCCGCCCATGTACTTGGTGAGCGAGTGCACGACGACGTCCGCGCCGAGCGACAGCGGCTGCTGGAGGTAGGGCGAGGCGAAGGTGTTGTCGACGACCAGCTTCACGCCGGCCTGGCGGGCGACGCCCGCGACGGCCTCGATGTCGGTGATGCCGAGCAGCGGGTTCGACGGGGTCTCGACCCAGATGAGCTTGGTGCGGTCGTTGATCGCGCCGCGCACCGACTCGATGTCGGACGTGTCCGCGACGGAGAAGTCCACGCCCCAGCGCTGGACGACCTTCGCGAAGAGGCGGAAGGTGCCGCCGTAGGCGTCGTTGGGGATGACGACGTGGTCGCCGGGGACCAGGAGGGTGCGCAGCAGGCAGTCCTCGGCGGCGAGGCCGGAGGCGAAGGCGAGGCCGCGGCGGCCGCCCTCCAGGGCCGCGAGGTTCTCCTCCAGCGCGGTCCTCGTGGGGTTGGCGCTGCGGCTGTACTCGTAGCCGCCGCGCAGCCCGCCCACACCGTCCTGCTTGTAGGTGGACACCTGGTAGATGGGCGGGACGACCGCGCCGGTCAGCGGGTCTGCGGTGTTGCCCGCGTGGATGGCGCGGGTCTCGAAGCTCTGGTGGGTGTGCTGGTCGCTCATGAGGCAGGAGCGTAGTCCCGTGGGGGCCCGGTCGCCGCCCCACGTCTCAGCAGGTGTGCGCCGGTGTCCTGGACAATGGACACATGGAGATTCTCTGGTTCCTGATCGCGCTCGGGCTGATCGTCGGCGTCCTGGGCCCCTTCGTGTTCCGCCGGCGCGGCGGCGGCATCCGGCAGGTGGCCCCCGGCGCCCCCGACGCGGCGGACCCCGAGGCGTACGGATTCCTGCGCCAGGAGGAGCAGGACGTACGGCTGCCGGGGCCGGACCGGGATCTGCTCGACGTGCTCGACGTCGTGCAGGCGACCCAGGACTGGCGGGCCGCCTCGCAACTGCTGAAGGGCACCGCCGCGGAGGGCGAGACCCGCTGGCAGCGGGTCCAGGCCTTCGCGGGCGCCGCGTCCCTGGAGCTGGCCGAGCGGCCGGGCGTGGGCGGCGCGTGGCTGCGCGCGTGGAGGGACGAGGCGCCGAAGGACGCGGGCGGCGCACAGGTGTACGCGGAGTTCCTGGTGCAGCAGGCGTGGCGGTCCTCGACGGCCGGGAGCGACGACTTCCGGGTCATCCTGGAGGAGGCGCGCAAGGCGTGCCGGGAGGCGGCCCTCCTCGCGCCGGGCGACCCGGTGCCGTACATCTCCGAGCTGGCCGTGGCGCGGGGACTCGGTGTCCCGCACGAGGAGTTCGACCTGCTGTGGGCGAAGGTCATCGACCGGGCGCCGACGCACATGGGGGCGCACCTGGCCGCCCTGCACTACTGGTGCGGGAAGTGGCACGGCTCGCGCGAGGAGGCCGACCACTTCGCGACGACGGCCGCGGCCCGCGCCCCGCGCGGTTCGCTGCTGGCCGCGCTGCCACTGTTCGCGGTCTTCGAGAACCGCCCGGAGATCGTCGTCGGCGTGGACTTCCACCGCACGGCCGTCGTCACCAAGGCCGTGTCGGGCGCCCTGTACGCGGTGCACTCGGCGCGGCCCGACGACCCGATGCTCGCGCACGTGCGCCATCTGCTGGTGTCCTTCCTGATCGGGGCGGAGCGCTGGGGCGAGGCGATGGCGCTGCTCGTCCGCGTGGACGGCTACGTGGGCGCGCTGCCGTGGACGCTGGACGCGGATCCGGCGGCCGCGTACACGGCGTGCCGGAACATCGCGGTGGCCGGCTACGAGTCGGCCGGCGGCAGCCCGGCGACGCTGCCGCGGTAGGGGAATCCCCGGGGAGCGGGGAGCGTTGTGCCGAGAGCCGACCGTCGAGGAGAGATGCCGCATGTTCCTGTCCCGCACCCCCGTCCTCCCCACTCCCGACCAGGCCCTGCGCGGGCGCCCCGAGCCCGAGTTCGCGGTTCCCGAGCGCCACACGGTCCTCGGCACCCCGCTGCTCGGTCCGTACCCGGAGGGCCTGGAGGTCGCGGACTTCGCCCTGGGCTGTTTCTGGGGCGCCGAGCGCAAGTTCTGGCAGACCGAGGGCGTGTACACGACCCTCGTCGGCTACCAGGGCGGTTTCACGCGGAATCCGCACTACGAGGAGGTCTGCTCGGGCCTCACCGGCCACACGGAGGTCGTCCGCGTGGTCTTCGACCCGTCGAAGGTGTCGTACGAGCGTCTGCTGAAGCTCTTCTGGGAGTCCCACGACCCCACCCAGGGCTTCCGCCAGGGCAACGACGTCGGCACCCAGTACCGGTCGGCCGTGTACACCCACTCCCCCGAGCAGGCCGCCACCGCCGAGTCCTCCCGCGAGGCCTACCAGCGGGTCCTCACCGGCTCGGGCTACGGCACGATCACCACCGAGATCCTCCCGGCCGAGGAGCGCGTCTTCTACCCGGCCGAGGGCTACCACCAGCAGTACCTGGACAAGAACCCGGCGGGCTACTGCGGCATCGGCGGCACGGGCGTCTCGTGCCCGATCGGTGTGGCGAAGGCGGAGTAGGGCACGGCCGGCCCCGCCCGGCCGGTACCGGGGCCCGCTCGGGGTGGGGACCCGCTCGCCACACACGCGGGGCCGGCGGGCCGTCGCCCGGTCGCCCGCCCTCGGACCCGATTCGGCTGCCCGGAGGCGGGCGGGCTGTGATCATGGTGCCGGAGGGGCCCGGCCGTTCCGGACCGAGGCCACGGGGAAGGGGCCGGCGGAGGCACCGACCGGCCCGGAGGCAGCGAGGCGAGGGGAGCCGGCGTGAGCGCGATCGACACGGACAGGACAGAGGAGTTCCAGGAGCTGCGGCCGCTGCTGTTCTCGATCGCGTACCGGATCCTCGGCAGTGTCGGGGAGGCCGAGGACGCGGTCCAGGAGACCTGGCTGCGCTATGCGGCCTCCGCGACCCGCCCGGTGTCCCCGAAGGCCTTCCTCTCGACCACCGTCACCCGGATCTCCATCGACGTGCTGCGCTCGGCGCGGGTGCGGCGCGAGGAGTACGTCGGGCAGTGGCTGCCCGAGCCGCTGCTCTCCGATCCGTACGAGGACCCGGAGCGCGCGGCGGAGCTGGCGGACTCGGTCTCGACGGCCGCCCTGCTGCTGCTCGAACGCCTCAGCCCGCTGGAGCGCGCCGTGTTCGTGCTGCGCGAGGTGTTCGCGTTCGGCTTCCCCGACGTCGCCGAGGCGGTCGGGCGTTCGGAGGCGGCCTGCCGCCAGCTCGCCGTCCGGGCGCGCAAGCACATGCAGGAGGGCCGCCCCCGCTACGAGGCCGGCCGCGAGGAGCGGGAGGAGCTCGCGGCCCGCTTCTTCCAGGCGCTGCGGGAGGGTGAGGTCGGGGAACTGCGCGCCCTGTTGTCCGCCGACGCCCAGCTGGTCGGGGACGGCGGCGGCAAGGCCCCGCAGCTGGCCCGCGTCGTCGTCGGCGCCGACCCCGTGTCCCGCCTGCTGGCCTCCTACTTCGCCGTGCTCGACAGCGTCGCGGTGACCCTGGAGACCCGCGAGGTGAACGGCGGTCCGGGCGCCGTCTTCCGTGACCGCGACGGCCGGGTGCTCACCACCTGGACGCTCGACATGGCCGACGGGCACGTGCGGTCGGTCCACAGCGTGGTCAACCCGGAGAAGCTCGGGCACCTGGGGCCGGTGGGGGACGGCTGGGCGATCGCCGAAGAGGTGAAGCGGGCGCGCCGGGCGGCGCGCGGCTGACCGGACGGCCGACGGGGCGTCACCTCCCGGCCGGGCACGTCGTTCCCGGCCGGGCACGCCCGTCCCCGCACGGACGGGTCACCTCCCGGCCTCGCGCAGGGCCGCCGCGGTGGCGGCCGCCTCGTATCCCTCGGGGACGCCGTCGATCAGCAGGACGTCGCCGTCCATGTGCCGCGTGCGCAGCGGGATCAGGGCCCGGTAGGCCTCGGAGTCGTACCAGGCGCGGGCGTCCTCCAGGCTCGGGAAGCCGATGACGACGACGGCGCCGGGCCATGTGCCCTCGCGGACCTCGCGGGCGGGGGCGCCGTGGACCAGGAAGCGGCCGCCGAAGGGGTCGAGGGTGCCTTGGATGCGCTCCATGTAGACGAAGACCTCCTCGTCGAGCACGGGCTTCGGGTGCAGGTTTCCGATGGCGTATGCGGTCATGGGAACAGCGTGCCGGGGCATGCCGCACGGGTCGATTACCCCGCACGTCATGCCCCGGCCGGCCGGGCCTTCGCCGCCGGCGTCGGCGGCGCGGCCGCGGTCAGATCGTCGACGCGTCGATCACGAAGCGGTAGCGCACGTCGGACGCCTCGACCCGCGCGTAGGCCTCGTTGACCTGGTCGGCGGTGATCAGCTCGATCTCGGCGCCCAGGCCGTGCGCGGCGCAGAAGTCCAGCATGTCCTGGGTCTCCTTGATGCCGCCGATCATCGAGCCGGCCAGCGTCTTGCGGCCGCCGATGAGGGAGAACAGGCCGACCTTGACCGGCTCCTCCGGGGCTCCGACGTTCACCAGCGCGCCGTCGGTCCGCACCAGGCTCAGGTAGGCGTCGAAGTCCAGCGGGGCGGAGACCGTGGAGATCACCAGGTCGAAGCTGCCGCGGAGGGCCGCGAAGGTCTCCGGGTCGCTGGTGGCGTGGTAGTGGTCGGCGCCCAGCCTGAGGGCGTCCTCCTGCTTCTTCAGGGACTGGCTGAGGACGGTCACCTCGGCGCCGAGCGCGTGGGCGATCTTGACGCCCATGTGGCCGAGGCCGCCGAGGCCGACGATCGCGACCTTCTTGCCCGGACCGGCCTGCCAGTGGGCGAGCGGCGAGTAGAGGGTGATGCCGGCGCACAGCAGCGGGGCGGCGGCGTCGAGCGGGATGCCCTCGGGGATGCGCAGGGTGTAGTTCTCGTCGACGACGATGTGCGTGGAGTAGCCGCCGTAGGTCGGCTCCCCGTTCTTGTCGAGGGAGTTGTACGTGGCGGTGCCGCCGGTGACGCAGTACTGCTCCAGGCCCTGCCGGCAGTAGTCGCACTCGCGGCAGGAGTCGACGAAGCAGCCGACGCCGACGCGGTCGCCGACCCGGTGCTTCGTGACGCCGGGGCCGACCTCGGTGACGATTCCGGCGATCTCGTGGCCGGGGACCATGGGGAAGATGCCCTCGCCCCAGCCGTTGTGGGCCTGGTGGATGTCGGAGTGGCAGATGCCGGCGTACTTGATCTCGATGAGGACGTCGTGCTCGCCGACGGCCCGGCGCGGGATCGTGGTCCGCGCCAGCGGCGCGTCGGGGGCGGGTGCGGCGATGGCGGAAACGGTCGTGGTCATGGCTCCCAGCCTGCCGGAGGGAGCCGCTGCCACCCAGCCCACTGTTCTGCCTACGACCGGTGTGCCTACCACTGGCAGGGTCAGGAACGCACGTCCGCCACCGCGCCGGACCGGGAATACTGGGGAGGTATGGACCTCAGTGCTGAACTCAGCGAATTCCTGCGGACCCGGCGGGCCCGCCTGAAGCCGCAGGACGTGGGCCTGCCCGAGTTCGGGCGGCACCGCCGGGTGCCGGGGCTGCGCCGTGAGGAGCTCGCGCAGCTGGCCGGGGTGTCCGTGGCGTACTACACGCGGCTCGAACAGGGCAACGGCAAGAACGTCTCCACGGAGGTCCTGGACTCGATCGCGCGGGCGCTGCGGCTCAGCGACACCGAGCGGGCGCATCTGACGCACCTGGCGAAGCCGACCGTGAAGAAGCGGCAGCGGGCGGCGATCTCCCGCCCGCAGAAGGTGCGGCCCGGCCTCGTGCACCTCCTCGACTCCATGGAGGGGGTGCCGGCCTTCGTGCTGGGGCGGCGCGGCGACATCCTGGCCTGGAACCGGATGGCACGCGCCCTGCTCGGCGACTTCGCCGCCTGGGAGCCGCGGGAGCGGAACATGGCGCGGATGGTCTTCCTCGACCCGAACGCGCGTGATCTGTACGTCGACTGGGAGTGCAAGGCGACCGAGGTCGTGAGCGTGCTGCGGCTGTACGCCGGCATGTATCCGGACGACCAGGAGCTGCTGTCCCTGGTGGGCGAACTGTCGGTCAGGAGCGAGGAGTTCCGCTCGCTGTGGGCGGCGCACACGGTGACCGACAAGGGCCACGGCACGAAGCGGATGCGGCACCCGCTGGTGGGTGAGATGACGCTGGCGTACGAGTCCTTCAAGGTGCCCGGCGACGACCCGGACCTGATGCTCGTGACCTACCACGCGGAGCCGGACTCGCCGGCGGCGGACGCCCTGCGGCTGCTCGCGCAGTGGGGCGTGGACGAGCCCGCGGACGCGCGGAAGTAGCCCCGCGGGCGCACGGGCAGAGCCCCGCGGGCGTACGGGCGCGGAAGTAGCCCCGCCGGGGTACGGGCAGAGCCCCGCCGGCGTACGGGCCCTTCGCGGCGGTCCCGGGGCGCCCACGGGAGCGGCCCGGCAGCCGGCGCGGCCCCGACGCGAACCGCCCCCACGCCTCGGGGCGTGGGGGCCGTTCGTCCGCGTGCGGACCGGTCAGACGGCGGAGCCGGCCTTCCACTCCGACCAGCTCATGTTCCAGCCGTTGAGGCCGTTGTCCGGAGCGATCGTCTTGTCCTTGGAGTTCTTGACGATGACGACGTCACCGATGATCGAGTGGTCGTAGAACCACGCGGCCTGCTGGTTCGGGTCGCCGGCGCCCTTGACGTCGGCGAGGCCCACACAGCCGTGGCTGGTGTTGACGTTGCCGAAGATGGAGCGCGAGCCCCAGTAGTTGCCGTGGATGAAGGTGCCCGACGTGGACAGGCGCATCGCGTGCGGCACGTCCTTGATGTCGTACTCGCCCTTGCCGTCGGAGTCGGTGAAGCCGACGGTGGCGCCGTTCATCCGGGTCTCCTTGAACTTCTCGGAGATCACCATCTCACCGTTGTAGGTGGTGTTGTCCGGGGAGCCCGCCGAGATCGGGATGGTCTTGATCGTGCGGCCGTCCTGCTTGACCGTCATGATCTTGGTGGACGCGTCGACGACGGAGACCTGGTTGCGGCCGATCTTGAAGGTGACCGTCTTCTTCTGGACGCCGAAGACGCCGTTGGCGCCCTCGACCCCGTCGAGGTTCAGCTTCAGGGTGACCGTCGAGCCCTCGGTCCAGTACTTCTCGGGACGGAAGTCGAGCCGCTGGGTGTTGAACCAGTGGCCCACGACCTCCTGGCCGGAGCTGGAGGTGACCGAGATGCCGCTCTGGACGGCCTTCTTGTCGGTGATCGACTTGTTGAAGGTGACCGAGACGGGCATGCCGACGCCGACCGTGGAGCCGTCCTCCGGCGTGAAGTTGCCGATGAAGCTGTTGGCCTTCGAGACGGTGGTGAAGGAGGAGTTCTCGTGCGCCTCCAGGCCCGCGGCGTCCTTGGCGGTCGCGGCGATCTTGTAGACCGTGCCGCGCTGGAGCGGGCCGCCCGGCTTCCAGCTCAGGCCGTCCGCCGATATCTCGCCCTTGACGGCCTCACCCTCGGCGGAGGTCATGCTGACCTCGGTGAGCTTGCCCTCGGTGACGGTGACCTTCGCGCCGTCGTTGATCGACGCGTTCTGGGAGCCGTTCTTCGGCGAGATCGTGATCTGCGCCTTGGAGGTCTTCTGCGCGGCTGCCTCGTCGACCTGGTCCTGCGACTGCTGCGAAGCGTCGGCGGAGCCGCCCTTGTCGCTGTCGTTGCAGGCCGAGAGCACCAGCACGCCGCCGAGCACCGCGGCCGCCGCCGCCAGGCCCTTACGACGCTTGCCGTACGTCATCACACGCTTCTCCATCGTCGCCGATTACCTGCCACTTCCCACTGAAACACTCATCAGAACCCGTCCGGTTCCGTAACCGGGGGGTATGTGGGGAACACCACTGATCGACACGCACCGGCGGAACTTCCGGTTCCCGGGTCCTTCCCCTCAAACGGGAGAGGGCCCCGGGACGACACGGTCCCGGGGCCCTCCCCGTGAGGGCTCGTGGGGCTCAGGCGCGCTCTACCTCGTCGTCTTCCCGCACACCATCTTCGTCCTCGAGGTCCCACTCCCCCGCATCGGGGTCGTACTCGATCTCCTCGGTGCTCCAGGAGGCCTGCACCATCTCGACGCCGGGGACGGTGGTGACCAGGTCGAAGGGCTCGACGAGGTACGCCAGGGCCTCCGCGCTGTCCTCGGCGACGGCGGCGCGGGCGTGCACCCGCTCCTCCTCCGGCATGAACTCGTCGGCGTCGATCCGGCCGACGGCGGCCTCGGCGAGCGGGGCGGGCCCGTCGACCTCCAGGACCAGATCGACCCGAAGGCGTACATAGCGTGATGTCTCGGATGTGCTCATGGGCGGAGCGTAGAGCGCCCGGAGGCCCCGGCTTTCCCACGACCCTCGGCTTTCCCGGACGCGTCCCGCGGACGCCCCTGCCGTCCCGCGCCGGGGCAAGGTCCCGCGCGGGACCTGCGAAGACCTCCGGGCGGGCGGCGACGGCGCGGCGGAGGACCTCCCGGCGCGCATCGTGCGCCCCCCTCGTTCGCACGACGGCGAAGAAGCCAATAGCATCTGCCCACCTACCAATTCGCGGTTTCCGCAAGGGGGATCAGAAACACGTGTCCGTCGCCCGACGCCCGCTGCTCACCGCCACCACCGCGGGGACCCTGCTTCTCGCGCTGTGGTTCGTGCCGTCCGCGAACGCCACCGGCGAGCAGGGCAGAGCGGATCGATCGCCGTCGATTCTGACGGAGCCCCAGGACGACGGACGGCTCGCGGAGACCGGCGGTGTCGACACCACGCCGTACCTGCTCGGCGGGACGCTGTTCCTCGGGGTCGGCGCGGGTTTCGTGACCCTGGCGATGCGCCGCGGGGGCCGGGCCTCCTGACGGCCGCGGACGTACGCGAAGGGCCGCCCCCGGAGTCCGGGAGCGGCCCTTCGCGGTGCCGGGGTTACGCCAGCGGGCCGGTGACCGGCTCGACGGCCGCGACCAGCTTGCCCGCGCGCACGAAGGCGTCGGCGGCGGCCAGGTCGGGGGCGAGGAAACGATCCGGCCCGGGACCCTCGACGCCGGCGGCGCGCAGCGCCGCGATGGCGGCGGCGGAGGCGGGCGCCGGGCTCAGGCCGTGGCGGAGTTCGATGCCGCGGGTGGCGGCGTAGAGCTCGACGGCGAGGATCCGGTTGAGGTTGTCGATGGCGGTGCGCAGCTTGCGGGCCGCGGACCAGCCCATGGAGACGTGGTCCTCCTGCATGGCCGAGGACGGGATGGAGTCGGCGGAGGCCGGGACGGCCAGCCGCTTCATCTCGCTGACCAGGGCGGCCTGCGTGTACTGGGCGATCATCAGGCCGGAGTCGACGCCGGCGTCGTCGGCGAGGAACGGCGGGAGGCCGTGCGAACGGTTCTTGTCGAGGAGCCGGTCGGTGCGGCGCTCGGCGATGGAGCCGAGGTCGGCGGCGGCGATCGCGAGGAAGTCGAGGACGTACGCGACCGGGGCGCCGTGGAAGTTGCCGTTGGAGCGGACCGTGCCGTCGGCGAGGACGACCGGGTTGTCGACGGCGGCGGCGAGCTCGCGCTCGGCGACGGTCCGGGCGTGGGCCATGGTGTCGCGGCCCGCGCCGGCGACCTGCGGGGCGCAGCGCACCGAGTAGGCGTCCTGGACGCGGGGTGCCTCGCCGCTCTGGAAGTGGCCGGTGAGCTCGGAACCCTTGAGGACGGCCAGCATGTTGGCGGCGGACGCGGCCTGGCCCGGGTGCGGGCGGATGGCGTGCAGCTCGGGCTCCAGGACCTTCTCGGTGCCGAGGAGGGCTTCGAGGGAGAGCGCGGCGGTGACGTCGGCCGACTTGTAGAGGTTGTCGAGGTCGGCGAGCGCCATGATCAGCATGCCGAGCATGCCGTCGGTGCCGTTGAGGAGGGCGAGGCCCTCCTTCTCGCGGAGCTCGACGGGCTCGATGCCGGCGGCGGCGAGCAGTTCGCCGGCCGGCCGGACCTGGCCGTCGGGGCCCTCGGCGTCGCCCTCGCCCATGAGCGCCAGGGCGCAGTGGGAGAGCGGAGCGAGGTCGCCGGAGCAGCCGAGCGAGCCGTACTCGTGGACGACGGGGGTGATCCCGGCGTTGAGCAGGTCGGCCATGGTCTGGGCGACCTCGGGGCGGACGCCGGTACGGCCGGAGCACACGGTCTTGAGCCGCAGGAACATCAGCGCGCGCACGACCTCGCGCTCGACGCTCGGGCCCATGCCGGCGGCGTGCGAGCGCACGATGTTGCGCTGGAGCTGGGTGCGCAGCTCGTGGCCGATGTGCCGGGTGGCGAGCGCACCGAAGCCGGTGGAGACGCCGTAGACGGGCTCCGGCTTGGCGGCGAGCGCGTCCACGGTGGCGCGGGCGGCCGCCAGCGCCTGGACGGCCTCGGATGACAGCTCGACGCGCGCGCCGTGGCGGGCGACGTCGATGACGTCCTGCGGGGTGGTGCCGGACGTCCCAAGGACGACAGTCTGCATATCCATATTCAGCACCCTACGGATTGAAGAGCGTCATGTCACTAGGTGGCCGGAGTGAGGCTCTCCTTCTCAGTCTGCGCGAGCAGCCCGGCCCAGTCCTGGGCGGCGGCCCAGTCGGCGAGGGAGTGCCAGCCGACCTCGGGATACGCGCGGCGCAGGCCGGCGACGTCGACGCCGAGACCGCGGTCGGCGAAGTACGCGAACATCGCGGCGAGGTCGGCGGAGCGCCGGCGCACCTGGTCGAGCGGCACCTCGACGTGGACGACGGGGCGCCCGGCTGCGGCCGCGAGGACGGCGGCCGTCTCGGCGGGCGTGCGCTCGTCGGAGGCGATGTCGACCCGGAGGCCGGCGAAGTCCGCGCGTCGCCGCAGGGCGAGTGCGGCGAAGGCGCCGATGTCGGCGGCGGGGACGAGGGTGAGCGGCGCGTCGCCCGCCATGGGCCAGGCGAAGGAGCCCTCGCGCAGGCCGTCGAGGGTCCAGCCGGCGGCGTAGTTGTCCATGAAGGCGGCGGGGCCGATGACGGTCCAGTCGAGCCCGGACGCGTACAGGTGCCGCTCGACGGCCCACTTGCTGTCGTAGTGCGGCACCCCGGTGCCGCGGTCGGCGTGGGCGGCCGAGGTGAGCACGACGTGCCCGGTGCGGGCGGCCACGGCGGCGTCGACGAGGGCCCTGCCCTGGCGGACCTCGGTGGCGGTGTCGGTGCCGAAGGGGGTGGTCACGGCGAAGAGCGCGTCGGCTCCGGCGAGGGCGGCGTCGAGCGAGCCGCGGTCGTCGAAGTCGGCCCGGCGCACGTCGGCGCCGAGTGCGGCCAGCGCCCGGCCGGCGGGCGCGCCGGGGTCGCGGGTGAGGGCGCGGACGTGGTGACCGGCGGCGAGCAGCGCGCGGGCGGTGGCTCCACCCTGGGCGCCGGTGGCTCCGGTGACGGCGACGGTGAGCATGGAAACTCCTGAGAGGGGCGAGATGATGCCTGCGTGACGCAATCTTTGCGCCACGCAGACAATAGCGCATTCTTCTGCGCCACGCAGAGAAATGTTCGGGAGGGCGCGAACGGGGCGGGCGGCGCGCGCCCGCCCGTTCATCCGGCCCCGCTCAGCCGCGGGGCCCCGCCGCCGGACCCGCACGGCGCCGACCGCCGCACCCGCACCCCGTCGCCGGACCCGCCCCGCGCCGCCGCCCCGGGATCACGGGCATCCCCCCGTGGGACCTCACACCGGCGGCGCGTCCCGGAAGCGACGGCGGTCGCGGGCGCCGGGAGGGGCGTCGGCGAGGCGGATGACCGCGCCGTCCCGGCCCGCCACCACGGGTTTGGCCGAGCGGGCGGCCTTGGCCTGGTACTGAGCGGCGTCGGCGAGCCGGAAGAGGCGGCGGGCGGACTTCAGCGGGCCGATCGGGTCGCCGGTCGAGGCGACCCCGCAGGCGACGCCCTCGCCGAGCTCCAGCTCCGCGGCCCGTACGCACAGCTCCTCGGCGACCGCCACCACCTCGTCGGAGGTGGGGCCGACCGAGAGCAGACAGAACTCGTCACCGCCGAGCCGGGCCGCGAGGGCGCCCGGCAGCATCGCGCCGCATCGTGACAGTACGGAGCCGAACCGTTCCAGCAAACGGTCACCGACCGCGTGGCCGTGGGTGTCGTTGACCCGCTTCAGGCCGTTCAGGTCGCACACCATCAGGCTCACCACGGAGCCGTCGACCCGGTAGCGCTCGATCGCCTGGTCGAGCCGGGTGTCGACGGCGCGGCGGTTGGCGAGGCCGGTGAGCGGGTCGGTGAAGGCGAGCTTGCGGACCTCCTCCAGGCGCTCGGCCTGGGCGATGCCCGCCGCGACGACCGCCGCGAGCACGGTGGCGAAGTCGGAGTCGGCCCGGCCGAACGGTGCCGCCCCGGCGGGCCTGGCGACGTAGAGCTCGCCCCAGGCCCGCCCGTGCAGCACGATCGGCGCGACCACGCAGCAGCCGCGGCCGCGCCGCCGCAGACCGGTGACACGCCCGGTCGGGACCCGGTCGTCGGCGGTCTCCACCCATGCGTCGGGCTCGCCCCCGCCCGCCCACTGCTCGTGCAGGAACTCGGTGATCTCGGGGAACTGATGGACCGGGTAGGTCTCCGAGTCCGGGAACTCCTCCTCCCCCGCCGCCCGCTGCCCGGCGTTCACCAGGACCTTGAGCCGGCCGTGGTCCCGCTGCCAGACGGAGAGTGCCGCGAAGCTGCCGCCGAGCGCCTCACAGGCCCCCAGCGCCGCGGCCCGCCAGAACTCGCGCGGGGTGTGCGCCGCCGCCATCCCCTGCGCCAGCGCCACCACGGCCCGCAACCGCACGTCCTCACCCATTCCTCCAGCTTAGGGAGGTTTGATCAGTTTTCCCTTTCGGGACGTCACGGAAAGTTACATATAGTGAGAATCCGGATCATTCGGGCGCGGCGTTCCGTCACTCCCCCGGCCACTCCGGCTTCCGCTTCTCGTTGAACGCCGCCACACCCTCCGCGCGGTCGCCCGAGAAGGCCACCGAACGCCAGGCCGCGTCCTCCACCTCCAGACCCGCCCTCAGGTCCAGGCCCTGGCCGAGCCGCATGGCCTTCTTGGCGGCGCGCAGGCCGACCGGCGAGTTGACGGCGATCCGGCCGGCCAGCTCCAGGGCGCCCGTCCGGGCGTCGTCCGCCAGGAGGTCGACCAGGCCGAGCTCGCGGGCCTCGGCGGCCTCCACCCGGCGGGCCGTGAAGACCAGCTCGGCGGCCCGCGCGGCGCCCACGCGGCGCGGCAGCAGCTGCGTACCGCCGCCGCCGGGGATCACGCCCACGGAGACCTCCGGCAGCCCGACCACGGCGGTCGCGTCGGCCACGATGACGTCGCAGGCCAGGGCCAGCTCGAAGCCGCCGCCGAGAGCGAAGCCGTGCACCGCGGCGACGGTCGGCATGGGCAGCTCCAGGACGCCGGTGTACGCGGCGCGGGCGACCGGGCGCTGCCGGACCAGCTCGGCGTCGGTGAAGGAGTTGCGCTCCTTGAGGTCCGCGCCGACGCAGAAGGCGCGGTCGTGGGAGGAGGTCAGCACCGTGACCCGCACGGAGGGGTCGGCGGCGAGCGCGTCGCAGGCGGCGCCGAGGGAACGGGCCATCTCCGAGGAGACCGCGTTCATCGCCTTGGGCCGGTCGAGGACCAGCTCGGCGACATGCCCCGCCCCCTCCTTGCGGACCACCACGAACTCACCAAAACGCTGCTCGGACATGCTGAGGGCCCTCCCGGTCGACGCCTGTTAACGGGTGTTAACGGCTGTTCACCGGAGATCCTAGGGCTTGCCCCGCCCGGCGGACCGGCCCTGGGCCGGTCTTTCGGATCAGGCCGGGCCGGGGAGCGGCGTCCGGTGCGGGGCAGCCGCACGGCGGAGGAGGGAGCCGCGGATTCCCCGCGCCGGACGGCGACGCGGCAGAGGCGCGGGCCGGACACCGCGAGACGGCCTGATCCGAAGGGCTCCCTAGGTGGGGCGGCGGCTCAGCAGCCAGGGCTCCACGACCCCGAGTCCACGGACCGGGCGCTGCCACATCGGCTGGAGCGCGAAGCGGTACGTGGGCGGCTGTCCGCCCTCCTTCTCGGCGCGGGCGGCCTCCTCGGCCGCCTTCGTCTCGGAGACGGGCGCCTCGCCGGTCCTGGTGAGCTCCTCGGCGAGCGCGCTGTCGACCAGGACCGCGTCCTTGGGCGCTATCGACGTGAGCCGGCTGGCCAGGTTGACGGTGGTGCCGAAGACATCGCCCATCCGGGTCGTGACGGTGCCGAAGGAGAGGCCGACGCGCAGGGCCGGCATGGTCTCGTCGTGGCTGAGGGTCTCGATGAGGCGCAGACCGATCTCGGCGGCGGTGCCGGCGTCGTCGGCGCAGTAGAGGACCTCGTCGCCGAGGGTCTTGATGAGACGCCCGCCGTGCGCGGCGACGAGGTCGGCGCAGGTGGTCTCGAAGGCCTCGACGAGTTCGCCGAGCTCCTCCTCCTCCAGGCGCCGGGTGAGGCGGGTGAAGCCGACGAGGTCGGCGAAGCCCACGGCGAGGCGCCGGTCGACCATCTCCTCGTCGTCGGCCGCCTGCACGACCCGGCCGGTGGCGGCGGCGAGCTGGCGGCGCCACACGTAGATCAGGAACTCCTCCAGCTCGGGCAGCAGCAGCTCGACCAGGGGGTAGGTGACCTCGGTGCGGGTCATGCCGGGCTCGGGCGGCTCGGTGAGGCCCTCCAGGAAGGAGTCGATCTGCCATTCGGCCAGCCGGGCGGTGGTCTGCCCGGTGGAACGGGCGACCTGGACCGCCATCGGCTCGCTGAGCAGACCGGCCTCGACGAGGCCGGCGAGGCGGCGCAGGGCGAGCACGTCGGCCTCGGTGAGGGCCTTGGCCTGGCCGATGTCGGCGAAGCCCATGGCGCGCCAGAAGCGCGAGGCGAGCTCCATGGAGACGCCGGCGGTGCGGGCGGCCTGGAAGGGGGTGTAGCGGCGGTCGGCGCCCAGGATGAGCTGTTCGAGGCGGATCGCCAGGGGGTCGTCGGTCGGCTCGGCCGTGTGGTCGACGACATGGTGGGGCGTGGGATAGGTGGGGTTCGCGGCTGGTTCCTCGGCCCCGGCGCCGCTGTTCGCGTCGTCGACGGTCACCGGCCGCCTCCTGCCCGTTCCCTGCCCACTGTCCTGCCGATCTGTCGCGTGGATGAGCCTTCACGCGTCGCGCTCCACGAATCGCGCTCCACGATACGACAGGTGTGTGCTGGCTCACGCCCGAACCGGTCGCGCACGCGGCGGGCGACCGGTTCGGACGCTTCCGGCCGGATCAGTCCGCCGCCCGCAGGTGGACGATGTCGCCGGCCGCGACGGCCTCGGTGCCACCGCCCTCGGTCTCGACGACGAGTCGTCCGTCACCGTCGATCCCGACGGCTTCCCCTTCGAGCATGCGCTCGCCCGGCAGGTCCGCGCGAACGCGGCGGCCGAGCGTGGCGCAGCCGGCCGCGTAGGCCTCCTGGAGGCCGGAGGCGACCGGATCGCCGTCGGCGCGCACCCAGTCGCCGTACCACTGCTCCAGGGAGCGCAGGACGGCCCGCAGGAGCGTGTCGCGGTCGGTGGAGACGGCGTCGGCGAGCAGCAGGGACCCGGCCGCGGGGACGGGGAGCTCCTCCTCGCGGAGGGTGACGTTGATGCCGAGGCCGACCACGACGCCGTCCGCGCCGGCGCGCTCGGCGAGGATGCCGCCGGTCTTGCGTTCCTCGCCGGCGACACGCACGAGCAGGTCGTTCGGCCATTTGAGGGAGAGGTCGGCGCCGGCGGCCTTGGAGAGGCCGCCGGCGGCGGCGACACCGGTGAGCAGTGGCAGCCAGCCCCAGCGGTGCACGGGCACGGCGGGCTTGAGGAGGACGGAGACGAAGATGCCGGAGCGGGCCGGGGCGGTCCAGGTGCGGTCGAGGCGGCCGCGTCCGGAGCGCTGCTCCTCGGCGACGAGGACCGCCCCTTCGGCGAGTTCGTCGGCGCGGGCGGCGAGGTCGGAGTTGGTGGAGCCGGTGGACTCGACCACGTCGAGGGAGGTCCACAGTCCGTCGGGGAGCACGAGCGCGTGGCGCAGCGCGGGAGTGTTGAGAGGTGGCCGGTCGAGGTCCGACCAGCGTCCCGCAGAGCCTTGGGAGGACGTCATGCAAGCCAGCGTAGGTGTGGCAAACGCCGCACTGCCGAACCGTATCGACGCCGATACGCTACGGGTCAGTAGCCAAGGGCTAGCCCATTCGTAGTCAACGAACCCCCCGTGACCAGGCAGGGAGCCGCATCCCGATGTCCGAGCCGGCAGAGCACAACGAGATCGACATTCACACGACCGCGGGCAAGATCGCGGACCTGCAGCGCCGGATCGGCGAGGCCACGCACGCGGGTTCCGCACGGGCGGTCGAGAAGCAGCATGCCAAGGGCAAGCTGACCGCGCGCGAACGGATCGCACTGCTGCTCGACGAAGGTTCGTTCGTGGAACTGGACGAGCTGGCACGGCACCGGTCCACCAACTTCGGCCTGGAGAAGAACCGCCCGTACGGGGACGGCGTCGTGACCGGCTACGGCACGGTCGACGGGCGTCCGGTCGCGGTCTTCTCGCAGGACTTCACCGTCTTCGGCGGCGCCCTCGGCGAGGTCTACGGTCAGAAGATCATCAAGGTGATGGACTTCGCCCTGAAGACCGGCTGCCCCGTCATCGGCATCAACGACTCCGGCGGCGCCCGCATCCAGGAGGGCGTGAGCGCCCTCGGCATGTACGGCGAGATCTTCCGCCGCAACACCCACGCGTCCGGGGTGATCCCGCAGATCTCGCTGGTCGTCGGCCCGTGCGCGGGCGGCGCGGTGTACTCGCCCGCGATCACCGACTTCACGGTGATGGTCGACCAGACCTCGCACATGTTCATCACCGGTCCTGACGTCATCAAGACGGTGACCGGCGAGGACGTCGGCTTCGAGGAGCTCGGCGGCGCCCGCACCCACAACGCGACCTCGGGTGTGGCCCACCACATGGCGGGCGACGAGAAGGACGCGATCGAGTACGTCAAGTCCCTTCTGTCCTACCTCCCTTCGAACAACCTCTCCGAGCCGCCGGCCTTCCCGGAGGTCGCCGAGACCGAGGCGTCCGACGAGGACCGCGCGCTGGACACGGTGATCCCGGACTCCGCGAACCAGCCGTACGACATGCACACCGTGATCGAGCACGTCCTCGACGACGGTGAATTCCTGGAGACCCAGGCCCTGTTCGCGCCGAACATCCTCACCGGCTTCGGCCGCGTCGAGGGCTTCCCGGTCGGCGTGGTCGCCAACCAGCCCATGCAGTTCGCCGGTTGCCTCGACATCGACGCCTCGGAGAAGGCGGCGCGGTTCGTGCGCACCTGCGACGCGTTCAACATCCCGGTGCTGACCTTCGTCGACGTCCCCGGCTTCCTCCCGGGCGTCGGCCAGGAGCACGAGGGCATCATCCGGCGCGGCGCGAAGCTCATCTACGCGTACGCCGAGGCGACCGTCCCGCTGATCACGGTCATCACCCGCAAGGCCTTCGGCGGCGCCTACGACGTCATGGGCTCCAAGCACCTGGGCGCCGACCTCAACCTGGCCTGGCCGACGGCGCAGATCGCGGTCATGGGCGCGCAGGGCGCGGTCAACATCCTGCACCGCCGGACGATCGCCGAGGCGGAGGCGAACGGCGAGGACCTGGAGGCGGTGCGCGCACGGCTGATCCAGGAGTACGAGGACACGCTGCTCAACCCGTACATCGCCGCCGAGCGCGGTTACATCGACGGGGTGATCCTGCCGTCCGACACGCGCCCGCAGATCGTGAAGGGTCTGCGTCAGCTGCGGACGAAGCGGGAATCCCTGCCTCCGAAGAAGCACGGCAACATCCCGCTCTAGCCCTCGGGAGGGACTGCACCATGATCAAGGTCGTACGAGGGAACCCGACACCGGAGGAGCTGGCCGCCGCACTGGCGGTGGTCCAGGCCCGGGCCGCGGCGACGGCGGCGGCAGCCGCCGAGAGCGGCGGCCCGACGGCGCCCGAGGGCTGGTCGGACCCGGCACGCATCGCCCGCAGCGTCCGGCACCGCCCGGGCCCGCGCTCGTGGGCGCGTTCCTACTGGCCCGTCTAGGCACGCCCGGACACGTCCGCACGGCGAAGGCCGGATCCCTTGTGCGGGGGACCCGGCCTTCGCTCGTCCCCGGCCCCTCCCGTGTCCGGCCCGGCCCCCTCCCGTCCCCGCCGCGCCGTCCCCGCCGCGCCCTTCCCGCCCCGGCCGCCCCGCTCGACGCGGCCGAAAGGCACCTGGCACCAAGGGAGTCGGGGATCTAACCTCGGGGAGCTCTGCGGCGACGGAGGTCACGTGAGAATCACCCTTCAGGTCACCGGCTCCGGCGACGCCGCTCTCGACCTCCGGGAGTGGCTGCGCGACGAGCCGGGTCTGCGCGAGCGGGTCGGTCGCGGCCCCTCGCCCGAACCGGAACCCGGGACGATGGGGTCCCTCGGCGAGCTCGTCCCCCTCCTGCTCGAACCGGGCGGCCTGACCGTCACCCTCGCCGCCTCGATCGTCGCCTGGCTCCAGACCCGGCGCGGCACCCAGTCCGTGACCATCACCAAGGCCGACGGCACCCAGGTCGTCGTCACCTCCGAGGGAGTCCGGGGCCTCACCCCGGAGACCACCGGCGACCTGGCCCTGCGGGTGGCCCGGGCGCTCGACGAGCCGGGTCCGCCGGACCCGGACCCCGGACCGGTCGGCGAGCCGGGCCCCTCCGGACCCGCCGGATCCGGACCCGCCGAGCCTGGCCGGGGCCCGGACGCCGCCACCGGCCCGACGCCCGGCGGCCGGGAAGGCTGAGCCGTGCCACGGGAGTGGGGGGACCTCGGCGGCGCGGACTGTCATGCCGTCGTGGTCGGGACCGGGCGACAGGACACGGCCGGGGACGGGGCGGGGCTGGCCGGTCTGCCGGGGGCCGCGCGATCCGCGCGGGAGCTGGCCCGGCTGTTGCGCGAGCGGGCCGGGATGGCCGGGCGGGTCACCGAGGTCATCGACCCGGAGAGCCCGACGGAGGTGCTCGCCGCGCTGCGGGCCGCGGTCGACCGCTCACAGGGCGGCGCGGTGCTGTTCTGCTTCGTCGGGCACGGGCTGCTCGGTCCGCGCCGGCAGCTCTATCTGGCCACGACGAGCACCGCCACGCCCGACGACACCGTCACCGCCGTGCCGTACGCCGAGATCCGCAACCTGCTCGCCGAAGCGCCCGCCCGCACCGTCGTCGTGCTGGACTGCTGCTTCTCCGGCCGGGCGGAGGCCGCGCCCAGCGACGCCCACCGCGACCCGTACGCCTCCGCCCGCCCCGCCGGCAGCTTCCTGCTCGCCTCGGCCACCCACTACGCCGCCTCGTTCGCCCCGGTCGGCCAGGACCACACCCTCTTCGCCGGCGAGCTGATCCGGCTCCTCGACGAGGGCGATGCGAGCGGCCCGCAGTGGCTCACCCTCATCGACCTCTACCGGATCCTCGACCGCCGCTTCCAGGGCGGCCCGGCCCGCCCGTACGCGGACGGCGTCGGCCGCGCAGGCGATCTGGTCGTCGCCCGCAACGCCGGCTATCCCGCCGCCGACCCGGCCGGCCCGGACGACGGCATCACGCGGGAGGCCCCGTCCGGCGGCCCGTGCCCGTACCCGGGCATGCGGCCGTTCCTGCCCGAGCAGCGCCATCTCTTCTTCGGCCGCGAGGAGTTGGCCGGTGCGCTCATGGAGCGGGTCGAGCACGGGCAGGGGCCCGTGGTGCTCGTGGGCGCGTCCGGCGCCGGCAAGTCGTCCCTGCTGCGGGCCGGTCTGGTGGCGGGCCTGGAGGAGCGCGGGGCGGGCTCGGTGCTGCTGGTGCCGGGGCCGGGCTCCCGGCCGTTCCGGACCCTCGTCGAGCACTGGGCGCGGGCGGTGGGCCGGCCGTTCGCGGAGGTCGAACGGGAGCTGGGGGCAGGCCGGTTCGGCGGCGGAGGGCCCGCCGTCCTCGTCGTCGACCAGCTGGAGGAGCTCTTCGCCGACTGCGACGACCCCGAGGAGCGCGAGCTGTTCGTCCGCGCCGTGGCCGGCGCGGATCCGGCGACGGCCCCGCGCATGGTGCTCGGACTGCGGGCCGACTTCTACGCCCTGTGCCTGCGCGACCCGCGCCTCGCCCGGATCGTGCAGGCGGGCCAGTTCACCGTGCCGGCGATGTCCGACGAGGAGCTGCGCGCCGCGATCGAACGGCCGGCCGAGCACGCCGGACTGCGCCTGGAGGACGGCCTGGCCGCCCACCTGCTGCACGAGCTGCGCCGGGAGACCGCCGGGGACGGCGAGGCCGTCGCGCTGCCCTTTCTGGCCCACGCCCTGCAGCAGACGTGGACCAGGCGCCGCGGCACCCTGCTCACCTTCACCGGATACGCGTCCTCGGGCGGGATCCGGCGCTCCGTGGCCCGCGTCGCCGACGAGATCCACGACGCCCTCGACCCTGCCGGGCGCGAGCGGCTGCGGGTCCTGCTGCTGCGCATGGTCACCCTGGTGGACGCGGAGGGGCGTGCGGTGCGCCGCCGCGTCCCCGTCCCGGAGGCCGCGGGGGACGCGGACCGGGAACTGCTCGACCGGCTCGCCGACGCCCGGCTCGTCGTCCTCGACCGGGGCGAGGCGCAGCTGTGCCACGACTCGCTGCTGTCCGGATGGCCACGGCTGCGGGACTGGATCCGCGACGACCGGGTCCGCCTGCTCGTACGGCGCCGGGTCGGCGACGCGGCGGACAGCTGGCACGAGGCCGGGCGCCCGAACAGCGGGCTCTACCGCGGGGACCAGCTGGCGGCCGCCCGGTCCGTCCTGCAGGAGCCGTCGTCCGGCGAGCTCGCCGCGCCCCCGGCGCCCTTGCGGCCCGTGGAACGGGACTTCCTCCGGGCGAGCGCGCGGGCCGAGCTCCTCTCGCGCCGGGTCCGCACCGCCGCCGTGGCCGTCGTGGCCGTCCTCGCGGTCCTGGCCGGCACCCTCGCCGTCGTCGCCCGCGGCGCCCAGCGGGACGCCGAGGCCCGCGAGACCGTCGCCGTGGCCAACCAGCTGGCCGCGCAGGCCGACACCATGCGCGAGCGCGATCCGCAGACCGCGCTGCGGCTCAGCCTCGCCGCGTACCGTACCGCCGAGACCAGCGAGACCCGCTCCAGCCTCTACGCCTCGTACCTGTCCCGGGCCCAGGTGGACCTTCCGGGTGACGTGCGCCAGCCCGTCGTCAACCTGGCCTACGGCCCGGGCGGGAAGATCCTGGCCGTCAGCCGGCGCACGGGCCGGATCCGGCTGTGGGACCTCTCCCTGCCGAACGTGCCCGTCCGGCGCGCCGAGCTCCGCCTGCACGGAACGGCACCGATCGCCTTCCACCCGAACGCCCCGCTGCTCGCCGCGCTGAGCAGGGACGCCCTGACGCTGTACGACGTGACCGACGCCGCGCACCCGAGGAAGGCCGGGGAGCAGCGGCTCGCCGCCGCGCAGTCGTACAGCCTGGCCTTCAGCCCGGACGGACGGACGCTCGCGGCGGGCGGCGAGGACGGGCGACTGCGGCTGTGGGACGTGTCCGCGCCGTCCCTGCCGCGCCCGCTCCTCGACCGGACCGTCGCCCCCACCGACCTCATGGCGGTGACGTTCAACCACGACGGGCGCTTCCTGGCCACGGGCAACGGCGTGAGCCGGGACGGCGGGCGGGCCCGGCCCGCCGAGGTGCGCCTCTGGGACGTCCGCGATCCGGCCCGCACCACCCTGCTGACCACCGCCACCACCACGTCCGTGATGGCGGTGGCGTTCCATCCGGGGCGCGACCTGCTGGTGGCGACCGGCGGGGAGGGCGCGATGGCGTGGTGGACGGTCGCCGGGCAGGGGCGGCGACTCGCCCGGGTCCCGGCGAAGGACTCCTACCAGGCCTCGTGGGGCTACGGCAGCAACCTGCCGTCCCTGAGCTTCCGCCCCGACGGCGGGATGCTCGCCGCCGCGAAGGCCGGCAGCCCGGGCGGGGCCCTGGTGCGGGCGGTCGACGAGGGCGACGGCCCGGACGAGCTGCTGTCCTCCCTCGCCGAACGCGGCAGCGTGCCGAGCGGAGAAGCCGCCCAGACGGTGGCCTACAGCCCCGACGGCGGGTACCTCGCGACGGGCGACGTGGGCGGCAACGTACGGCTGTGGCCCGACCGCGCCCTCGCCCCGGCCCTGCAGGGCACCCCGACCCGCGGAACGCCGGGGACGCTGCCGCACAGCGGCGACGGCCGGCTCGTCCTCACCGACGAGAGCGCCGTGTCGTTCCTGGGCGGCGTGGTCCGCGTCTGGGACCTGAGCACGGCGGACACGGAGAAGGGGCGACCGCCCCGGGTGCGGTTCACCCTGCCCCGCGGGTGGGAGGCCCGGTTCTTCCTCCCCGGCCGCGACCGCCCGATGCTGCTCGCACACCGCTGGACGGAGGCCACCGGGGAACACGTGTTCCGGATATGGGACCTCGGCGGGGTCGGACCGCCCGTGCCCGGCGCCGAGATGCACGTGCGGGCGGCCGACGTACGGACCGCCGTGTCCCCGGACGGCGAGCTCCTCGTGATCGGCTCGTCCCGGGAGCCCACGGCGGCCGTCTGGGACATCCGCGACCCCCGCCGGCCGGTGCGCCGTGCCGTGATCGCGGTGACGCCGTCGATCGAGGACGAGAGCATGTTCTTCATGGGCCCGCGCGGCCTCGCCACCGTGGAGGGCGACGGCAGGAGCCGGGGCCTGAACCTGCGCCTGTGGGACCTCGGAGACCCGGCACGGCCCTTCCGGGTCCCCGAACCGATGCGGGACGCGGCCCTCAGCCGGGCGCTCTACGTGCCCTCCCTGCGGATGCTGCTCGTCGACGGCCCCGATCGGAACGCCAGGCTGTGGGACATGGCGGACATCCGGCACCCGAAGGCCGCCGGCAGGCTCCCGGCGGCCCCGGGCGGCTACCACCCGGTCGGCGGGAACCTGATCGCCACGATGCTCGAGGACGGCACCGTGCGGCTCTTCGACGTCCGTCACCCGGGGACCCCCGTGCGCACGATGCGCTTCGACCGCGAGATCACCGAGGTCGAACGGGACCCGGACGGCGGCCGGGTGCTGACCGGCTCCCCGTACCGCATCTGGGACGTCGCCCCGGACGGCGGCTGGCGCATGCCCGCGGTCGCCACCCTGGACGACGTCAGGACCGTCGTCCTGCTGCCCAAGGGGGTGCCGTACGTGCTCGCGGTGCCGGAGGGGAGCCTCCACGACGGACCGCAGGTCACCTACCTCCTCGACCGCGACACCGACAAGGTGTACGAACGGATGTGCGCGACCCATCCGCTCGGCGTCGAGCACGACCAGTGGAAGGCCCTGTTCCCGCAGCTCGGCTACCGCCCGTCCTGCTGAGGTCCCCTCCGCAGGAACAGCGCCGAGGCGAGGGACGCGGCGAGGACGACTACCGCACCCGGCTGACCGAATGGGCCCCCGCGGTCACCCGGGCGGCGGCCCGCGGCGAGGTGCCGGCCGGCACCGACCCGCTCGAACTCCTGCGGGCGGTCTCGGCGCCGCTCTACTACCGCTTCGCGATCAGCCGGGAGGAGCTGACGGAGGCGGACGCGGAGCGCGCCGTCACGGCTGCCCTGGCGGCGGCGCGGGCGGGTGCCTTCACGGGGAGCCCGGGCACGGAATAGTCCCTCCGCACGGGGTGCCTGAGTACCCGTACTCAGGCGCTCACCCCGGTCCGCCGTCCAGCATCGGAACCATGCTGTGGTCCGACCCCGAGAACGAGCCGCCCGAGGAACTGCGCGACATGCAGGCGATGGTGCGGCGCGCGGGCGTCGTGCTCGCGGTGGCCATGGTGGTCCTGATGTTCGTCGTCGGCGCACGCTGACGGGCTGAGGACCGGGGCCGGGGTCGATACGCTGCCCCCATGACTGCTGATCGCCGCCGTGTCGTGCTCGCCTCCGCCTCCCCCGCCCGGCTCGGACTGCTCCGACAGGCCGGCCTCGCCCCGGAGGTCATCGTGAGCGGCGTCGACGAGGACAAGATGCACGCCCCGACCCCCGCCGAGCTGGCCCTCGCCCTCGCCGAGGCCAAGGCCGCCCACGTCGCCGCCCGGCCGGAGGCCTTCGGCGCGCTGGTCATCGGCTGCGACTCGGTCCTGGAGCTGGACAAGCAGGCCCTCGGCAAGCCCGCGGACGCCGAGGAGGCCACGGCCCGCTGGAAGGCGATGCGCGGCCGCGTCGGGGTCCTCCAGACGGGCCACTGCGTCTACGACACGGCGGCCAAGCGCTACGAGTCGGCCACCGCGTCGACCGTGGTGCGCTTCGGCGAGCCGACCGACGCCGAGATCGCCGCCTACGTCGCCAGCGGCGAACCGCTCCACGTGGCGGGCGCGTTCACCCTGGACGGACGCTCGGCCCCCTTCATCGAGGGCATCGACGGCGACCCGGGCAACGTCATCGGACTGTCGCTGCCCCTGCTGCGCACCCTGCTCGGCAAGCTCGGGGTCTCGATCACCGACCTCTGGGCCTGAGCTCCGGGTCGAGGCCGCGGCCGGCACCCCCGGCGTCCCGGCCTCAGGCCGCGGCCGGCGCCTCCGGGGCGTCGGCCCGGGTCTCCCCGTACGCCACGAGGGTGAGCACGATCAGCCCGAGGACCACCATCATGAACGCGAAGGCGCCCCAGCCGAGCAGGCCGACCGTCACCGCGCCGAGGATGCCGTGGACCACCGCGCAGCCGATCAGCAGCGCCCGTCCGGCGCGGCCCGGGCGGCGGTCGCGGATCGCCGCGACGAGCGGGACCAGGCCGCACAGGAGCAGCAGGGCGCCGGAGGCGAGCCCGAGGGCCCAGGTGCCGGTGTACATGGCGTCGGGATCGAGCCCGTCGAGGGACATCGACTGCGCCTTCACGAACCGGGCCATGACCGCGTTGATCGCGACGATGCCGGGCGCTTCGAGGAAGAGCACCACGGCCGTCGCGAGTGCTATCGGTCTTCGGGCCACCTCGGCCACCCCCTGGGTACGGCTGTTACCACCGGTACGTACGACAATCCGAAGGCTACTGGCCGGTAAATCCCTGGACAAGGGTTCGGGACGGGAAGGAGAAGCGGCACAGGTCGGCGGCGTGCGGGCAAAGAATCATTGAGCCATTCGTAGGGACTCCACAAAGAAACCCGTTTGGCGACTGGCCGCGCGAACAGAGACCTGCGCCACACCTCGGAGCTACTGTGCCGTAAAGAATCCCTGCGTACCGTGGTGCGACAAGGGATTTCACGGCCCGAGCAAGCCTCGAATCACGCTCCGTGTGGGCAAGCTCACCACTGGGGACGGGTCGAAAGGCCGTGTCGGTAGTCCCTAAACTCAGCTTGTTTCAAGGAGGGAGCCATCGTGCGCAAGGTGCTCATCGCCAACCGTGGCGAAATCGCTGTCCGCGTCGCCCGGGCCTGCCGGGACGCCGGGATCGCCAGCGTAGCCGTCTACGCCGATCCGGACCGGGACGCTCTGCACGTCCGCGCGGCCGACGAGGCGTTCGCCCTGGGCGGTGACACCCCGGCCACCAGCTATCTGGACATGGCCAAGGTGCTCCAGGCCGCCAAGGACTCCGGGGCCGACGCCATCCACCCGGGCTACGGCTTCCTTTCCGAGAACGCCGAGTTCGCGCAGGCGGTGCTGGACGCCGGTCTGACCTGGATCGGCCCGCCGCCGCAGGCCATCCGGGACCTGGGTGACAAGGTCGCCGCCCGGCACATCGCCCAGCGTGCCGGCGCGCCGCTCGTGGCCGGCACCCCCGACCCGGTCTCCGGCGCCGACGAGGTCGTCGCCTTCGCCGAGCAGCACGGCCTGCCGATCGCCATCAAGGCCGCCTTCGGCGGCGGCGGCCGCGGCCTGAAGGTCGCCCGCACCCTCGAAGAGGTCCCCGAGCTCTACGACTCCGCCGTCCGCGAGGCCGTCGCCGCCTTCGGCCGCGGCGAGTGCTTCGTCGAGCGCTACCTCGACCGCCCCCGGCACGTCGAGACCCAGTGCCTGGCCGACAAGCACGGCAACGTGGTCGTCGTCTCCACCCGTGACTGCTCCCTGCAGCGCCGCCACCAGAAGCTGGTCGAGGAGGCCCCGGCCCCCTTCCTCTCCGAGGAGCAGGTCGCGGAGCTGTACCGGGCCTCCAAGGCCATCCTCAAGGAAGCCGCCTACGAGGGCGCCGGCACCTGCGAGTTCCTCGTCGGCCAGGACGGCACCATCTCCTTCCTGGAGGTCAACACCCGCCTCCAGGTGGAGCACCCGGTCACCGAGGAGGTCGCCGGCATCGACCTGGTGCGCGAGATGTTCCGCATCGCCGACGGCGAGGAACTCGGCTACGGCGACCCCGAACTGCGCGGTCACTCCTTCGAGTTCCGCATCAACGGCGAGGACCCCGGCCGCAACTTCCTCCCGGCCCCCGGCACCGTCACCACGTTCCAGGCCCCCTCCGGCCCGGGCGTGCGCCTGGACGCCGGCGTCGAGGCCGGCAGCGTCATCGGTCCCGCCTGGGACTCCCTGCTCGCCAAGCTGATCGTCACCGGCGCCACCCGCGAGCAGGCCCTCCAGCGCGCCGCCCGCGCCCTGGAGGAGTTCCAGGTCGAGGGCATGGCCACCGCCATCCCCTTCCACCGCGTGGTGGTCAAGGACCCGGCGTTCGCCCCCGAGCTGACCGGCAGCACCGACCCGTTCACGGTCCACACCCGCTGGATCGAGACCGAGTTCGTCAACGAGATCAAGCCCTTCGCCCCCGCCGGCGCCGAGGCCGACGAGGACGAGACCGGCCGCGAGACCATCGTGGTCGAGGTCGGCGGCAAGCGTCTGGAAGTCTCCCTGCCCTCGTCCCTGGGCATGACCCTGGCCCGCACCGGCCTCGCCGCCGGCGCCAAGCCGAAGCGCCGCGCCGCCAAGAAGTCGGGCCCGACCGCCTCCGGCGACACCCTCGCCTCCCCGATGCAGGGCACCATCGTCAAGGTCGCCGTCGAGGAGGGCCAGGAGGTCAAGGAGGGCGACCTCATCGTCGTCCTGGAAGCCATGAAGATGGAGCAGCCCCTCAACGCCCACCGCTCCGGCACCGTCAAGGGCCTCACCGCCGAGGTCGGCGCCTCCCTCACCTCCGGCGCCGCGATCTGCGAGATCAAGGACTGAACCCGGCCCCGGAGCACCGGGGTACGGTACGAAGGGCCCGTCGGCGTCACCGCCTGCGGGCCCTTCGCCGCAGGGGACACCGCACGAGGGAGGACGCCGTATGCGCGCCGACGCGCGCCGCAACCACGAGCGACTGCTCGCCGAGGCCCGCGCCGTCTTCGCCGCGCACGGCACGGACGCCTCCCTGGAGGACATCGCGCGCCGCGCCGGGGTCGGCATCGGCACCCTCTACCGGCACTTCCCCAGCCGTGAGGCCCTGCTCGGCGCCGTCTTCCAGGAAGCGCTCGCCGCCCTCCTCGACCGCTCGACGGAACTCTCCGGGGCCTCCGACCCGTGCGCCGCGCTCGTCGCGTGGCTGCGCACGCTGATCGCCCACGCCGGCGAGTACCGGGGGCTGTCCGTGGCGCTCATGTCCGTCTCGTACGGGCGGAGTTCGGCGCTCGCCGAGTGCAGCGAGCCGCTGCGGGCGGCCGGCCTGCGTCTCCTCGGCCGCGCCCAGGAGGCCGGGCGGGTCCGCGCCGACGTGTCGATCACCGACCTGATGAAGCTCACCAACGCCATCGCCCTGGCCGCCGAACGCTCCCCGGAGGAGCCGGAGTTGGCCGACCGGCTGCTGGACCTGACGGTGCGGGGCCTGCGCGCCTGAGGACCGTTCCCTGCGGGTCCGATGCCGGCTCCCCTCCGGCTCCGGACGCGACGCCGCCGCTCTCGGCTCCGGCTCAGCGGCGCCGCAGGTCCGCGACGCGGGCCGCGCGTTCGGGGGCGAGGACCTCGCTCGTGAGGGCGCTGCCCGGGCCGCCGCGGAACTGCCCGCCCGGCATCCGGCCGCGCTGTCCCGGCAGCGGAAGGTCACGGCGCGGGCGGCCGCCCGGGGGGTGCTGCTCGCCCCCGTGTCCACCGGCGCCCGTGCCGGCCACCGCGATCTGCACACCCTGGTCGGCCAGGGCCTGGAGCTCCGTGGCGGCGCGCTCGTCGTGAGCGGGCGGCTCGTCCGTCACCAGGCGGGTGATGACGTCCGTGGGCACCGTCTGGAACATGGTGTCGGTGCCGAGCTTGGTGTGGTCGGCGAGGACCACGACCTCCGCCGCCGCCTGCACCAGCGCCCGGTCCACGCTCGCGGAGAGCATGTTGGACGTGGACAGGCCGCGCTCCGCGGTCAGACCACTGCCGGAGAGGAAGGCGCGGGAGACCCGCAGGCCCTGGAGGGACTGCTCGGCCCCGCTGCCCACCAGAGCGTAGTTGGAGCCGCGCAGGGTGCCGCCGGTCATGACGACCTCGACCCGGTTGGCGTGGGCGAGGGCCTGGGCGACGAGCAGCGAGTTGGTGACGACCGTGAGCCCGGGCACCCGGGCGAGCCGGCGGGCCAGCTCCTGCGTGGTGGTACCCGCGCCGACGACGATGGCCTCGCCCTCTTCGACGAGGCTCGCGGCGACGTCGGCGATGGCCGTCTTCTCGGCGGTCGCGAGATGGGATTTCTGCGGGAAGCCGGATTCCCGGGTGAACCCGCCCGGCAGTACCGCACCGCCGTGCCGGCGGTCGAGGAGTCCTTCTGCCTCCAGGGCCCGTACGTCCCTCCGTACGGTCACTTCTGAGGTCTGGACGACGCGGGCGAGCTCGCGGAGCGACACGGCTCCATTGGCGCGCACCATTTCGAGGATCAACTGGCGACGTTCTGCAGCGAACACGAAACTGACAGTAACGTGACCGGCCGATACTTTTCAGCAGTATGCGCCGAATTGCAGAAGATGCGCACAGGCGGGGCTCCCAAGTGGTATAGGGAACCCCGCCGTTGATCGCTCTATGCCCCGGCTTGCCGGGGGTTGTCCGAGTCGATGAACCGTTCCCGCAGGCGGGGGCGGTGGCCGGTCGGTGACGACCGGAGGGCTCAGGCCTCGCCGGCGGCCTTTCGGGTGTGCAACTGCCGTGCCACTTCCGCGATCGAGCCCGACAGGGAGGGGTACACGGTGAAAGCATTTGCGATCTGTTCGACCGTCAGATTGTTGTCGACCGCGATCGAGATCGGGTGGATCAGCTCGCTCGCGCGCGGGGCGACGACACAGCCGCCGACGACGATCCCGGTGCCCGGGCGGCAGAAGATCTTGACGAAACCGTCCCGGATGCCCTGCATCTTGGCGCGGGGGTTGCGCAGCAGCGGCAGCTTGACGACACGGGCGTCGATCTTGCCGGCGTCGACGTCGGCCTGGGTGTAGCCGACCGTGGCGATCTCGGGGTCGGTGAAGACGTTCGACGACACGGTCTTCAGGTTGAGCGGCGCCACGGCGTCGCCCAGGAAGTGGTACATCGCGATCCTGCCCTGCATCGCGGCGACGGACGCGAGCGCGAAGACGCCGGTGACGTCTCCGGCGGCGTACACGCCGGGGGCGGAGGTGCGGGAGACCTTGTCGGTCCAGATGTGACCGGAGTCCTTCAGGCGGACGCCGGCCTCCTCCAGGCCCATCCCGGCCGTGTTCGGGATCGCGCCGACGGCCATGAGGCAGTGGGTGCCGGAGATGACGCGGCCGTCGGAGAGGGCGACCTCGACGCGGTCGCCGACCCGTTTGGCGGACTCGGCGCGGGAGCGGGCCATGACGTTCATGCCGCGCCGCCGGAAGACGTCCTCGAGCACGGCGGCGGCGTCCGGGTCCTCGCCGGGCAGCACACGGTCGCGGCTGGACACGAGGGTGACCCGGGAGCCGAGCGCCTGGTAGGCGCCGGCGAACTCGGCGCCGGTGACACCGGAACCGACCACGATGAGCTCCTCGGGGAGCTCCTTGAGGTCGTAGACCTGGGTCCAGTTGAGGATCCGCTCGCCGTCCGGCTTGGCGTCGGGCAGCTCGCGCGGGTGGCCGCCGGTCGCGATCAGCACGGCGTCGGCGGTCAGCGTCTCCTCGCTGCCGTCGGCGGCGGTGACGATCACCTGACGGGAGCCGTCCATCGCCTGGCGCCCGTCGAGCCGGCCGCGGCCGCGCAGGACGCGGGCGCCCGCCCGGGTGACGGAGGCGGTGATGTCGTGCGACTGGGCGAGGGCGAGCCGCTTCACACGGCGGTTGACCTTGCCCAGGTCCACCCCGACGACGCGGGCCGCCTGCTCGAGGTGCGGGGTGTCGTCCGCGACGATGATGCCCAGCTCCTCGTAGGAGGAGTCGAAGGTGGTCATCACCTCGGCGGTGGCGATCAGGGTCTTGGAGGGGACGCAGTCGGTCAGGACGGACGCGCCGCCGAGACCGTCGCAGTCGACGACGGTCACCTCCGCGCCGAGTTGGGCGCCCACCAGGGCCGCCTCGTATCCGCCGGGTCCGCCGCCGATGATCACGATCCGGGTCACTGGGATCTACGCCTCGCGCTCTCGTTCTGCCGGGGGGTCCCCCGCTGGGCTGCAGTGCGTACGCCATTGTCCCGCACGCTTCAAGTGCGTGCTCCATTCTCCCGTACGCGCGGCCGGGCCACGCGCCGGGGCCTCACCGGCGGGTCGGTGCGCCCCGCGGGCACCGCCGGAATCCGGCCCGGAGGCCGCCCACCACGCACTTCGCCGACCACCCCGCCCCCTCCCGTACCCTCGACCCCATGTCGCTCTACGCCGCGTACGCCGGCAACCTCGACGCGCGGCTCATGACGCGCCGCGCACCGCACTCCCCGTTGCGCGGCACCGGCTGGCTGAACGGCTGGCGGCTGACCTTCGGCGGGGAGCAGATGGGGTGGGAGGGAGCGCTGGCCACCATCGTGGAGGCGCCGCGTTCCCAGGTCTTCGTCGCGCTGTACGACATCGCGCCCATGGACGAGGACTCCATGGACCGCTGGGAGGGTGTCGGCCTCGACATCTACCGCCGGATGCGGGTCCGGGTGCACACGCTCGACGGCGAGGAGCCGGCCTGGGTGTACGTGCTCAACGCGTACGAGGGCGGTCTGCCGTCCGCCCGCTATCTGGGTGAGGTCGCCGACGCCGCCGAGTCGGCGGGCGCGCCGCACGACTACGTGATGGAACTGCGCAAACGCCCCTGCTGACGGAGCCGACGGGGAACGGTCCGCCGGTCCCTTCGTCGGAAACGACAAGACAACGATCGCAGGTCCGTGCGCGACGTCATCTACGCGCGTAGGGATTCTCGGGCTAGGCTGCTTCGCGTATCAAATCCGTCCGGGGCTCCCCTCGGACCCCCCTCCCCGAGGCGAGAGAGTCAGTGAACGCTACTGCCACCCCGTACGAGGCCGCCGAGGCCGCCGCCGCGCGCCTTCGCGAGCTGACCGGAGTCGACAACCACGACGTCGCCCTGGTCATGGGCTCCGGCTGGGCCCCCGCCGTGGACGCGCTCGGCGCGCCCGAGGCCGAGTTCCCCGTCACCGACCTGCCCGGCTTCCCGCCGCCGGCCGTCGAGGGCCACGGCGGCAAGATCCGCTCGTACAAGATCGGCGAGAAGCGCGCCCTGGTCTTCCTCGGCCGCACCCACTACTACGAGGGCCGTGGCGTCGCCGCCGTCGCGCACGGCGTCCGCACCGCCGTCGCCGCGGGCTGCAAGACGATCGTCCTGACCAACGGCTGCGGCGGCCTCCGCGAGGGCATGCGCCCCGGCCAGCCGGTCCTCATCAGCGACCACCTCAACCTGACGGGCGCCTCGCCGATCGTCGGCGCGAACTTCGTGGACCTCACCGACCTGTACTCGCCGCGGCTGCGCGCGCTGTGCAAGGAGGTCGACGAGACGCTGGAGGAGGGCGTGTACGTCCAGTTCCCCGGCCCGCACTACGAGACCCCGGCCGAGATCAACATGGTCCGGGTCATGGGCGGCGACCTGGTCGGCATGTCCACCGTCCTGGAGGCCATCGCGGCCCGCGAGGCCGGCGCGGAGGTCCTGGGCATCTCCCTGGTGACGAACCTGGCGGCGGGCCTGTCGGGCGAGCCGCTGAACCACGAGGAGGTCCTCCAGGCGGGCCGTGACTCGGCGGCGCGCATGGGCGAACTCCTGACCCGCGTCCTCGACTGCATCTGACCCTCCCGGGCCGACCGCGGCGCGGCACCTCCTCCCGCCCCGCCCCTGGGCGTCTCCGTCCGCCCGCGAACGGAGACGCACGCCCCCGGCGGCGCCCGGTGACGGGCGGGCCGGGACCCTTCGGGGGCCCGGCCCCGCAGACCACGGGCGGACAGGTCCACGCGGCCACGGCGCCGTCCCGGACGGGCCGCGGCTCCCCGGCGCGGCCCGGGGGCGGGCGCGGCCGGCGGAGCGCGACCCGGGGCCCGCGACGCGCGGCCCGCGGCCCGCGGCCCGCGAAGGGACGGGCCCCCGCCGGGAGCGGCGGCCGGGACGTCCCCGGCGACCGGGGTCCGGGAGCGGAGCCCCCGGTTACGGGACGGGGCGGGCCGGGGAGAAGAACAGCCCCGCCCGAAACGCCCGCACGCTGACGCTCCGCCCGCACACACTCCGAAAGGCACACCACCGTGACGCAGGACGACCTCCTCGCCCGGGCCCAGGCGTGGCTCGCCGAGGACCCCGACCCGGAGACCCGTGAGGAGCTCGGCGCGCTCCTCGACCGCGGGGCCACCGACGAGCTCGCCGCCCGTTTCGCCGGCACGCTGCAGTTCGGCACCGCCGGGCTCCGCGGCGAGCTGGGGGCAGGCCCCATGCGCATGAACCGCTCCGTGGTCATCCGCGCCGCCGCCGGCCTCGCCGCGTACCTGAAGGCGAAGGGGCGGTCGGACGGCCTCGTCGTCATCGGCTACGACGCCCGCTACAAGTCCACGGACTTCGCCCGCGACACGGCCGCCGTGATGGTCGGCGCCGGTCTGCGCGCCGCGCTGCTGCCCCGCCCGCTGCCGACGCCCGTCCTGGCGTACGCCATAAGGCATCTGGGCGCCGTCGCCGGCGTCGAGGTGACCGCGAGCCACAACCCGCCGCGCGACAACGGCTACAAGGTCTACCTGGGCGACGGCTCGCAGATCGTCCCGCCCGCCGACGCGGAGATCGCCGCCGAGATCGACGCCGTGCGCGCCCTGACGGACGTGCCGCGCCCGGAGAGCGGCTGGGAGGTGCTGGGCGACGAGGTCCTGGAGGCCTATCTGGCCCGTACCGACGCCGTCCTGTCCCCCGGCTCCCCCCGCACCGTCCGGACCGTCTACACGGCCATGCACGGCGTCGGCAAGGAGGTCCTGACGGCCGCCTTCGCCCGGCACGGCTTCCCGCCCCCGGCGCTCGTCGCCGAGCAGGCGGACCCCGACCCGGCGTTCCCGACCGTCGCGTTCCCCAATCCGGAGGAGCCCGGCGCCATGGACCTCGCCTTCGAGGCGGCCCGTGCCGTGGACCCCGACATCGTGATCGCCAACGACCCGGACGCCGACCGCTGCGCCGTCGCCGTCCCGGACGCCTCCGCCGACGGCGGCTGGCGGATGCTCCGCGGCGACGAGGTGGGCGCGCTGCTCGCCGCGCACCTGGTGCACAAGGGTGCCCGGGGCGTGTTCGCCGAGTCGATCGTGTCGTCCTCGCTGCTCGGCCGCATCGCCGAGGCGGCCGGGGTCGGCCACGAGGAGACCCTCACCGGCTTCAAGTGGATCGCCCGCGTCGAGGGCCTGCGCTACGGCTACGAGGAGGCGCTCGGCTACTGCGTCGACCCCGAGGGCGTCCGCGACAAGGACGGCATCACGGCGGCGCTGCTCGTCGCCGAGCTGGCCTCGGTGCTCAAGGAGCAGGACCGCACCCTGAGCGACCTGCTGGACGACCTCGCGGTGGCCCACGGCCTGCACGCCACGGACCAGCTGTCGGTGCGGGTGGAGGACCTGGGCGTCATTGCGAACGCGATGGCGGCCCTGCGCGAGCGCCCGCCGGTCCGGCTCGCCGGGCTGACGGTCGTCTCGGCGGAGGACCTGACGAAGGGCACGGAGTCGCTGCCCCCGACCGACGGGCTGCGCTACCACCTGGAGGGCGACTACAAGGCCCGCGTGATCGTCCGTCCGAGCGGCACCGAGCCGAAGCTCAAGTGCTACCTGGAGGTCGTGGTCCCGGTCGCCGACGCGAGCGAGCTGGCGACGGCCCGCGCGACGGGCGCCCGGGTCCTCGACGCGATCAAGAAGGACCTGGCGGCGGCCGCCGGTCTCTGACCCGCAGCGGAGCTCCGGGCGCCGGACCGCGGGCGCACCGGCGCACCGCCATCGGACCACCGGAGCGCCTCAGCACCACAGCGCTGGAGCACCGCAGCACCGCAGCACCCGCATCGCCCGGCCCAGCGGGCCCCGCCCCGGGCCGGCGAAGCGGCCGGAGGGCCCGTACGGCATCGTTTCCGTACGGGCCCTCCGGCCTTCCCGTCCGGGTGAATTCGCTACGGCAGGCGCCGTAACGCGCCCTCCGGCCCCGGGCGCGCCGGGCCACGGTGTCCCCCGTGTCCCCCGTGTCGCCGGTGCTCATCCCGCGTCCCTCCGTCCCCGCCGCGCGCAGGTCCGCTCCCCGGCCGGATCCCGGGCTGCTCCGGCGGGCCGCACCCGCCCTCCTCGGCTATCTGCTCGTCCGGCTGCTCGGGCTGCTCGTGCTGGCCCGCTGGGCGCACCTCAAGGGCCACGGGGTGTGGCCGACGATCGCCACCTCGTGGGACTCGGGCTGGTACCTGGGGATCGCCGACCACGGTTACGACCACGAGCTCGGCACCCGTACCAACCACAACAACCTGGCGTTCTTCCCGCTGTACCCGGCCATGATCAAGGCCGTCGCGGCCGTCACCCCGGGCTCCCGCGCCTCGGTCGCCCTGGTCCTGGCCGGGCTCTGTTCGCTGGTCGCCGCCCTGGGGGTCTTCGCCGTGGGCGACCGGCTGCACGGGCGGCGCACGGGCACGGTCCTCGCGGTGCTGTGGGGCGCGTCGCCGGCGGCGGTCGTGCAGTGGATGGGCTACACGGAGTCGCTGTTCACGGCGCTCGCCGCCGGAGCACTGTACGCGGTCCTGAGCGGCCGCTGGGCGTGGGCGGCGGGCCTCGCCGTGGCCGCCGGGCTGACCCGGCCGACGGGGATCGCGGTCGCCGCGGCCGTGTCGGCGGCGGCGCTGCTCGCGGCCCGCCGCGGCGAGCGCGGCGCCCTCGCCGCGGCCGTCGCGGCCCCGGTGGGCTGGCTCGGCTTCGTGGGCTGGGTGGGGCTGCGGCTCGGCCGCTGGGACGGCTACTTCGCCGTCCAGCGGACCTGGGAGAACGAATGGGACGGCGGCGCGGCCACCCTGCGCGTCCTGCGCGACCTCCTGGTCTACTCCCGCCGTCCGCAGCTGTTCCTGGTGGCGGTCTCGGCCGTGCTGGTCCTCTTCGCGGTGCTGTACGTGCTGTCCGTGGCGGACCGTCAGCCGCTGCCGCTCCTGGTCTTCACCGGGGTGCTGCTGCTGGTCGTCCTGGGCAGCGGCGGCGTGTACTTCCCGCGTGCCCGATTCCTCGTACCGGGCTTCCCGCTGCTGCTCCCCGTGGCCCTGGCCGTGGCCCGCGCGCGGGTCCCGGCCGCGGCCGTGGTGCTGGCCGGCGCGGCGCTGTCCTCGGCATGGCTGGGCGGCTACATGCTGCTGGTGTGGCCGGGGCCGCCGTGAGGCCCTCCGGGGGCCCTGTCACAGAACCGTGCCGAACAGGGACGAGGTTGTGACGATCGGCCGGATGTCCGGCGGGAGCGGCGGGTTCTAACCTCGGGAGGTTGACGCGTGAACCAAGAGTGACGTCGAGGGGGACACGTGCGTGACACACGATCAGCAGGGGTCCGGAGAATCGGCGGCAGGCGGCTGACGGCGACCGCGCTCGCCGTGGCCACGGCCGTCGCCACGCTCGCACCGCTGTCCGGGGGGACGGCGGTCGCGGCGGAGGCACCCACGGCGCAGGCGCCGCTGACGATCGCGCCGGAGCATTCGCCGAGCCCCGGCAGGCTGCGCTTCGCCGGCGCCACGGGCTTCCTGCACGAGGACTCCCGCGGCTTCGCCTGGGTGCCGTACGCGGGCGGCCCGGCCACCCGTTTCGGCCCCGAGGGCGCGTACGCGCTGCACGGCGGCGGTGGTGACGTCATCGCGCGCGAGTACGCCGACCGGGTCGTCCTCCAGGACGGGCCCACCGGCCCCGAGCGGACCGTGACGATCCCGCAGCGGCAGTACTTCGCGAGCGTCCAGGGCGGCAGGGTCGTGACCAACGGCGAGGACAGGGCCGTCCACATCCTGTCGGTCGAGAACGGCGTGCAGAAGGACGTCAAGGTGCTCGCCCCGGCGGGCACGGCCTGGATCTCGACGGTCTCGGAGCATCGCGGTCGGCAGGGCAACGGGCAGGGCTTCTTCGTCGCCTACTCGCTGAACGGCACGACCCGCCTCGGCTGGGTCCGCCTGGCCGACGCGGCGCTCCGGCCCACCGCGATCCCGCACGACATCACCGGCTACGCCCCCTTCGCCAACGGGACGCGGGCCTTCACCTGGGACGCCGGGAGCAAGCGGCTGAGCGTCTGGGACCTGGCCGGCGAGCTCTCCGCACCCGTGGCGCAGATCCCGCTGCCCGAGGCCCCCGTGGACGGCGCGGCCCTGGTGGGCCAGGACTTCCTGACGCGGTCGAAGAGCCAGGACGGCGACGCCCCGTACACGCTGTACCCGCTCGCGGGCGGCGCTCCCCGGCCGGCCTTCGACGCGGCCGAGGTCGTCCCCACCCCGGACGGCGGCGCCCTCGCCACGATCACGGGCGCGGACGGCAGGCCCGCGGTCCACACCGTCCGCCTCCCCGAGGACGGTGCGGCGCCGGTCCTCACCGAGGTGTACGACGCCCCCGACAGAGTCGCCCAGACCCGGCGGCTCGCCGTCGCCCAGGGCGAGCTGCACGCGGTCGAACACTCCGGCCTCGACGACCTCTACGGCCGGGTGACCAGCCGCAGGCTCACCCTGAGCGGCGAGCTCGCCGCAGGCCCCACGACCGACCGCGGATACGAGCACGAGAGCCCGACCCCGGGCCACTGCCGCACGGTCTGCTCTCCCGTGACCCCCAGCGGCGACGGGCGGCTGGTCTTCTCCGCGTATCCCGGCAACCTGCACTGGATCGCCGACGGCCAGGACATGGACAGCAACCACTGGACCCGGGCCGAGCCCGCCTGGTCCAGCGGCTACCCGGTCTCGGGCCGCTGGACGGCGTACCGGACCGCCCCGAACACGAGTACGCCCGCCGCGAACGAGGTCTACGACCTCGACACGGACAAGGTCGTGTTCCGCCGCGACCTCGGCAGCCGGCAGACCGCACTGGACGGCGCCACCCTCTGGGCCGAGTCGACCGCCACCGGCACCGTGGACGCGATCGACGTGCGCACCGGCACGGCGACGCGCACGGTGAAGCTGGCCGGCTGCGACCTCACCGGCCTCCAGGTCGTGGGCTCCTTCGCGTACTGGAAGTGCGCGGCCGGCTCCGGCGTGAAGGACCTCGGCACCCTCGCGGACATCTCCCTGCCCGCGCACACCGCCGCACTGCTCGGCGACGGCTACGTCGCCCACGAGAAGGGCGGGACGGTCTCCGTCACCCCGCTGCGCGGCGGCGGCGCGACCCGCGCGGTCGGCACGGTGGCCGACTCCCGGCCGGACTACGGCTGGACCGTCGACCGCTTCGGCGGCCACGTGGCCCTGGTGGACGCGGACCAGAACATCCACGTCGTGCCGACCGGAGTCGCCGCCTCGCCGCTGCGTCTCCTGGACGCCGAGGAGACCACCACCGTGGACCGCAGGGCGGCGAAGCCGGTGTGGGCCGCGAAGTGGTGGCTGAGCAAGCCCGCCGCCTCCTGGCGGATCGACGTGCGGGACAGCGCGGGCACGGTGGTGCGCTCCCTCGACGGCGGCGAGGCCCGCGGGCTCGTGCAGCCGGACTGGGACGGGAAGGACGCGGCGGGGAACGCGCTGCCGGACGGGCTGTACGACTGGACCCTGACGGCCGCCCCGGCGGACGGGGTGGGCCCGGCGCTCACCCGGACCGGCGACGTGGCCCTCGTGCGCGGGCAGTCCACGCTCGCCACCGGGCGGTACGAGCCCCTCACCCCGACCCGCCTGATGGACACCCGCTCCGGCACCGGCGTCCCCAAGGCGAAGATCGGCGCCGACCGGACCGTCTCCCTGACGGTGGCGGGCAGGGGCGGCGTCCCCGCCGAGGGCGTGACCGCGGTCGTCCTCAACGTCACCGC
>NZ_JBIDBK010000004.1:156832-825010 GCF_043202995.1 Streptomyces sp. NPDC048018
AGACCGTCCCCAACCTCGTCGTCGTCCCCGTCCACGACGGCAAGGTCACCTTCTACAACCGCAACGGCACCCTCGACCTCATCGCCGACATCGCCGGCTACTTCACGCTCTCGGGCAAGGGTTCGCTCTACGAGCCCCTCACCCCGACCCGCCTCATGGACACCCGCTCCGGCACCGGGGCCCCCAAGGCCAAGATCGGCGCCGACCGGACCGTCTCCCTGACGGTGGCGGGCAGGGGCGGCGTCCCCGCCGAGGGCGTGACCGCGGTCGTCCTCAACGTCACCGCCACCAACGCGACAGCGGCGACCTTCGTCTCCGCCTACCCGTACGGAACCACCCGCACCAGCGCCTCCCACCTCAACGTCACCGCCGGACAGACCGTCCCCAACCTCGTCGTCGTCCCCGTCCACGACGGCAAGGTCACCTTCTACAACCGCAACGGCACCCTCGACCTCATCGCCGACATCGCCGGGTTCTACGGCCCCTGAGGCCGAAGGACCGGGCCAAGGCCGAGGGCCGGGCGCGCACCGTGCGGTGCGCACCCGGCCCTCGGGCGTCAGGGGCGGCCGGCTCAGCCGGTCGCGGCGAGCACGATCAGCAGGACCAGACCGGCCGCCGCCGGCGCGATGATCTCGTACGCCCAGCGGATCCGCGGCTCGCCCTGCGCCTCGGGGCTCCCACCGTGACGCTCGGCCATCTCGCGCAGGTCGGCGACGGTCTGGTCGGCGGGAGCGGTACGGGCCTTGCTGTCCCGGACGTCGGCGGTGGCCGAGGTGCGCCCGTGCGGGTCGTCCTGCGCGGCCTTGGCGGCCTGGCGCGCGGCGCGCTTGCGCTGGCGCAGCGAGACGGGGACGGCCCACAGCTGGTACTTGTCGCCGTCCTGCGTGAACACCTCGCTGGAGTAGCCGGCCCGGAGGTCGGCGACCGAACCCCACGGCAGCACGATGGTGCGGAACGGGTTGCGGATGCGCAGCCGCCGGTCGTCGACGTAGACGACCGGGCGGATGGTGAAGGCCACGATCAGCGGGATCGCGAGGATCAGCGAGGCGAGCGCCAGCCAGGGCGTGCGGCCCTCTCCGCGGATGATCGAGTCCCCGCCCAGGACGACGGCCAGGAGGAGCAGGAAGACCCCGCCCGCGATGCCGAGGGGCGACCGGAAGACACGGTCCTCCCGGGCGGGCTCGGAGGGCTGTGCGGCGGGCGGCTCGGAGGGCGTCATGCGCCCGATTCTGCCTCAGCCGCGCGGCGGGAGCCTAGGTGGTGCCGCCGGGCCCGGCTCCGCGCCGCCCGGCGCGGGCCCTCCCGGCCGCCGCGCCCCTCCCGCGGGTCCGCGGCATCAGGCCGCACCGGGTGCCAGCAGGTCCGCGTACACGACGATGTTGTCCGGGCGGTGCCCGTTCACCAGCTCGCCGCCGCAGGTGATGAGGCGGAGCTCGGGGCGCCGGGTGTCGCCGTAGACCTTCTCGGTCGGGAAGACCTTCTTGTCGACCTGTTCGAGCCGGCGCACCCGGAACACCGCGTCGGTGCCGTCGGCACGCGTGACGGTGAGGTGGTCGCCGACGTGGACGCGGCCGATGCCGCGCAGGACGGCGGGGCCCTCGACGGTGTCGTAGTGCCCGATGAGCACCGCGGGGCCGGTCTCGCCGGGTGTGACGCCCTTGTCGTACCAGCCGATCCGGTCGGCCTGGGCCACCGAGGGCACCTGGACGCTGCCGTCCTGCTGGAGGCCGAGCCTCAGGACCGGGCCGGTGTCGACGCCTGCGGCGGGGATCCGGACCCGCACGGGCTCGGAGCGGGGCAGCGGCGCGGTCGCGAGCTGCTCGGCGGGCGCGGACGCGGCGGTCGTGGCGACGCGCGGGGCGGGGACCGTGGGGCGCGCGGGCGCGGCCCCGGCGCCGGCCGGAGCGGCGCAGCCGGAGAGCGCGAGGGCGACGGTCCCGCCGGCCAGCGCGAGGAGGAGGGGGCGGCGGGTCATGGCGTGCTCCGGAACGGGGTGCGGCGGGCCGCCGAGGAGGAGGGCGGCCCGCCGGCGGGGTGGACGGCGCTGTCAGGGGTGCGCGCCGTGCGGGAGGGGCTCGGGTGACCGGACCGGCGTCAGCCGCGGGCGGCGGCGCGCCGGCGCAGGGCGGTGAGGCCCAGTCCGGCGACGACGACCGCGGCACCGGCGCCGGAGGCGAGCAGTGCCGTGTCGTTGGCCTGCTCCACGCTGCCGAACTCCGCACCGGCGGCGACGCCGCCCTTGGGGACGACGCTGGTCTGGCCGCCCTGGGTGCCGGTGCCCGTACCGGTGGTGGGCGGGGTGGTGGGCTTGGCCGGGGCCGACTTCTTGCAGCCCTTGGGGATCTTCGGAAAGTCGTTCCAGCGGTACGGCGCGGCGTCGCCTCCGTTGGTGTGCTGGCCGAAGCGCGGGCTGAGGGTGTCGGCGCCCACGATCTTCAGGCCGTGGACGGAGTCGAGCGGGTGCGCACGGTCCACCGTGGCCACCGTGGTGCCGCGGTTGCGGAGGACGGCCTTGGGGCCCGTGTCCACGTCGTGGGTGAGGGTCACGACCCAGCCCTCGCCGAACGAGGAGCGGATCGCCTCCTCGACGGTGCAGATGGAGGTGACGGTCGGGCCGCTGATGATCTCGGCCGGCTCCCCGGGCTTCGGCTGCTGCGTGGGGCCGAGGTGGACCGGGGGCGCCTGCTCGGCCGAGCCGGGGACGTAGGCGGCGAACTCGCCGCCGCCGGCCGCCAGGACGACGACGGCCTTCCCGAACGTCCACACCGTGCGGACGGGGTCGTGGGTGTACGTGAAGCCGCGGCCCTTGCCGTTCTCGATCAGCTGCAGGCCCACACGCCCGCCCTTCGCGTTCCTGCCGAGCTCCAGAACGGTGCCGTCGGCCAGCCGGTACAGGCCGAGCGGGGTCCGGTAGGTGACGTTGCCCGTCCACGAGACCGTCCGGCCGTCCTCGAAGAGGACGAGGAACAGGCCGTTGTCGTTGGCGGCGGCGGGACGCGCGTTCGCCTCGATGGAGATGACCGGCAGACCGCGCGCGAAGGCGTCGGCGCGGTACCGGGCCGGTCCCAGCTTGTAGATCTTGACGACCGTGCCGTCGGCGAGGGTCTCGGTCCGGACGAGGGTGCCGCCGCTCTCCGCGGCGGTGGCCGGTCCGTCCGCCGCGAAGGCGGGGGCGGAGGCGAGCGCCGGGGTGATCGCGAGGCCCGCGAGGAGGGCGGTGGCGACGACGGTGCGAAGGGCGGTGCCCATGACAACTCCTGAGGTCAGGTCGTGGATGGCGGAGCTGCATGCCGCTGACGTCTCGTGCGGGCGGGGGCGGCGAGTTCTGGCCGGCTGCAGAAGAAACGTTACGGATCTTGGGTCGGGGACTCGTCCGCTCCCTGTCACGGCCCTGTGACAGGAGTCACCCGGCGGTCGCCCCTCTGCACCCACCTGGGCTTTCGCCCGCACGGACGAGCGGGCCCCTGTACACGCCGCTACGCGCGTAGATATGCTCGACTGGTGACCATGCCCACCACTGCACACGCAGCAACTGCTTTCGCCGACGTAACCGCGTCCGACAGCACGCTGCGCCGCTTCCTCCACGGGCTGCCCGGCGTCGACGCCGTCGGCCTGGAGGCGCGCGCCGCGTCCCTCGGTACGCGATCGATCAAGACCACGGCCAAGGCCTATGCCATCGACCTGGCCATCTCGATGATCGACCTGACGACGCTCGAAGGCGCGGACACCCCGGGCAAGGTCCGGGCGCTCGCCGCCAAGGCCGTCCATCCCGATCCCACCGACCGCACGACCCCGACGACCGCCGCCGTCTGCGTCTACCCCGACATGGTGGCCACCGCCAAGGCCGCCGTGAAGGACTCCGGCGTCAAGGTCGCCTCGGTCGCCACCGCCTTCCCCGCCGGGCGCGCCGCCCTGCCGGTGAAGATCGCCGACACGGCCGACGCCATCGCCGCCGGCGCCGACGAGATCGACATGGTCATCGACCGTGGCGCCTTCCTCGCCGGCCGCTACATGGAGGTGTACGAGCAGATCGCCGCCATCAGGGCCGAGTGCGGCGACCGCGCCCGGCTGAAGGTGATCTTCGAGACGGGCGAGCTGTCCACGTACGACAACATCCGCCGTGCCTCCTGGCTCGGCATGATGGCCGGCGCGGACTTCATCAAGACCTCGACCGGCAAGGTCGCGGTCAACGCCACCCCGGCCAACACGCTCCTGATGCTGGAGGCCGTGCGCGACTTCCGCGCCCAGACCGGCGTCCAGATCGGCGTGAAGCCGGCCGGCGGCATCCGCAACACGAAGGAAGCCATCAAGTTCCTGGTCCTGGTCAACGAGACCGTGGGCGAGGACTGGCTGGACAACCACTGGTTCCGCTTCGGTGCCTCCAGCCTGCTGAACGACCTGCTGATGCAGCGTCAGAAGCTGGCGACCGGCCACTACTCCGGCCCCGATTACGTGACGGTGGACTGATCAACATGGCATCTGCATTCGAGTACGCACCGGCCCCCGAGTCCCGGTCCGTCGTCGACATCGCGCCCTCCTACGGCCTGTTCATCGACGGCGAGTTCGTCGAAGCGGCCGACGGCAAGGTCTTCAAGACCGTCTCCCCGTCCACCGAGGAGGTGCTCTCCGAGATCGCCCAGGCGGGCACCGAGGACGTGGACCGCGCGGTCAGGGCGGCCCGGAAGGCCTTCGAGAAGTGGTCGGCGCTGCCCGGTTCCGAGCGCGCCAAGTACCTCTTCCGGATCGCCCGGATCATCCAGGAGCGCAGCCGCGAGCTGGCCGTCCTGGAGACCCTGGACAACGGCAAGCCGATCAAGGAGACCCGCGACGCGGACCTCCCGCTGGTCGCCGCCCACTTCTTCTACTACGCGGGCTGGGCCGACAAGCTCGACCACGCGGGCTACGGCGCGAACCCGCGCCCGCTGGGCGTGGCCGGCCAGGTCATCCCGTGGAACTTCCCGCTGCTGATGCTGGCGTGGAAGATCGCCCCGGCGCTCGCGACCGGCAACACGGTCGTCCTCAAGCCCGCCGAGACCACCCCGCTCTCCGCCCTGTTCTTCGCGGACATCTGCCGCCAGGCGGGCCTGCCCAGGGGCGTCGTCAACATCCTCCCCGGCTACGGCGCCGCGGGCGCGGCCCTCGTCGAGCACCCGGACGTCGACAAGGTCGCCTTCACCGGCTCGACCGCGGTCGGCCGGGCCATCGCCAGGTCGGTGGCGGGCACGCACAAGAAGCTGACCCTGGAGCTGGGCGGCAAGGGCGCCAACATCGTCTTCGACGACGCGCCGATCGACCAGGCCGTCGAGGGCATCGTCAACGGCATCTTCTTCAACCAGGGCCAGGTCTGCTGCGCGGGCTCCCGCCTGCTGGTCCAGGAGTCGGTCCAGGAGGAGCTGCTCGACTCCCTCAAGCGCCGCCTGAGCACCCTGCGCCTGGGCGACCCGCTCGACAAGAACACCGACATCGGCGCCATCAACTCCGAGGAGCAGCTGGCCCGGATCACCTCGCTCGTCGAGCAGGGCGAGGCCGAGGGCGCCGAGCGCTGGTCGGCCGCCTGCGAGATCCCGACCGCCGGCTACTGGTTCGCCCCGACGCTCTTCACGAACGTCACCCAGGCGCACACCGTCGCCCGCGACGAGATCTTCGGCCCGGTGCTGTCCGTGCTGACCTTCCGTACGCCGGACGAGGCCGTCGCCAAGGCCAACAACAGCCAGTACGGCCTGTCGGCGGGCATCTGGACGGAGAAGGGCTCCCGCATCCTCGCGGTCGCCAACAAGCTGCGCGCGGGCGTCGTGTGGGCCAACACGTTCAACAAGTTCGACCCGACCTCGCCCTTCGGCGGCTACAAGGAGTCGGGCTTCGGCCGCGAGGGCGGCCGTCACGGTCTGGAGGCCTACCTCGATGTCTGATCGCAGTGCCGACAAGGGCGGCTCCGCCCCCGGGCGTCTGGGCGTCTTCAAGACCTACAAGCTGTACGTGGGCGGGAAGTTCCCGCGTTCCGAGAGCGGCCGGGTGTACGAGGTGACGGACTCCAAGGGCAAGTGGCTGGCCAACGCGCCGCTGTCCTCCCGCAAGGACGCGCGTGACGCGGTCGTCGCCGCCCGCAAGGCCTTCGGCGGCTGGGCGGGCGCGACCGCGTACAACCGCGGCCAGGTCCTCTACCGCGTCGCCGAGATGCTGGAGGGCCGCAAGGGCCAGTTCGTGCACGAGGTGGCGCAGGCCGAGGGCCTGTCCAAGAACAAGGCGGCGGAGGTCGTCGAGGCCGCGATCGACCGCTGGGTCTGGTACGCGGGCTGGACCGACAAGATCGCCCAGGTCGTCGGCGGCGCCAACCCGGTCGCCGGCCCGTACTTCAACCTGTCGACCCCGGAGCCGACCGGTGTCGTCACGGTCGTGGCCCCCCAGGAATCCTCCTTCCTGGGCCTGGTCTCGGTGATCGCCCCGGTCATCGCGACCGGCAACACCGCCGTCGTCATCGCGAGCGAGAAGGCGCCCCTCCCGGCGCTCTCCCTCGGCGAGGTGCTCGCCACCTCCGACCTGCCCGGCGGCGTGGTCAACATCCTGTCCGGCAAGGCCGCCGAGATGGGCCCGCACCTGGCGGCGCACCTCGACGTCAACGCGATCGACCTGACGGGCGCGGACGCCGAGCTGGCCCGCGACCTGGAGATCGCCGCGGCCGACAACCTGAAGCGGGTCCTGCGCCCGCGCGCCGAGGACTTCACCCGGTCCCCGGGCACGGACCGCATGACCGCGTTCCTGGAGACCAAGACCGTCTGGCACCCCACGGGTTCGCTGGGCGCGAGCGGCTCCTCGTACTAGTCACGGCGTACTGGTCACGGCGCACCGAACGGCCCCCGGGAGCGGACACCCGGGGGCCCGTTCGGCGTGTCCGGCTCCACGGCCTGATCCGGAAGGCGGAACCTAGGGCAGCAGCCCCTGCGTCAGCGGCCCGGCCACCGGCAGGTCGGCCAGCGCGCCGCCCTTCGTGACGTGGTCGGTCACCAGGTTCGTGCCCACCGGCTTGAAGTCGGCGACCTGCGTGCCCAGACCGTTGTCGAGCGGGTCCACCCCCGTGTTGGCCAGCGGGTCGATCTGGAGGCGGGTCAGCGGCGCCACGCCGTGCGCGACGCCCGCGAGCGCGGCGGCGCCGTCCGTCCGGGTCAGGGAGTCCACCGGCAGCGGCACCGCCGTCCCGTCGGCGGCCTGGGCGGCTGCGCCCGCTCCGAGCAGGGCGGCACCGGCCGCCGTGACGGTGAGCCCGGCCTTCAGCAGGGTGCTGCGGCGGGGGTTGCGGGGCTGTGCGTGACGCGCCATGGAGTTCCTTCCAACGGCTTCATGGGGTGACAGGGCGGCCACAGACGGTAGCGGAGGTGTGATGCTCGATACCAACGGGTCACCTCGGGGGTCCCCTTTACGGGGTAATGGTTCACACTGGTGTCCCGTGAGTTCCCAACCGATCCCGACCCGGGTCGTCCTGCTCGCGGGCCCCTCCGGCTCCGGCAAGTCGTCCCTCGCCGCCCGCACCGGGCTGCCGGTCCTGCGCCTCGACGACTTCTACAAGGAGTGCGACGACCCCTCCCTGCCCACGGTCGAGGGCAGTTCGGACATCGACTGGGACTCCCCGCTCTCCTGGGACTCCGACGCCGCCGTCGCCGCCATCACCGAGCTGTGCCGTACGGGACGGACCCTCGTGCCCGTGTACGACATCGCCACCAGCTCCCGCGTGGACCGCGAGACGCTGGACATCGAGCGGACCCCGCTCTTCGTGGCGGAGGGCATCTTCGCCGCCGACATCGTGGAGCGCTGCCGTGAGCTCGGTGTCCTCGCCGACGCGCTGTGCCTGCGCGGCCGTCCCGCGACGACCTTCCGCCGCCGGCTGCTGCGCGACCTCAGGGAGGGCCGCAAGTCGGTGCCGTTCCTGCTGCGCCGCGGCTGGCGGCTGATGCGCGCCGAACGCTCGATCGTGGCCCGCCAGACCGCGCTGGGCGCCCACCCCTGCGCCCGGGACGAGGCCCTGGGCCGCCTGGCCGCGGCGGCGGCCGGCCGTCGCCGCACCCCCGTGCCCCGCTGACGCACGGCGCCACCCCCGCACCGTGCCCTCGTGGCCGCCCGCCCCGGGCGCCGGCCACGCACCCGGCCCCGGACACGCCGAGGGCCGGACAGGATCCCCCGATCCTGTCCGGCCCTCGCCGGTTCACCCCCGTACCCCCGTACGTCCCCCGTGTTCCCCGTGGGATCCCCGTATCCCCCGTGGGATCCCCCGTGTTCCCCCTCGCCTTCAGGCCACGAGCTCGCCGAAGGACTCCTCCTCGTCACGGCCGAAGCTCAGCACCTCGTCCTCGCGCAGTCGCCGCAGCGAGCGCCAGATGCTCGACTTCACCGTGCCGACACTGATGTCCAGGATCTCCGCGATCTCCGGGTCGGTCCGGCCCTCGTAGTAGCGCAGGACCAGCATCGTGCGCTGGAGCTCGGGCAGACGGGCCAGCGCCTGCCAGAGGACCGCGCGCAGTTCGGTGCCGCGCATCGCGTCCGTCTCGCCCACCGTCTCCGGGAGCTCCTCGGTCGGGTACTCGTTGAGCTTGCGCCGCCGCCACGCGCTGATGTGCAGGTTCGTCATCGTGCGGCGCAGGTAGCCGCCGACCGCGGCCTTGTCGCTGATCCGGTCCCAGGCGCGGTACGTGGAGAACAGCGCGCTCTGGAGCAGGTCCTCGGCCTCGAAACGGTCACCGGTCAGGTGGTAGGCGGTGGCGTACAGGGAGGCCCGGCGCTCCTGGACGTAGGCCGTGAACTCGGCCTCCGAGCAGGAACGCTCCCCCGTGACCTCCCCGTACGCCGCTCCCCCGTCAGCCACGGCGACCATGTACGGCGCCTTGTGCTGACGCCCGACGCTGCGAACGCACCCCCGCCCGTTCACCGCGCCGGACTTCTCGGTGCTCCGCGTGACGTCGTGGAGGCGCGTGACAACTGCGCTTGAGGTGGTGCTGTGCAGTGCGTTCATCTCGCGCCCCCCGTCGGTTGGAGTCCGTAGGTCCTTGATGTCGAAAAGCCTGCCCGGCCCACTTCATGGCGGTGTCCGCCGACTGTCACAGGCGTGTCACAGGGCGGGGTCCGGCCGGGGAGCCTGCGAGGTTCGGAGACGGAGGACCGACCGGACGGTCGAACTCGGACGGCCGCATGCGACAGAATGAGGCCGTGCCTTTCCTGTTGCTGATCGAGGACGACGACGCCATCCGCACGGCCCTCGAACTCTCGCTGTCCCGCCAGGGCCACCGTGTGGCCACCGCGGCGACGGGAGAGGACGGCCTGAAGCTCCTCAAGGAGCAGCGGCCCGACCTGGTCGTACTGGACGTGATGCTGCCCGGCATCGACGGTTTCGAGGTGTGCCGCCGCATCCGGCGCACGGACCAGTTGCCGATCATCCTGCTCACGGCCCGCAGTGACGACATCGACGTCGTCGTGGGCCTGGAGTCCGGTGCGGACGACTACGTGGTGAAGCCGGTCCAGGGCCGGGTGCTCGACGCCCGGATCCGCGCCGTGCTGCGCCGCGGCGAGCGGGAGTCCACCGACTCGGCGACCTTCGGCTCGCTGGTGATCGACCGCTCGGCGATGACCGTGACGAAGAACGGCGAGGACCTTCAGCTCACGCCGACCGAATTGCGGCTGCTCCTGGAGCTGAGCCGGCGGCCCGGGCAGGCCCTGTCGCGCCAGCAGCTGCTGCGGCTCGTGTGGGAGCACGACTACCTGGGCGACTCGCGACTCGTCGACGCCTGTGTGCAGCGGCTGCGCGCCAAGGTGGAGGACGTGCCGTCCTCGCCGACGCTGATCCGGACCGTACGCGGTGTGGGCTACCGGCTGGACGTCCCTGCGTGAGCACAGGGATCATCTCGGTGCTCAGGTTCACCAGCCTGCGCCTCCGGCTCGTCGTCGTCTTCGCCCTGGTCGCGCTCACCGCGGCCGTGTCGGCCTCCGGCATCGCCTACTGGCTGAACCGCGAGGCCGTGCTCAAGCGCACCCAGGACAGCGCGCTCAACGACTTCCGCCAGGAGATGCAGAACCGGGCGGCGTCCCTGCCGCTGCGGCCCACCGAGGACGAGCTGCGGCGCACGGCCGAGCAGATGGCGAGCGGCAGCGCCGGCTACAGCGTGCTGCTGATCGGCGAGCGGGACGCGGGCAAGCCGATCGTCGGCGCTTCCGACCCTGACAGGTTCACGCTCACCGACGTGCCGCGTTCGCTGCAGACGGCGGTCGGGACCGAACGGCCGGTGTCGGAGAACAACGCCTACCCGTACCACCTGTTCTGGCAACGGACCCAGCGCGGCTCGACGCCGTACCTGGTCGGCGGGACGAAGATCGACGGCGGCGGACCGACGGGCTACATGTTCAAGTCCCTCGCCGCGGAGAAGGCGGACCTGAACTCGTTGTCCTGGTCCCTCGGCATCGCCACCGGCCTGGCCGTGATCGGCTCCGTACTGCTCGCGCAGGTCGCGGCGACGACCGTGCTGCGCCCGGTGCACCGGCTCGGCGAGGCGGCCCGGCAGCTCGGCGAGGGCAAGCTGGACACCCGCCTGCGGGTCTCCGGCAACGACGAACTGGCCGACCTCTCCCGTACGTTCAACAGCGCCGCCGAGTCCCTGCAGAAGAAGGTCGCGGACATGAGCGCGCGGGAGGAGGCGAGCGCGCGCTTCGTCGCCGACATGTCGCACGAGCTGCGCACCCCGCTCACCGCGCTGACCGCCGTCACGGAGGTCCTGGAGGACGAGCAGGACACGCTCGACCCGATGATCGCCCCGGCCGTGGCGCTCGTGGTCAGCGAGACACGGCGCCTCAACGACCTGGTGGAGAACCTGATGGAGGTGACCCGCTTCGACGCGGGCACCGCCCGGCTGGTCCTCGACGACGTCGACATCGCCGACCAGATCACCGCGTGCATCGACGCGCGGGCCTGGCTGGACGCGGTGGACCTGGACGCCGAGCGCGGGATCGTGGCACGGCTCGACCCGCGCCGCCTCGACGTGATCCTCGCCAACCTGATCGGCAACGCGCTCAAGCACGGCGGCTCCCCGGTGCGGGTCGCGGTCCGCACCGAGCGGACGGAGGACGCGGAGACCGGGGAGAGCACCGAGGATCTGGTGATCGCGGTGCGCGACCACGGGCCCGGCATCCCCGTGGAGGTCCTGCCGCACGTCTTCGACCGCTTCTACAAGGCCAGCGCCTCCCGGCCGCGTTCGGACGGCAGCGGTCTGGGCCTGTCGATCGCCATGGAGAACGCGCTGATCCACGGCGGTTCGATCACGGCCGCCAACTCGACGGACGAGAAGGGCCGGGTGGACGGCGCCGTGTTCGTGCTGCGACTGCCCCGGGACGCCTCGGGGATCGCACGGGAGCTGCAGACCCGCAGCAGCCAGGGCGAGGTGGAGGAGAGTTGAGACGTCGGCGTGCGAGTGCCCTGCTCGCCCTGGGCGCGACCCTGGCCGCCGGGCTGGTCACCGGCTGTGGCATCAGGACGACCTCCGTCCCGGTGGACGCCGGCGCGGCGCCCTCACGGGTGCCGTGCAGCGTCCGGGGCGGCGCGGACGTGTCCGCCGCCCAGGGGGTGCCGTTGCGGGTGTACCTGCTGTGCGGGGCCCAGCTGGAGGCGGTGGACCGCAGGACGCCGCTGCCGGAGGAGAAGGTCTCCGGCGATCCGGTGCGCACCGCCTCGGCGCTGCTCGGCCAGTTGGAGAGCGAGCCGTCGGACGCGGAGCGGGAGGCCGGGTTCAGCACCGCGGTGAAGGGCCCGCTGGTGGTGACGGCAGGCCACCGGGGCGACCCGGCCGGCACGCTGCGGCTGAGCCGCCAGCCGGAGGACCTGCCGCCGACGGCCCTCGCGCAGATCGTGTGCACCTTCGCGGAGAGCGCGGCCGGCGCGTCCTCCACCGGCGGCGACTCCGTCGTCCTGGGCGGCCCCGGCACGTACGAGCCGCGCCGCTACAGCTGCCCGCGGGAGCTGAAGGAGCGCCCGGAGTCGGCGGTCCCGTCGGCCGCGGCCGCGGCTTCCTGACCTTGCCGTAAACCTCCTTCGCCGCCCGCGGGGAACCCGGTCGGGTGCGCGGCGGAACCGATTCCGCCGGAGCTGTCGTCTTGGGGGGCGTGCAGCGTCAAGGTTCGGGCAGTTCCGGCGGCAGTGTCGCCATGGTCCTACGCGTGGCGGGGTTCCTCCTGCTCCTCGCGCATCTGCTGCTCGTCGCCTGGGTGACGCTCCGCGCGCGGGACGTGGCCTGGGTGACCGCGCCCAACCTGACCCCGCTGGCCGGGATCAGGGGCGACCTGGCACTCGGCCCGGTCGAGGCCGTGCGGCGGATCGGCGGCGGGCTGCTGCTCCTGGCACCCCTCGGGGTGCTGCTCCCGATGGCCGACGGCCGGCTCTCCGTCTCGCCGTGGGCCTCCCTGGCCCGTACGACGGCGGCGGGTGCGCTGGTGTCGCTCGCGGTCGAGCTGTTGCAGACGGCGGTGCCCGGGCAGGTCGTGGACGTGGACTCGGTGCTCCTGAACACGGCGGGCGTGGCACTGGCGCACGCCCTGATCGTCCCCGCGGCGCGGGCCCGCCTGCGCCGCGGCCCCCGGGCGGACGCCTCCCGGGGGTCCTCCTCGGGGCCCTCGCAGGGGCCCGCGCAGGGCTCCCGCCGGGGATCCGCACGGAGCTCCGTGGGCGGCTCCGCCCCGAGCGTCGTGGCCGGCTCCGCCCGGGGCTCCGTGGGCGGCTCCGCCCGGGGCTCCTCCTCCGGCAGGAGGAGCAAGAAGCCGTCCTCTCAGGGGGCGACCCCGACGATTCCCAGGGTCGGGATCGCCCCGTAGACCGACGTTTTGTCCGGCGTCCAGGGGCAGGATGGAGACAGATCGGGGGCCGGACGGACGGCCCCCGCGAAACTCCGAGGGAGCCCACCATGGCCGCACTGACCCGCCCCCGTGACGGACGCGTGATCGGCGGAGTGTGCGCGGCGCTGGCCCGGCGCTTCGGCATATCCGCCTGGACGATGCGCGTGATCTTCCTGGTCTCGTGCCTGCTGCCCGGCCCGCAGTTCCTGCTCTACCTGGCGCTGTGGGTGCTGCTGCCGGCGGAGAAGTCGCCGAGCACGGCCTGGTAGCCGCCGCACTACGCCGGTACGCACGTCGGTACGCGGCGCCGGAACGCACGTCGGCACGCACCGTCGCTGCGCACGCCGGGACGCCCGCCCGCACGAACCGCGGCCGCGTCCGCCGGACAACGCCGAGGGCGCCCCCTCCCGGTCACGGGACGGGGCGCCCTCGGGCGTGTGCGCGATGCCCTACAGCGGCAGACCGCCACCCAGGCCGCCGCCCAGGACGGAGCCGACCGGCAGACCGCCGAGGAGGCCGCCGGCCGCGCCGAGCGGGGTGGCGGCGAGGCCGCTCTGGGCCCCGTCGAGCGGAAGGTTCTGGGCCTGCTTCTGCACCTCGCCCGGGAGGTTCCCGGCCTGCGCGGCGGCACCCGGAAGAGCGTTCACGCCCTGCTCGACGCCGGAGCCGAGGGCGGTCTCGCCGCCGCCGAGGGCCGCGCCCGCGCCGTCCGGGAGCTCGGTGACACCGTCACCCAGCGGCACGGCGCTGGTGACCAGGCCGAGCGCGTCGGGACCGACCGGCAGCGAGGCCGGGGCGGCCGTGGCCGTTCCGGCGGCGGCAGCGGCGAAAGCGGCACCGAGCGCGGCGACACCGAGCGTCTTGGCGGCAGACTGCTTCATCAGAAAAACTTCCTCAGGAATCTCGGGTGCCTCTCGGGCGTCGGGGAAGGCCCGGAGAGCATGGGGAATTCGGGGAATGCAGGGTGGCTCTGCAAACTAGCCAGCAAACGTGCGCACCGCAAACACCGAATGGCGGCCGGGCGTGGCCGGCCCGGCCGCTCCGCATCGCGTCCCGCGACCGCCCGTCAGCCGCCCTGACGGGAAGAGTCGCTGGTGGCAGCCGTCTGCTGGAACAGCCATTCGGACTTCAGCTCGGCATAACCGGGCTTGATCACGTCGTTGATCATCGCCAGTCGTTCATCGAAAGGAATGAACGCTGATTTCATCGCATTGACCGTGAACCACTGCATGTCGTCGAGCGTGTAATCGAATGCGTCGACCAGCAATTCGAATTCTCGGCTCATGCTGGTGCCGCTCATGAGACGGTTGTCCGTGTTGACCGTGGCACGGAAGTGCAGCTTGCGGAGCAGCCCGATGGGGTGCTCCTGGTACGAGGCGGCGGCACCGGTCTGCAGGTTGGAGGTGGGGCACATCTCCAGCGGGATGCGCTTGTCCCGGACGTACGCGGCGAGCCGGCCGAGGGTCACGGTGCCGTCGTCGGCGACCTCGATGTCGTCGATGATCCGCACGCCGTGGCCGAGCCGGTCGGCGCCGCACCACTGGAGGGCCTGCCAGATCGACGGCAGGCCGAAGGCCTCGCCGGCGTGGATGGTGAAGTGGTTGTTCTCCCGCTTCAGGTACTCGAAGGCGTCGAGGTGGCGGGTGGGCGGGAAGCCGGCCTCGGCGCCCGCGATGTCGAAGCCGACGACGCCGGAGTCGCGGTAGCGGTTGGCGAGTTCGGCGATCTCCAGGGCGCGGGCGGCGTGCCGCATCGCGGTGAGCAGGGCGCCGACCCGGATGCGGTGCCCGCCGGCGCGCGCCTGCCGCTCGCCCTCGCGGAAGCCCTCGTTGACGGCCTCGACGACCTCTTCGAGGGTGAGGCCGCCCTCCAGGTGCTGCTCGGGGGCGTAACGGACCTCGGCGTAGACGACGCCGTCCTCGGCGAGGTCGATCGCGCACTCGGCGGCGACGCGGACGAGGGCCTCGCGGGTCTGCATGACGGCGCAGGTGTGCGCGAAGGTCTCCAGATAGCGCTCCAGGGAGCCGGAGTCGGCGGCCTCGCGGAACCAGATGCCGAGCTTGTCGGGCTCGGTCTCGGGGAGGCTCTCGTAGCCCTGCGCACGGGCGAGTTCGATGATCGTGCCGGGGCGCAGACCGCCGTCGAGGTGGTCGTGCAGCAGGACCTTCGGGGCGCGGCGGATCTGGTCCGCCGAGGGGGTGCTGGGGATCTGGCTCGTCATTGCCGCACTCTAGCCCCTACGCGCGTAGAGCGCGCCCCTCGGCACCGTACCGCGCGCCCCGAATCTCCGGTGCGGACACCCCCCGCACACGCCTAGCCTGCCGTCATGACCACTCCATCGGACGCGGCCCGGGGCGACCACGAACTGCGCCGGATCCACGGCTTCCTGTCCGCGTTCTCCCGCCGGCAGGCCGAGCGGACGGTCGACTTCCCCGGTGGTTTCGCCGCGCTCGACGACACCTTCGCGCTGTCCCACGGCAACAACCACGTCCTGGTGGACGGCGCGCCCGACCCCGGGAGCCTGCCCGCCCTGGTCGACGAGGCCATGTCCCATCTGTCGCACCGCAGCGTCTACATCTTGGACCCGACGGTCGCCGATGCCTGCTCCGGCCCTCTCGCCCGGGCGGGTTACCGGCGCAGCAGCGTCCTCCTCATGCGCCACACCGGCCCGGTCCCGGAAAGGGGCGGCGCGCGCGAGGTGGACCTGCCGGCCCTGCGCGCACCCCTGGCCGAGAGCTGGCGGCGCTTCCTGCCGGACGCCGGGGCGGACGTGGTCCACGCCCTGGTGGAACGCCGCACGGCCCGCCGCCGCGGCGCCGACGACGTGCACTTCCTCGCCTCCCACGACGAGTGGGGCGAGGTCGCCTCGTGGGCCGACCTCTACGTCGACCGGGGCACGGGAGTGGCCCAGATCGAGGACCTCGTCACGGCCGCGGCCCACCTCGGCCGGGGCCACGCCGGGGTCGTCCTGGACACCGCCCTGCGCCTGGCCGACGCGGCCGGCTGCACCACGGTCTTCCTCACCGCCCTCGCCGACGACTGGCCGCGCCACTGGTACGCACGCCGCGGCTTCGCGCCGGTGGGCGAGGTGCACTGCTTCGAACGCCCTTAGCGGCGCCGCCCCCTGGAACGGCGCGGGCGGGTTTCGGGCGTTGGCCGGTTCCGGGGGCCCGGGTGTGCGAGGGGCTGCGTGGACCTTGCGCGCGTCGGAAAACCGGGCAACTTTCACCATCAATTGACTGCCCGGACGGGTGTTGTACACCTCGGCTTCTGAGACTGTTCTGCCATGGCGCACTTCGCACTCGTGGGGCCGGCCGACTCCCGGACACCCCGGCTCGGTCGGCCCGTCGGAGCCACGAACCCGGTGACCGAGGCCGGCGGGGTGGTTCTGCTGCTGCCGGACGGCGAGCCGGTGTCGGGACGGCGGGCCTCGGTGCGGGCGCACGTGACGGCGCTGCCGCTCGGCCGGCAGCTGGTGCGCGCGGGCCGCGAGGACGGACTGGTGGCGCATGTCGTCCGCTACCGGGGGCGCGGATGGAACGGCGCGGACGCGCAGTTGGCGGCGGACGCGTCCTGGGCGGTGGCGGAGGCGGTACGGCGGTACGGGGACGTGCCGGTGTGTCTCGTGGGGCGGGGCATGGGCGCCCGGGCGGCCCTGCGCGCGGCAGGGAACGCGGCGGTGGCGGCGGTGCTGGCGGTCGCCCCGTGGCTGCCGGAGGACGACCGGGCGGCCGAGCCGGAGCCGGTGCGGCAGCTGGTCGGCCGGCGGGTGCTGATCGTGCACGGGACCAACGACGCCCGGACCGACCCGGAGTTGTCCTACCGCTTCGCCGAGCGGGCCAAGAAGTCGAACCGCGACACCTGCCGCTTCGAGGTGCACGCCGACGGGCACGCGCTGCGCCAGTACCACGAGGAAGTCCACGCCCTGGCGGCCGACTTCGTGCTCTCGACGCTGTTCGGGCACGTGCCGAGCCGGCCGCTCGCGGACGCCATGGCGGCGCCGCCGCCGCTGGGTCTGCGGATGCCGCTGGCGGCGGGTTTCGGGCGGTCGCTCCGCTGACCGCGGCTCCCCGCCCTCCCGGGCGTGGCGGGCCGTCCCGGGTCACTCCGGCAGCAGGCTGCCCCGCTTGCCGAGCAGGAACTTCTTGAAGGCGGCGACGGGCGGGGTGTCCGGGTGGCCGTCGAGCCAGGCCACGCCGATCTCGCGGGCCGCGCGCGGCGAGGTCACGCCGAGTTCGACGACGCCGGGCCGCGCGACGGCCGGGGGCGGCAGGAGGGCGACGCCGAGCCCGGCGGCGACGAGTCCGCGCAGCGTCTCGGCCTCCTCGCCCTCGAAGGCGACGCGGGGCGTGAAGCCGGCCTGGGCGCACAGGTCGTCGGTGATGCGGCGGAGCCCGTAGCCGGGTTCCAGGGTCACGAAGGTCTCGTCGGCGGCCTCGGCCAGGCGGATGCGCTTGCGCGAGGCGAGGCGGTGGTCGTCGGGGACCACGAGCCGCAGCCGCTGCTCGTCCAGGCGGCGCGCGACCAGGTCGGGGGCGTCCGGCACCGGCGAGGTGAGGCACAGGTCGAGTTCGCCGGCGCGGAGTCGTTCGATCATCGCCTCGCCGTAGTTCTGCACCAGGGTGAAGCGGACCCGGGGGTGGTCGACCCGGAAGGCGCGGATGAGGCCGGGCACGGTCTCGGAGCCCATGGTGTGCAGGAAGCCGAAGGCGACCCGGCCGGCGGTGGGGTCGGCGTCGGCCCGTACGGAGTCGGCGGCCCGTTCGACCTCGGCGAGGGCGCGTTCGGCGGAGGCCAGGAAGCGGCGGCCGGCCGGGGTGAGGGAGACGGTACGGCCGCGGCGGGCGAACAGGGTGACGCCGAGGTCCTCCTCCAGCCGGACGACGGCCCGGGAGAGGGTCGACTGCGGCACGCCCATCTCGGCCGCGGCGCGGGTCACGTGCTCGTGCCGGGCGACGGCGGCGAAGTACGCGAGCCGGGGCGCGAGCAGCAGTCCCATGTCTTCTTCGTTACTGTTCGGTGACAGGCGAGGCTGTGACCTGTACTCATGCACCATGGGAACGATTACAGCAGTTCCGTGCATTGGACGCATGAAACGGGGCGGCCTACGTTCGAGGCATGCCTGACGCCAGTACCAAGGCGGCCGCCACCAGCACGGTCGCCGACTCCCGCTCCACCGATTCCCGTCTCGCCCCCGGCGCCCCCGGCTACCGCCGGATGAGCCTCGCGCTGTTCGCCGCCGGAGTGGCCGCCTTCGCCCTCCTCTACTCCACGCAGGCGCTCCTGCCCGCCGTCTCGGCCGAGTTCGGCGCCACCGCGTCGGCCGCCTCCTGGACGGTCTCCGCCGCGACCGCGGCGCTCGCCCTGTGCGTCCTCCCCCTCAGCGCGCTGTCCGAGCGCTTCGGGCGCCGCTCGATGATGACCGCCTCGCTCGCCGTCGCCGTCGCCGTCGGTCTGCTCGTGCCCCTGGCCCCGAACCTGGAGAGCCTGGTCGCGCTGCGCGCGGTGCAGGGCGCCGCCCTCGCCGGCGTGCCGGCCTCGGCCATGGCGTTCCTGGCCGAGGAGGTGCGGCCGAGGGCGCTGATCGCGGCGATCGGCCTGTTCGTGGCGGGCAACTCCATCGGCGGCATGAGCGGCCGGATCGTCACCGGCTGGGTGGCCCAGATGTGGGGCTGGCGGGCCGGCCTGGCGGCCGTCGGCCTGCTGGCCGCGGTGTGCGCGCTCGCCTTCCGGGCGCTGCTGCCGAAGGCGCGGCACTTCACGCCCGGACCGCTCGACCCGAGGGCACTGGCCAGGTCGGTCCGCGGGCACCTCGCGGATCCGCTGCTGCTGCGCCTGTACGCGATCGGCGCGCTGTTCATGACGGTGTTCGGCGCCGTGTACACGGTGATCGGCTACCGCCTGGTCGAGGCGCCGTTCTCGCTTCCGCAGGGCGTGGTCGGCTCGGTCTTCCTGGTCTACCTGGTCGGTACGGTCTCCTCGGCCGCGGCCGGCCGGCTGGTCGGACGGCTCGGCCGGCGCGGGGCGCTCTATCTCGCCGTCTCCACGACGGCCGCGGGCCTGCTGCTCTCGCTGGCCGACGCGCTGCCCGCCGTCCTCGCGGGTCTGGTCCTCATCACGGCCGGCTTCTTCGCGGGGCACGCGGTCGCCTCGTCCTCGGTGAGCCGTACGGCGAAGACGGGCCGCGCCCAGGCCTCGGCGCTCTACCAGTCCGCCTACTACCTGGGCAGCAGCGCGGGCGGCACGCTCGGCGCGGTGGCCTTCCACGCGGGCGGCTGGGCCGGGACGGTCCTGATCGGTCTGGTGGCGGTGCTCGGCGTCGTGTCGATCACGCTCTACGGCACGCACACCGCGCGGGTCGCGGCGCGGCGTCACGAACTGGCCACAGCCGCCTGAGGCACTGCAACTGTTCGGCTCCCCCGAGCGTCAAACGGGTCAGGACTCTAGGGGGAGTTGACGATCATGAACGGAATACGCAGACGCGCGGGCATCGGGCTCGCGGTCACGTCGCTGGTGGTACCCATGACGGTGGCGCTCACCGCCGCCCCGGCGCAGGCCGCGTCGTGCAACGTCACGACCGGCCCGTACCAGAAGCAGGTGGAGCAGTTCCTCGGCCGTCCGGTCGACGGGAAGCAGTCGCTCACCGACTGCAAGGCCATCCAGGCCTTCCAGGCCAAGCACGGCATCACCCCGACCCAGGGGTACGCCGGCACGGTCACCTGGCGGACCATGTACACGATGCTGACCCAGCGGGCGGCCGGCAGCAATCCCAACAAGGCCGGCAAGTGCCCGACGAACAAGGGCCGGATCGCCTGTGTCGACCTGACCCGCCAGCTCAGCTGGATCCAGGACGGCTCCCGGCTGAAGTACGGCCCGGTGCCGGTGCGCACCGGAAGGGACGGCTCGGAGACCCGCACCGGCCTGAAGAAGATCTACTGGCGCAACATCAACCACTGGTCGACGCTCTACAACGTGTCGATGCCGTACGCGCAGTTCTTCGACGGCGGCCAGGCCTTCCACTCGGTCACCAAGTCGATGTGGAACCCGCCGGGTTCGGCCGGCTGCGTCAACATGACGCAGAAGGACGCCAAGGCGTACTGGAGCCTGCTCCGCAACGGTGACGACGTCTACGTGTACGGGCGCAAGCTGGGCACCTGAGCGGAACCGGCCCCGGCTGTCGGTGCCCTGCGATAGCTTCCCCTCATCGGCGTCGAACGGGCGCCGGTGAGGGGCGAGCGGGGTGGACCGATGGCTGCACAGATGACCGAGGACCTGGAGAAGTACCGCACGGAGCTGACCGGTTACTGCTACCGGATGCTGGGCTCCGCCTTCGAGGCGGAGGACGCCGTGCAGGACACGATGGTCCGCGCCTGGCGCTCGCTCGACTCCTTCGAGGGCCGCTCGTCCCTCCGCTCCTGGCTGTACCGGATCGCCACGAACGTCTGCCTCGACTCCCTCAGCGCCGGCAGTCGCCGGGCCCGTCCGATGGACCTGACGGACCCGACCCCGGTCGCCCAGGCCCGGCTCAACGAGCGCCCGGAGGTCACCTGGCTGGAGCCGGTGCCGGACGGCCGCGTGCTGCCTTCGGTGGCCGACCCCGCGGAGACGGCCGTCTCGCGCGAGACGGTGCGGCTGGCGTTCGTGGCCGCGCTGCAGCACCTGCCGCCGAAGCAGCGGGCGGTGCTCATCCTGCGCGAGGTCCTCGCGTGGAAGGCGAGCGAGGTCGCCGAGCTGCTCGGTCTGACCGTCGCCTCGGTCAACAGCGCGCTGCAGCGGGCCCGGGCGACCATCGCGGAGCAGGCCCCGGCCACCTCCGACGCCGCGAACCCCCTGGACGAGGAGCAGAAGGCGCTCCTGGACCGCTATGTGGCGGCCTTCGAGGGCTACGACATGCAGGCGTTGACGACCCTCCTGCACGAGGACGCGACGATGTCCATGCCGCCGTACGACCTGTGGCTGCGCGGCCACGAGGACATCGTGGGCTGGATGCTCGGCGTCGGCGAGGTGTGCCGCGGCTCGAAGCTGGTGCCGACCGTGGCGAACGGCCAGCCGGCCTTCGCGCACTACCACCCGGACCCGGAGGGCGGCTTCGCGCCGTGGGCGCTGATCGTCCTCCAGCTGAACGACGGGAAGATCGGCGGGATGGACTTCTTCCTCGACACCAAGCGCTGGTTCCCGCTCTTCGACCTTCCGGAGCGCCTCGACGCCTGACCCTCACAGCAGCTCGCCGAGCCCGACGAGTTCGAGCACCCCGCGCAGCTCCGGCGCGGCGCCCCGGAACTCCAGCCGGTGCCCGCGCCGCCGCGCGGCGAGCCGCACCCGCGCGAGCGCGTCCACGACGGCGAGATCGGCCCGCCCCAGCCCGCCGATCTCGCACCGGACCAGGCAGGGCTCGGCCGCGTCGAGCAGGGCACAGAGCCGGCCGACGTCGTCCGGGGAGGGCCGCCCGGAGAGCCGCAGTTCGAGGGTGCGCGAGGTGTCCACACCAGGCAGACCGCCGGGACGCCCGGAACTCATCGCCCCGTGGGTCCGCGCGGCCGGAATGCGCGCGTTCGGCTACTGCGGAGGTCTGACGAGGGCGGAACGGCTGGAGGGCCCGGGCACCCGGGTCTTCGGCCACACGCGGGAGCCGCCGGGGCTGCTGGGGGCGGGAGCGAGGGCGGTCAGCTGACGGGGAAGTCGGGGGTGTCGAGGGTGAGGTCGAAGGGGGCGGGAAGGCGGATCTCCTCGCCGAACGGGACGGCACCCAGGACGCGGTGGACGCCCCCCTTCGGCTGACCGTAGAGGGTCACCGTCGGACCGCCCGGCGCCCATCGGTCGACCAGCAGACAGAGCGGCACTCCGGCCATCGCGTAGCCGGCAGCCTTCGCGATGCGGTCGTGGTTCGCGCTCGACTGCGAGGTGATCTCCACGACGAGCTCGGCGGTCGTGGCCGGGATGTAGTGGCCGGGCTCCCTCAGAGCGGCCTCAGGCGCCACGAGCAGGTCGGGGATGAACATGCCCGCCCGGGCCGGAACGGCAACCGCCTGGGTCTGGTAGATGCCCCAGTCCTCGGGAACCACCGTGTACAAGCGGCGCTGGATCCGCTCGGCGATGCTGTTGTGCTGATTGGCGGGTGACGGCGCCACGGTGATGATCCCCTCGATGATCTCCACCTTGCAGCCCTCGGGCCATTCCATCTCGTGCCAGAGGCGGACGACATCGTCCCAACCCTGTCCGGCCTCGACGGCGAGTGCGCCCATGGTGTGCTCCTCCATCGGTCGTCACCGATCCCAGCATGCCGAACGGGGTCGATGGACGTCCATCGACCCCGTTCACCCGAAGGTGTCACCGGCACATGCCGGAGGCGATCACCGCGTCACGCGATGCGGTCCAGCACGATCGGGTTCGGCGTGAAGGTCGTGCCCGCGGGGGCGATGTCCCAGGACGAGTCCAGGGACTTCAGGGCGTAGTCGAACTTCTCCGGGGTGTCCGTGTGGAGCGTCAGGAGCGGCTGGCCCGCCGTGACCGTGTCGCCCGGCTTGGCGTGGAGCTCGACGCCCGCGCCGGCCTGCACCGGGTCCTCCTTGCGGGCGCGGCCGGCGCCGAGGCGCCAGGCGGCGATGCCGATGTCGTAGGCGTCGAGGCGAGTCAGGACACCGGAGGTCGGGGCCGTCACGACGTGCTGCTCGCGGGCGACCGGGAGGGTCGCGTCCGGGTCGCCGCCCTGTGCGGCGATCATGCGGCGCCAGACGTCCATGGCGGAGCCGTCGGCGAGGGCCTTCGCCGGGTCGGCGTCCTTGATGCCGGCCGCCGCGAGCATCTCGCGGGCGAGGGCGACGGTCAGCTCGACGACGTCCGCCGGGCCGCCGCCCGCGAGGACCTCGACCGACTCGCGGACCTCGAGCGCGTTGCCGGCGGTGAGGCCGAGCGGGGTGGACATGTCGGTCAGCAGGGCGACCGTCTTCACGCCGCTGTCGGTGCCGAGCGCGACCATGGTGGAGGCGAGCTCGCGGGCGTCCTCGATGTTCTTCATGAAGGCGCCGGTGCCGACCTTCACGTCCAGGACCAGCGAGCCGGTGCCCTCGGCGATCTTCTTCGACATGATGGAGGAGGCGATCAGCGGGATGGCCTCGACCGTGCCCGTGACGTCGCGGAGCGCGTAGAGCTTCTTGTCCGCCGGGGCCAGGCCGTCGCCCGCCGCGCAGATGACCGCGCCGGTCGTGTCGAGGACGTTCAGCATCTCCTCGTTGGAGAGCAGCGCGCGCCAGCCGGGGATCGACTCCAGCTTGTCGAGGGTGCCGCCGGTGTGGCCGAGGCCGCGGCCGGAGAGCTGCGGCACGGCGGCGCCGCAGGCGGCGACCAGCGGGGCGAGCGGGAGGGTGATCTTGTCGCCGACGCCGCCGGTGGAGTGCTTGTCGGCGGTGGGACGGGAGAGCGAGTCGAAGTTCATGCGCTCGCCGCTCGCGATCATCGCGGCGGTCCAGCGGGCGATCTCGTCGCGGTTCATGCCGTTCAGCAGGATCGCCATGGCCAGGGCGGACATCTGCTCGTCGGCGACCACGCCGCGGGTGTAGGCGTCGATGACCCAGTCGATCTGCTCCGGGCTCAGCTCGCCCTTGTCGCGCTTGGTGCGGATGACGGAGATGACGTCCATGGTGGTGCCTCTTTCTACGCGCATAGAGGGTGGTGCGGTGAGGAAGACGGGAGCGGCCCCTCCATGGTGGCGGAAGGGCCGCTCCTCGGTACTACTTCGCCAGATGGTCCGGGCCGAAGGCCTGCGGCAGCATCTCGGCCAGGGTCAGCAGCCCGGCGGGCGTCTCCAGGACGAGCTCGGGTCCCCCGAACTCGTACAGCAGCTGCCGGCACCGGCCGCACGGCACCAGCGGGCCGCCGCTGCCGTCCACGCACACGAAGTGCGTCAGCCGGCCGCCGCCGGTCGCCTGGAGCTCCGAGACCAGGCCGCACTCGGCGCACAGCCCCAGTCCGAACGAGGCGTTCTCGACGTTGCAGCCGGAGACCACCCGCCCGTCGTCGACGAGGGCCGCCGCGCCGACCGGGTAGCCGGAGTACGGGGCGTACGCGTGGGACATCGCTTCGCGCGCCGTCCTCCGCAGCAGCTCCCAGTCCGGCTCGGCGGGCGCCGGGGTCACTTGCCCTCGCCCTTCCGGTACGGCAGACCGTCCGCCTTCGGCATCCGCAGCCGCTGCGCCGACAGGGCCAGCACGAGCAGCGTGGTGACGTACGGGGCGGCGTCGACGAACTGGCTCGGGACCTCGTCCGTGAGCACGTACCAGAAGAAGAAGCCGACGGCGAAGACGGCGCCGATCGCGGCGACCACCCACTTCTTCCGGTACATCTGCCACAGCGCGGCGATCACCAGCAGCAGCGCGACCAGCAGCAGCAGGGCGTGGACGTTCTCGGCGCCGCCGCGCAGCTTGAGGCTGTCGGTGAAGCCGAACAGTCCGGCGCCCATCGCCATGCCGCCCGGCATCCAGTTGCCGAAGATCATCGCGGCGAGACCGATGTAGCCGCGGCCGCCGGTCTGACCCTCCTGGTAGATGCCCGTGGAGACGATCGCCAGGAACGCGCCGCCGAGGCCCGCGAGGGCACCGGAGATCACGACGGCGATGTACTTGTACTTGTAGACGTTGACGCCGAGGGACTCGGCCGCCACCGGGTTCTCACCGCAGGAGCGCAGCCGCAGGCCGAAGGCCGTCCGCCACAGCACCCACCAGGTGAGCGGGATCAGCAGGATCGCGACGATGGTGAGCAGCGACAGGTTGGTCACCAGGCCGCCGAGGATGCCGGCCAGGTCGGAGATCAGGAACCAGTGCTTGCCCTGGAGGTCCGCCAGCCCGCTGGAGAGCCCTGGGACGGTGATGTCGGTGATCTGGTCGATGCGCGGCGACTGCTTGGAGGAGCCGCCCTCGGCCTCGGCGAACGTGAAGTTCGACAGGTACTGGGTGAAGCCGACCGCGAGGATGTTGATCGCCACACCGGAGACGATGTGGTTCACGTTGAACGTGACGGTGATGATCGCGTGGAGCAGGCCGCCCAGCGCGCCGCCGAGCATGCCGACGACGACACCGGTCCACGGGCCCCACTGGTAGCCGGCCCAGGCGCCGAACCAGGTGCCGAGGACCATCATGCCCTCGAGACCGATGTTGACGACGCCCGCGCGCTCGGACCACAGACCGCCGAGACCGGCGAGTCCGATCGGCACGGCGAGCTGGAGCGCGCCGGAGACCTGGCCGACCGAGGTGAGGTCGTTGGCCCCGGAGATGACCCGGACCAGCGAGAAGAGGACGAGACCGGCCGCGACGATCAGCAGGATCCAGGGCCAGGTCAGCTTGCGGCGGCCGCCCGCCTTCTTGGGCGCGGCGCTCGGCTTGGTGGCGGTGCCGGTGCTCATGCCGCAACCTCCTTGTCGGTCTTGAGGGCGCCGCCGGCGGCCAGCTGCTCGCCGACCTTCTGCTGCTGGCGGCGGAGGCCGTAACGGCGGACGAGTTCGTAGGAGACGACCACGGCGATCACGATGATGCCCTGCATGATCTGCGTGATCTCCTTCGGGTAGCCCGCGATGTCGAGCGACGACGAGGCCTTCTCCAGGAAGGCGAAGAGGAGAGCAGCGAAGAGGATGCCGACCGGGTTGTTGCGGCCGAGCAGGGCGACGGTGATGGCGGTGAAGCCGACCCCGACGGGGAAGTCGAGGCTGTACGTGTGCGTCTCGCCGAGCAGCGTCGGCATGCCGGACAGGCCGGCGAGGGCGCCGGAGAGCAGCATCGAGGTGAGGACCATCTTCTTGGCGTCGACACCGCTCGCCTGGGCGGCGGACTCGCTGGCGCCGGTGGCGCGCAGGTCGAAGCCGAACTTGGTGCGGTTGAGGACGAACCAGTAGACGACGCCGAGCGCGAGCGCGACGAAGGTGAAGCCGTAGATCTCGCCGTTGCCCTCGCCCATGTCGAGGCCGGGGAACCAGCCGGACTCGGCGATCTCACCGGTGGTCAGGTTGTTGGAGCCCTCGGGCTGGACGCCGAAGTTCTTCGGCAGGATCAGCCAGGCCACCAGCGAGGTGGCGATGGCGTTGAGCATGATCGTGGAGACGACCTCGGAGACACCGCGGGTGGTCTTCAGGATGCCGGCGATGCCGGCCCAGAAGGCGCCGGTGAGCATGGCGGCCAGCACGATCACGAGGATGTGCAGCGGGCCGGGCAGCTCGATCGAGGCACCGATCACCGCGGAGACCATCGCCGCGAGCCGGTACTGGCCGTCGACGCCGATGTTGAAGAGGTTCATCCGGAAGCCGATGGCGACGGCGAGCGCCGCCAGGTAGAGGATTCCGGTGTAGTTGACGATCAGGACCTGGATGTCCGAGTACCCGGCGTTCTCGATCATCAGCCGGATCGGCTCGATGGGGTCGAGGCCGGTCGCGAGCAGCACCAGCACGGTGAGCACGAACGAGGTGACCAGGGCCAGCACGGGGCCCGCGGCCCCGATGATCAGCTTGTCCTTGTCGATCTTCATCATCGGGCGTCACCGTCTTCGGACTGCTCTTCGGCGCCTTCGAGCTGGCCGGTGGCGGCGCCGGTCATGGCGGAGCCCAGCTGCTCGGGCGTGATGGTGGCGGGGTCGGCGTCCGCGACGAGCCTGCCGCGGTACATGACCTTGAGGGTGTCGGACAGGCCGATGAGCTCGTCGAGGTCGGCGGAGATCAGCAGCACGGCCAGGCCCTCGCGGCGGGCGTCGCGGATCGCGTCCCAGATCTGCGCCTGGGCGCCGACGTCCACACCGCGGGTGGGGTGGGCGGCGATCAGGAACTTCGGGCCGTGGCTCATCTCGCGGCCGACGATCAGCTTCTGCTGGTTGCCGCCGGACAGCGAGGCCGCGGTGACGTCGATGCCGGGGGTGCGCACGTCGTACTCGCGCACGATCCGCTCGGTGTCCTTGCGGGCGGCCTTCGGGTCGAGGATGCCGCGCCGGGAGTTGGGCGCCTCGGTCACGTGGCCGAGGATGCGGTTCTCCCAGAGCGGGGCTTCGAGGAGCAGGCCGTGGCGGTGGCGGTCCTCGGGGATGTAGCCGATGCCGCCCTCGCGGCGCTTGCGCACCGAGACCGCGGAGATGTCCTCGCCGTCGAGGGTGATGACGCCCGCGTCGGGGCTGTTCATGCCCATCAGGGCCTCGATGAGCTCGGTCTGGCCGTTGCCCTCGACGCCGGCGATGCCCAGGATCTCGCCCTTGTGGATGGTCAGGGAGATGTCGTCGAGGAGCTTGCGGCCCTCGCCGACCTCCTGGAGACCGACCGAACCGGACGGGTCCGGCGGGGCGGCGGTGGTGAGCGGGACGGCGGCCGCGGCGCCGGCCTCGGTGAGCGTCAGCCGCTCGACCTGGAGCATCGGCACGTCGGTGACGGTCGACTCGCGGGTCTCCGGCGACGGCAGCTCGGTGCCGACCATCAGCTCGGCGAGCTGCTTGGTGGTGGCGGTCTTCGGGTCGGCGGTGCCGACGGTGGTGCCGCGGCGGATGACGGTGATGTCGTCGGCGACCTTCAGGACCTCGCCCAGCTTGTGCGAGATGAAGATGACGGTCAGGCCCTCGGCCTTGAGCTCGCGCAGGTTGTCGAAGAGCGCGTCGACCTCCTGCGGCACGAGCACGGCGGTCGGCTCGTCGAGGATGAGGATCTTGGCACCGCGGTAGAGGACCTTGAGGATCTCCACGCGCTGCCGGTCGGCGACCCCGAGGTCCTCGACCAGCGCGTCGGGGCGGACCCCCAGGCCGTACGCCTCGGAGATCTCCTTGATCTTCCTGCGGGCCTTGGCCCCGATGCCGTGGAGCTTCTCGCCGCCGAGGACGACGTTCTCCAGGACGGTGAGGTTGTCGGCGAGCATGAAGTGCTGGTGCACCATGCCGATGCCGCGCGCGATGGCGTCGCCGGGGCTGGAGAAGGTGACCTGCTCCCCGTCGATGGCGATGGTGCCCTCGTCCGGCTTCTGCATGCCGTAGAGGATCTTCATCAGGGTCGACTTGCCGGCACCGTTCTCGCCGATGAGGGCATGCACGGTGCCCTTGCGGACGGTGATGGCGATGTCCTTGTTGGCGACGACGCCGGGGAATCGCTTGGTGATGCCGTGAAGTTCTACGGCAGGGGGGCTGGACGCGTTGATGGCGCACTCTCCTTGGCCGGAAGGAGCGGGAGCGGACGGGCAGGGCGGGGCGAAGTTATCGTGCCGCTGGGACATCTACACGCGTAGCACTGCCGAAAATTGAAAACCCGTACGGGAATGGAGCCGGGGCCCGGCGGCGGTGGGGGCTCCCACCGCCGCCGGGCCCTGGGCTCAGGTCAGGACCTGGGCGCCCTTACGGCGTGGTCTTGACGGTGATCTTGCCGTCGACGATGTTCTTCTTCGCGGCCTCGACCGCGGCGACCATGTCGGTCATGCTGGAGTACGCCGGGTTGGACGTGGCCAGGCCGACGCCGTCCGTGGCGAGGCCGTAGCGGATCTCACCGTTCTGCGGCTTGCCGTCCTTGACCGACTTGATCAGGTTGTAGACGGAGTCCGAGACGTCCTTGGTGACCGAGGTCAGGATGTGGTCCTTGTAGGCGGCCAGACCCTTCTGGTTGTACTGGTCCGAGTCCACACCGATGGCCCACTTGCCGGCCTTGGCGGTGGCCTCGATCGCGCCGGAGCCGGCGAGACCGGCGGCCGCGTAGATCACGTCGGCGCCCTGGTCGAGCTGGCCCTGCGCGGCGGCCTTGCCGAGGTCGGGCTTCGAGAAGCCGTCGAAGTTCGGCGGCTGGGTCAGGTACTGGGTGAGCACCTGGACCTTGGGGTTGGTGTCCTTGACGCCCTGGGTGAAGCCCGCCTCGAACTTCTTGATCAGCGGAACCTCGACACCGCCGATGAAGCCGACCTTGTTGCTCTTGGTCGCCTTGGCGGCGGCGACGCCGGCCAGGTAGGAGCCCTGCTCCTCGTTGAAGACCAGGTTGGCGATGTTCTTGCCGGTCTTCGACGTGTCGTCGATGAGGCCGAAGGTGGTCTTCGGGTAGGCCTTGGCGACCTTCTCGATGGCCGGGGCGTAGGCGAAGCCGACGCCGATGACCGGGTTGTTGCCGGCGCGGGCCAGCGCGGTGAGGCGCTGCACCTTGTCGGCGTCGCCCTCGCCCGCGGACGGCTCGGCCTCGGCACCCTTGACGTCGAGCTCGTCCTCGGCCTTCTTCAGGCCCTCGTAGGCGGCGTCGTTGAAGGACTGGTCGCCGCGGCCGCCGATGTCGTAGGCGATGGCGGCCTTGGTGGCGCCGGCGCTGGAGCTGCTGGAGCTCGAGCCGGCGTCCGACGACGACTTGCCACACGCGGTGGCGGACAGGGCGAGCGCCGCGGAGGCGATGCCCACGGTCGTGATCCTGGTGATCCGGCGCAAGAGGAGGGTCCCTTCAAGACTGACCGAAAGCGCCTCTTCCGGCGCTGGTTTCGCGGCGATCGTAACGCGCGTAGATGTCAGTTAAAGACCCGTTCATGAGTCGTTATCGGATCGACGCGAACCAGCCAGGGGACCACCCCCGGCGTCCGGCCCGATACGGCCCGTCATACACGCTGGTGCGGGCCCGCGGACCGGGCCCCGAATCGACACGCCGAGTGAGGGGCCGGACGGATGAACGCCGCCCGGCCACCTAAAAGTCGTACTTAAAGTCCGGATTTCGACGGTTGCTTCGACACGGGATCGGCGCGTCGGATCAGCGGCGCGTCGTCCGGATCAGCGCTTCGGCTCGGCGTCGATGAGCGCCGCGGCGGTGAAGAGCTCGACCGCGACCCCGATGGCCCGCTCGTCGACGTCGAAGTCGCCCGCGTGCAGGTCGCGGACCCGGGTGTCGCCCGGAGCGCGGACGCCGAGCCGGGCCATCGCGCCGGGGACGTGCTCCAGGTACCAGGAGAAGTCCTCGCCGCCGAGGGACTGCTCGGTGTCCTCGATCGCGTACGGCCCGCGCCGGGCGGTCATGGCGTCGCGGAGCAGCTCGACGATCACCGGGTCGTTGACGACCGGCGGCACGCCGCGGACGTACTCGACGGTCGACTTGGCCCGGTGGAGGGCGGCGACCTCGTCGATCGCCGCGTGCACCATGTCGGGGGCGTCGCGCCAGGACGGCAGGTCCAGGCAGCGGACGGTGCCGGACAGCTCGGCGTGCTGCGGGATGACGTTCGGCGCGTGACCGGCCTCGATGCGGCCCCAGGTGACCGAGAGGCCGGACCGGGCGTCCACCCGGCGGGCCAGCACCGCCGGGACGTCGACGGCGACCCGGGCGGCGGCCGTCACCAGGTCGGTGGTCAGGTGCGGGCGGGCGGTGTGGCCGCCGGGGCCGTCGAGCGTGATCTCCAGGCGGTCGCAGGCGGAGGTGATGGGCCCGACCCGCAGGCCGATCTTCCCGGCGTCGACCCTCGGGTCGCAGTGCACCGCGATGATGCGCCCGACGCCGTCCAGGACGCCCGCCGCGATGGCGTCGGCGGCGCCGCCCGGAAGGACCTCCTCCGCGGGCTGGAACACCAGTCGTACGGCCGCGGGCAGCCGGCCCTGGCGGTCGAGGTCGGCGAGCACCAGTCCGGCGCCCAGAACGGCCGTGGTGTGGACGTCGTGGCCGCAGGCGTGGGCGCGGTTCGGCTCGGTGGACCGGTACGAGACGGTCTTGACGTCCGGGATGGGCAGCGCGTCGAGGTCGGCGCGGATCGCCAGCACGGGCCGGACGCCGTCCCAGGTCCCGATGTCGCACATGAGCCCGGTGCCGCCCGGGAGCACCTTCGGGTGCAGCCCGGCCGCCTCCAGGCGGGCCTTGAGCGCGGCGGTGGTACGGAACTCCTGGTTGCCGAGCTCGGGATGCATGTGCAAGTCCCTGCGGAACGCGATCAGTTCGGCACGCAGGGGTTCGGACAGCGTTCCGGGCAGCGCTGCGGGCGCCGCCCCGGGGCCGGGCTCACGGGACTTCAACTGGTTCACCTTTTGAAGGGTAGGCCCCCAGGGAGATCAACTGCCCGTTGATCACGAAAAGTTCAGCCCGTTAGGGGAAAGAAATCTTGTTTCCCGGGCATGACCGTCACCCTCTGTGGGTATGGTTAGCCGAATTCGAGCCTTTCCGTGAGGGTCGCGGAGCCCGCGACGCCCGCCAGGAAGCCCTGCGCGCGGGGGGACGCGTTGTCGCGGAGCCATTCGGGGGCGATCTCGCAGACCGCGACCTTCACCCCCGTGCCGGCCAGGGCCAGCGGCAGGGTGTGCACGACGGTCGACGGGAAGCTGACGACCGTGCGTCCGATGGGGCCGCGGCGGGCGATCAGCTCCAGCGGCAGATCGGGACGGACCACCTCCAGGCCGGTCTCCACGGCGATGCGGTGCAGCTTCTCGGCGCTCTCGCGGCGGTGGGCGAAGTAACGGGTGGCGCCGTGGGTGCCGGCGAGGACGGCGACGGCCCGCAGGTACTCGTCGGGATCCACGACCCCGGTCTCCACGAGCGAGGTGCCGACCAGGTCGGCGCCGCGGGTGAGCCGGGGCGGGCCGAAGCGGGAGCGGGTCCAGGCGAAGTCGTTGGCCGTGACGGTGGTGCCAGGCGGCGGCTCGACCGGCAGCGAGGTGAAGATCTCCACGGTCCGGTGCCGGCCCGGCGCGAGCTTGCGGCGGGCGAGCGAGGTCACGGGGGCGAGGACCAGCTCACGCGGGCCCCCGCCGCCCCGCCGGTGCCAGCGCACCAGCCGCTCGCCGCGTGCGAGTTGGGCGGCGAACTCCATGGTGGCCGTGCCGTCGTCGACGACGGTGACCCGGCGGGGGCCGAAGAGGCTGAGCAGCAGCTGGACGTAGCGCGAGAAGGGGTCCCCGACGATCACGCGCTCGGCGGTCCGCAGGGGCCCCGAGAGCTCTCTGAGCGTCCTCGCCACGGCTCCCCTGCCCTGCCGCGCGTCCTGCCACCGCACCGTGACCCCCTCGTCCCTGGCCAGCTGCGCCATCCTGCGCAGCTGGCCACGGGACATGGGGTCGGTGGGCGAGAGGACGACCACGGTGAGGCCGGCGTGCGCGAGCGGGGGGACGGCCGGCGGGACCGGCGCGGCCGCGCCGTGGCGCCGGTCCGGCTGGGGCGGGACCGCGCCGAGGCGGGCCGGGGCGCCCCGGAGGGCCGCGGCGTGGGCCCACTCCAGGACGTTCAGGAGCTGGACCGGACTCTCGACGAACGCCAGCTGGCCGGTCATGCGGCGACGAGTCCCGGAACCCGGCGGAGCTTCTTCATCGGGCCGAGCTCCGACTCGTAGACCTTCTTGACGCCGTCGCCGAGCGCGGCCTCGATCGTGCGGATGTCGCGGACCAGGCGCTGCAGGCCCTGCGGCTCGACGGAGGCGGCCTGGTCGGAGCCCCACATGGCGCGGTCGAGGGTGATGTGGCGCTCGACGAAGGTCGCGCCGAGGGCGACGGCGGCGAGGGTGGTCTGCAGGCCCGTCTCGTGGCCGGAGTAGCCGATCGGGACGTTCGGGTACTCCTCCTGCAGCGTCTGGATCACGCGCAGGTTGAGCTCCTCGGCCTTCGCCGGGTAGGTGGAGGTGGCGTGGCAGAGCAGGATGTTGTCGCTGCCCAGGACCTCGACCGCGTGGCGGATCTGCTTCGGGGTGGACATGCCGGTGGAGAGGATCACCGTGCGGCCGGTCGCGCGCAGCTCGCGCAGCAGTTCGTCGTCGGTGAGGGAGGCGGAGGCCACCTTGTGGGCGGGGAGGTCGAACTTCTCCAGGAAGGAGACGGCCTCGGTGTCCCACGGGGAGGCGAACCAGTCGATGCCGCGCTTCCTGCAGTGCTCGTCGATGGCGCGGTACTCGTCCTCGCCGAACTCGACGCGGTGGCGGTAGTCGATGTACGTCATCCGCCCCCAGGGGGTGTCGCGCTCGATGTCCCACTGGTCGCGCGGGGTGCAGATCTCGGGGGTGCGCTTCTGGAACTTGACGGCGTCACAGCCCGCCTCGGCGGCCACGTCGATGAGCGCGAAGGCGTTGTCCAGGTCGCCGTTGTGGTTGATGCCGATCTCACCCGTGATGTAGACGGGCCGGCCCGGGCCGGCGGTCTTGCTGCCGAGGGTGCGGAGGCGGTTGCTCATGATGGTGGTTCCTTATGCGTCGGGGGTGTGGGGCTCGGGGATGCGGAGCTCGGGTCCGAGGAGCCAGGCGGCGATCTCGCGGATCGCTCCGGAGCCGCCGGGGGTGTCGGTGACCGCGCGGGCGGCGGCCCGTACGGAGTCGTGGGCGCTGCCCACCGCGACGGGCCAGCCGACGAGGTGGAAGCAGGGCAGGTCGTTGACGTCGTTGCCGGCGTAGAGCACCCGCTGCGGGTCGATGCCCTGCTCGTCGCACCACTGCTTGAGGGCGAGGTCCTTGCGGTCCACGCCGTGCAGCACCGGGATCCGGAGCTTGCGGGCGCGGGCGGCGACGACGGGGTTCTGCTCGGTGGAGAGGATCAGCAGCGGGACGCCGGCCCTGCGCAGGGCCGCGATGCCGAGGCCGTCGCCGCGGTGCACGGAGACGAACTCGCGTCCGTCGGCGTCGATGTGGACGCGGTCGTCGGTCTGGGTCCCGTCGAAGTCGAGGACCACGGCGTCGACATCGGCGAGCGCCGGCGTGGCCGGGGCGTCGAGCAGCGGTGCCAGGGCGCGGGCCCGGGCGAGGTCGTGCGGGTCGTCGATCTCCAGGACGCGGGCCGGGTCGGTGACGACGAGCGCGGTGCGGCCGAAGAAGCGGTGCCGGGCGGTGCGGAAGCCTTCGGCGGCCATCCCGTACACGGCGCCCGTCTCCAGGTACTCGGCCTCGCGGTCCTGGCGGCGCGGCCGGTGGGCCTCGTCGTGGTTGACCCCGACGGCGCCCTGCGCCGTGTCCTTCCACAGGAAGCCGTGGCTGGGCGCGGCGGTGAAGGCCGTGTCGGCCTCGCCCGAGACGACCTTCGCGGCGGTCTCCCCGACCTCGCCGGGCGTCAGGAAGGGGCTGGTGCACTGGACGAGGAGGACCACGTCGGCGGCGCGGCCGTGGGTGGCCTCGAAGGCGTCCATCGCGTGCAGGACGGCCGACTCGCTGGTGGCGGTGTCGCCGGAGAGCTCGGCGGGACGCCGGACCGCCTCCGCGCCGAAGGCGCGGGCGGCCGCCGCGATGCCCGGGTCGTCCGTGGAGACGACGACGTCGGTGACGTGCGGGGCGGCGAGGCAGGCGCGCACCGCGCGGCCCACCAGCGGGATGCCGGCCACGGAAGCGGTGTTCTTGGCGGGGACGCCCTTGGATCCGCCCCGGGCGGGGATCACGGCGAGCACGGTCGGGGTGGGCATCACAGTTCTCCCAGGCGGCGGATGACGGGGGCGACGCGCTGCACGCCGTGGCGGTAGGCGCCGCGCGCGGCCTCGCGGACGACCCGGCGCGCCCGGCTCTCGCGGGGCTCGGGCGCGGTGACGTCGAGGCGGTGGCGGGCGAGGATGCCGGGCAGGTAGCCCCCGGCGGTCCCGGCCGTGTAGTAGGGGGCGATCGGCGGCAGCGCGGGGCCGGCAAGGAGGGCGGCGACGCGCTCGGCGGCGGCGTCGAAGGCCTTCTCGTAGCCGCCGTCGGCGCCGACGCCCTGCCGGGCCAGCCACTCCTCGTCGGGCACCGGTGCGCCGCCCCGGTCGAGCCGGTCGAAGGAGGTGAGGAGGCCGGAGCCGAGGAAGTGGTGGTTGCCGAGCGCCTCGCGGATCCCGAGGTCGGTGAGGATCGCGGTGGGGATCCGCCGGTGCAGGGCTTCGAGGGCGGCGGTGGAGGAGACGGTGACCAGCAGGTCGGTGCGGTCCAGGACCTCGCCCATGTGCCCGTACACCAGACGGAAGTTGGGCGGCACGGACAGGTCGCGCACCAGCTTCTGGTACGGGAACTCCTCCAGGTGCGTGGTGTGTTCGCCGGGCCGGGAGCGCAGCTTGAGCAGCACCTCGCGGTCCGGGTTGGCCCGGGCGTGCTCGACCAGCCGGCGCAGCACGTAGACGCGCTCGGCCCTGGTGACGGGCACGGAGGGCTGGGCGGCGAAGACGAGGGTGTCGCGACCGGGCTCGGGGGCGTACGGGGCGCCGCCCAGGAAGGGCAGCGCGGCCTCGACGACGGCGTCCGGGTCGGCGCCGACGCCCTCGTACACGGCACGGAAGCGCTCGGCGTCGTGGCGGGAGTTGGCGAGCACGACGTCGGCGCCGTGGCGCAGCAGGAGTCCGTCGGCGAGCTTCTCGTAGACGACGCCGACGTAGCCGGTGACGAGCACCGGGCGGCGGTCGAGGGAGAGTTCGGCGAGTCCGTGGAGCATGGCGCGGACGGTGCCGCCGACCAGGGCGAGGACGACGACGTCGTATCCCTCGCCGCGCGCCGCGGCGTCCCGGACCTCGCGCAGGAACTCCGCGCCCGTCACCTCGCGCGGGGCGGTGTCGGACACCGCGGTCTCGGCGAGCTGGCGGGCGGTGGGGGTGGCGCGGCCGCGCAGCACGAATCCGCGGGGAGCGTCTTTCGCGGCGGATTCCGCGGTGATTCTGCGTGCGGTGAGCACGCCCCATTTCCACCGGGTGTCGGAGTCGGCGAGTACGGCGACCCGCGCCGCTCGTTCGGTACGTGATGGCACGTCGAGGACGCTAGGAGGGCCGGGGGATTCGCGGCCCAACTGGGCCACAACAAATGGTTAACAGCACCATGACGCATTGCGGGAAACGGACAGAAAGGGGAAGGGGTCCGGGGTGGTTAAGGGGCCCGCCGCTTCGTGTTCACCGCGCATCCCCTTGTCGGTCAGGACGAATGCCGGGGCGGCGCCTAGCGTCGGTCGCGTGGTCAAGCTCTCCGTCGTCGTGCCGTTCTACAACGTGCAGACATACGCCCCCGACGCCCTCAGAAGCCTGCGCGCGAACGCCCGCGAGGACTTCGAGTTCCTGCTGGTCGACGACTGTTCGACGGACGGGACCCCGGAGCTCCTGGCGCGCGCGGAGCGCGAGATCCCGGGAGCGAGGCTGATCCGGCACCCGCGCAACGAGGGCCTCGCCACCGCCCGCAACACCGGCCTGGACGCGGCCCGCGGCACCTACCTGGCCTTTCTCGACGGGGACGACTGGCTCTCCCCCGGCTTCTACGCGGGCCTGGTCGCCACCATGGAGGAGCTCGACTGCGACTTCCTGCGCACCGACCACGTCCGGGTGACCGGCCGGAACAGGTCGGTGCGGCGGGCGCCGGTCGGACGCCGGAACGAGCTGCTGCGGCCGCGGGACGCGATCCTGCCGGCCGACCGGACCACCTCCGTGGACTATCCGTACGCCTGGGCCGGGATGTACCACCGGCGGCTGCTCGACCGGGGCCTGCTGCACTTCCCGCACGGGCTGCGGACGGCCGAGGACCGGCCGTGGATCTGGCGGCTGCACCGCGAGGCGGAATCCTTCGCGGTCACCGGTGATCTCGGAATCTTCTACCGGCGCGGGATCGCCACCTCACTGACCCAGATCGGGGACGTGCGGCAACTCGATTTCATTCGGGCATTCGACCAGGTGATCGAGGAGACGAAGAGAGATCCGGATGCGGACCGATTGCTGCCGAAGGCCGTGCGGACCTATTGCGCCGTGATTTCTCACCACATCGGGAACATGACGAAATTCGAACCGGAAGTGGGCCGGACATTGCGGGCGATGAGCGCGGGGGCGTTGCGGCGGATGCCGCAGGACGTGCTCGCCGAGGCGCTGACGGCGATGGGCCAGGACCGCGCCGCCCCGCTGCGCCGGCTGAAGCGCCGCCGCCCGGCCCCGGCCCCGACCGCCCCGGAGGCGCACCCGCTCGCGGGCGCGGCCGCGGCTTCCGTCCCGGCTCCGGGCTCGGCCACCGGCCCGGCTCCGGGTACGGCTTCCGGCTCGGCCCCGGGTGCGGCTTCGAACTCCTCCGAGGTGAGCGCGGCATGAACGGCGGCACCACGCAGCTCTTCTACGCCTCCACCCTCTACGGGGCGGCCACCCTGGCCGCCGCGATCGACAGCGGCTGCTTCCGCCCGGCGGAACGGCGCGTCCTGCTCGTCTCCACCAACGCGGCCGTGCCCGAGACGACCACGCCGCTCCACCGGATGCCCGGCTTCGAGCGGCTGCGCGGCCGCTTCGACGAGGTGCTGGACTGGAACGAGACGATCGAGCCGCTCCACCCGGGCGGCTGGACGCCCCGCCCGGACGACCTGCCGCTGCTCCAGCGGCACCTGCGGCGGCTCTGGGCCCTCGGCACCGACCGGGTCGAACTCGTCGTGGAGTCGCTCCAGGTGGCGCCCGCCCTCACGATCGCCCGGCTCTTCCCGGACGCACCGATCGACGTGTACGCGGACGGGCTGATGAGCTACGGCCCCACCCGCAACAAGATCGACCCGCTGGTGGGCGAGCGGGTGCGCCGGCTGCTCCACCTGGACCTGGTGCCGGGGCTCGCGCCGCTGCTGCTGGCCGAGTTCGGGGCGGTCGCCGAGACCGTGCCGACGGAGGCCTTCACCAAGGTGGTCGAGGAGCTGTCGGGGCCGGCCCCCGCAGAGCCCGCTCCGGAGCCCGGCCCCGCCCTGCTGCTCGGCCAGTACCTGGCGGCGCTCTCCCTCCTCACCCCCGAGGAGGAGGGAGAACTGCATCTGCGCATGGTCCGCGGCGCGGTCGCCCGCGGCCACCGCCGGCTCGTCTTCAAGCCGCATCCGACCGCCCCCGACGCCTGGTCGACGGCGCTGGCACGGGAGGCCGAGGCGCTCGGCGCCGAACTGACGGTGCTGGACCGGCCGGTGCTCGCCGAGGTGCTCTACCGGGAGGTGCGGCCCGCGCTCGTGGTGGGCTGCTTCTCCACCGCCCTGTTCACCGCGAGCGCCTTCTACGGGATCGAGGCCGCCCGGGTCGGCACCCGGCCCCTGCTCGCCCGGCTCTCGCCGTACCAGAACAGCAACCGGGTGCCGCTGGTCCTCGTGGACGCGCTGATCCCCGGCCTGGAGGAGCCCGGCCGGGGACCGATGGAGCTGCCCCACCTGGAGAGCCTGGTCACCGCGGTCGGCTTCGCGATGCAGCCGAGGATCCGGCCCGACCTGCGGGACGCGGCCGTACGGCATCTGTCCGGCCCGCTCGCCGCGCCCACCCGGCACCACTTCACGCGCCGTCGGCTCACCTCGCTCGGCCTGCCGGGCGGCCTGCCGGTCCCCCGGCACCCGGGTCTGCGCCGCCTGGCCCGCCGTGCGCTGAAACTGAAGCGGCGCGCCCTGGGCGGCCGGTGACGGCGGGGACGGCGCCGGTCAGGCGCGGATGACCGGCTCCTGGAGCTCGGTCACCCAGCCGGCCGGGTCGTCCGGCGCCTCCAGGTACAGCTCGCGGGCGTACCCGGCGGAGGTGTAGCCGTTGGTGTCGATCCAGCTCGCCAGGGTCTGGGCGGTCGGCAGGATCTCGTCCATCGAGCCGCGGTGCACGACCGTGGCCGCCTCCTCGATGCCGGGCAGCACGAGGACGTCGACGCCGTCGACCCGCGTTCCCTCGGGAACGGTCATGCCGGCGTGCACGACGACCGAGCCGTCACCGCGGCCGGCGTCCTCGTAGTGGGCGATGCCGGGCCCGAACTGCTTCAGCCCGGCGCCCTCAAGCCGGGCGCACAGCTCGTCGTACAGCGGGCCGATGACGGGAGTGATGTCGGCCGGTCCGAAACTCGCGGCGATGCCGCTCAGCTCGGCGAGCCGGACGGCGGGGATCTCCTTGACGACGACGTCCTGCGCGGACATGCGTCCCTCGCTCTCGATGGCTCGGAGCCGCGCACCGACCCGGGCGAGCCGGGCCGCCGCCTCCGCGGCGGCCGTCTCCAGCTCGGCCTGCCGCAGCCGCAGCATCCCGCGCAGCTGCTCCGGGCCCACCTGCTCGTCGAGGATCGCCCCCACCTGTTCGAGGGTGAAGCCGAGGTCCTTGAGCGCGATGACACGGTTGAGCCGGGCGAGCTGGTCCGCGGAGTAGAAGCGGTAGCCGTTGTGCGGGTCGACGTGGGCCGGGCGCAGCAGTCCCATGGCGTCGTAATGACGCAGCATGCGGACCGACACCCGCCCGTGCCGGGCGAAGTCTCCGATGGTGAACATGACGCCTCCTACCCAACGGCCTCACACGGTGGGAGGGTCAACGGTCAGGCGGCGCTGCTGAGCGAGAGCTTCACCGCGAAGCCGAGGAAGAGCGCGCCGGCGGCCGAGGTCGCGCCCGCCGAGAGGCGCTTGCGGCGGCGGAAGGCGGCGGCCAGGCGGGTGCCGCCGAATATGAGGGTCGTCAGGTAGAGGAAGCTGCCGAGCTGCAGCAGGGTGCCGAGGACCAGGAAGGACAGCGCCGGGTAGGCGTAGGACGGGTCCACGAACTGCACGAAGAAGGAGATCAGGAAGAGGATCGCCTTGGGGTTGAAGAGGCTGATGACCAGCGCCCGGCGGTACGGACGCTCCACCGGCCCGGTCTCCCCGGCGGCCGCCGGCTCGTCGGCCACGGCCTGCCCGCGCGAGCGCCACATGCGGTGGGCGGAGCGCAGCATCCCGTAGGCCATCCAGGCCAGATAGCCCGCGCCCGCGTACTTCACGATCATGAAGAGCAGCGGGGTGGTCTGCAGCAGCGAGGCCGCGCCGAGCGCGGCGAGGGTCATCAGGACCGTGTCGCCGGTGAACACCCCGGCCGCGGCCTTGTATCCCGTGCGCGTGCCCTTGCGGGCGGCGACGGACAGCACGTACAGCGAGTTCGGCCCCGGCAGCAGAATGATGAGGACGAGGCCCGCGAGATAGGTCGGCAGATCGATGACACCCAGCATGGAGCGGAGTGTCGCACGGGGGTACGACACTCCGCTCGGGTGTTTCGCATCGCGGAAGATCCGCCGCGCGGACCGGGCACCGGAACGCGCCCGCGCGGCGCCGGAACGCGTCGGGCGTCAGAACGCGTCGGTGGGGACGTACGTGCCCCAGACCTCGCGCAGCGCGTTGCAGACCTCGCCGACCGTGGCCCGCGCCTTCAGCGCGGCCTTCATCGGGTAGAGCACGTTGTCGGTGCCCTCGGCGGCCTTCTTCAGCTCGGCGAGCGCCGCCTCCACGGCCGCCCCGTCGCGCTCGGCGCGCAGCCTGGCGAGACGCTCGGCCTGCTGGGCCTCGATGGCCGGGTCGACGCGCAGCGGCTCGTAGGGCTCCTCCACGTCGACCGTGTAGCGGTTGACGCCGACGACGACCCGCTCGCCGGAGTCGGTCTCCTGCGCGATCCGGTAGGCCGAGCGCTCGATCTCGTTCTTCTGGAAGCCCCGTTCGATCGCGTGGACCGCGCCGCCCAGGTCCTCGACCTTCGCCATCAGCTCCAGGGCGGCGGCCTCGACGTCGTCGGTCATCTTCTCGACGACGTAGGAGCCCGCGAAGGGGTCGACGGTGGCGGTGACGTCGGTCTCGTAGGCGAGGACCTGCTGGGTCCGCAGGGCCAGCCGGGCGGACTTGTCCGTCGGCAGGGCGATGGCCTCGTCGAAGGAGTTGGTGTGCAGCGACTGCGTGCCGCCGAGGACGGCGGCGAGCCCCTGGACGGCGACGCGGACCAGGTTGACCTCGGGCTGCTGCGCGGTGAGCTGCACGCCGGCGGTCTGGGTGTGGAAGCGGAGCATCAGCGACTTCGGGTTCCTGGCGCCGAACTCCTCCTTCATCACCCGCGCCCAGATCCGGCGCGCGGCACGGAACTTGGCGACCTCCTCCAGGATGGTCGTCCGGGCCACGAAGAAGAAGGACAGGCGCGGAGCGAAGTCGTCCACGTCCATGCCCGCGGCGACGGCGGTGCGGACGTACTCGATGCCGTCGGCCAGGGTGAACGCGATCTCCTGAGCGGGAGAGGCGCCCGCCTCGGCCATGTGGTAACCGGAGATCGAGATCGTGTTCCACTTCGGGATCTCGGCCCTGCAGTACTTGAAGATGTCGGCGATCAGCCGCAGGGAGGGCTGGGGCGGGAAGATGTACGTGCCGCGGGCGATGTACTCCTTCAGCACGTCGTTCTGGATCGTGCCGGTCAGCTGGTCCGCCGGGACGCCCTGCTCCTCGCCGACGAGCTGGTAGAGCACCAGCAGCAGCGCGGCGGGGGCGTTGATCGTCATCGACGTGGAGACCTTGTCCAGCGGGATGCCGTCGAAGAGGACCCGCATGTCGTCGAGGGAGTCGATGGCGACACCGACCTTGCCGACCTCGCCGTGCGCGATCGGCGCGTCGGAGTCGTGGCCCATCTGGGTCGGCAGGTCGAAGGCGACCGAGAGGCCCATGGTGCCGTTGTCGATCAGCTGCTTGTAGCGGGCGTTGGACTCCACGGCGGTGCCGAAACCGGCGTACTGACGCATGGTCCACGGGCGTCCGGTGTACATCGACGGGTACACGCCGCGCGTGAAGGGGTAGGCGCCCGGCTCGCCCAGCTTCTCCGCCGGATCCCAGCCCTCCAGGGCCGCCGGCCCGTAGACGGGCTCGATGGGCAGTCCGGACTCCGACTCGCGCGCCATGGTGTGCCTCCCGTGAAGACCTGCTCTGAGCGGTACCGACCCTCGCGACGGACTGTAGTGGCGCCCGTACGGCGCGGAGGAGTGCAGTCCGCTGGGACCTTCCTCACAGGATGCACGTCTCTTTTCGGTCACGTGCGCAACCACCCGGGCACGGGCAGACATCCCCTGGGTACACACGTCGTTCCCGGGGGGCACCGATGAAGAGTTCGTCCGTCATACGCAGAGCCGTTCTGGTGGCCACGGCCGTGGTCCTGGCCGCGGGCTGTACGGCCCGGGCCGGAGACACCGGGAAGGGCACGGTCAGCCCCGCGCCCACCAGCGCCGCGCCGGCGCCCACGGAGAGCGCGACGGGCGACGACAAGCCGTCCTCGTCCGCCACGCCGTCCACCGGCACGCCCTCGGCCTCGGACCCGGCCACCGGCGAGCCGCCCGGGGCCAAGGTGCTGATGGACGACGGCGACGAGAACACGCAGGTGCGCGAGCTCCAGGCGCGGCTGCGCCAGGTCGGCTACTTCGACCGGGCGCCCACCGGCTTCTACGGGACGATGACCGCGGGCGCGGTGAAGGGCTTCCAGAAGAAGCGCGGCCTGCCGCAGACCGGCACGGTCGACGAGACCACCTGGCGGAAGCTCGTCGCCCTGACGCACGAGCCGACCGCCGACGAACTGCGTCCGGCCACCACCAACAAGCTGGACGCGCCCGACCCGCGCTGCCTGACGGGGCGGGTCCTGTGCATCAGCAAGGAGAGCCGGACGCTGGCCTGGATGATCGACGGCAAGGTCGTGTCCTCGCTCGACGTGCGCTTCGGCTCGGAGAACACGCCGACCCGCGAGGGCGAGTTCAAGGTCGAGTGGAAGGCCCGCGAGTGGACGTCGACGATCTACCACACGCCGATGCCGTACGCGATGTTCTTCGGCCGCGGCCAGGCCGTGCACTACTCGGCGGACTTCGCGGCCCGCGGCTACGCGGGGGCCTCGCACGGCTGCGTCAACGTCCGTGACAAGGGGAAGCTCGCGGTGCTCTTCGACGCGGTGAAGGTGGGCGACAAGGTCGTCGTGCACTGGTAGGCGCCGCACGCGGAGGAGAGCGGAGAGGGCGCGGGTGGGACCGGGGGAACGTGTCCCACCCGCGCCGGTGCGCCGAGCCGAAGGTACGGGGGGAACCCCGGCTCTGTGCGCTCGCCGATGACCAGTCGGCTCACTCAGTACAGCGTCGGCGGGTCGAAAAGTGTCACACCCGCCTTTCGGCGCTATGAACGGGAGCGGTCGGTGCCGTGCTTCCCGGGTGCCTGGGAGCCCTGCCCCCGGTCCCGGTCCGCGTGTCCGCGGCCCTTGTCGCGGTCGTGGTCCTTGCCGCCTCGATCGCTCTTGTCGTCGCCGTCGGAGCTGCCCGAGTCGGCGCCTCCGCCGGACCCGCCGCTTCCGGACCCGCCGCCCGAGGGCGTGCGGCCGGAGGTGGGCCGGGTGGTGGCGGTGGCCGGGACGCCGGAGAGGATCCGGTCGCAGTAGCGCTTCACGGTCTCGCCGTTGCGGAGCGCGTTCACGAGTCGGTCCCGGCCGCTGCCGGAGAGCTTGCCCGACCGGAAGTCCTGGCAGGCCTTGACCACCTTGAGGCGCTCCTCGTCCCTGGTCCTGGGCGACTCGCTCGGGGTCCCGCCGGGGGTGGCGGTCGCGCCGTCCTTCCCGCCCGGCCCCGCGGTGGCGGTGGTGGGCCCGCCGGTGGCGCCGGGGGTGGTGGTGCGGACCCCGGGGCCGGTGGGCACGGCGGGCACCCCGGTGCCGGCGGTCGGCGAGCCGGACGCGGCGGGCGTGCCGGTGTCGACGGTCGTGACCGAGCCTCCGGGTGCCGGTTCCGCGGTCAGCGGCAGCACGCCCGTACCCGCGGCGACGGCGACTCCCCCGACCGTGACGGCGGCGAACGCGGCGGCGAGGCCGTACCGCAGGGAGCGGCCCCAACGGCGGCCGCCGTGGACGGGGACGAGACGGACGGCGCCGAGGTCGGTCGGGGCGCGGCCCGCCGGTCCGGGCAGGACGGCGTCCGCCGCGCGCTCGGCGACGGCCTTGCGGAAGGCGGCGAGGGCGGCGGCCTCTCCGGGGAGTTCGCCGTCGGAGGCGGCGGCCATCGGCGTCCGGGCCGCGGCGAGGGCCCGCGCCAGGATCTCGGCCTGCGCGCGGGACGCGTCGTCGACGGGGTCGACCGGTTCTCCGCGCAGCAGCCGCTCCGCGGCCTCCTGGTCGAGCCACTGGTACCGCTCGTCGGCCATCACATGTCCTTCTGCGTCCACGCGCGCGATTGCGTCACACTGCCGGGAGCCGTGACCCCCGGGCGTCGGCCGCGCTGCGGAGGGACACCGTCCAGGGGAGAGGCGTCCTCGTCGGGACCCGGCACGCCGAGGAGTTCGGCCAGCTTCTTGAGGCCGCGGTGGGCGGCGGTGCGGACGGCGCCGGGGCGCTTGCCGAGCGTGTCGGCCGCGGTCTTGGCGTCCAGTCCGACGACGACCCGCAGGACGACGGCTTCGGCCTGGTCCTGCGGAAGCTGTGCGATGAGGTGCATGGTGCGGCCGGTGGCCAGGGCTTCCAGCGCCTCGTCCGCGGTGTCGGAGTCGGCGGGCTTGTCGGTGAGTTCGGTCTCGTCGCCGCCGACGGCGGGACGCCGGCCGCGCATCCGGAGGTGGTCGAGGGCGCGGTTGCGGGCGATCCGGGCCGCCCAGCCGCGGAAGCGGTCGGCGTCGCCGGCGAAGCGGTCGAGGTCGCGGGCGATCTGCAGCCAGCTCTCGGAGGCGACGTCCTCGGCGTCGGACTCGCCGACGAGGGTGCGCAGATAGCCGAGGAGCCGGGGATGCACCGCCCGGTACACGGCGCGGAAGGCGTCCTCGTCACCGTCCTGCGCGGCGAGCACTGCGGCCGTCAGCTCCGCCTCGTCCCCCAGCACTCCCCACACCTGTTCGTCGTCACGCTCATCGCGGCTGGTCGCCACCGCCACGCCGCCTGGGCGCAGCAGAACGCTACGTCCTTTTCGGGCGCCGCGTCCACGCGGGTCCGGTTCTTTGTACAACTCGCAACTTCGTACCCCTCACCGGGGCCCACGGTGGTGTGACAGAAAACGCATGCGCGGCGCTGTTAGGAATACGGGGCCGTGCTGCGGCTCCGCGGACGACGACCGGGGCCTCTCCTGTGGGGGGTGGCGGCCCCGGTCGTCTTCCTTTTCGGGCGCCCTGAGGGGCGCCCTTTTTCCGTCTGCCCCCGTTGGCCCGCCGATCACCCCCGTTTTCCCTCCCGCACCCTCCGGCGCGTACGACGTCGAGTGTCAACCACGGGTTGACACCCTCGGGGTGTCAACCTAGGGTTGCCTCATGACGAATCCTCTCGGCATGACCCACCCGGTGCGCCTCGACGACCTGATCGACGCAATCAAGAAGTCCCACCCGAACGCCCTCGACCAGCTCTCCGGCGCGGTCATCGCGGCGGACCACCTCGGCGAGGTCGCCGACCACCTCATCGGCCACTTCGTGGACCAGGCCCGCCGGGCCGGCGCCTCCTGGACCGAGATCGGCGCGAGCATGGGCGTCACCCGGCAGGCCGCCCAGAAGCGCTTCGTCCCCAAGGACGACAAGGAGGCGGACGCGGCCAGGATGGACCCGAACGCCGGCTTCAGCCGCTTCACCCCGCGGGCCCGGAACGTCGTGATGGCCGCGCAGAACGAGGCCTCCGCGGCCCGCAACGACAAGACGGTCCCGGCCCACCTGGCCCTCGGCCTGCTCGCCGAGCCCGACGGGCTGGCCGGCCGCTGGATCGCCGGTCAGGGCGTCGCCCCGGAGCGGCTCCGCGAGGCGGTCACCCCGACCCTGCCGCCGGCCGCCGACGAGGTGCCCGCGCTCGTCCCGTACGACGCGGACGCCAAGAAGGTCCTGGAACTCACCTTCCGCGAGGCCCTGCGCCTCGGGCACAACTTCGTGGGCACCGAGCACATCCTGCTCGCCCTGCTCGAGTTCGAGCACGGCGAGGGCCCGCTCACGGGCCTCGGTCTCGACAAGGCCAGGGCCGAGCGGGAGATCGCCGAGGCGATCGCCTCGCTGCACCTCCGGGAGCCGGAGCCGGAGGCCTGACACCCGGATTGCGGCCGGGGAAAGAAGCGACCGGGGCCGACCGCTTCTTCGTGCGAGGACCGGCACGGCCCGGACGGGCCGTGCCGCCGCACGGCTCAGGCGGTCCGGGCCCGGCGCGAGACGACCGCGCGCAGCACCCGCCCGCCCTCGATGGACAGCTCGCGGGCCCGGCGCAGACCGGTCGGCCCGTGAGCGGCCGCTTCGAGGACCGCCTGCTGCCGGCGGAGTTCGCCGGCGTGCAGCGGGCCGGCCTCGGTCGCGTCGTAGCGCGCGTGCGCCGCGAGGGCCGCCGCGGCGCACTGCCCGGCCCAGACCCGCAGCGGGCCCTCGGCCCACTCGCCGGGCACGCCGTCCAGCATCCCGCGCACCAGCACGGCGGCCTCGTCCGACGCGTCGCCCGCGCCGTCCAGCTCGACCCGCGCCTTGCCGACCGCCTCGGTCCAGGCCCCGCCGTCCCCGCGCGCCACCGCGGCCCACACCGGCCGAAGCGCCTCGGAGCGCTCGGGCGCGAGCAGCGGCAGGCAGCGGTCCAGGCACGCGAGCCCGGCGGCCGCGAGACCCCGCGCATCGGCGCGGTCGATCAGTTCCTGCAGGGTCGTGCTCGTCACGGACGTCATGGACGCCTCCTCGCCAACGCTGCGGACGCCGTACTTCCCCTACTGCGCCGCCCGACGCTTTTTCGTCACTGCGCGGCCGGAATCATGCCAGTGCCGCTCCGGCCCTGCATAGGGGTCAGGCGGCGCACGTAGAGGATCCCGAAGAGGGCGACGGCGGCGTTCAGGGCGTCGGCGACGCCCAGCCAGGTCGAGCCCGTCACGAAGCCGGGCACCGTCGTGGCGGAGGCGTAGCGCCAGGTCCCGGCGGCCAGCACGAGTGCGGCGAGGGCGAGGGACGCCCACCACACGCGCCCGGTCCAGCCCGCCCGCGCGCTGCGGTCCCGGCCGCGGAACCAGAGCGCGAAGAGCACGGCGGTCGCCGGCAGCACCACGCACTGGGCGGTCCCGGCCATCGCCAGGTCCAGGTCGCCGAAGCCCGCCGGGTCGGAGTGGTCCGCGAGCGGGCCGAGGAACAGGGCGCGGACGTCGAAGGCCGCCCACGCGGCCAGGACGTCGGCGGCCGCGACGGCGAGGAGCAGGGGGGCGACGGCGTACACCCGGCCGCCCGCGTTCGTTCGGTGCATGGCCGGAACGTACGGGCCGCCGGGAACCCGCCACCACGGCGAAAACACCCAGGCGGGCCTGAGTACCCCTGGGTACGTCAGCGCACCTGCCCCGCCAGGTCCCGGAAGGCCGTCCAGGTCAGCGCCGGCTTCCGCGCGTCCCACAGCTTCTGGGCCGTCGCCGTCAGGGGCATGCGGATGCCGTCCGCCACCTGGCTCTGGGTCTGCGCGCCGGGGAAGTCGCACCAGACCGCGAAGCTCCCGCCGAGGATCTGGGAGTCGTAGCGCGCGGGGACGGGGGTGCTGCCGCGCACCACGAGCGGGGTCCACTGCTCGTAGATGCGGCGGCCGGTCGGGTAGGTGAAGCCGTTCGGCTGCCCGAGGACGTAGTAGAGGTACTCGTCGTTGTAGTTGAGCAGCTTCCGCCCCGCGCTCAGGTACGAGTCGGGCCGGCGGGCGCCGATCTCCCTGCCGGTCCAGTAGGCGACCTGGAGGTCCCCGGCCGCGTTCACCACGCCGCCGGTGAAGAAGCCGTCGTTCCAGGCGCGCAGCGCCCTGCCGCTCGGGCGGACGACCGCGGCGCGGTCGTTCAGCCACCCGGTCGCGAGGTCCTGGACGCGGCCGGAGGCGCCGTACTTCGCGGTCGCGGCGCGGGCCAGCTGCGGATAGGTCGCCTCGGGGTTCTTCGACATCAGGGCCACGTACTCGTCGCCGCCCAGGTGCCAGAAGGCGCCGGGGAAGAGGCCCTGGTACTCGCGGAGCAGATCGTCGACGATCTTCGCCGAGGCGGGCTTGGAGATGTCGACCGCGCCGCGCGGGGTGCGCCCGCTCGCGCTGACCAGCTGCAGCTCGGGATGGGCGTCGATGACCGCGCCCAGGTGTCCCGGCGAGTCGATCTCGGGCACCACCGTGATGTGCAGGCTCGCGGCGAGATCCACGATCCGCCGCACCTCGGCCTTGCTGAGGTGCTTCGCGGAGACCACCTCGGGGTGGCTGTCCGAGGCGATGCGGAAGCCCTGGTCGTCCGAGAAGTGCAGCTGGAGCTCGTTGAGCTTGAGGTCGGCCATCTCGCGCACCCGGGCCTCGATCCACCCGGCGGTGAAGTACTTGCGGGCGATGTCGACGAACAGTCCGCGCTCGGGCTTCGCCGGGGCGTCGGTGACCACGCCCTCGGGCATCGCGCCGGTGGACCTGACGGACTGCTTGAGCGTGCGGGTGCCGTAGAAGACGCCGGCCTGGTCCGGGCCGGTGATCCGGACGCCGCCGTCGCGGACGGTCAGGGTGTACGACTCGCGGGCGCCCGGTCCGCCGAGGGCCAGGGCGACGTCGCCGGGGCGGGCCGCGGCGGTGCCGCGGTACGGGACGCGCAGCTCGCCCGCGATCAGCCGCGCCTCGTCGGCGAGGGCGGCCTCGTCCTTCGCCGCCACGACGACGCCGGCGTCCGGGCCGGGCTTCCAGCCGGGGCCGCGGGCCGCCTCGTGGGCGCGCACGGCCGGGATCACCCGGGGCGCGGTGGAGAGGGGGTAGGTCCTCGTGGGCGTCGGGCTCGGCGGCGGCGCGGCCTGGGTGGGCGCGGCCGTCGAGGCGGTGGAGCCCGTGCCGGAAGCGGCGGGCGTCGCCGGGGAGGAACCGTCGGAACAGGCCGCCACGGTGACCAGTGCCAACGCTGCCGCCATCAGTGCAGGGCCCCTGAGGGGCCCTCGTATGGAGTACCGCATCACTCGGAAATCCTCCCTCACCGCGCGAATCACGGCATCCCGGGTTTTTCCGGCTCTTCCGTCCACCCCGTGGACGAAACCCACTCGTCCAGGTGAAATTCGCGCATCCGTCGGACGCTTCCCCCTTCCCGCCGATAGCGTGGCGTCACATCCACCCCATCGGTTTCCCTCCTCGCCAGCGCTCCGGAGTCCCCGCTGACCAGCGACATCCACGCCGCCCCCTGTCAGACCCCGGCCTCCCCCGCCTTACCTGCCCAGCAGGGCACCGTACGGCACCTCACCGGCCTCGTGCGTTTCAACGCGGCCGCCCCCGAGCTCGCCGAGGGCCTGCTGCTCGACTGCTGCGGCAGCCGCCGCTGGGCCGAGCGCGTGGCGGCCCACCGGCCCTATCCGACCCTCGACGCCCTGCTCGCCGCGGCCGACGAGGCGGGGTACGACCTGTCCGGGCCCGATCTCGACGAGGCGCTCGCGCACGAGACCTCGGACCTGCCGCACCCGGACGCGCCGCCGGCCGCCCGGACCGCGCTGCGCGCCGCCCTCGCCGCGTACGAGAGCAGCTTCGGGCACGCCTTCGTGATCAGCCTGGACGGCGTGCCGGCCGGCGAGCGGCTCGACCGGGTCCTCGCGGGCATCCGGTCACGTCTCGGCAACGAAAGGGAGGAGGAAAGGGTCGTCGCCGCCGACGAACTCCGCCGACTCGCCCGTACGAGGCTCACCCGTTCGATCGCCGGACGGTGAGTTCGTCCTTAATGCGGCGATTCGGGTTCGAACGCTAGCCCGTCCGTGCCTGTTTGATCACACCGATGGACCCCGCGCGAGCGAACCGGCGAGTCGTCGCTACGATGACCGGGGCCGGTGGACCGTACCCGGCCGGGTCTGACCGACAGAGAAGCCGGCCGGCCCTGATCCCCGCTCCCGGAGGGTTTTTCCGTGCCGGCTGGAACGCTGTACCGCGGCCGGGAAGGAATGTGGTCCTGGGTGGCTCACCGAGTCACCGGCGTCCTCATCTTCTTCTTCCTGTTCGTACACGTGCTGGACACCGCTCTCGTCCGCGTCTCCCCCGAGGCGTACGACGATGTCGTGGCGACGTACAAGACGCCGATCGTCGCACTCCTCGAGTACGGCCTCGTCGCCGCCATCCTCTTCCACGCGCTGAACGGTCTCCGTGTCATCGCCGTGGACTTCTGGTCCAAGGGCCCGCGCTACCAGAAGCAGATGCTCTGGACCGTCGTGGGCATCTGGGTCGTGCTGATGGCGGGCTCGCTGTACCCCGTCCTCGGCCACGCCGCACGTGAACTGTTCGGGAGCTGACGCCAGACATGTCTGCTGACACCACTTCCGCCATCGGTCCCGTCGAGGGCGCTGCCTACGGCGTGGACAACCCGGCCCCCTACATCGAGGCCCCCCGCAAGCGCACCGGGAAGACCCCGCGCGCGACCCGCGGCAACTTCGAGATGGCCGCGTGGCTCTTCATGCGCCTCTCGGGCGTGGTCCTCGTCGTGCTGGTCCTCGGCCACCTGCTGATCCAGCTCTTCCTGGACGGCGGCGTCTCCAAGATCGGCTTCGCCTTCGTGGCCGGCCGCTGGGCGTCCCCGTTCTGGCAGGTCTGGGACCTGCTGATGCTGTGGCTCGCGATGCTGCACGGCGCCAACGGCCTCCGCACGGTCATCAACGACTACGCGGAGCGCGCCAACACGCGCCTGTGGCTCAAGGGCCTGCTGTACACCGCCACGGTGTTCACCATCCTTCTGGGCACGCTGGTGATCTTCACCTTCGACCCGAACATCCGCTAGGCACGGGGCTGAGGTAACCACGTCATGAAGTTCCACAAGTACGACACCGTCATCGTCGGCGCCGGCGGCGCCGGCATGCGCGCCGCCATCGAGGCGACGAAGCGCAGCCGCACCGCCGTGCTGACGAAGCTCTACCCCACCCGCTCCCACACGGGCGCCGCGCAGGGCGGCATGGCCGCCGCGCTGGCGAACGTGGAGGAGGACAACTGGGAGTGGCACACCTTCGACACGGTCAAGGGCGGTGACTACCTGGTCGACCAGGACGCCGCCGAGATCCTGGCGAAGGAGGCCATCGACGCCGTCCTCGACCTGGAGAAGATGGGCCTGCCGTTCAACCGCACCCCGGACGGCACCATCGACCAGCGCCGCTTCGGCGGTCACTCCCGCAACCACGGCGAGGCCCCGGTCCGCCGGTCCTGCTACGCCGCGGACCGCACCGGCCACATGATCCTCCAGACGCTGTACCAGAACTGCGTCAAGGAGGGCGTGGAGTTCTTCAACGAGTTCTACGTCCTGGACCAGCTGATCACCGAGGTCGACGGGGTCAAGCACTCCGCCGGTGTGATCGCCTACGAGCTGGCCACCGGCGAGATCCACGTCTTCCAGGCGAAGGCCGTGATCTACGCGTCCGGCGGCACCGGCAAGTTCTTCAAGGTGACGTCCAACGCCCACACCCTGACCGGTGACGGCCAGGCCGCGTGCTACCGCCGCGGTCTGCCGCTGGAGGACATGGAGTTCTTCCAGTTCCACCCGACGGGCATCTGGCGCATGGGCATCCTGCTCACGGAGGGCGCCCGCGGTGAGGGCGGCATCCTGCGCAACAAGGACGGCGAGCGCTTCATGGAGAAGTACGCGCCGGTCATGAAGGACCTCGCGTCCCGTGACGTCGTCTCCCGCTCCATCTACACGGAGATCCGCGAGGGCCGCGGCTGCGGTCCCGAGGGCGACCACGTCTACCTGGACCTGACGCACCTCCCGCCGGAGCAGCTGGACGCCAAGCTGCCCGACATCACGGAGTTCGCGCGGACCTACCTCGGCATCGAGCCCTACACGGACCCGATCCCGATCCAGCCCACCGCGCACTACGCCATGGGCGGCATCCCGACCAACGTCGAGGGTGAGGTCCTGTCGGACAACACCACCGTCGTCCCGGGCCTGTACGCGGCCGGCGAGGTCGCCTGTGTCTCCGTGCACGGCGCCAACCGTCTCGGCACCAACTCGCTGCTCGACATCAACGTCTTCGGCAAGCGCTCCGGCATCGCCGCCGCCGAGTACTCGGCCAAGGCCGACTTCGTCGAGCTGCCCGAGAACCCCGAGGCCTTCGTCGTCGCGCAGATCGAGAACCTGCGCAACTCCACGGGCAACGAGCGGGTCGCCGACCTGCGCCGTGAGCTCCAGGAGACGATGGACGCCAACGTGATGGTGTTCCGTACGGAGCAGACCATCAAGACGGCCGTCGAGAAGATCGCCGAGCTGCGCGAGCGCTACAAGAACGTGTCCATCCAGGACAAGGGCAAGCGCTTCAACACGGACCTCCTGGAGGCCATCGAGCTGGGCAACCTGCTCGAGCTGGCCGAGGTCATGGCCGTCTCGGCCCTGGCGCGCAAGGAGTCCCGCGGCGGTCACTACCGCGAGGACTACCCGAACCGCGACGACGTCAACTTCATGCGCCACACCATGGCGTACCGCGAGGTCGGCGAGGACGGCTCCGAGACCGTCCGTCTCGACTACAAGCCGGTCGTCCAGACCCGCTACCAGCCGATGGAGCGTAAGTACTGATGGCTACCCCCGTACTGGACAAGGTCGAGGCGGAGTCCGCCGCCTCCCCGTACATCACGGTCACCCTCCGGATCCGCCGCTACAACCCCGAGATCTCGGACGCGGCGGTCTGGGAGGACTTCCAGATCGAGATCGACCCGAAGGAGCGTGTGCTCGACGCCCTTCACAAGATCAAGTGGGACCTGGACGGCACGCTGACCTTCCGCCGCTCGTGCGCGCACGGCATCTGCGGCTCGGACGCGATGCGGATCAACGGCAAGAACAGGCTCGCCTGCAAGACGCTGATCAAGGACATCAACCCCGAGAAGCCGATCACCGTCGAGGCCATCAAGGGCCTCACGGTGATGAAGGACCTCGTGGTCGACATGGAGCCCTTCTTCCAGGCGTACCGGGACGTCATGCCGTTCCTGGTCACCAAGGGCAACGAGCCGACCCGTGAGCGCCTGCAGTCCGCCGAGGACCGCGAGCGCTTCGACGACACCACCAAGTGCATTCTGTGCGCCGCGTGCACGTCGTCCTGCCCGGTCTTCTGGAACGACGGCCAGTACTTCGGTCCGGCCGCGATCGTCAACGCGCACCGCTTCATCTTCGACTCGCGTGACGAGGCGGGCGAGCAGCGCCTGGAGATCCTGAACGACAAGGACGGCGTGTGGCGTTGCCGCACGACGTTCAACTGCACGGACGCCTGCCCGCGTGGCATCGAGGTCACGAAGGCGATCCAGGAAGTGAAGCGCGCGCTGATCACGCGTCGCTTCTGACGCCTGGTCACTGCGGCCGAGCCCGCTTCTGTACGCTGCGACGTGCAGAGGCGGGCTTTTCGCATGCGTACGCAGTGGAGGACGGGGACTGATGAGCGAGCCGAACCCTTACAAGCCGGAGGACTCGGGTTCCTACGAGTGGGGGCCGGGACAGCAGGCGGGCACGCCGGGCTACGGCTATCCGCAGGCGGGGCCGGGCTACGGCTACCCGCAGGCGCCCCCGTACCAGCCGACCCTGCCGGGCGGGGTGCCGGTGCCGCCGCAGTACGGGCCGGGCGCCGGCCTGCCGGCGGGCGGCGCCGGGGCACCACTGCTGAGCCTCGGGGACATCACCGTGGTCGGCGACCAGATCATCACGCCGGCCGGGGCGCTGCCGCTGAAGGGCGCGGTGTGGAACGCGATGGACATGTCGCGGACCGAGGAGAAGATCCCGACGGTCGCGATCGTGCTCGCCATCATCTTCTTCGTGCTCTGTCTGCTGGGTCTGCTGTTCCTGTTGATGAAGGAGAAGCAGACCACCGGCTTCATCCAGGTCACGGTGACCAGCGGCGGCCGGCACCACGCGACGATGGTCCCGGCGACCGGACCGGACACCATCCACTGGGTGATGGGACAGCTGAACTACGCGCGCTCGCTGAGCGTCTGAGGGTCACTCAGGGCCCCGATGGGCCCGGGGCCCGAGGGCTCCGGGTGGGCTCCCCCTCGCCTTCCGGGGCGCCAGGGGCGTCCCCGGGGGTCCGGGGGCCCGGCCGCGCGGAGCCGTGAGCCGTGACGAACCCCCGGGCGCACAGGGCCCGTTGGCCGGCCGCGCGGACCGGGGTGGGGCCTAGGGTCTGTCTTTCGGATCACGCCGCGAGCCCGGCATGATCCGAAAGCCAGGCCCTAGCCGTGCCAGGGCGGGACGGAGGGGTCCTGCTCGGCGACGACCATGATGCGGCGGAGCATGTCGTTGAGCTTCTCGCGCTCCTCGGGCCGCAGGACGCCGAGGAGGCGTTCCTCCTCGTGGCCGAGGACGTCCATGGCGCCGAGCCACGTCTCACGGCCACCGGCGGTGAGTTCGACGATCACACGGCGGCGGTCGGTCGTGGACTGCGTGCGCCGTACGAAACCGCGTTTCTCCAGGGCGTCGAGCCGGCCGGTGACGGAGGCGGGGGCGAGATCGAGGTCCTGGGCGAGCTCGGAGGGGGCGGCGCTGCCGCCGCGGCCGGCGAGCTTGTGGAGCGTGTCGAACTCGTGGCGTTCGAGGTCGAAGTCGACGAGGGACTGCTCGCGCACCCGGCGCAGGTGGACGGAGAGCTTCTTCATGCGGGTGACGGCGCCCTCGACGACCGGGTCCAGGCCGGGCAGGACGGGACGCCAGCGGGCCACGTGCTCGTCGGTCCAGTCGCGGGGGGCCTCGCGCGGGGTCGCGCGCGGTTCCTCGGGGGGTGCCATGAAGTGATCGTACGTCGCGGTGCGGGCCGCCACCCGAGGACGCCCGCAAAGTATTTCGTTGACGAATTATTCGGTACCGAAATAGTCTCCGCCCATGGCTGCCCTCACCACGCCCGCCCCCCATCCCCTGCGCACCCGCTCCTTCCGACTGCTCTTCGCCGGCCGCGCGCTCTCCCTCCTCGGCGACGCCGTCATCCCCGCCGCCCTCGCCCTCGCGGTCCTGAAGGCGACCGGCTCCACCTCCGCGCTCGCGCTCGTGCTCGCCTGCTCGATGGTCCCGAAGCTGCTCCTGCTGCCGCTGGGCGGCGTCGTCGGTGACCGCTTCGACGCCCGCACGGTGGCACTGGCGATGGACCTCGTCCGGTGCGTCACCCAACTCGTGGTCGGCATCCAGCTGTTGGGCGGCACCCCGTCGCTCGCGGTCATCGCGGGCGTCGGGGTGCTCGGCGGCGCGGCCGGCGCCTTCGCGACGCCCACCTCGGCGCCGCTGGTCAAGGGCACGGTCCCGGCGGAGGCGCTGCAGCGGGCCAACGCGGCGATGGCGGTGGCCTACAGCGTGAGCCGGGTCGGCGGTCCGGCCCTCGCCGGGACGCTGATCCTCACGGTGGGGCCCGGCTGGGCCTTCGTCCTGGACGCGGCGAGCTTCGGCGTCAGCGCCGCCCAGCTGTGCGCCGTGCGGGTGGCGCGGGTGACGGTGCCGCGGCGCTCGCTCCCGGCCGACCTGAAGGAGGGCTGGCGCGAGGTCCGCACCCGCGACTGGTACTGGACGAGCCTCATCGGGCACAGCGCCTGGAACGGGGCCGCCGCGGTCCTGATGACGCTCGGCCCCGCGATCGCGCTGGACCGGCTGGGCGGCGACCTCGCCTGGGCGGTCTTCCTCCAGGTGGGGGCCGTCGGACTGCTGCTCGGCTCACTGGCCGCCGACCGGGTCCGCCCCGGGCGCCCGATCCTCGCCGCGAACCTCGGCCTCGCCACGTACGCGCTGCCGCTGCTGCTCCTGGCGGCCGGCGCGCCCGCGGCGCTGACGATCGCGGCGTACGGGCTCGCGCAGGCCGGCCTGGGCTTCCTCACCCCGGTGTGGGAGACCGCGGTGCAGCGGGCCGTACCGGAGCACGCGCTGGCCCGCGTGACCTCGTACGACTGGCTGCTCTCCTTCGCGGCGATGCCCCTGGGCTACGCCCTGGCCCCCCTGGCCGCCGCGGCCTGGGGACCCGGCACGCCCCTGGTGATCGCGGCGGCCGCGGTGGCGTGCTGCTGCCTGGGGACGGCCCTGGTGCCCGGGGTGCGCGGGTTCAGGGCCGGCTGAGGAAGTCCCCGACCAGCCGGGCGGTCTCCTCGGGGCGCTCCAGGGCGGGGAGGTGCCCGGCCCAGTCCAGTTCGACGTGACGGGCGTCGGGCAGGAGGCCGGCGAGCCGGGTCGCGACGGCGCGGAAGTCGGGGACGTCATGGGCGCCGGTGACGGCCAGGACCGGGACGTCGATCGCGGCGAGGTCGGCGTCGGTGACGTCCGCGGAGCGCGGCGCGTACTCCTCGGGGGCGGCGAGCTGGAGCTCGAAGGCCCGGGCCTGCATCCGCCGGACCAGTTCGCGGGCCTCGGCCCCCGCGTCCGGGCCGAGCCAGAAGTCCACGTTGAGGCCGACGGCCCCCGGCAGGTCGCCGGCCGCCAGCAGGGCGTTCTCGCGCCCGAAGAAGGCGCGCAGCTCCGGGCCCGCCTCGTGGCCCGGGGCAGCCGCGCAGAGCAGCGCGAGGCGGGCGGCGCGGCCCGGATGGCGCGCGGCGAACTCCAGGGCGACCTCGCCGCCGAAGGAGGAGCCGACGACGGCGGCCCGCTCGGCGCCGAGCCGGTCGAGCAGGGCGGCCACGTCGTCGGCGTGCACGTGCGGGCGGTCGACGGGACTGTCGCCGAAGCCCCGGAGGTCACAGCGGACCACGCGGTGTCCGGCCGCGGCGAGGGCGTCGAACTGCGCGTCCCACATGCGCCGGTCGCAGACCCCGGAGTGGAGCAGCAGGACGGTGGAGGGGCCGTCGCCGGCCACGTCGTGAGCAAGTGTCATGCGGTCGACCCTAGATCCGCGGCCACCGCCCGGCCAGGGGTTTCCCGCTCCGCCCGCACCCACACTTGAACATGTTCAAGGAGAGGTCCACCGTCAGGGACGTCAGCTTTGAACGCGTTCAAGGGAGCGTGAGGGCATGGACCTCACTGTCGTCGCGTACGTCGTCTACCTGCTCGTCAGCGTCGGACTCACCATCTGGGTCGCCCGCACCCTCAGCCGCAACGGCAAGGTCTTCCTCGCCGACGTGCTGCACGGGAACGAGAAGCTCGCGGACGCCGTCAACCACCTGCTCGTCGTCGGCTTCTACCTCGTCAACCTCGGCTTCGTCGCCCTCCACCTGAGCCGGGACGACGCCGTCCGCGACGCCCGGGAGCTCTTCGAGGCCCTGTCGGTGAAGCTCGGCGTCGTCCTGCTCGTGCTCGGCGTGCTGCACCTCGCCAACGTCTACGTCCTCAGCAGGATCCGCCGCCGGGGCGCCCTGGAGCGCGGCCACGTCCCGCCGGCCGCTCCGCAGGGCTGGACCGGCCCCGCCAGGGGCGCCGGCCCTCAGGGCCCCAACCCCTGGGCGACCCCCACCACCGGCGCCTGAGCCCCCGACACGGCACCCGCGGGCGCCCCACCCCCCGCGTCCCGGCCGAAGCCCGCCCGCAAGGACCGCCGGACTTCGCCGGGGCCACGGCCCTCGTCGCCGCCCGGTGGCGCGAGGCCCTGAAGGCGGACCGCACCCCCTGCGCGGACGGGCCGTGCGAGGCACCCGGTCCGTCCGGCTAGGCTCAGGGCCTGTGGAGGTCGCGATGGAAGAGAAGCAGGGCCCGGACGCCGGCGGGCAGCCGACGGACAAGCCCGCCAAGGCGCCGAAGAGCGAGCAGACCCGCGCGCTCATCCTGGAGACCGCGCTCCGCCTGTTCAGGGAGCGCGGCTACGACAAGACGACCATGCGGGCCATCGCGCAGGAGGCCGGCGTCTCCGTCGGCAACGCGTACTACTACTTCTCCTCCAAGGAACACCTCGTCCAGGGCTTCTACGACCGGATCGCCGAGGAGCACCAGCGGGCCGTCGCGCCCATCCTGGAGAGCGGGGAGAAGGACCTGACCGCCCGGATCCGGGGCGTGCTCCTCGCCTGGCTCGACATCGCCGCCCCGTACCACGAGTTCGCCTCGCAGTTCTTCAAGAACGCCGCCGACCCGGACAGCCCGCTCAGCCCCTTCTCCCCCGAGTCGGAGGGCCCGCGCGAGGCGGCCATCGAGGTGCACCGGCGCGTCATCGCCGGCGCGTCGGTGAAGGTCGACCCCGAACTGGCCGAGCCCCTGCCGCAGTTGCTGTGGCTGCAGCAGATGGGCCTGGTGCTATTCTGGGTCTACGACCGCTCCGAGGGCGCCGCCAACAGCCGGCGCCTGGTCGAGCGCCTCTCCCCGGTCACCGCCCGCGCGATCTCGCTCTCCCGCTTCCGGATCCTGCGTCCGCTGGTGAAGGAGACCCACGCGCTGCTCGCCGACTTCATGCCGACGGCGGCCGGAATGGCGGCCTCGGGCAAGCCCGGGCGGGCGGGCGACCGCCCGGCCTGACAGCGGGCCGGCCGCACACCTCGCCCATGGAAGGGGCCCCGGACCACGGCGGGTGGTCCGGGGCCCCTTCCGGCCCTGGGGCGCCCCTAGATCCAGCTCAGCTCCCAGAGCCGCCAGATGCCGGTGCCGTCCGACAGGTACTGCGAACCGGCGACCTCCTCGGTCGACAGCACGTAGTCCTTCTTCTGCCACAGCGGGACCAGCGGCACGTCCTTGGCGACCTCGTCCTGGATGGCCTTGAAGTCGTCGGTCGCCCGGGCGCGATCGCTGTACTGCTGCGTGGCGGCGATCAGCGAGTCGATCGCCGCGCTGGAGAACGTGTTGTGCAGGGTGTTGCCGGTGCCGACGAGCGGGGCGGTGAAGCTGTCGGAGTCCGGGAAGTCCGGGAGCCAGCCGACCGTGTACGCGTCGAACCTGCCCTGCGCGTACTCCTTCTGGAACGCCGTCCACTCCACGGGGACGACCTTGACCTCGAAGAGGCCGGTCTCCTCCAGCTGCTTCTTCAGCTCGGCGGCCTCGGCCGCGTAGGTGGCGTCCTTGCGGTGGCCGAGGGTGAACTTCACCGGGATGTCGACGTCCGCGGACGTGAGGAGCTTCCTGGCCCGGGAGGTGCTGGGCGCCGGGTAGGCGTCGTAGAAGGCGGTGCTGTGCCCGACGAAGCCCTGCGGGATGAGCGAGTACAGCGGCTCGACCGTGCTCCGGTACGGGCCGGTGGTGATGGCCGGGCGGTCGACGACCGCGGCCACGGCCTGCCGGACCGCCTTCTTCGCCATGGCCGAGTCGGGGCGCACGTTGAAGTTGAGATTGCGGATCTCGGCGCTCGCGGCCTCGGTGATCTTGGTGTCGGTCGGCGCCGACTCGTTCAGCCTGTCGAGGAAGGCCGGCGGCATCTGCCGGTGCGTCACGTCGACCTGCTTGCCCCTCCAGGCCTCGGCGAGCTGCTCGGACTCCTTGAAGTACTTCACGATCACCGGGCGGCCGGTCCTGGTGATGGCGCCCCGGTAGCGGGGGTTGGGCTCCAGGCGGGCGCTGACGCCCGGCTGGTACTCCTTGAGGACGTAAGGTCCCGACCCGTCGACCACGTTGTCCCTGCGCAGCCCCTTGGCCGAGTACGCGGTGTGGTCGACGATCGAGCCGGCACCCGTCGCGAGCTTCAGCGGGAAGGTGGCGTCCCGTCCGCTGAGCTGGAAGGTGACCTTCTGGCCGTCGGCCACGACCTTCCGCAGGGTCGGGAAGAGCGGCGCCGGACCGACGTCCGTCTTGATCGACATCATCCGCTCGAAGGAGTAGCGGACGTCGTCACCGGTGATCTTGTGCCCGTTGGAGAAGGTGAGGTCGTCGCGGAGCGTGCACGCGTACGTCGTCAACGCCGAGCCGACGAACCGGCAGTTCTTCGCGGCGTCCGGGACCGGGGTGGTGAAGCCCGGCTTGAAGGTCATCAGCGACTGGTAGACGTTGCTGTACATCGCCCAGGAGCCGGCGTCGTAGGCACCGGCCGGGTCGAGCGAGGTCACCTCGTCCGTCGTCCCGACCGTGATCGGATCGGATCGCACGTCATCAGAGGGCAGCAGCTGCCAGCCTCCGATCCCCGCGACCACCAATACCCCACAAGTGATCAAAATGCGCAGACGGACCGTAGACCGCATGAGTCGTGCTTCCTTTTCGTTCCCACCCCTGTCGCGGCGGAAATCGGCCGGCCGCGATGGCGCCAGCCAATCACACGGTCTTCACTAGTGGAAGGGTAAACCTTCACACTGCAGGTATATGTCCAGGGATTAGGGATTTCAGGGGACTCGGCGGTACTCGGCAGTACGTATCCGGCACGGCTCCCCCCGGGACGCACCCGGTGAGGCGCCTGTGGGCACCCGCGGAAGGCCCGTTTTCCTCCCGCTTCGTCACGCCTGCTTCGAGGCCAGCTCCACCACGGTGATGTCGGAGGGCGCGCCGACCCGCACGGGCGGTCCCCAGGCGCCCGCCCCGCGCGAGACGTAGAGCTGGGTGTCGCCGTAGCGCTCCAGGCCCGCGACCGTCGGGTTCGCCAGCTCGGCCAGGTAGTTCCCGGGCCAGAGCTGGCCGCCGTGGGTGTGGCCGGACAGCTGGAGGTCGACCCCGTGGCGTACGGCGTCGTCGATGACGACCGGCTGGTGCGCGAGCAGCACCGCGGTGCGGGCCCGGTCCCGGTCCCCGAGCGCCTTCGCGAAGTCCGGGCCCTGCCCCTCGCTCTCGCCCGCCACGTCGTCCACGCCGGCGAGGTCGAAGCCGGCGCCGATCTCGACGCGGGCGTTGCGCAGCGGGTGCATTCCGAGCTCGCGGACGTGGTCGACCCAGGCGTCCGCGCCGGAGAAGTACTCGTGGTTGCCGGTCACGAAGAACGCGCCGTCGCGGGCCCGCAGCCGGGCGAGCGGCTCGGCGGCGGGGCCGAGGTCCTCGACGGTGCCGTCGACCAGGTCGCCGACGACGGCGACGAGATCGGGCTGCGTGGCGTTGATCGTGTCGACGATGCGCCGGGTGTGGGCGCGCCCGAGGACGGGCCCCAGGTGGATGTCCGACACCACCGCGATCCGGTACCCGTGCGCCCCGCGCGGCAGCTTGGCGAGCGGCACGGTCACCCGCTTCACCCGCGGCCCGCGCAGCACCCCGTACGTCCCGTACCCGACGGTCCCGACGGCGACGGCGGCCGCGGTGCCGGAGACGAGCCGGTTGACGAAGAGCCGGCGGGAAACCCCGGGCGCGGCCGCGCCGGACCCGGCGGGCTTCACGGCCTCGTCCCCGGCCGACACGGCGGGTGCCTCGGCGGCCGGCTCGGCGGGTGCCTCGGCGGGCGCCTCCGTACGCGCCCCGGCGGATGCGTCCGAAGGCGCGTCCGCGGGAGCGGACTCCGCCGCGGCCGGCACGGCGTCGCCCGCCGGCGTCCGGCGGGCCGGCCACCGCCGCAGCAGCGGCCGCAGCGGCTCCGTCACCACGAGGGCGAGCGTCACGTACAGCAGCAGCGCCAGCCAGAGGAAGCCCGGCCAGGCCACGATCTGCTGGAGGACGAAGGGGGCGCCGGCCCGCCCCGAGACGAGCGCGGCCAGCGACAGCAGCGGCAGCAGGAACGCCGCGGCCGTGCCGAGCCGGCGGACGGCCGTGCCGGGCTCCGTCAGATCGCGCACGAGGCGCCGCCACACGTACCGGTGGACCAGGACCAGGAGGGCGAGGACCGCCACCAGGACCAGCAGGAAGACGACCACGCCCGGGAGTCCCCTATCCGCGCTCGCGCCGAAGGGCGCGCACGCCGCGCAACCCGATCGCCCCGACGACCGTCCCCAGAACAAAGGACGTGACGGCCAGCAGCAGGTGCACCCAGAAGTAGGCCGTCGGATCGCCCGCGTCGTCGAAGGCGAGACCGCTCGCGTCGTGCCAGAGGTTTTTGACGAAAGTGACCCAGATGAGCCAGCTCCACACTCCGAACGCGAGCAGGAACCAGGAGACGGGACGGCTGAGCTTCATGGTCCCAGTATCACCGGCCGCCCCACGGGCCCTGCGGACGGGTGGACGAGCGGGGACGAACCGCCCCGCGGGGTTCGGAACCGGCTTCCGGGCATGTACGTTCTCGATCGTGTCTGCTTCGAAGATGACCGCGAAAGTCGCCCTCTCGGCGACCGCCGCCGCCACCCTGCTCCCCTTCCTCACCGCCGCCCCCGCGCAGGCGGACGACAAGGAGCAGCAGCCCAAGCCGCCCGCCCTCATGTCCAGCGTCGGCGGGACGCGCCTGGCCCAGCCCGGCACGCAGGTGCAGCTCGGCCCCGGCGCCCCGGTGCTGCCCAAGGAGCTCAGCGCACGCTCGTGGATCGTGGCGGACGCCGAGAGCGGCCAGGTGCTCGCCGCGCACAACGCGCACTGGAAGCTCGCGCCCGCCTCCACGCTCAAGATGCTGTTCGCGGACACCCTGCTGCCGAAGTTCCCCAAGACGGAGAACCACACCGTGCTGGCCCAGGACCTGGCCGGCATGGGCGTCGGGTCCAGTCTGGTCGGCATCAAGGAGAAGCAGACCTACAGCGTCCACGACCTGTGGCTCGGCGTCTTCCTGCGCTCCGGCAACGACGCCGTCCACGTCCTGTCGGCCATGAACGACGGCGTCGAGCAGACCGTCGCCGACATGCAGGCGCAGGCCGACGACCTCCAGGCCCTCGACACCCACGTGGTCTCCCCGGACGGCTACGACGCCCCGGGCCAGGTCTCCTCCGCGTACGACCTCACCCTCATCGCCCGGCACGGCATGCAGAACCCGGACTTCCGGGAGTACTCGTCGACCGCCCGGGCGAAGTTCCCCGGCGAGCAGAAGCCCGGCAAGACGCGCGAGACCTTCGAGATCCAGAACACCAACCGGCTGCTCACCGGCGACATCGGCGTTCCCGCCTACCAGGGCATCGCCGGCGTCAAGAACGGCAACACCACGCACGCCGGCGCGACCTTCACCGGCGTCGCGGAGCGCAACGGACACGTCCTGCTCGTCACCGTGATGAACCCTTCCTCGAAGGAGCAGCACGCCGTCTACAAGGAGACGGCCCGCCTGCTCGACTGGGGTTTCGCGGCCACCGGCAAGGTGACTCCGGTCGGCGAGCTGGTGGCGCCGAAGTCGGTCCGTACGAACCCGGGGACCGGCGCGGGCCCCTCGGACGGCACCGCCCCCGCGCCCGGCAAGAACGCCCCGACGGGTGTCGGGCACGCGGCCGTCGCGCAGGAGAGGTCCGGCGGCGCGGGGATCGCGCTGGCCGTGGCGGGCGGCGTGCTCGTCCTGCTCGCCGCCGCCGTCTTCCTGGTGAACCGCCGCTGGCCGCTGGCCGCTTCGGCCCGCCGCCGCAAGCCCGGGGAGACCCCGGGCTCCGACGCCGCCGGGGCCGGGGCCGAGGACGGCCCGGAGGCCGGGGCCGGGTCAGCGGACGGGGCCGGGGAGACCTCCGGCTCCGCGGCGGCTACGGCGTCACCGTCGGCTCCTCCAGCTCCGGCGGCTCCGGTCGACGGGGCTCCGGTGAACCCCTGACCCCCGTCGCCGTCCAGGCCGAGCAGAACAGCAGGAGCTTCGCGGTGAAGTTGATCCACAGGAGCAGGGCGACCGGTACGCCGAACGCCCCGTACATCGACTTCGCCGCGACGCCCTTCATGTAGCCGCCCAGCAGCAGCTTCAGGAGTTCGAAGCCGATCGCGCCCATCAGCGCCGCGATCACCAGGTCGTGGCGCCGCGGCTCGACTCCGGGCAGCAGGGTCAGGACGAAGGACAGGATCAGGAAGTCGGCGGCGACCGCGACCAGGATCGCGGCGGCTTCCAGGAAGAAGCCGCCGGCGCCGGAGTGCGAGACGCCGATCCGTTCGGCGCTCCAGCCGACGGCGGTCGAGCCGAGCCAGGACGCGGCGAGCGAGCCCAGCATCACACCGCCGAGTCCGAGCAGCACGATCGTGTCCTTGCCCTTGCGCAGCAACGGGTTGCCCTGGTCGACGCCGTCGAGGCCCCACACCGAGCGCAGGCACTCGCGCATCGAACCGACCCAGCCGATGCCCATGAAGAGCAGCACCACACCGGCGACGAGGCCGATGGTGCCGGCGTTGTCGACGAGGCCGCCGATGTCGAGCTGGTCGGAGATGCCGGGGACCTGGTCGGCGAGTTTGGTCTCGATCCGGTCGAGCTGTGCGGGGGAGAGCAGTGCGGCGCCGATCGCGGCGGCCACGGTGATCAGCGGGAAGAGCGCGAGGAAGCTCAGGAAGGTGATGGCGGCGGCGAGCCGGGCCCAGTAGATCTCGTCGAGCCGTTCGTACGCGCGCCAGGCGTGCGTCTTCATGAGACGGACGACCCACGGGCCGACGACGGGGAGCTTGGTCAGCCAGTCCATGGCGTGTGCGCCTCTTCCTGGGGGGACGGGGTCCGGAACACCAGGGTCCTGGTACCCCAGAATCGCAGACAGGTAGCCAGGACCATCCCCACCCCGAGTCCGGACACCGTGTCGGCGCTCGCCGAGGTGAGACCGAGGCCGTGGTGGGAGACGGCGAGGCAGAGCAACTGGACGGCGGCGCCCGCCGCGTTCACGGCGAAGAAGACGCCGTACTCGCGCAGGGAGACGGCCCGCCGGCGATAGGTGCCGAGCGCGTTGCCGAGGTAGGCGACCGTGCAGCCGGCCAGGAAGGACAGCGTCTTGGCGGCGATCGGGCCGACGCCGAGCGGCCCGCGCAGCCACACGAAGAGGGCGAGGTCGGCGGCGTACGCGGCGAGCCCGGCGGCGGCGAAGCCGAGCACCTCGCGACGCGCTCCCCCGCCGGACCGCGGGCGGCTCGGCCACGCCGGGGCCAGGCCCGACCACGGGCGGCTCGGCCACCCGGCGCCCGCGGCGTCCGGCGGCCGGTGGCCGCCCCGCCCCGGTTCGGCGCGCACGGTCCGAGGACCGCCCTGCCGCAGCTCCGCGCTCACAGCCCCACGACCGCCATCCCGTACACGGCGGCCCAGGCCAGTCCGATGACGGCGAGCGGCCGGTCCCGCAGGACGACGTCCTCCGGCGCGCCGGCCGTGCCGCGGTCGGCGAAGACGGCGTAGCGGAGCACCGCCAGGACGAAGGCGACGACGGAGAGCTGGCGCCACGGCAGCAGCGTGCCGGTGGCGGCGTCGCCGCTCTCCAGGGCCCACAGGCAGTAGCCGAGGACGGCGACGCCCGCGGCCAACTGCCAGACGAAGCGCAGGTATCCGGTCGTGTACTGGGTGAGCAGCGCCCGGGTCGCGCCCTGGGCGGACTCCATCTGCACGGCCTCGGAGTAGCGCTTGGCGGCGACCATGAAGAGCGCGCCGAAGCCGGTGGTGATGAGGAACCAGCGGGAGAGCGGGATGCCGAGGGCGATCCCGCCGATCATCGCCCGCATGAGGAAGCCGGTGGCGACGACGGTGAGGTCGACGACGAGGACGTGCTTGAGGCGCAGGCAGTAGGCGAGTTGCATGCCGAGGTAGGCGGTGATCAGCAGCGCCGTCATGGCGTTGCAGAACAGGGCGGCGGCGACCGCGGCCCCGAGCGCGAGCGCGGCGCCGGTGGCGTACGCGAGGGGTACGGGGACGACGCCGGCGGCGACGGGGCGGCGCCGTTTGACGGGGTGGGCGCGGTCGGCCGCGGCGTCGCGCGCGTCGTTGACCAGGTAGACGGCCGAGGCTGCGGCCGTGAACAGGGCGAAGACCAGGGCGAGTCGGGCCGCGTGGTGCCAGGAGCCGAGCTGTCCGGCGGCGACGGGCGCGGCGACGACGAGGGCGTTCTTGACCCACTGGCGGGGCCGTGCGGTCCGGACGAGCCCGCGGGCCACCGAGAGGGTGCCGGGCCGGGGACGGCGCAGCGGGGGCGTGGCGGGCGGGTCCAGCAGGGCGGTGCCGGTGCGGCCCGTCGCGTGCTCAGTCACGGGGGCCTCCGGTGACCCAGCGGCGGCCGGCCGTCGCGGTGGCCGCGCCCAGGAGAGCGCCGGCGGCGACGTCGGTCGGATAGTGGACGCCGACGACGAGCCGGGAGAGGCACATCGCGGCGGCGGCCGGGACGGCGACGTGCGCGGCGGGCGGGTGCAGGGCGGCGAAGGCGACGGCCGCGGCGGCGGCGGAGCTGGCGTGGCAGCTGGGGAAGGAGTGCCGGCCGGCGGTGCGGACCAGGGGCGCGTACTCCCCGGGGTGCGGCCGGGGGCGCCGTACGAGCCGTTTGACGCCCATGCCGGCGAGGTGTGCGGCGCCGATCACGGCGGTGCCCCGCAGCCAGCCGGCCCGGCGCGGAGGGTCGACCGCGGCGGCGGCGAGTCCGGCGGCGAGCCACAGGGCGGCGTGTTCGCCTCCGCGGGAGAGCGCCCGGGCGGCGGCGGCCACCGCGGGGCGCCGTCCCCGGGCGCGCAGCGCGGCGAGGACCCGGTGGTCGGCCGCGGTCCAGTCCCCGTATCGCATGCGTCGTCTCCCTCGCCTCCGCGCGTCGCCGTCCACCAGGGGCGACTCTGACGGGCGGAGGGTCCGTTGGCGGCGGCACTCTTTCCTGACACTCGTTTAATCACCCATTTCGACGAACCGCCCGCCAATCCCGGCATAAGCGACAGTCCCGGCGATACCGTCGCCTCCATGGCAGCCGAGACCGACATCGAGACGGGTGTCGCGCCCGCGCACCCCGCCACCGACTCCGCCGCGGCCGGGGCCGACGGCCCCGCCGGGTCCCCCGCGGGCGCGGGCACATCCGCGGGGGACCCGGCGGGGGGCGCCCGGGCGGAAGGGGGCGCGGGGGCGGAGACCCTTCAGGCGCCCGACGCGGCCCCTGCGGAGCCCGGCCCGTACGCCTCGCAGGAGACGTACGACGGGTACGACGGGTACGACGACGCCTACGACGGCTTCCACACGCTCACCGGCTGGGGCCGCACCGCCCCCACCCTCGCCCGGGTGATCCGCCCCCGCACCTACGAGGAGGCCGCCGCCGCCGTGCTGGCCTGCGGCGCCCGCGGTTCGATCGCCCGCGGCCTCGGCCGCGCCTACGGCGACGCCGCCCAGAACGCCGGCGGCTCCGTGCTCGACATGACGGCCCTGTCCCGGATCCGCGCGATCGACGCGGACACCGGGCTCGTCGTCTGCGACGCCGGCGTCAGCCTGCACCGCCTGATGGAGGTGCTGCTGCCGCTCGGCTGGTTCGTGCCCGTCACCCCGGGCACCCGCTACGTCACCGTCGGCGGGGCCGTCGGCGCCGACATCCACGGCAAGAACCACCACGTCTCCGGCTCCTTCGCCCGGCACGTCGTCTCCCTCGACCTGCTCACCGCCGACGGACAGGTGCACACGCTCACCCCCGGCACGCCGCTCTTCGACGCCACCGCGGGCGGCATGGGCCTGACCGGCGTGATCCTCTCCGTGACCCTCCGGCTGCTGCCCGTCGAGACCTCGCTGATGTACGTCGTCACCGAACGCGCCACCGACCTCGACGACCTGATGGCCCGGCTGACCGCCACCGACCACCGCCACCGCTACTCCGTCGCCTGGATCGACCTGCTCGCCCGCGGCGCCGCGACCGGCCGTGCCGTCCTCACCCGCGGCGACCACGCGCCGTACGAGGCGCTGCCACGCCGTGCCCGCCGCGCACCGCTCGGCTTCCGGCCCGGCCGGCTGCCCGCCGCACCCGCGTACGTCCCCGAGGGCCTGCTCGGCCGCACGGGCGTGGGGCTGTTCAACGAGCTCTGGTACCGCAAGGCCCCCCGCCGCTCCACCGGCCGGCTGCAGCGGCTCTCCGCGTTCTTCCACCCCCTCGACGGCGTCCCGCACTGGAACCGGGTCTACGGGCGGAGCGGCTTCGTGCAGTACCAGTTCGTCGTCGGCCACGGACAGGAGGAGACCCTGCGCCGGGTCGTGCGCCGGATCGCGAGCCGCGGCTGCCCGTCCTTCCTCGCCGTGCTGAAGCGCTTCGGCGAGGCGGACCCCGGCTGGCTGTCCTTCCCGGTGCCGGGCTGGACCCTCGCGCTCGACATCCCGGCCTCGCTCAGCGGCCTCGGCGCGTTCCTCGACGAGCTCGACGAGGAGGTCGTGAACGCGGGGGGCCGGGTCTACCTCGCCAAGGACTCGCGGCTGCGGCCCGAGCTGCTGGCCGCGATGTACCCGAGGCTCGCCGACTTCCGCGAGCTGCGCGCCACCCTCGACCCGCGGTCGGTCTTCGTCTCCGACCTGTCCCGCCGCCTGGGCCTCTGACCCCAGCCCCTGTCCCCTGCCCCTGCCCCCCGCCTCAGCACTTCGACCCACGACATCTCTTGAGGAGCGTGAACGCCATGAAGGACGCCTTCGGCGCGCCCCAGTCCCTGCTCGTTCTCGGCGGCACCTCCGAGATCGGGCTGGCCACCGCCCGCCGCCTGATCGCCCGCCGCACCCGCACGGTGTGGCTCGCCGGGCGGCCCTCCCCCGCCCTGGCCGCCGCCGCGGACTCGCTGCGGGCGCTCGGCGCGGACGTGCACACCGTCCCCTTCGACGCGCTCGACACCGAGTCCCACGAGGAGCGGCTCGGCAAGCTCTTCACCGAGGGGGACATCGACATGGTGCTGCTCGCCTTCGGCGTCCTCGGCGACCAGGCCCGCGACGAGTCCGACCCGCTCGCGGCCGTCCGGGTCGCCCAGACCAACTACACCGGAGCCGTCTCCGCGGGCCTGGTCTGCGCCCAGGCGCTCCAGGCGCAGGGGCACGGCTCACTCGTGGTGCTCTCGTCCGTGGCCGGCGAGCGGGCCCGGCGGGCGAACTTCATCTACGGCTCGTCGAAGGCCGGTCTCGACGCCTTCGCGCAGGGCCTCGGGGACGCGCTGCACGGCACCGGAGTGCACGTCATGGTGGTCCGGCCCGGCTTCGTGCGCTCGAAGATGACGCTGGGCCGCGAGGAGGCCCCGCTGGCGACCACTCCGGAGGCGGTCGCGACGGCGATCGAGCTGGGGCTGCGGCGCCGCTCGGAGACGGTCTGGGTGCCGGGAGCGCTGCGCGTGGTGATGTCGGCGCTGCGGCACGTGCCGAGGGCGGTGTTCCGGCGCCTGCCGATGTGATCGCGACCGGACGGGCCGGGGGCGGACGGAGACCGCCCGGGGCGGCTAGCGGGTGGCGGTCGGCTCGTCGACCGGGCTGCCGCCCTGCGCCGGCACGGCGGGGACGGTGACCGTACGGCCGCTGCCGAACTCGTATTCGTACAGCTTGCGCCACACCTCGTCGGCGCCCTGCTCGTACAGCGCGAAGGAGCTGCAGGTCCACTCCGCGCCGTAACCGGCGAGCTCCTCGAAGGCGCGGTCCATCGCCGCCTCCGGGATGCCGTGGGCGACGGTGACGTGCGGGTGGTACGGGAACTGGAGCTCGCGCGGGACCGGGCCGGCGGCGTCCCGGATGCGCTGCTGGAGCACGTCGCAGCCGTCGGCGCCCTCGACGAGCTTCACGAAGACGACCGGGGAGAGCGGCCGGAAGGTGCCGGTGCCGTCGAGCCGCATCGTGAAGGGGTCGCTGAGCGCGGCGATGGCGGCGAGGTGCGCCCCGATCGCGGGCAGACGCTCCTCGCCGACCTCGGTCGGCGGGAGGAGGGTGACGTGGGTCGGAATGCCGTGCGCGGCGGGGTCCCCGAAGCCCGCGCGCCGCTCCTGGAGCAGGCTGCCGTGAGGCTCCGGGACCGCGATCGAGACGCCGATCGTTACGGTCCCCACGTCGTTCTCCTCCGTCGTCCGTCGAAACGTGTGTGGTGCTACAGCCGCCAGTGTGCGGCCTGCGGCACCCTTTCGGCCAGGGTCCTCGGACCCCTGGCCCGGCTCAGTGCTTGGCAGGCAGGAAACCGATCCGCTCGTAGGTCTGCGCCAGGGTCTCCGCGGCGACCGCGCGGGCCTTCTCCGCGCCCTTGGCCAGGACCGAGTCCAGCGTCTCCGGGTCGTCCAGGTACTCCTGGGTGCGGGTCCGGAAGGGAGTGACGAAGTCCACCATGACCTCGGCGAGGTCGGTCTTCAGGGCGCCGTACATCTTGCCCTCGTAGCTCTTCTCCAGGTCGGCGACCGAGGTGTCGGTGAGCACGGACATGATGGTGAGCAGGTTGGAGACGCCGGCCTTGTTCGCCGGGTCGAAGCGGATGACCGTGTCGGTGTCGGTGACCGCGCTCTTGACCTTCTTCGCCGTCGTCTTCGGGTCGTCGAGCAGGTTGATCAGACCCTTGGGGGTGGACGCCGACTTGCTCATCTTGATCGCAGGGTCCTGCAGGTCGTAGATCTTCGCCGTCTCCTTGAGGATGTACGGCGCCGGGATCGTGAACGTCTCGCCGAAGCGCCCGTTGAAGCGCTCCGCGAGGTCGCGGGTGAGCTCGATGTGCTGGCGCTGGTCCTCACCGACCGGGACCTGGTGGGCCTGGTAGAGCAGGATGTCGGCGACCTGGAGGATCGGGTACGTGAAAAGGCCGACGGTCGCGCGGTCGGCGCCCTGCTTCGCGGACTTGTCCTTGAACTGCGTCATGCGGGAGGCCTCGCCGAAGCCGGTGAGGCAGTTCATGACCCAGCCGAGCTGGGCGTGCTCGGGGACGTGGCTCTGGACGAAGAGGGTGCAGCGCTCGGGGTCGAGGCCCGCGGCGAGCAGCTGGGCGGCGGCGAGCCGGGTGTTGGCGCGCAGCTCGGCCGGGTCCTGCGGGACCGTGATCGCGTGCAGGTCCACGACCATGTAGAAGGCGTCGTGGGAGTCCTGGAGGGCCACCCACTGGCGCACGGCGCCGAGGTAGTTGCCGAGGTGGAACGAGCCTGCGGTGGGCTGGATTCCGGAGAGCACGCGCGGTCGGTCAGAAGCCATGCTCATCATTCTCTCAGGTGTGGGAAGCGATCCCCGACTGCCGGTGTATCAGAGCCGCGAGGACGCCCGAGGCGTCCCGGGCGAGGACGAGGCCACGGTGATCGCCCGCGTCCGCGCCGGGGTGGCGGAAGGCGTACGCGGAGCTGGTCCGCGCTCCTGCGGCGGTGGCGCGGCGGACGGCGGAGGTCCGTGGGGCGGGAGGGACGTCGGAAACGCGGTGCAGCAGACCTTCCGCACGGCGCACCCGCTCGCCGGGCGCTCCGAGGACGGGGGCGCCGCCCGGTCGTGGCCGCTGGGCGACACGGCCGATGAGACGAGGCCCACACGGCGCGCGGCGGAGGGATCCGCCTGGGACCCGCCCGGGGGGGGCGGCGGGGCCTCCGGGGTCCGGGGCCGGCCGGAGGCCCTGCCGAAGGCCCCGCTGCAGGTCAGGCCGGGAGGCCGGGGGCCGGGAGGCCGGGGGCCGGGAGGCCGGGGGCCGGGAAGGCGGTCATGAGGTCGGCGACCTCGGCGCGGACCACGGTGAGCGCGGCACCTCGTGCGGTCCGCCGCGCACGGCTCCCCCGGGGTGCGTTCCCCGTTCGCCGGTCGCCGCGCGTGTTTCCGGACTGGCGGGCGCGCCGACACGCAGGTTTCCCCGTCCGGCAGACGAGCGACGATAAGAACAGGGAGCCACACCCGCCCCAGGCCGCAGGACGAACGGAGATCCCGTGTCGAGAACGCAAGACGAGATCGCTTCCGCGGACGCGCACAGCGCCCACAACTACCACCCCCTTCCCGTGGTCGTCGCCTCTGCCGAGGGGGCGTGGATGACCGATGTCGAGGGGCGTCGCTTCCTCGACATGCTCGCCGGCTACTCGGCGCTCAATTTCGGCCACGGCAACAGGCGTCTGCTCGATGCCGCCCGGGCTCAGCTGGAGCGGGTGACGCTCACGTCGCGCGCCTTCCACCACGACCGCTTCGGGGAGTTCTGCGCGCGCCTGGCCGAGCTGTGCGGCAAGGAGGCGGTGCTGCCGATGAACACCGGCGCGGAGGCGGTGGAGACGGCGGTGAAGACCGCGCGGAAGTGGGGATACGAGGTGAAGGGCGTGCCGGACGGGCACGCGAAGATCGTCGTCGCGGCCAACAACTTCCACGGCCGCACCACGACGATCGTCAGCTTCTCCACGGACCACGAGGCCCGCGACCACTACGGCCCCTACACGCCGGGCTTCGAGATCGTGCCGTACGGCGATCTGACCGCGCTGGAGGCGGCGGTCACCGAGAACACGGTGGCGGTGCTCCTCGAACCCATCCAGGGCGAGGCCGGGGTGCTGGTCCCGCCGCCCGGATACCTGCGCGGGGTGAGGGAGCTGACGGCCCGGCGGAACGTCCTGTTCATGGCGGACGAGATCCAGTCCGGCCTGGGGCGTACGGGCCGGACCTTCGCGTGCGAGCACGAGGGCGTGGTGCCGGACGTCTACATCCTGGGCAAGGCGCTCGGCGGCGGCGTGGTGCCGGTGTCGGCGGTCGTCGCGGACCGTGACGTGCTCGGCGTCTTCCGCCCGGGCGAGCACGGCTCGACCTTCGGCGGCAACCCGCTGGCCTGCGCGGTCGCGCTGGAGGTCGTGGCGATGCTGCGGACCGGCGAGTACCAGCAGCGGGCGGCCGAGCTCGGCGAGCACCTGCACGCGGAACTGGGCCTGCTCGTGGGCGGCGGCGCGGTGGAGGCGGTCCGCGGGCGCGGCCTGTGGGCGGGCGTGGACATCGTCCCGGCGAAGGGCACGGGACGGCAGATCTCGGAGAAGCTGATGGAACGCGGCGTCCTGGTGAAGGACACCCACGGCTCGACGATCCGGATCGCCCCTCCGCTGGTCATCGGCAAGGAGGACCTGGACTGGGGCCTTGAGCAGCTGAGGGCGGTGCTCTCGGAGTAGGACCGCCGGGGGAGCACGGCGGGGGCGCGGCGGCGCTCCGGCGCGCAGGCTCCGGCCCGTCCCTCCTGGGTCGACACGGCTCCGGAGGGCGGGCCGGGCCGGCGCGCGCCGCGCACCTCGCCCCGGCTCCGCCCGTCGGCGCCCTCAGAGGATGACGTGCGGGATGAAGCGGGCGTACTCGTCCGTGATCGGGCCCGCCGACTCCCGGATGCCGAGCCCCGCCGCCTCGTCGCCGACGGTCCACGCACCGAGCACGACCCGGTTGCCGTCGAAGTCGGGCAGCGGGGCCGACTCCTGGTAGCAGCAGGGTTCGTCCTCGCGCGGCACCGGCGCGGCGCCCGGTTCGTGGAGCGTGACGCCCGCGCCCTCGCGCCCGAGCAGCGGCTTGGAGACGTAGCCGGGACCGTCGGAGGCGGCCAGTTCGCGCGGGCCGTCGAGGTAGGCGGGCAGCAGGTTCGGGTGCCCGGGGTACAGCTCCCAGAGGATCGCGAGGAGCGCCTTGTTGGAGAGCAGCATCTTCCAGGCCGGCTCGATCCAGCAGGTGGTCCCGGTGCCGCCGCCGTTGTCGAGGGTGTCGAGGACGTGCGGCCCGAAGCGGTCCGTGGTGAGCCATTCCCACGGGTAGAGCTTGAAGCAGGCGCGGATGAAGCGGAGCCGGTCGTCGACGAAGCGTCCGGCGATCCGGTCCCAGCCGATCCGCTCCACCGACAGCGCCTCCGTGGCGAGACCGGCCTGCTGGGCGGTCTCGCGCAGGTACGCGACGGTCATCAGGTCCTCGCCGAGCTCGTCGCCGTCGGAGTGGACGAAGTGGACCGGGCTGCCGGGCGGCAGCAGGTGCGCCTGGCGCTTCCAGGCGTCGACGAGCCGCTCGTGGAGGGAGTTCCACTGGTCGGCGCCGGGGAAGCGCTCCTCCATCCAGAACCACTGCGGGCCGGCCGCCTCCACCAGGGAGGTGGGCGTGTCGGCGTTGTACTCCAGCATCTTGGCCGGGCCCGTACCGTCGTACCGGAGGTCGAACCGCCCGTAGAGGGTGGGCAGTTCGTCCCGGCGGCGCCACGCCTCCGCGACCCGCGACCGGACCCGGGGGTCGGTGATCCCGAGCTCCGCGAACCGGTCCTTCTCCACGATGTGCGCGGCGGCCGCGAGGCACATGGCGTGCAGCTCCTCGACGACCTCCTCCAGGGCCTCGACCTCGGGAAGGGTGAAGGAGTAGTACGCGCTCTCGTCCCAGTAGGGGCGCAGCGAGCCGTCCGGGTAGCGGGTCAGCGGGTAGATCAGCCCCTGCTCCTCGACCGTCTGCTGCCAGCCGGGGCGGGGTTCGATGGTGTGGCGCTCCACGGGGGTCAGCCGCCGGAGGAGGAGTGGTGGCCGCCGAAGCCACCGCTGTCGACGGCCGACTTGTCGAAGCTGCCGCCGCTGACCGTGCCGCTGCGGGAGGAGCCGCCGTAGTAATAGCGGCCGCCGTGGGAGCTGCTGCTGCCGTCGCCGTCACCGTCGGAGCACTGGTAGTCCGGGAGTTCCTTGTACGTCACCGGGTCGATGCACCGGCGGTCGGGCTCGGAGCCGCACGCGGTCAGGGTCGCCGCGAGCACGCTCACGCCGCCGAGTATCACCGTGCCGGACCTCAGTCTGCGCATCGCTCTTCCTCCCCTGTCCCGCACCGGCGTCTGCCCGCGCCTGGTTGCGATCGCACAGTGTAGGCCCGGCCTGGCCACCTGGCCGATCCCCGTCGCACTAGAGTCCCTTTCGTGCTACTTGGGATGTTGTGCGCGCTGGGTTCCGCGTTCTGCTTCGGCGCCGCGTCGGTGCTCCAGGCCATGGGGGCCCGGGCTGCCGAGCCCGGCACCGGCGGCGGGGTCGACGTCACGCTGATGTGGCGGGCGCTGCGGCAGTGGCGGTACGTGGCCGGCCTCGGCCTGGACGGGTTCGGTTTCGTGCTGCAGATCGTCGCGCTGCGGACGCTGCCGATCTACGCGGTCGGGGCGGCGCTCGCGGCGAGTCTCGCCGTGACGGCGGTGATCGCCTCGCGGGTCCTCGACGTGCGGCTGCGCCACGTCGAGTGGACGGCCGTCGGCCTGGTCTGCCTCGGGCTCGCCATGCTGGCGCTCGCCTCCGGCAAGGAGGGCCACGAGGACGTCGGGGAGGGCCTCGGGTGGGGGCTGCTCGTGGCGGCGTTCGCCGTGCTGCTGGTCGGCGCGGCGGCGGGGCGCCTGCCGGAACGGCCCCGGGCGCTGGCTCTCGGTCTGGCGGGCGGTGTGGGCTTCGGGGTGGTGGAGGTCGCGGTCCGGCTGATCGACTCGGTGGACTTCGCGAACCCCGCGCTCTACGCCCTCCTGGTCGGCGGCGGCGCCGCGTTCCTCCTCTACACCTCGGCCCTGCACAGCGGTGCGGTCACCACGGCGACGGCGGGACTGGTGCTCGGCGAGACGATCGGCCCGGCGATCGTCGGCGTCGCCTGGCTCGGCGACCGGACCCGCGAGGGCCTCTCCTGGCTGGCCTTCCTGGGCTTCGCGATCGCCGTCGCGGGCTCGTTGACGCTCGCGCGGTTCGGCGAGGCGCCGTCCACCACGGACGTGGCCCCCGCCGAGTGACGGCCGCGGACCCGGACACGCACCGGAAAGCGGGAGCGCCAAGCGCGGGCGCGTGATCCGGCGGGCCGGCGCCGTCGCCCGGACGCACGGGGCGGAGGCGCCCAGGCGGCAGCGCCGTCGGGCGGGGGCCGACGGCCTCCCGGGTCTTGTCGCCCACCTCCCGTCGTCGCCCGGAGGCGGGAGTGTGACGACAGGGCCCAGGGTCTGTCTTTCGGATCAGGCCGGATCAGGGAGCGGCGTCCGCGTGCCGGACGCCGCGAGCCCGGCATGATCCGAAAGGCAGGGCCTAGGGAAGGACCCGGCACAGCGCCTCCAGGACGCCGGACCAGGCGCTGTCCGGCGGGGTCGCGTAGCCGACGACCAGGGCGTCCCCCGTCGGCGGGGTGGCGGGGTGCCGGAAGTCGTCGAGGCCGGTCAGGGCCAGGCCCTGGAAGGCGGCGGAGCGCACGACCGCGGCCTCGGTGCCCGCCGGGAGTTCGAGCACCGCGTGCAACCCGGCCGCGATGCCGCTGACCCGCGTCTCCGGGGAGCGCGCGGCGACGGCCGCCACCAGCTGGTCGCGGCGGCGCCGGTAGCGCAGGCGCATGGCGCGCACGTGCCGGTCGTACGCGCCGGAGCGGAGGAACTCCGCGAAGGTCAGCTGGTCCGTCACGCTCGACGCCCGGTCCGCCGCCCCCTGCGCCGCCGCCACCTCGTCCACCAGGTGCTCCGGGAGCACCATCCACGCCAGCCGCAGCCCCGGCGCGAGGGACTTGCTGGCGGTGCCGAGGTAGACGACCCGCTCCGGGTCGAGGCCCTGGAGCGCGCCGACCGGCTGCCGGTCGTAGCGGAACTCCCCGTCGTAGTCGTCCTCCAGGATCAGTCCCCCGGCGGCCCGCGCCCAGTCGACGGCCGCCGCCCGCCGGTCGGGCCGCAGCGCCCCGCCCATGGGGAACTGGTGGGCGGGCGTCATCAGGACGGCCCCGACCCGGCTCCCCATGGCCCCCAACTCCTCCGTCCGCGTGCCCCGTTCGTCGAAGGGCAGGGGCGGGAGCCGCAGGCCCGCCCGTTCGAGCAGCTCCCGGTGGATGTCGAGGCCGTAGGAGTCCACGGCCACCTCGCGCACCCCGCGGGCCCGCAGCACCTGGCCCATCAGCATCAGGCCGTGCACGAAACCCGAGCAGACCATGACGCGTTCGGGCCGCGCGTACACCCCGCGGGCCCGCGCCAGGTACTCGGCGAGGGCGGTGCGCAGTTCGATCCGCCCGCGGGGGTCGCCGTATCCGAAGGCCTCGTGCGGTGCGGCCGTCAGCGCCTTGCGGGCCGCCTTGAGCCAGTCGGCGCGCGGGAAGGAGGCGAGGTCGGGGGTGCCGGGTCGCAGGTTGTACGTCGGCCTCCCGGCCCCGGCCCGGGGGCCGGCCGGACGGCTCGGCGGCGCGGGGCGGCGCGGCGCCGACCGGGGGGCCACCCGCGTCCCCGAGCCCTGTCGCGCGGTCAGCCACCCCTCGGCGACCAGCTCCGCGTAGGCGTCGGCGACCGTGTTGCGGGCCACGCCCAGGTCGGCGGCGAGCGCACGGGACGACGGCAGCCGGGTCCCCGCCGCGAGCCGTCCGCTGCGGACGGCCTCCCGCAGCGCGTTCATCAGCCCGTTGCGCAGACCTTTCCCGGAGAGCTCCAGATGCAGGTCGGCCCCGAAAGTGGCCCACTCGTTCGCCATGGGAATGGACCATACCCGGGCACCATCCGGCCCGTACGGTGGCCGACATGACGATCACCGACACCGCCTCCGCCGCCCCTGCCGCCTACGCCGAGGAGCACGCGCCCCGGCTCGCCTTCGCCGAGAAGCACCCGGAGTTCTACAAGGCCATGATCGGGCTGGAGATCGCGGCGGCGAAGCACGTCGAGCCCACCCTCTACGAGCTGATCAAGATCCGCGCCTCGCAGATCAACAACTGCGGCTTCTGCCTCGACATGCACACCAAGGACGCGCTCGCGGCCGGCGAGACCGTGCAGCGGATCGTCCAGCTGTCGGCCTGGCGCGAGTCGCGCCACTTCTACACCGAGCGCGAGCTGGCCGCCCTGGGGCTCACCGAGGCCGTCACCGTCCTCACCGACGGGTTCGTGCCCGACGAGGTGTACGCGGAGGCCGCCGCGCACTTCGACGAGACGGAGCTCGCGCACGTCATCGGAGCGATCACGGTCATCAACGCCTGGAACCGGATCGGGGTCACCTGCCGGTTCACCCCGGGCCACTACACCCCGGGGACGCACAAGCGGTGAGCGGCCCGAGCACGGCCGAGCGGCTGCGCGCCCTGCACGACACGCCGCCCGGCGCCCACCCCCTCGTCCTGCCCGGCCCGTGGGACGCCGCCACCGCGCGCGTCTTCGAGGAGGCCGGCTTCCCGGCGCTCGCCACGCCCAGCGCGGGCATCGCCGCCGCCCTCGGCCACCCGGACGGGCACACTCCGGCGGACGAGATGTTCGCGGCGGTCGCCCGGATCGTCCGCGCCGTCTCCGTACCGGTCACCGCCGATCTGGAGGACGGCTACGGGCTGCCGGCGAAGGAGCTGGTCGCGCGGGTCCTGGAGACCGGCGCGGCCGGCCTCAATCTGGAGGACTCCGTACGCGGCACCCGCCGCCTGCGCGACCCGATCGAGCACGCCGAACGCATCGCGGCGGTACGGGAGGAGGCGGGGTCCGCGCTGTTCGTCAACGCGCGCGTGGACACCTACCTCCACGGCGGGACGGCCGAGGAGGCCGCCGAACGCGCCCGGTTGTACGTGGCGGCGGGCGCGGACTGCGTCTTCCCGGTCCTCGCGCCCGCCGGGGAGCTCCCGCGGCTGCGCGCGGCGGGCGTCGAGGGCCCGCTCAACTTCCTGGCCCGGCCGGGTGATCCCTCGCACGCCGAGCTCGGCCGGCTCGGCGCGACCCGCATCACCTTCGGGCACGGACTGCACGCCCGCGCGCTGCAGGCGGTCGGCGAACTGGCCCGTCAGCTGCGCACGGCGTAGCGGGCAGCGGACCGGCCTCCCCGCGGAACCGCGGGTCACGGACCCCCGCCACCCGGCCTGCCGGTCACGGAACGGCCGGCCGGGGAGCCACCCGTCACCGCACCGCCGCTCACGAAGCCACCGGTCCCGGAGCCGCCGCCCTCCCCGAGACGCCGCTCACGGAACCGCCCGTCACGGCGTGAAGAACTCCAGGGCCGTGTCCAGCGTCCTCCGCTGCTCGGGCCAGGCGCTCTCGGGCCCGGCGGCGAGCACCGCGTACTGCCGCCCGTCCCCGCCGACGAAGGCCCGGTCGACGACCTTGCGGCGCCCCTCGGTCCGGTCGTACGAGTAGACCAGCTCGGCGGCGTCCTCGCCCGCCCCGGTCCGGGTGAGACTGATCTCCCGGTAGCCCGGGTTCTTGGCGGCGAGGTCCCGCGAGGTCTGGCGCAGCGCCTCGTACGGGGTGATCCCCGGCTCGTCGAGGCTGTAGACCTGCACCAGGCCGAGGCCGTCGGGCGCGTTGTAGAAGACGCTGGAACCGGAGGACGTGCGGTTCCAGCCCTCGGGTACGGCGAGGGCGAAGCCGCTCTCCCGGACGAGCCGGAAGCCGGCGGGAGGGACACCGTCCGAGGGCGACGGGGAGTCCGACGCCGTCCCGGAAGGCCCTCCGTCGGCGCCGGAGGCGGGGCCCGACGTCGCGGGCGCGCTGGGAGCGGCCGTCGCACCGCTCCCCTTGCCGTCGTCGCTCCCGCCCCGCCCCCACAGGAGCCAGCCGCCGACGGACCCGGCGGCCAGGACGCCCACGACGACCCCGGCGATCACGGCGTTCCGCGCGCCCGGCCGCGCACCCGCGGACTCCCCGGGCGGCGCAGGCGGAGGCACGGGCGGCACCGGCGGCAGGTGCGGCATGGGCACGACCGGCCCCGGTCCGTACCCGTCGCCGGGGAAGGGCACGACGCCGTGGCCCCCTCCGGAGGCGGGGACGGGCGCGGGCACGACCGGCCCGGACCCTCCGGCCGGTGCCGGACCCGGACCCTGCACCGGCCAGGGGGCCGATCCGGGAGCCGGCACGGCCCCGGGTCCCGCCCCGTCACCCGCGCCCGCTCCCCCGCCCTGGCGCGCGCCGGACGCGTCCGGCCCCGTCTCCCAGCTCTGCGACTCGTCGTTCCACCACGCGCCGCCGCCCCCGTCACGGCTCATCTCATCCTCCGAGCAGCGCGCCGACGGCCTGGCCGACGGCCGCGGCCGAGGCGAAGAGTCCGGTGACGGCGCCCGCGTCGGCCAGCGCCTGGCGGAGGCGGGCGAGCCGGCCGGGGGCGGCCGCGCCCGTGCCCTCGATCTCGTCCTCCACGTCGGACAGTTCGGCGTCGAGCGCGGTCGTCTGCTCCGAGGCGACGACACGCGTCAGGTCGCCCCGGAGCGCGCGGACGGCCTGGAGGAGCTCTTCCTGCCGGGGGTCGCGGGAGGGCTCGGAGCCCTGCACCGTGTACGCCACCTGGTTGTTGTCGCCGATGGTGACGTTGCCGCCGGCGTTGCTGACGTGGATGCCGCCGGCCGCGCGGTCGGCGGGGGTCGGGTTCTCAGCCACGGTCGCCTCCGGTGTTCGTCGTGGTGAAGGTCTTGCTGGTGACGGTGTTGTGCGCGCCGATGGTGACGTTCCCCTTGGTGCCCTCGATGAACGTCCCGCCCTCGGCGACGTGCACGATCTTCTGCTCGAACTCGGCGGTCTCGTAGCCGGCCTGACGCAGGGCCACCGTCACCCCGTCGGCGACCCGGTCCTGGATGCTCTTCAGGTAACGGCTGACGTCCATCTCCTGGAAGAGGGAGGCCTCGTCGTCCGAGCCGAGCTCGCGCACGGAACGGAGCGGTCCCTCGGGCAGGGCGGCCGCGTGCCCGCCGGTGGCGAGCCGCCAGACGTGGCCGAGGCCGCGCCAGAGGGTGACCAGGGCCTGCCCGGCGGAGCGCGGGGTCCTGCCGAGGGCCCAGACCGCCTTGCCGAAGTGGTGGTTGTGGCGGTAGCGGTGGGCGATCCGGTCGGCGTACCGGTAGAGCTCGGCGACCGGCCGCAGCACGTGCGGGGCCACCTCCAGCATGAGCATGCCGCCCTGGGTGTGGACCCGGACGAAGACGGTGGTGACGATCTCCTCGCCCCAGCCGCCGACCCTGATCCGCAGGAAGTGACGGCGGGGCTCGCCGCCCTCCTCGATCGCGGCGGAGCGGTGCCGCTCGAAGCCCTCGGGGGTGTACGGGGCGGCCGCGCGGCTCGGCAGGCCGTCGACCGGCAGGAAGACGACCTCGTCGATCTCCAGCTCGCGCAGCCGGTCCCGTACGGCGGCCTGGGCCTGCGGCGAACCGTGCGGCGACGGCGTCCGCAGCGCTTCCACGAGCGGGACGACGTGCCGCAGGATCGCGCTGTTGTCGAGCGGTTCGGGCGTAGGTCCGTCCAGGTCCTTGCGGGGGCGCAGCTCGACGGAGAGGGACCAGGGCTCGTAGGGCTGACCGGCGCCGCAGAACGGGTTTTCGTAGCGGTACATCACCAGCCGGGCGTGCTGTTCGACCCGGATCCGGTCGCGCAGCCGGCGGAAGCGGGCGCCCTGGGCCTGCTCGGCCGGGTCGCCGTGCAGGTCGGCGAAACCGGCCCGGGACAGCTCGCCGGTGAGTGCGCGGGCGAACTGGCCGCGCTGCGCGGCCACGGCGGCGGCGATGAGGAACGGCACCGCGATGGTGATCCAGACCTCCGGGAGGCCGATGCCCCACAGCTGCTCGGTGCCACCGGCGACGGCGAGGCCGACGAGTGCCCCCGAGTCGCCGGAGCCCACGACGTCGCCCAGGACCTCCCAGCGGGTCTCCTCGCCGGCGAAGGCGAGGAAGAGCAGGATCACGGCGGCCTGGAGGAGGGTCAGACGGGCGTACCAGCGCACGACGAAGGCGGGGACCGCGCGGTAGAGCGGCGCGGCGGCCGCCCTGCCGCGGATCCAGCGGGCGACGCCGAGCAGGAGGAAGGGCACGGCGAGGAACAGGACCAGGCCCTTGGTGAGCGCGAAGGACACCACCCACAGGCCCAGGATCGCGGCCGACCAGCCGAGTTCGACCCGGCGGGCGCGCAGGGCGTGGGCGAGGACGCGGGCGGCGTCGATGCCGAGGGACTGGGCGGCGACCCGCTCCTCGTGGACGTAGAGCTGGTCGATGACGGCGTCGCGGAAGGCGTCGTCGAGATAGGTGCCGGCGCAGAGCAGCCGGGTGGCCTCGCTGGTGGCGGGGTTGCCGCGTTCGGCGGTGGGCGGTGCGCCGGGGGGCGGCGGACCGGTGGGCGGGCCGGTGGGTGGGCCGGGCTGGTGAGGTAAGGACGGCTGCGTCAACTGGTCCCCTGGGCTCCCGAACTGCACGTGTCCTCCGCCGAGTCGGCGGAACCGAGGGCACAGCATAGAACGCGCGGCGCCCCCGGCCTAAGGGCCGGGGGCGCCGGGGGCGTCCTGCGGACGCCACGCGAACTCCCGTGTCACGGAAGCCGCGTGAGCCGTGGGACTCAGATGAGGCCGAGCTCGCGGACCGCGTCGCGCTCCTCGACGAGCTCCTTGACGGAGGCGTCGATGCGGGTGCGGGAGAACTCGTTGATCTCCAGGCCCTGGACGATCTCGTACTTGCCGTCCTTGCAGGTGACCGGGAAGGAGGAGATGAGGCCCTCGGGGACGCCGTAGGAGCCGTCCGACGGGACGCCCATGGAGGTCCAGTCGCCCTCGGCGGTGCCGTTGACCCAGGTGTGGACGTGGTCGATGGCGGCGTTGGCGGCGGAGGCGGCCGAGGACGCGCCACGGGCGTCGATGATCGCGGCGCCGCGCTTGGCGACGGTCGGGATGAAGGTGTCGGCCAGCCACGCCTCGTCGTTCACGGCCTCGGCGGCGTTCTTGCCGGCGATGTCCGCGTGGAAGATGTCCGGGTACTGCGTGGCGGAGTGGTTGCCCCAGATGGTGAGGCGCGTGATGTCCTCGACGGAGGCGCCGGTCTTCTGGGCCAGCTGCGTCAGGGCGCGGTTGTGGTCCAGGCGGGTCATCGCGGTGAAGCGCTCGGCCGGGACGCCCTTGGCGGCCGACTGGGCGATCAGGGCGTTGGTGTTGGCCGGGTTGCCGACGACGAGGATCTTGATGTCGTCGGCGGCGTGCGCGGCGATGGCCTCGCCCTGCGGCTTGAAGATGCCGCCGTTGGCGGCGAGCAGGTCGCCGCGCTCCATGCCCGGGCCGCGCGGGCGGGCGCCGACGAGCAGACCGATGTTGGCGCCCTCGAAGCCCTGGTTCGGGTTGTCGAAGATGTCGATGCCCTTGAGCAGCGGGAAGGCGCAGTCGTCGAGCTCCATGGCGGTGCCCTCGGCGGCCTTGACGCCCTGCGGGATCTCCAGGAGGCGGAGCTTGACCGGCACGTCCGCGCCGAGCAGGTGGCCGGAGGCGATGCGGAAGAGCAGCGCGTAGCCGATCTGGCCGGCCGCGCCGGTCACGGTGACATTCACGGGAGTGCGGGTCATGGCGATCTCCGTAAGACAGCTGGCGGTGGGGGTCCCTGCCCCTGGTGTGGGATACCCCTCTTGATCGATCGGTGTCTCGACGTGAAGAGATATCCAGCGGTCAGGCTATCCGACTCGGGCCGCACCGAATCCCCACCCCTTTGTGGGACGGCTCACTGCCACCCGGCTTCCGCACGGCACGTACCGGAATGGTCACCTCCGTGCCACAAGGGCCCGGCGGACCTTGAAGGGGCCTTGGCACGTACATGACCCTTGATCGCGGCGGCGCCCGTCCTCCCACGGGGGAGAGGACGGGCGCCCGCCGTCTCACGGGGCACGCGGCAGGCCGTGCCCCGCGGTCACGTCACCGTGAGGTGGAGGACGTCCTCCAGGAACGGGATCCGCAGCCACGGCTGCGGCTGGACCATCAGCGCGAGCAGCACGATCAGGCCGCCCATCAGCCCGTACGTGACCATGTCGGTGAACCGCGAACGGACCGCCAGCATCCCGACCGACGGCAGCATGCGCCGCAGCACCGCGCCCGTCAGCAGCGCCGCGCCGACCAGCAGGGTGCCGACCCGGAAGGCCTGCGGGAACAGGTCCGTACCGACGATCAGGAGCCCGAGCGCGGTCAGCCCGAGCACGGTCAGCAGCGGCCACTGGCGCGCGGGCGCCGGCGCGTCGCCCGGCGCCGCCCGGCCGCCGCCCTCGGGCCGCGCGGTCGTGGTGGTGAGCTTCGCCCGCGGGTGGCGGCGCGACGCGGCGCCGCCCGGCTCCTCCGGCCCGTCGGCCCATCCGGCCGGCGGAGCGGCGGAGGCCCGGTCCCGGTCGGCGAGCCCGTCGGAGGGCCGGTCGGCGAGCCCGTCGGAAGGGCGGTCGGCCGCAGCGCCGGAAGGCGTCCCGGACGAGGACACGGTCAGCGGACCCCGGCCGCGCGCTCGGCGGCCTCGACGACGTTGACCAGGAGCTGGGCGCGGGTCATGGGGCCGACACCGCCGGGGTTCGGGGAGATCCAGCCGGCGACCTCGGCCACGCCCGGGTGCACGTCGCCGACGATCTTGCCGTCGGCGTCGCGGGAGACGCCGACGTCGAGGACGGCCGCGCCCGGCTTGACGTCCTCCGGCTTGATCAGGTGACCGACACCGGCCGCCGCGACGATGATGTCCGCGCGCCGCAGGTGGGACGCGAGGTCCTTGGTGCCGGTGTGGCACTGGGTCACGGTGGCGTTCTCGGAGCGGCGGGTCAGCAGCAGCGGCATCGGGCGCCCGATGGTGACGCCACGGCCGACGACCACGACCTCGGCACCCTTGATCTCGACGCCGTGCCGGCGCAGCAGGGTGATGACGCCGTTCGGCGTGCAGGGCAGCGGGGCGGGCTCGTTGAGGACCAGCCGGCCGAGGTTCATCGGGTGCAGACCGTCGGCGTCCTTGGCCGGGTCCATCAGCTCCAGGATGCGGTTCTCGTCGATGCCCTTGGGCAGCGGCAGCTGCACGATGTAGCCGGTGCAGGACGGGTCCTCGTTCAGCTCCCGCACGACCGCCTCGATCTCCTCCTGCGTGGCGGTGGCGGGCAGCTCGCGCTGGATGGAGGCGATGCCGACCTGGGCGCAGTCGCGGTGCTTGCCGGCGACGTACTTCTGGCTGCCCGGGTCGTCGCCGACCAGGACGGTGCCGAGACCGGGCGTGACGCCCCGCTCCTTGAGGGCCGCCACGCGGACGGTCAGATCGGACTTGATCGCGGCTGCGGTGGCCTTGCCATCGAGAATCTGGGCGCTCATGCGGCCATCCTCCCGGATGACCCCCGCCTGATTCCAATTCGGAGGCGGAGATTGCACTTGCACAACCGCGCTGCGTATCGACTGGACAAGGGGTGGCCGTTCTGACCACGATGATCTGCGCAGTGCCGCGGGCAGTGCCGGGGGGCAGAACCGCTCACAAGTGGTGCATCAGGTGGTGACTCTTCCTCGCGCGGGCCGCGTCGTCCCCGCACAGAACCAACGGAGGAACCTCCCGATGAGCTTCGGCGAACCGAACAACCCCTACGGCCAGCCGCAGGGGCAGCAGCCCGGCTACGGCTACCCGCAGCAGACCCCGCAGGGCGTGCCGCCCCAGCAGGGCTACGGCTACCCGGCCGCCCCGCCGGTCGCCCCCTACCCCGGCGGCCCCGGCGGCTACCCGGGCGTGCCGGCGGACATGCCGGGCGGTGTGAAGGCGGCCCGCGTGATGCTGTGGATCCTCGGCGTCCTGCAGGCTCTCATGGGCATCGTCATGGCCGCGGCCAGCGGCTGGGTCGCCGACCAGATCGAGGGCACCGGTGAGCTCGACACCCAGGGCCAGGACGTGAGCACCGTCCTGACCGGCACCATGGTGGTCTTCGGCATCATCGGCGTCGCCTTCGGCGTGTGGGCGATCATGACGGCCGTGAAGGTCAGGACCGGCGGCAACGGCGTCCGCGTCGGCGGCATCGTCTACGGCTCCCTGGTCACCCTCGGCAGCCTCGTCAACCTGCTCGGCGCCAACGTCTTCGCGCTGATCAGCCTCGTGATGGGCATCCTGATCATCGTCTTCTTCGCGAAGGCGGACGGCGCGGCCTGGTTCAAGCGCCCGCGTTACTGATCACGGCACGCACGCGAAGGGGCCCGGTTCCAGGACGGAACCGGGCCCCTTCGCGTTTGCACGGCGTCCCGCCGCGGCGACGCGTCACTGCCGCCTGAGCACCACGAACTGCCCGGCCTGCGCCGACACCGCGTACCGGGCCTCCGGATGCAGCTGGGAGGCCAGGCCCACCGGGTCGGTGACCGGCTGGGACCAGCCGGAGGCGAGGTCGAGGGCGAGGTAGTCGGGGCTCACGCCCTGCGCGCCGCCGACCCAGTAGACGGTGTGGTCCCCCGTCAGGTGGGCCATGAGCGTCACGTTGGTCTCCACGCTGGTGCCCTCCGGCACCGCGGCCACCGCCCGCCGCGCGTCCAGGGTGCGGGCGTCCGTGCGGTAGGTCTCGGCCCGCAGCAGCTCGCGCAGCGGCATGTCCATGGCGTGGACGATCGCGATCGCCGTGACGACGGGGACGACGACCTTCCCGTACGCCACGAGCCAGGGCCGCGGCGAGGTGCGGACGGCACGGACCGCGTCGACCAGGGCCAGGAAGACCACCGGCATCAGGATCGCGTTGTAGTGCCAGAACATGCCCCAGTGGTTGGGGTCGTGAGAGAGGAAGCGCCAGGCCAGCGTCGGCAGGACGAGCAGGGTCAGCGGGGAACGCAGGCAGAGGAAGCCGGTGACGCCGACGAGGAAGAGGACCATCTCCCACTTCTCGCCGTGCTGGAAGGCGCCGACGACCGAGTCGAGGAAGGAGACGTCCGCCCCGTCGCCGGACTTCTCGATCTTGGCCCAGTAGTCGTACTGGCCGACCCGGCTCGCGGCCGGGATGAGGACGAGCACGGTCAGCGCGAAGAAGACGGTGCCGAAGGCGGCGAGGGCGGCGCCGAGGCGCTTCTGTCCCTTGACGAGGAGCACCGCGCCGACCATGGCGACGGTCAGGCCCATGTCCTCCTTGACGAGGACGAGCGGCGCGGACCAGGCGACGGCCGCGGTCCAGCGGCCCAGCAGCAGGGCCCGGCAGGTCAGCGCGAGCAGCGGGACGGCGAAGGCGATCTCGTGGAAGTCGGACTTGACCGCTTCCTGAAGGCCCCAGGACAGCCCGTAGGCCACGGTGAGGCCGATCCCGGCGGCGCGGCTGCCGAGCACCTGCTGGGCGGTGCGGCCGACGACGACGGCGGAGGCGGCGAAGAGCACGGCCTGGGCGAGGAGCAGGGCGAGCGGGGAGGACCACACCCAGTAGAGCGGCGCGAGGAGCGCGGTCACCGGGCTGAAGTGGTCCCCGAGTATGAGGAAGCCCGGACCCTTGATGTCCACGATCGGGGCACGCAGCTCGGCGTAGGCGCGGACGGACTGCTCGAAGATGCCGAGGTCCCAGGACGGCGTCCGGAAGCGGTCGTACTGGACCCACGAGTAGAGGAAGTACAGGGCGCCCAGGACGCTCGCCACGGCCGCGTACGGCAGCGCGGGCGCCGGCGCGAGAGCGCGGCCGTCCGGCTGACCGCCGTGGGCCTCGGTGGCCTCGGTGGCCTCGCGGGCGGAGTGCTCCGCCGCGGAACCGCTCTGCACATCCAACACCGCGCCCCCAGGGACCAGCCGCCGACAAAAGAGCAACCCATTAGAGCAGAGTCCACTCGACCGGCGGAATCGACGCCTGGGGCCTGTCTTCCGGATCGGACCCCCGGGCGGGCCGGAGCCCGCCCGGGCGGTGCCGGGGCCGTGACGGCCCCGGCACCGTCAGTGGAAGAAGTGACGCGTACCGGTGAAGTACATGGTCACGCCCGCCTTCTTCGCGGCCTCGACGACCAGCTCGTCGCGGACCGAGCCGCCCGGCTGCACGACCGCCTTCACGCCGGCGGCGGTGAGGATCTCCAGACCGTCGGGGAAGGGGAAGAAGGCGTCCGAGGCGGCGTACGAGCCGGCCGCACGCTCCTCGCCGGCCCGCTCGACGGCCAGCTTCGCGGAGTCGACGCGGTTGACCTGGCCCATGCCGACGCCGACCGAGGCGCCGTCCTTGGCGAGCAGGATCGCGTTGGACTTGACCGCGCGGCAGGCCTTCCAGGCGAAGGACAGCTCGGCGAGCTCGGCCTCCGACAGGGCCTCGCCGGTGGCGAGGGTCCAGTGGGCGGGGTCGTCGCCGTCGGCCTGGAGACGGTCGGTGACCTGGAGCAGGGCACCGCCGTCGATCGGCTTGACCTCGACCGGGTTGGCCGGGGCGCCCTCGGCGCGCAGCACGCGGATGTTCTTCTTCTTGGCCAGGATCTCGACGGCGCCGTCCTCGTAGCCGGGGGCCACGATGACCTCGGTGAAGATCTCGGCGACCTGCTCGGCCATCGCGACGGACACCGGGCGGTTGACGGCGATGACGCCGCCGAAGGCGGACAGCGGGTCGCAGGCGTGCGCCTTGCGGTGGGCCTCGGCGACGTCCGCGCCGACCGCGATGCCGCACGGGTTGGCGTGCTTGATGATCGCGACGCACGGCTCGGCGTGGTCGTACGCGGCCCGGCGCGCGGCGTCGGTGTCCGTGTAGTTGTTGTACGACATCTCCTTGCCGTGCAGCTGCTCGGCCTCGGCCAGGCCGCCCGTGCCGTCGACGTAGAGCGCGGCGCCCTGGTGCGGGTTCTCGCCGTAGCGCAGCACGTTCTGGCGCTCGTAGGTGGCGCCCAGGAAGTCGGGGAAGCCGGAGTCGTCGGCGGCGGCGTAGTCGTCGGCGAACCAGGACGCGACGGCCACGTCGTACGCGGCGGTGTGCCGGAAGGCCTGGGCGGCGAACCGCTTGCGCTGCGCCAGCGTGAAGCCGCCCTCCCGGACCGCCTGGAGGACCGCGGCGTAGGCGCCCGGGTCGGTGACGATGGCCACGGACGGGTGGTTCTTGGCCGCGGCGCGGACCATGGACGGGCCGCCGATGTCGATCTGCTCGACGCACTCGTCCGGAGTGGCGCCGGAGGCGACGGTCTCGCGGAACGGGTACAGGTTCACGACGACCAGGTCGAAGGGCTCGACGCCCAGCTCGGCGAGCTGGGCGCGGTGCGACTCCAGGCGCAGGTCGGCGAGGATGCCGGCGTGGACGCGCGGGTGCAGCGTCTTGACGCGGCCGTCCAGGCACTCGGGGAAGCCGGTCAGCTCCTCGACCTTGGTGACCGGGACGCCGGCCGCGGCGATCCTCGACGCGGTGGAGCCGGTGGAGACCAGCTCGACGCCGGCCTCGTGCAGTCCACGGGCCAGCTCTTCGAGCCCCGTCTTGTCGTAGACGCTGACCAGCGCCCGGCGGATGGGCTTAACGGTGTCCGTGTTCACCGACATGAACCTTTCGTCCCTCAATGCTGTAGCCGTTGCGGGCGAGGCGCCCCACGACCTCGACGAGCAGCGAGCGCTCGACTTCCTTGATGCGCTCGTGGAGCGCGGCCTCATCGTCCTCGTCCCGCACCTCGACCACGCCCTGGGCGATGATCGGGCCGGTGTCGACACCGTCGTCGACGAAGTGGACGGTGCATCCGGTGACCTTCGCGCCGTAGGCGAGGGCGTCGCGGACGCCGTGGGCACCGGGAAAACTGGGGAGGAGCGCCGGGTGGGTGTTCACGACCCGGCCGCCGAAGCGGGCGAGGAACTCCTTGCCGACGATCTTCATGAAGCCGGCCGAGACGACGAGATCGGGCTCGTGGGCGGCGGTGGCCTCGGTCAGGGCGCGGTCCCACTCCTCGCGGCTCGCGTGGTCCTTCACGCGGCAGACGAAGGTGGGCAGCCCGGCGCTCTCGGCCCGGTCGAGTCCGGCGATGCCCTCCCGGTCGGCGCCGACGGCGACGACCTCGGCGCCGTAACCCTCGGGGTCGGCGGCGATGGCGTCGAGCAGCGCCTGGAGGTTCGTGCCGGAACCGGAGACCAGGACGACGAGGCGGGCGGCAGCCACTGGGTCACTCTTTCCGTGGTGTTTGTGCGGTCGTACGAACGAATCGCGTCCCTGGATACGGGGAACCCTACGAAGGGCCCGACCGTCAGCAACGATACCGGCACTCCGGACGGCCCCCACGGGACGGGGGCGGGACCGGGCGGTAGCGTCAGGGTCCGACGACCCGCCACACCAGGGCCGCGCGCCACTTCACACCCGGGCACACCGACAGAGGGAAGACATCCAGCACATGCCGGATCGCCAGTCCACGAACGACAACAACCCGTTCGCACCGCCGCCGGAGGGACAGCCGGACCAGCCGTGGCAGCCGCGGCGTCCGGAGGGCCCGGAGGGGCAGGAGGAGCCGGAGGACGGCGGTTCCTCGGGCGGCCCCGGCTGGAGCAGCAGTCAGCCGGGACGTTCCTCCGACGGCTTCGGCCGCCGCCCCGAGCGCCCGTCGGGCGGCCAGGGCGGCCCCGACGGCGGCCAGGGCGGCCAGGGCCCCGGCCTGCGCTGGGACCCGACCGACCCGGCGCAGCGGCGGGCGCGGTACGCGGTGCTCTCGGGCATGTGGGCCTTCTTCTTCGCCATCTTCGACATCCCGGAGGCCGCGCTGCTGCTCGGCGCCCTCGGCGTGTACTGGGCGGTCAGTGCCCTGCGCGCCAAGGTGAAGGCCCCGGGCGCCGGGGAGGGCGGCGGCCCGCAGGCCCCGGCCCAGGCGGGGCAGGCGGGGCAGGCGGGCCAGGCGGCGGCCCGGTCGAAGCGGACCGCCGCGATCAGCGGCCTGGTCGCGTCCGCGGTGGCGCTGATGATCGTCGCGAGCGGCTTCGCGATGCACCTCGCGTACCGCGACTTCTACGAGTGCCGGGCGGACGCCCTGACCAAGCAGAGCCAGCTGGCCTGCAACGACCTGCTGCCGAAGCCGCTTCAGGACACGTTCGGGGTGCGGGAGTAGGCGTCAGACCGGATCGGAGGGGGTGACCGGGGGCTCCGCGGGCGGCCCGGCGGGAGGTTCCCATGCGGCGGGCAGGAAGCCGTAGGACTCGTCGCCGGGGTCGTCGCCGAGCGGGTCGAGGGCGTCGAGGGCGTCCAGCTCGGCGAGCGCACCGGCGGTGCCCGCCCCGACCGGCGGGGAGGAGTCCGCGCCCGGCGCCCACGAGGCCTCCCCGGCCGCCGGCTCCGGGCCCCCCGCGGCGGGCGCCGGCACGGACGGGCGCAGGAGGCCGGACAGGGCCACGGTGAGGGACCGGAACGTGCGCGCGGACGCCGGCCCGGCCGGCGGCACCACCGGTTCCGGCGCCGTGGCACGTTCCGCCGCCTTCCGCAGGCCGCGGCGGCCCCAGGCCCGTACGGCGAGGGCGGTCGGCAGACCGACGCCCATGGCCCACAGCACGGCCGCCGCGCCCGCCTGCCACCACACGGGCCCGAAGACCGTGAGCCGCCCGGAACCGAGCGGTCCGCCGGCGGCGGCCGCGAGGAGGGCGACGGCCGCGCCGCAGACCCAGGCACCGGCCAGCGCGCTCAGCGCCGTCTCCTGACCGGTCCAGGAGCGGGCCGCCCGCCCGACCCGCCGCCCGAGGGCCAGGGCGGCCAGGGCGGGGACCGCGGCGGTTGCCGCGTGCGGCCAGCCGCCGGGGCCGTGACCGGGCAGCGCGGCGAGCAGCGGGAAGTCGGGCGGGGCGGGGGCGTCGCCGAAACCGAGCGGGGTGACCAGGGCGCCCGTGCCGAGGGAGAAGCCGGGGCCGAGAGCGTAGGCGGTGCCCCAGACGACGGCGTTCGGCAGGAGCGCGAGCACGAGGAACGCGACGGACGCCCGGCCCGACCACTCCCCCGCGAGGCCGTCGAGCGACGCCTGGGCGTCCCCCACGTGCCACAGCAGGGACAGCCCCGCGAGCACCGCCCCACCACCGAGCAGCATCAGCAGGGCGAGCCCGCCCGCGCGCAGGGCGGTCGCACTCTGCTCCCGGCCCGGCAGCGGCCGGCCGTGCGCCGTCCAGGCGCCCGCGCCCGTGGCGGCGAGGACGCCGAGCGGAATCCAGCAGCCGGCGCTGAGCAGGTCCGCGGGGAACGCGCCGGTCTCGCTGTAGGCCACGACCGCGGCAGCGACCAGCAGGTATCCCGAGGCGACGGCGGCGGCGCCGGCGACGGGCGGGGAGCCGGCGCGGGCGTCGTCCGCGTCGGCGGTGTCACGGGCCGCCCGGTGCGCCAGCCACAGCGGCAGGGCGGTCAGCAGCAGCGGGGAGACGCCGAGGGGGGCCGGGACGCCGGTGGCGGTGTCGAGCCGGACGAGGTCGGCGCCGTGCGCGAGCAGCCAGATGCCGGCGGCGGTGTGCAGGGCGCCCCCGGGGCCGCTGTCGGGGTAGGGCGAGGCCACCCAGGCGCCGATCACGAGCACGGTGAAGGCGCCGAGGCCGAGCCCGGCCGCCACTGCGCCGCGCACGAAGGCGGTGGCGAGGGCGGCCGGACGGCCGCCCTGGACCCGGGCGTCGGGCACCAGCGGCGGGCGCTGCCCGGTCAGATGCGTCACGGGGCCCATGCTGCCAGCGACACGCGGTTCGCCCCCGTAACAGGCGAATGGCCGTTGTGTCGCTCAATATACGTTTATGTACTTTTCGGCCCAGAGAAGCGCTGCGGGAGGTCGACGCCGATGAGTCCGACGAGTCCGTCCTTCTCGCTCCCGTCCCCCAAGGAGCGGCGCCGACTGCGGGAGGCCCTCTCCCTGAGCGAGGAGCACGTCGCGGAGGCCTTGGGCGTCACCCGGGCCACCGTCCGCTCCTGGGAGACCGGCCGCAGTGCCCCCCGGGGGCGTAAGCGCGAGGCGTACGCGAAGCTCCTCGGCGTCCACGAGGAGCCGGCGCCGGCCCAGCCGGAGAAGCCGGCCCGGCCCGCTCCGGACCCGACCCGCCCGCGCCCGGCCACCAAGGGCGTCGCCCGCCCGCCGAAGACCCCCGTGGCACCGCCCGGCGCGTCCGCGACGGGGCCGGCGCCGTGGACCACGGACGACCCGCGACAGCCGGAGGAGCGCCTGAAACCGGCGCCGCACGGGTCCGGCGTCCCGGAGACCGGCGCGGACGCGCCAGAGCGCAGGAGAACCCCCGCGCACGGCCCGGCACCGGCGGGGGCCGCGGACCGCCCCCTGCCGGACGCGGGGGACGGCGCGACCGCCGGAACACGCGCGGGCGTCACTCCGACGGGCGACGGGACCACCACCGGGACCACGGCGGCCGGAGCGGACGACACCGGGACCGGAGTGGGCGTCGCAGCGGCCGGAGCGGGCGACACGGCGGGCGGCACAGCGGCCGGACCGGGCGACACGGCGGGCGTCACCGGGACCGGACCGGGCGGCACCGGTGCCCGGCCGGCGGGCCCGGCCCGCGGGCCCGCCGCCGCACGCGCGGCCGGGAGCGGCGGGGCCGCCACGGCGCACCGCACGGCCACCAGGGCGCAGGCCCGCGCCGAGGCCGCCGAGCGGATCGCCGGAGCCGCCGGCGCGGCCGGGGGCCCGGCCGGCCTCACTCCCGAGGAGGCCTTCGACGCGCTGTACGCGTACGCCGCACCCTCGCTCGTGCACCAGACGTACCTGCTCACCGGGCGCCGCATGCTCTCGCGCGAGTCCGTCGAGCAGGCCTTCCACCACGCCTGGCAGCACTGGCCCGAGGTCGCGGTCGACCGCGACCCGGTGGGCTGGGTGCGTGCGGCGGCCTACGAGTACGCGCTGTCGCCCTGGCACCGCTTCCGGCGTCGCCACCGGCACCCCGACACCCCGCCGACCGAGGCCTCGCGGCGGGCCCTGCTCGGGGCGCTGCTCGACCTGCCGCCCGCGTACCGCCGTACCGTCCTGCTCTACGACGGGCTCGGCCTCGACCTGCCGGAGACCGCGGCCGAGACCGAGGCGAGCACCCCCGCCGCGGGAAACCGGCTGCTCCACGCCCGCACGGCCATCGCCCGGCGCCTGCCCGAACTCGCCGACCCCGAGGAGCTGCACCTCCGGCTGAGCACGCTCGTCGCGGAGGCGCCGACGACTACCCTCCCCGCGGCGCGCAGCGTGCGGTCGGGCAGCGAGCGGCGGATCCGGCTGCTCACCCAGGCGGTCTTCGGGGTGACGGCGGCGCTGATCGGCCTCACGGCCTTCACCGTGGCGACCGCGCCGACCCGCTACATCCCGGTGAACGCGCCCGGCGCGGTCGTCGAGGGTGTCCCGGTCCGCGGCGGCCCGCAGAAGCTGCGCCCGGAGGACAAGGAGCTCCGCGAGATGCTGCGCACCGCGCCGAACCCGGGCCCGGAGCGGCTGGTGCCGAGGCCCGATTAGCAAAAACGCTTCTGCACCTCGGACACGCACAGGGGCCCCGCCCCTCCGGTCTCCCGGAGGGGCGGGGCCCCTTCGCTCGCGGCCCGTCGGGCCGTCAGGCTGCTGTGCGACGCGGCCCGGGTCAGCCCGCGAGGATCGCGCGCGCCAGCTTGGCGGTCTCGGTCGGGGTCTTGCCGACCTTGACACCGGCGGCCTCGAGGGCCTCCTTCTTCGCCTGGGCGGTGCCGGAGGAGCCGGAGACGATGGCGCCGGCGTGGCCCATGGTCTTGCCCTCGGGGGCGGTGAAGCCCGCGACGTAGCCGACGACCGGCTTGGTCACGTTCGCCTTGATGAAGTCGGCCGCACGCTCCTCGGCGTCGCCGCCGATCTCACCGATCATGACGATCAGGTCGGTGTCCGGGTCGGCCTCGAAGGCCGCCAGGGCGTCGATGTGCGTGGTGCCGATGACCGGGTCGCCACCGATGCCGACGGCGGAGGAGAAGCCGATGTCACGGAGCTCGTACATCATCTGGTACGTCAGCGTGCCGGACTTCGAGACCAGGCCGATGCGGCCCGGCTTCGTGATGTCGCCCGGGATGATGCCGGCGTTGGACTGGCCCGGGGTGATGAGACCGGGGCAGTTCGGGCCGATGAGGCGGGTCTTGTTGCCCTTCTCCACGGCGTACGCGTAGAACGCGGCGGAGTCGTGGACGGCGATGCCCTCGGTGATGACCACGGCGAGCGGGATCTCGGCGTCGATCGCCTCGACCACGGCGGCCTTGGCGAAGGCCGGCGGGACGAAGAGGACCGAGACGTTGGCGCCGGTCTCCTTCATCGCCTCGGCGACGGTGCCGAAGACCGGGATCTCGGTGCCGTCGAAGTCGACCTTCGTGCCGGCCTTGCGCGGGTTCACGCCACCGACGATGTTGGTGCCGTCACCCAGCATGAGCTTGGTGTGCTTCATGCCCGTGGCACCGGTCATGCCCTGGACGATGACCTTGCTGTCCTTGTTGAGGAAGATAGCCATGGCTGTTCTGTCCCTCTTCCTTTACTTCGCAGCCGCGAGCTCGGCGGCCTTGTCGGCCGCGCCGTCCATGGTGTCCACACGCTGCACGAGCGGGTGGTTGGCGTCCGACAGGATCTTGCGACCCAGCTCCGCGTTGTTGCCGTCGAGGCGCACGACCAGCGGCTTGGTGACCTCGTCGCCCCGGGAGGCGAGGAGCTCGAGGGCCTGGACGATGCCGTTGGCGACCTCGTCACAGGCGGTGATGCCACCGAAGACGTTGACGAACACGGACTTGACGTCCGGGTCGCCGAGGATGATCTCCAGGCCGTTCGCCATGACCTCGGCGGAGGCGCCGCCACCGATGTCGAGGAAGTTGGCGGGCTTCACGCCACCGTGGTTCTCACCGGCGTACGCGACGACGTCCAGGGTCGACATGACCAGGCCGGCGCCGTTGCCGATGATGCCGACCTCGCCGTCGAGCTTGACGTAGTTGAGGCCCTTGGCCTTGGCGGCAGCCTCGAGCGGGTTGGCTGCGTCCTTGTCCTCGAGCGCCTCGTGCTCCGGCTGGCGGAAGTCGGCGTTGGCGTCCAGGGAGACCTTGCCGTCGAGGGCGATGACCTCGCCGGAGGCGACCTTGGCCAGCGGGTTGACCTCGACGAGGAGGGCGTCCTCGGCGACGAAGGTCTTCCACAGGGTCACGAGGACCTCGGCGACCTGCTCGGCGACCTCGGCCGGGAACTGGGCCAGGGCGACGATCTCACGGGCCTTCTCGATGTCGACGCCGTTGTTGGCGTCGACCGGGACCTTCGCGAGCTTCTCGGGGGTCGTGGCGGCGACCTCCTCGATGTCCATGCCGCCGGCGACGGAGGCCATGGCGAGGAAGGTGCGGTTGGTGCGGTCGAGGAGGTACGAGACGTAGTACTCCTCGAGGATCTCCGGAGCGGTCTCCGCGATCATCACCTTGTGGACCGTGTGGCCCTTGATGTCCATGCCCAGGATGTCCGTCGCGCGGGCGACGGCCTCGTCCGGGGTGGTGGCCAGCTTGACGCCGCCGGCCTTGCCGCGGCCGCCGACCTTCACCTGCGCCTTGACGACCGACTTGCCGCCAAGCCGCTCGGTGGCCTCGCGCGCCGCCTCAGGCGTGTCGATGACTTCACCGGCCAGCACCGGTACACCGTGCTTGGCGAAGAGGTCCCTCGCCTGGTACTCGAACAGGTCCACGCGCGTCCCTTTTCTAGATGATCGCGGTTCGTTGTCTGCGTGGGCGTGCCGCGAAGGGCAACGTGACTGCGCTGTCACTAGGGAGGCGTACACGGTGTCCGTGGACGCGGCATGTCCGTCTCGCAGGTTATCCCCGAGGGCCGTGGGACCCTAAATCGCAGATCACTACAGGGCGGTGATACGGGTCACAGACCGTAGGCCCGGCGGGGCGTTCCGCCGGGGTGGGAGCAGGGGGCGGCCGGGCCCTCGGGGCAGGCGGACAGGGGCCGTTGCGCACCTCACGGCGCGCCGTGCGGCCGGGTGAGGACCGCGCCGGCGGGATTGTGATATGGACCTCAGTGACACCGTCGGCATCCGTCCGGGTGTCCGCGGGACGACGGATTCCGCACCCGCGGTCAGGCCGCGGGTATCGGCAGCGGGCGCTTCTCCAGGGCGGCGGCCATCACCTCGGGGAACAGGTCCGGGGTGCAGGCGAAGGCGGGGGCGCCGAGCGCGGCGAGGGCGGCGGCGTGCTCCCGGTCGTAGGCGGGGGCGCCTTCGTCGGAGAGGGCGAGCAGACAGACGAACTGCACGCCGGAGGCCTTCATCGCGGCGACCCGCTTCAGCATCTCGTCGCGGATGCCGCCCTCGTAGAGGTCGCTGACGAGGACGACGACGGTGTCGGCGGGCCGGGAGATCCGGGACTGGCAGTAGGCCAGCGCCCGGTTGATGTCCGTCCCGCCGCCGAGCTGGGTGCCGAAGAGGACGTCGACGGGGTCGTCGAGCTGGTCGGTGAGGTCGACGACGGCGGTGTCGAAGACGACGAGCCGGGTGGCGATCGCCCGCATGGACGCGAGGACGGCGCCGAAGACGGAGGCGTAGACGACGGAGGCGGCCATCGAGCCGGACTGGTCGACGCAGAGGACGACCTCCTTGCGCACCGACCGGGCCGCCCGGCCGTAGCCGATCAGGCGCTCGGGGACGACCGTGCCGTACTCCGGGAGGTAGTGCGCCAGGTTGGCGCGGACGGTGCGGTCCCAGTCGATGTCCCGGTGCCGGGGGCGGGAGATCCGCGCCGAGCGGTCGAGGGCGCCGGTCAGGGTGGAGCGGGTGCGGGTGGCGAGCCGCTTCTCCAGGTCGTCGACGACCTTGCGGACCACCGCGCGCGCGGTCTCCTTGGTGGTCTCCGGCATCGCCTTGTTGAGGGAGAGCAGGGTGCCGACGAGATGCACGTCCGGCTCGACGGCCTCCAGCATCTCGGGTTCCAGCAGCAGCGTGGACAGGCCGAGCCGCTCGATCGCGTCGCGCTGCATGACCTGGACGACGGAGCTGGGGAAGTACGTCCGGATGTCGCCCAGCCAGCGGGCCACGGAGGGGGCGGAGCCGCCCAGGCCGGCCGAGCGGTCCCCGCCGCTCCTCCGGTCGCCGCCGCGGCCGCCGTAGAGGGCGGCCAGGGCGCCGTCCATGGCGGCGTCGGTGCCGCTGAGGGCGCGGCCGGTGCCGTCGGCCTCGCCGCCGAGCACCAGCCGCCAGCGGCGCAGGCGCTCGTCGTCGGAGGAGGTGGTGACGCTGCTCATGACGGTGGTCCTCACTGTCCTGGGGTGCCGAGGATGAGGTGGAGCAGGGGCATGACGCCGTCGGCGCGCCCCTGGTCGGGGGTGCCGGCGAAGCCGGGCGTGGTGAGGGAGGGACCGGCGGGGCCGGCGGTCGCGGGGCCGCGGGCGACGAGCTCGCCGAGCGTTCGCCGGACGCCGGACTCGTAGCCGGCGAAGGTGCGGCGCAGCAGCGGCAGCACGTCGGTGAAGCCCTCGGCCGGCACGCCGCTCAGCCAGTCGTCGACCAGACCGAGCAGCCGCTCGTCGTGCACGAGGAGCAGCCCGCCTCCCGAGGCACCGCCGACGAAGCCCTCGATCCAGGCGGCGGCGTCTGCGGGTGGGGTGCCGGGCGACAGGGCGAGCCCCATCAGCCGGGCGGCCTCGTCCTCCGCGAGCCGTCCCTCGTCCAGCAGCAGCCGGGCGGCCCGCCCCCGCAGCAGCCCGGGCACCCGCTCCCTGACGGCGAGCCGCCGCAGCACCCCGGCCCAGCGGTCGGCGAGTCCCCCGTCGTCGGGGGCGGCGGGCTCCCCGGACCCGTCGGCGGTGCCGGTCCGGGCGGCGAGCAGCGCGAGCGCCGTGTGGACGCCGTCGACGCGTTCGCGCATCTCCGCGGCGGCGTCGGTGTCGAGCCCGGTGCAGGCGGGCGGCAGGCCGACGCAGATCCGTTCGGCCAGGCCGGAGGCGACCTCGCCGAGCGCTGCGGTGTCGGTGGCGCGCACGTCGCCGTAGCGCAGGGAGCGGGCGAGGGCGGGCAGCGCCTGGGCGAGGTGGGCGACGTCGGTGTCGAGCGCGGCGCGGTCGGCGAGCGCGTGCAGCACGGCGGGCAGGGCCCCGGTGAGCCCGGCGAGCAGGCACTGCTCGGCGAGCGCCGTGACGTCGGCGAGGTCGTCGGCCGCCACGGCCTGCGACTCGGCCCTGGCGGTGGCGGCGCCCTCGACGGTGGTGCCCCACACGCCCGCCTCGGCGACCTGGACGTGCAGCTCCGGCTCCCAGCACAGCCGCCAGCTCTCCCGGAAGGTGCCGGTGGAGCCGCGGCCCGCGACGGGGGCGCCCCAGCGGACGCCGAGCAGCCGGAGCCGGTGGAGCAGCCGGCTCCGGGCTGCGTCGGTGTCCTTGCGCAGGTCGAGGTCGAGCTCGCGCTCGTGCGCCTCGGGCCTGAGGCGCAGTGCGCGCTGGAGGCGTTCGAGGTCGCGCTGGAGCGGTACGGCCGGGGCGCCCGCCGGGACGGTGCCGAGGACGTCGCCGACGACGAGGCGGTCGCGGATCAGGTCGAGCGGCACGTCGGAGCCGTCGCACATGACGGCGCGGACGGCGTCGGTCGTCTCGCCGAGCCCGGGCAGCGGCCGGCCCCGCAGGACCGCGAGGGTGTCGGCGAGCCGGACCGCCTCGATGACATGGGCGGAGGAGACCGCCAGGTCCTCGTCCCTGAGGAGCCGGGCGACCCTGGTCATCCAGCGCTCGACGGGCCGGTCGGAGGCGGTGAACAGGTGCGCGTACCAGCCGGGCGCCTCGATGCCCGCGCCGTAGCCGGACCGGCGGGCGAGCCTGCGGTGGGTCCAGGGCACCCAGGTCAGCTCGGTCCTGACCTTGGGCAGTCCCCTGAGCCGGGCGCGGTCGGCGGTGAGCGGCGTCCGGCGGCGCAGGGCGGGGACGTGCCAGGCGCCGCAGACGACGGCGAGGTCGTCGCCGAACTCCTTCTGCGCGGCCCGGAGCCGGGTCCGCATGTACGCCTCGCGCACCAGGTCGCGGGGATGGCCGCCGTCCCCGTACGCCTCGCGCAGGGCGCCCATCGCCTCGGCGAGGGCCTCGAAGGGGGCGAACGGGTCGGTGCTGCCGCGCAGTTCGACGACGTCCTCCCACCAGCGCTCGGCGTCGTCGTAGCCGGCGGCCTCGGCGAGTTCGGCGACCGGGTCGACGCGCAGCCCCCGGCCGGCGGCCTCGTCCTCGTCGCCCCAGGTGGGGTCGGTGGCGGCGAGGGTGTGGGCGGCGGGCAGGTCGATGAAGCGGACCTCGGCGCCGTGCGCGAGGGCCCACCGGATGGCGACCCACTCGGGCGAGAACTCCGCCATGGGCCAGAACGCGGCGCGGCCCGGGTCGTCGACGGCGTGGGCGAGCAGTGCGACCGGGGGCCGCATCTCCTCGTCGGCGGCGAGCGCCACCAGCGCGTCCGCCTCGGGCGGACCCTCGACGAGCACGGCCCTGGGCCGCCGGGCGTCGAGCGCGGCGCGCACGGCCCGGGCGGACCCGGGTCCGTGATGCCGCACCCCCAGCACCAGGGGGCCGGGCAGGGACCGGACGGGGGGACCGCCGGACCCGGTCACGGCCGGGGCCGCGGGCGGGCGGGCGTCAGGGTGCGCGGCGGGGGCCGCGGTCAGGCATGCGCCGGCGGTCCTCGTCACGCGCTCACCTCGCGGCAGGCGCGGTAGAAGTCCTTCCAGCCGTCTCTCTCGCGCACCACCGTCTCCAGGTACTCCTGCCAGATCACCCGGTCGGCGGCGGGGTCGCGGACCACGGCGCCGAGGAGGCCGGCGGCGACGTCGGCGGAGCGCAGGACGCCGTCGCCGAAGTGGGCCGCGAGGGCGAGGCCGCCGGTGACGACGGAGATCGCCTCGGCCGTCGACAGCGTCCCCGAGGGGGACTTGAGCTTGGTGCGCCCGTCGGTGGTCATCCCGTCGCGGAGCTCGCGGAAGACGGTGACGACCCGGCGGATCTCCTCCACGCCCTCGGGCACGGCCGGCAGGTCCAGCGAGCGGCCGAGCTGGTCGACGCGCCGGGCCACGATGTCGACCTCGGCCTCCGGGGTGGCGGGCAGCGGCAGGACGACCGTGTTGAAGCGGCGGCGCAGCGCGCTGGAGAGGTCGTTGACGCCGCGGTCGCGGTCGTTGGCCGTGGCGATGAGGTTGAAGCCGCCGACCGCCTGCACCTCCTCGCCGAGCTCCGGGATCGGGAGGGTCTTCTCGGACAGGATCGTGATGAGGGTGTCCTGCACGTCGGCGGGGATGCGGGTCAGCTCCTCGACCCGGGCCGTCATGCCGTGCGCCATGGCCCGCATGACGGGGCTGGGCACGAGGGCGTCGCGGCTGGGGCCGTGGGCGAGCAGCTGCGCGTAGTTCCAGCCGTAGCGGATGGCCTCCTCGGGCGTGCCGGCGGTGCCCTGGACGAGGAGGGTGGAGTCGCCGCTGACCGCGGCGGCGAGGTGCTCGGAGACCCAGGTCTTGGCGGTGCCGGGCACTCCGAGCAGGAGCAGGGCGCGGTCGGTGGCGAGCGTCGTGACGGCGACCTCGACGATGCGGCGCGGGCCGACGTACTTCGGCGTGATCACCGTGCCGCCGGGAAGCGTGCCGCCGAGGAGGTAGGTCGCCACGGCCCAGGGCGAGAGCCGCCAGCGGGCGGGCCGGGGCCGGTCGTCCACGGCGGCGAGCGCCGCGAGTTCAGGGGCGAAGGCGTCCTCGGCGTGGGGCCGCAGGGCCTCCGGGCGGGAGCCGTCCGCCGCGGTGGTCGCGGAGGTGGTCGCGACGGCGTCCGCGGCGGTGGTCGTGGTGGTTTCGGGCAGGGTCATGAGTCCCCCTCCAGATCGTTCGACCTGCTGTGTGATCCACGGTGCACCATCCCACTGACAATCGGTCGGGGACGGAGAGAAGCGCAGGTGGGAGGCGTGCGGGGGGCGTTGTCAGTGGCGGCCCGTACGGTCGTTCGCATGACTGAGCAGGGGGAGCGCTGGACGGCGGAGCAGGTGCTGGCACTGGCTCCTGACGACCCGTCACGCAGGGCGGGGGGCAGGCTGGGCACGGCCGGCGCGTGGTCGGGCACGGGCACCGGCGACCAGGGGGCGGTGTGGGGTCTGTGCAAGGGCAGCGGACGGACGCCGTACCGCACGGTCGTGGACACCACGGGCCCCGCGTACACGTGCAGTTGCCCGAGCCGGAAGTTCCCGTGCAAGCACGCGCTGGGACTTCTGCTGCTGTGGTCCGGCGGGGACGTCGACGCCGCCGGCGAGGTCCCGGACTGGGCGGAGACGTGGCTCGCGGGCCGGCGGGCCCGGACCGCGAGCGCGGCGCGGGCGACGACGGGGGCGGCCGCGGGGCCCGCCGATCCGGAGGCGGCGCGGCGCCGGGCCGAGCGGCGGGCGGCCCGGATCACCGCGGGCGCCGAGGAGTTGGAGCGGCGGCTCGCCGACCTGGTGCGCGGCGGGCTCGCCGCGGCCGGGCAGGCGGGCCACGGCCTGTGGGAGGAGACGGCGGCCCGCATGGTCGACGCCCAGGCGCCGGGACTCGCGGGACGGGTCCGGGAGTTGGGGACGATAGCGGGTTCCGGGCCCGGTTGGCCGGTCCGCCTCCTGGAGGAGTGCGCGCTGACCCATCTCCTCGACCGGGCCTGGCTGTCCGCGGACCGGCTGCCCGGTCCGCTGGCGGCGACGGTACGGAGCAGGGTCGGCCTGTCGGCCCCTCCGGACGGCCCCACGCTGCGGGACCACTGGCTGGTCCTCGCGCAGTACGACACGGCGGACAGCCGCCTGACGACGCGCCGCATCTGGCTGCACGGCCGGGAGAGCGGCCGCACCGCCCTGCTCCTGTCCTTCGGGGCGGCGGGGCGGGCGCCGCAGCCGGCCTTCCCCGTCGGCGTCGTGCTGGACGCCGAGCTGCGTCCGCACGCCTCGGGCGGCGGTCTCCGCGCGGAGCTCGTCGAGCAGTTCGGCCCGCCCGCGGCGGCGGGCGCGGCGCCCGCCGGCGGCCCGGTCGGCGCCGCCCTCGACGCCTACGGCAAGGCGCTCCGGGAGGATCCGTGGCTCGACGCCTGGCCGGTCACCCTCACCGACGTCGTCCCGGCCCGCACGGACCACGGCTGGCAGCTCGCGGACGCGCCGTGGCCCGCCGGGGGCGCCCGGGAGGGCTCCGGCGGCGTGGCCTCCGACCCGGCCCGCGAGGCGGTGCCGCTGACCCGCGCCGCGCAGGCCCACCCCGCCCTGTGGCGGCTGATCGCCCTGTCGGGGGGCGGCCCGGTGACCGTGTTCGGGGAGGTCGGGCACCAGGGCTTCACGCCGCTGGCCGGCTGGTCCGCCGACGCGCCCGGCGAGACGGTGCCGCTCGTCTGACCGCACGCCGACCGCCCTCGACCACACCTCTGGAGGAGTCCATGGACGCCTGGGAAGAGCTCGTCACGTCGGCGCTGCTGGGCACCGACCGGAAGCCGCTCGCGGGAAGCGCGGTGAGCGGCGGGGACGCGGCGCCGGTCGCGCTGCTGGACGCCGCCGCGGTGCACACCGTACGGCGCAGGGCGGGGCTGCGGCCCGGACCCGCCGCGGCGCCGCTGGAGGTCGCCCCGGAGGACGGGCGCAGGCCGTTGCCGGAGCGGGCCCGGCGCCGGCTCGGTCAGCTCCTCGCGGGCCGGGCCGCGCCCGCGCCGTCCGGGGGGCGGCGCGGGGCGGCCCCCGACCTGGCGGAGCTGCTGCCCCAGTGGCTGGCCGCGGCCGCCGAGCACGGGTACGGCGCCCCGGCCGCGGCGCTGCCCGCGCTGCTCGACGCGGCCCGCGCCCGGACCGATCTGCGGCCCCAGGCCCTGGCCTTCGCCGGGCCGCGCGGGCTGTGGCTGGCCCGGCTCAATCCGGAGTGGAAGTTCGCGCTGCGGGGTGCGGCAGCGAGTGGCGCACTGCCCGACCCCGCGGATCCGGACGCGGTGCCGACGCTGTGGGAGGAAGGACTCTTCGCGGAGCGGGTGGCCCTGCTCTCCGCCGTACGGGCCGCCGATCCGGCCCGGGGCCGCGGGCTGCTCGCCTCGACGTGGGGCTCGGAGCGGGCCGAGGACCGGCTGATGTTCCTGGACTCGCTGCGGGCGGGGCTCGGGCCGGCGGACGAGGAGTTCCTGGAGGCCGCCCTGTCCGACCGCAGCCGCAACGTGCGCGCCACGGCCGCCGAGCTGCTGTCCGCGCTGCCGGCTTCCGCGCTGGCCGCGCGCATGGCGGAGCGGGCCGCGTCGTGCGTGTCCCTGGACCGTACGGAGGGCGCGGAGACGATCGTCGTCGAGGCGCCGCACGAGTGCGACGCGGGCATGCGGCACGACGGGGTGACGCCCACTCCGCCGACGGGGCGCGGCGAGCGCTCCTGGTGGCTCGGCCAGCTCGTGGAGGCGGCGCCGCTGGACTGCTGGGCCGGGCGGTTCGGCGGGCGGACGCCCGAGGCGATCGTCGCCCTGCCGGTCACGGACGACTGGCGCGTCGAGCTCCACGCCGCCTGGTGCCGGGCGGCCGTGCGCCAGCGGAACGCGGACTGGTCGCGCGCCCTGCTCGGCTCCCCGTCGGCGCCGCAGGCCACCGGCCCCGGCGCGTCCTCACTGGCCGAGCGCGCCCAGCTGCTCGCCACGCTCCCGGAGGAGGAGCGGGCCGCCTGGGTGGCCTCCTTCATCGCGGCGCACGGCCTGTCGGAGGCGTTCCAGCTGCTCGGCGTCTGCGCGGTGCCCTGGTCGGACCCGCTGGGCCGGGCGGTCGTCGACGCCCTGGACATCGCCCGGGACGCGGGCAGCTACCCGTGGAGCTTCAGCGGCGTGATGGGGCTCGCCGAACGCTGTCTGTCACCGGCGGCCGCGCCCCAGCTCACCGCGCTGACCGCCCTCCCCGCCGAGCCGGAGGACGCCTCCCCCGGCGCCGCCGCCTACTGGTCCGAGGCCTTCCAGCGCCTCGTCTCCACCCTGGAACTGCGGGCGGCGATGCACGCGGAACTGGCGGAGACGGACTGAGAGGGCGCTCCGGTGGCCCGCGAGACGCGCGGGCGGCGCGAGACGCGCGGGGCCGGGCGGGGGCCGGGCCGTGGGCGGGCGGGGGCCGCGCCGTGGTCGGGCCGGGCGGGCGGAGGGGGCCGGCGGCGGGCCCGCAGGGCGAGGCCCCGTCTGCGGGAGAACGGGGCGACCCCGGGCCGTGGGCCCGGGGTCGCCCCGTTCGATCGCCTCGTGCGTGCGGTCGGCGGCTCAGGCCGCCACGCGGACGTTCGCGTTCACCCAGTCCACGATCGAGGTCGTCGTCGCCCCCGGCGTGAAGATCTCCGCCACGCCCTTCTCCTTCAGCGGCGGGATGTCCGCCTCCGGGATGATGCCGCCGCCGAAGACCTTGATGTCCTCCGCGTCGCGCTCCTTCAGGAGCTCCAGCACCTTCACGAACAGCGTGTTGTGGGCGCCCGAGAGGATCGAGAGGCCGATCGCGTCGGCGTCCTCCTGGATCGCGGTGTCGACGATCTGCTCCGGGGTCTGGTGCAGCCCCGTGTAGATCACCTCCATGCCCGCGTCGCGGAGGGCCCGTGCGATCACCTTGGCCCCGCGATCGTGGCCGTCGAGACCCGGCTTGGCGACCACCACGCGGATCGGACCGGTCACACCCATCACTGCCTCCACATGCGACCCCCGAGCCTCATTGCCGGGGAGGTGAACGAACGTTATCGCCAGCATCCCGCACCGGGCCGTTTCGCGGTGGACGGCGAGGGGGAAATCACACGTGGGACATTGTTCGCTCCGCGAAGGAGCCGCCACGGGGTCGCCGCACCTCCGTGCCGCCCGCCGGCACGAAGGTGCGGCGGACCGCCGTTACGGGACGGAGGCCGGCGATGGATCTCACCCCCACCGCTCTCACCGACCGGATCGCCGCCCGGATGGCCGACCGGATGAAGGCCGGCGTCCTGGAGCTGGCGGTCCTCGCCGGCCATCTGGTCCTCTACCCCTCCGGTCTGATCACCGAACGTCGCCGGACGACTCCGTCCGAAGCCGCCGGGAGCGGGCCGCGCCCGGTGGTGCTGCTGCACGGCTTCGTCGACAACCGCTCCGTGTTCGTCCTGCTGCGCCGCGCGCTCGCCCGGCACGGCCGAGACCGCGTCGAGTCGCTCAACTACTCCCCGCTCACCTGCGACCTGCGGACCGCCGCCGAGCTGCTCGGACGCCATGTGGAGGAGGTGCTCGCACGGACCGGGCACCGCGAGGTCGACCTGGTCGGGCACAGCCTGGGCGGGCTCATCGCCCGTTATTACGTACAGCGCCTGGGCGGTGACGCCCGGGTGCGCACCCTGATCATGCTGGGCACCCCGCACTCGGGCACGACCTTCGTGCCGCTGGCCGACGCCCATCCCCTGGTGCGCCAGATGCGGCCCGGCTCGGAGGTGCTGCTCGAACTCGCGGGGCCCACGGCACGCTGCCGCACCCGCTTCGTGAGCTTCTGGAGCGATCTGGACCAGGTGATGGTCCCGGTCGAGACGGCCCGGCTCGACCACCCGGACCTCGTCGTCCACAACGTGCGGGTCAGCGGCGTCGGGCACCTGGCACTGCCGGTGCATCCGACGGTCGCGGCGGGCATCCTCGAGGCGCTCGGCGACGGCGCGCCGGCCGCCGGGGCGCGTGACGGGTCGGCGGGGGCCGCCTCGGTGGCCTGACGGGCCGCCGGAACGCCGCCACCCCGTCGAACATCCTTCGAACACAGAGCCAAAGCTCTCTCCACAAGCCGCCGAAAGACGGCCGATTGCCCGTTTCCTAACGGCTCGAAACCCCACGAAGATTGTCGGGCGCGCGTACCGCCGGGTACAGTCACGCCACTGCTTGACCCCCTGCTGCCGAGGCGAGAGAGAAGTTGGTGAACGACCAGCACCCCCACGCCGGGTACGTCACGGACGCCACCCAGACCACGGGCAGCTACGCCGTCGACCCTCTGTTCGGCACCTACGACACGGGCTACGACGCAGGTCAGACCAGCCACACCGGGTACGCCGACCAGAGCGCCTACAGCGGTTACGCCGATCAGAGCGGCCAGTGGGACACCGGCTCCCACGGCTCCTACACCGCCACCGGCCAGTGGGACGCCACCGCCTGGACCGAGGCGCAGCAGACGGGCCCGTACGAGGCCGCCGCCTTCGCCGCCTACGACGCCACGGCCCAGTGGACGACGCCCGGCTTCGAGACCGGCTCGTACGACGCCACCGCCTGGAACCAGGCGGCCCCCGAGGCGGTCGTCCCGCACCAGTACACCCCGGAGCACTCCGCGGAGTACCCGGCCGGGCACAGCGCAGAGCCCTCGTACGACTTCTCCTCCGAGAACGGCGCTTCCTACGGGTCGTACGACGCGTACGCGGCCCCCGAGACCGCGACGTACGAGACCTACGAGCCGTCCGCGTACGACACGTCCGCGTACGAGACGGCTCCGTACGACACGGCCTCCTACGAGACGGCCGGCTACGACGAGCAGCCGGCGGCTTTCGAGCCGGAGCTCGCCGAGTACGCCGAGGACCTCGACCAGGAGCCCGACGCCTTCCACGACGCCGAGACCATGATCGCTCTGGAGATCGACCCCGGTCTCGTCCCGGACCTGGGCGGAGCGGTCCCGGACGCCGGCCTCCCCGCGCGGCCCGTGCGCCGCTCCGGTGGCGGCAGCCGCGGCCGGCGCCGTACGCCCGCCAAGCGCTCCGCGCTCCTGACGGTCGCCGTTCCCTCCGCGTGCGTCATGGGGGTCGCCGGCATCGCCGCCGCCTCCGTCAGCGGTCTCACCGACAGCGCCGACGCCAAGGACGACACCACGACCATGGCCGCCACCGACCCGGCCTCGGTCAAGCAGGTCGCCGCGAACAGCAAGCTGGACACCCAGCTCGCCGCGCTCAGCGCCGACGCCCGCGACTTCGGCGAGCGCGCCAGCCGCACCCAGGAGCGCATCGACCTGAAGATCCGCCAGGACGCGGAGCGGAAGAAGCGCGAGGAGGAGGCCGCCCGCAAGGAGGCCCTCCGCCCCAAGTTCATGCTCCCGGTGAAGCTGCACCAGCTCAGCGCCCGCTTCGGCCAGGCCGGCGTCAACTGGATGTCGACGCACACCGGTATCGACTTCCCCGTGCAGTACGGCACCAAGGTCATGTCCGCGACCGACGGCACCGTCCGCACCCAGTGGAACAGCGCCTACGGCAACATGGCGATCGTGACCGCCCCGGACGGCACGGAGACCTGGTACTGCCACCTCAGCAGCACCAAGATCCGCTCCGGCAAGGTCAAGGCCGGCGAGGTCATCGCGTACTCCGGCAACTCCGGCAACTCCACCGGCCCGCACCTCCACTTCGAGGTCCGGCCGAACGGCGGCGCGGCCATCGACCCGCTGCCCTGGCTGCTCAGCCACGGTCTCAACCCGCTGAGCTGACCCCGCACCCGCCGACGAGGAAGGGCCCCGCCGCATCCGGCCGGGGCCCTTCCTCGTATCGGCCGGGCGTCTACAGCTTCTCGACCGGTGCGTACCGCAGCAGCAGCCGCTTCGGCTTCTCGCCTCCGAAGTCGATCGTCGCCTGGGCGTCCGCGCCCGCGCCCTGCACGCCCATGACCGTGCCGAGGCCGAACTGGTCGTGCGTGACGCGGTCGCCGACCTGGAGCGAGATCACCGGCTTGTCGCTCGTACGGCGCGTGGCGAAGCCCGAGGGGCCGGAGCGGGAGCGCGAGGAGGACAGCGAGGACGTGATGCCGGAGGTCGGCCCGGCGGGCTTGGCCATCGGGCCGGTCCGCTTCCACTCCAGATACGCGGCCGGGATCTCCTCCAGGAAGCGGGAGGCCGGGTTGTACGAGGGCTGCCCCCAGGCGCTGCGCATCGCGGAGCGGGTCAGGTAGAGGCGCTCGCGGGCGCGGGTGATGCCCACGTACGCGAGGCGGCGCTCCTCCTCCAGCTCCTTGGTCTGGCCCAGCGCGCGCATGTGCGGGAAGACGCCGTCCTCCATGCCGGTGAGGAAGACGACCGGGAACTCCAGGCCCTTGGCGGTGTGGAGGGTCATCAGGGTGATGACGCCGGAGCCCTCCTCGTCCTCGTCGGGGATCTGGTCGGAGTCGGCGACGAGCGCGACCTGCTCCAGGAACTCGGAGAGCGAACCGCCCTCCTCGCCGCGCTCCTGCTCGAACTCCAGCGCCACGGCGGCGAGTTCCTGAAGGTTCTCGATGCGCGTCTCGTCCTGCGGGTCGGTGGAGGCCTGCAACTCGGCCAGATAACCGGTGCGTTCGAGCACGGCCTCCAGGACCACGGCCGGTCCGGCGCCCGAGTCGACGACGGTGCGTAGTTCCTCCATGAGCGTGTTGAAGCGCTTGACGGCGTTGGAGGAGCGGGCCGCCATGCCGTACGCCTCGTCGACGCGCTTGAGCGCCTGCGGGAAGGTGATCTTCTCGCGCAGCGCGAGGGCGTCGATCATCGCCTCGGCGCGCTCGCCGATGCCCCGCTTGGGGACGTTGAGGATGCGGCGCAGCGGCACGTTGTCCTCGGGGTTGGCGAGGACCCGCAGGTAGGCGAGGACGTCCCGGACCTCCTTGCGCTCGTAGAAGCGCACGCCGCCGACGACCTTGTACGGGAGGCCGACGCGGATGAAGATCTCTTCGAAGACGCGGGACTGGGCGTTGGTGCGGTAGAAGACGGCGACGTCGCCGGCCTTGGCGTCGCCCGCGTCGGTGAGGCGGTCGATCTCGTCGGCGACGAACTGGGCCTCGTCGTGCTCGGTGTCGGCGACGTAGCCGGTGATCTGCGCGCCGGCGCCCGCGTTGGTCCACAGGTTCTTGGGGCGGCGGGACTCGTTGCGCTCGATGACGGCGTTGGCGGCGGACAGGATCGTCTGCGTGGAGCGGTAGTTCTGCTCCAGCAGGATCGTCGTGGCGTCCGGGTAGTCCTCCTCGAACTGGAGGATGTTGCGGATGGTCGCGCCGCGGAAGGCGTAGATCGACTGGTCGGCGTCGCCGACGACGCACAGCTCGGCCGGGCCGAGGTCCTCGTATCCGGTGCCGACCAGCTCCCGTACGAGCGTGTACTGGGCGTGGTTGGTGTCCTGGTACTCGTCGACGAGGACGTGCCGGAAGCGGCGGCGGTAGTGCTCGGCGACGTCCGGGAAGGCCTGGAGCAGATGGACCGTCGTCATGATGATGTCGTCGAAGTCCAGCGCGTTGGCCTCGCGCAGCCGCGCCTGGTACATCCGGTAGGCCTCGGCGAGGGTCTTCTCGAAACCGTCGACGGCCTGGTCGGCGAAGGTCTCCTCGTCGACGAGCTCGTTCTTGAGGTTGGAGATCTTGGCGCTGAAGGACTTCGGCGGGAAGCGCTTGGGGTCGAGGTCCAGGTCGCGGCAGACCAGGGACATCAGGCGCTTGGAGTCGGCGGCGTCGTAGATCGAGAACGAGGACGTGAAGCCGAGGCGCTTCGACTCGCGGCGCAGGATGCGCACGCACGCGCTGTGGAAGGTCATGACCCACATGGCGTTCGCGCGCGGGCCGACGAGCTGCTCGACGCGCTCCTTCATCTCGCCGGCGGCCTTGTTGGTGAAGGTGATCGCCAGTATCTGGCCGGGGTGGACGTGCCGGGTGCCCAGGAGGTGCGCGATGCGGTGGGTGAGCACCCGGGTCTTGCCGGAGCCGGCGCCCGCGACGATGAGCAGCGGGGAGCCGGTGTGGACGACGGCGGCGCGCTGCTGCTCGTTCAGCCCGTCCAGGAGCGCGGCCGGGTCCACGACGGGGCGGTGGGCGCCGTCGCGGTAGTAGGAGTCCCGGTCGGCCGGGGGCACGTCGAAGTGCTCCCCGAAGAGGTCGTGCGGGACCTCCTCCGCGGCCGGGGCGCCGTGCTCGTGGTCCTCGGGCAGGGGCGGAGGCTCCGGGGAGTGGTTCTGGAGGCTCGCCAGGAAGCTGTCGTCAAAGAGGCTGCTCATCGCCTCCCGAGTCTAGGCGGCCGGACCGACAGTCGGTTGCCGCGTCCGAAAGTGACCGAAGGGATACGCCGCGACGCGGAGGGTGCCGATCCGCATCAGGTCACGAAAATGTATCGGACATAAGGCGCACCGGCCTTCCCACCCGTCCCACGGCTCGCTAGCGTGCTCGCCCAAGCGGCCCGTCCCCTACCCCTCCCCACCGTCGGCGAACCGCGCCGAGCGGGAAGCCCACGCCGAACCAGGCCCGCCTCCCCCACGGCCGACCCCCGCGCGGTCCGGTGCCCCTCGGTGTCCAGGAAGGAGCTGCCGGCCTTGGCGTCCCATCGCAAGCCGCGCACGACCCGCCCCCACGCCCCCGCCGTCGGTGTCACGACGGCCGCCCTCGCCTCCGTGACGCTGCTGTCCGGACAGAGCGCCCACGCCGTTCCCGCGCAGCCGGCGAAGCCCTCGGTCGAGGAGGTGCAGAAGAAGGTCGACCGGCTGTACCGGGAGGCCGGCGTCGCGACGCAGGAGTACGACCGCGCCAAGGAGGCCACCGACCGGCAGCGGCGCACCGTCGCCCGGATGCTCGACGAGGCGGCCCGCCGCACGGAGGAGATCAACGAGTCGCGCCGGGCCCTCGGCGCCTACGCGGCGGCGCAGTACCGGGCCGGCGCGGTCGGACCGACCGCCACCCTGATCTTCGCCGACAGCCCGCAGGACTACTTCGACCAGACGCACCTCATGGACCGCCTCTCGGAGAAGCAGCGCACCGCGGTCGCCGACTACGAGTCGAAGCGCGCGGCTGCGGCGAAGCAGCGGGCGGGGGCCGCCCGGAGCCTGACGGAGCTGACCGCCGCGCAGAAGAGGCTGCGCGGCAGCAAGGAGACCGTGCAGGCCAAGCTCGCCGAGGCGCGCACGCTGCTCGCGAGGCTGACGGCGGAGGAGAAGGCGCGGCTCGCGGAGCTGGAGCGCGAGCGGCAGGCCGAGGCGCGCCGGAAGGCGGAGGCCCGGGCCAAGGCGGAGGCGGCGGCCGAGGCCGAGCGCAAGCGGCAGGAGCAGACCCGGCCCACGCCGGATCCGGGCACGCCGCCGCCGTCCGGTTCGGGCTCCTCGTACGCGGCGAAGGCGGCCGAGGCGCTGGCCTTCGCGCGCGCCCAGATCGGCAAGCCGTACGTGTGGGGGGCCACCGGCCCCAGCTCGTACGACTGCTCCGGGCTCACCCAGGCCGCCTGGCGCGCGGCCGGTGTCGACCTGCCGCGGACCACCTGGGACCAGGTCGAGGTCGGCGACCGGATCGCCACCGGCGACCTGCTCCCGGGCGACCTGGTCTTCTTCTACGACGACATCAGCCACGTCGGCATCTACATCGGCGACGGCAAGATGATCCACGCCCCGAAGCCGGGGGCTTACGTGCGCGAGGAGTCGATCTACTACATGCCGATCTACGGGAGCGTGCGCCCGGTCTGACGTCGCGCCGGCTCGGGGCCGGGACGGGTCCCGGCCACCGCTGCCCCGTCGGGCGGTGGTCAGACCCAGAGCGTGGCGATGAAGATGTTCGCCGTGGTCAGGCCGCCGACCGCACCGAACAGCCCCTTGTCGATCCGCTCCTCGTCGCGCTTGACGTAGACGAGGCCGAGGATCACGACGAGGACGGCGAGCTTCACGCCGATCTTGATGTTGTTCACGGTCTGGTCGTCGGCCTGGTTGAGGCCGACGAGGGCGACGCCGGTGACGAGCATGGTCAGGGCGCCGTGCAGCATCGCCGGGGTGAAGCGGGCCGTACCGGCGCCCATCGCCTTCATCTGGGTCAGGAATCCGCCGAGCAGCGCACCGATTCCGATGATGTGAAGAGCGACGAAGACATGAATGAGTACGTCCATGGGGCGGAGCCTAACCGGGGCCGTGTCAGCGGCCTCGGGGCGGGTCCGCCTTCTCCCCGGCTTCGGTCAGGGGGCTGCCGGAAGCGCCGTCCGGACCTCACCCTGTTCGAAAGAGAACGGTCCCGGAAGGCCATCGGGCGCCAATAGCGGTCAACCCGGCGCCGCGGGGCGTCCGCCAGGTTTAGCGTCCTCCCCCAGGTGACCGGCTCCCCACCACCGCCGGACTCCGACGGCTGCCGGTCACCCCCGCCGAGAAAACCGGCGGCGGCCCGTCCCCCTGTGCGGGCCGCCGCCGGCCCCGGCGGGCGATGTCCCCCGCAGGGAGAGGATGTGACCCGCCCTCGTGGCAGCGCACCGCAAGCCCAAGCAGTCCCCGCTCGGCGGCCAGGCCGCCCGCACGGCGGCCACTCTGGCCCTCGCCTCCGCGGCCACCGCGACCGTCTTCGAGGGCTCCGGGCACGCCGCGCCCCGGCCGACCCCCGCCCAGGTCAAGGCCGAGGTGGACCGGCTCTACGAAGAGGCCGAGGTCGCGACCGAGAAGTACAACGGCGCCAAGGAGCAGGCCGACCGGGCGTGGGCCGCCTTCGACCGGCTGCGCGACGAGGCCGCCCGCAGGACCGACCGGCTCAACCGCTCCCGCGAGTCGCTGGGCACGATCGCCGCCGCGCAGTACCGCTCCGGCGGCCTCGACCCGGCGATCCAGCTCGCCCTCACCTCCGACCCGGACCAGTACCTGGAGCGGGCCGCGCTCGCCGAGAAGGCCGGCGACCGGCAGGCGGCGGCCGTCGCCTCCGTACGGCGCGAGCTGACGGCCGTGCGGCAGCTGCGCGGCGAGGCCGAGGGGCGGCTCCGGGAGCTGCGCACGCACGAGGCCGAGCTGCGGCGCCAGAAGGCCACCGTGCAGGGGAAGCTGAACGCGGCCCGCACCCTCCTGGCCCGGCTCACCGACGAGGAGCGGGCCCGGTACGAGGCCGCCGTCGCGGCCGGCGCGCACGACGCGGCCGGCGCCGCGGGGACGACGGACCGGGCCGACCGGGGCTCCCTGCCGCGCGGCCCGATCGCGGCGCCCACCACGCGCGCCGCCGAGGCGATCGCGTACGCCCGGGCGCAGCTCGGCAAGCCCTACGTGTGGGGGGCGACGGGGCCGTCCGCCTTCGACTGCTCCGGGCTCACCCAGGCCTCCTGGCGCGCCGCCGGGGTCTCGCTGCCGCGCACCACGTACACCCAGATCAACGCCGGCCGCCGGGTCTCACGCTCCGAGCTGGCCCCCGGCGACCTGGTCTTCTTCTACTCCGGCATCAGCCACGTCGGCCTCTACATCGGCGGCGGACAGATGATCCACGCCCCGCGCCCGGGCGCCCCGGTCCGGATCGCCCCGATCGACGAGATGCCCTTCGCGGGCGCCACCCGGGTGGGCTGACGCCGGTCCTCAGACGAGGCGGCGGGCGGTCGCCCAGCGGGTCAGCTCGTGCCGGTTGGAGAGCTGGAGCTTGCGGAGCACCGCCGAGACATGGGACTCGACCGTCTTCACCGAGATGAAGAGCTGCTTGGCGATCTCCTTGTACGCGTAACCGCGGGCGATCAGCCGGAGCACCTCGCGCTCCCGCTGGGTGAGCCGGTCCAGGTCCTCGTCCACGGGCGGGGCGTCCGTCGAGGCGAAGGCGTCGAGGACGAAGCCGGCCAGGCGCGGCGAGAAGACGGCGTCGCCCTCCTGCACCCGGAAGACCGAGTCGACCAGGTCGGTGCCGTTGATGGTCTTGGTGACATAGCCGCGGGCGCCGCCGCGGATGACCCCGATGACGTCCTCGGCCGCGTCGGACACCGACAGGGCCAGGAACCGGACCGGGTTCTCGGCCGCCGCCATCAGGCTGGCGCAACGGCGCAGCACCTCGACCCCGCCGCCGCCCGGCAGGTGCACGTCGAGGAGGACCACCTCGGGGCGGGTGGCGGTGATCACCGTGACCGCCTGGTCCACGTCGGCGGCCTCGCCGACCACCTCGACACCGGTCACGTCGGTCCGGCCGATCTCGGCCTGCACCCCGGTGCGGAACATGCGGTGGTCGTCGACGAGCACGACCCGCACCCGGCGCTCCGTGTCCTGCGCCGCCCCGCTCCCGGTCCCCGTCTCGTCGCTCATCCGTCCGCCCTCTCCATCTCCAGCTCCACTTCGGTACCCCCGCCGGGCACGGACCTCAGCCGCGCCGATCCGCCGTTGCGCTGCATCCGGCCGATGATCGATTCTCGTACGCCCATCCGGTCGTCCGGTACCGCGTCCAGGTCGAAGCCCGGCCCCCGGTCCTTCACGGAGACGAAGACCGTCCGGCCCTCCACCTCCGCGTAGACCTGCACCGGTCCCCCCTCGCCACCGTACTTGGCGGCGTTGACCATCGCCTCGCGCGCGGCCTGCATCTGCGCCCCCAGTCTCTCGTCGAGCGGGCAGTCGCCGACCACGACGACCTCCAGCGGGACGCCGTGCTTGTCCTCGACCTCGGCGGCGGCCCGCTTGACCGCCTCGGCGACGGTGGCCGGCTCCTCGTCCTCCTCCTTGCCGGTGCCCTCCGGCCTGTACAGCCAGTTGCGCAGCTCCCGCTCCTGGGCGCGGGCGAGCCGGCGGACCTCACCGGGGTCGTCGGCGTTCCGCTGGATCAGCGTGAGGGTGTGCAGGACGGAGTCGTGGACGTGGGCGGCGACCTCGGCACGCTCCTGGGCGCGGATGCGCAGCGTGCGCTCCTCGCTCAGGTCCTGCGACATCCGGACCAGCCAGGGCCCGGCGAGCAGCGCTATCCCGGTGAGGACGGCGACGGCGGCGGTCAGCGCCGTGCCGAGCTGGGCGACCGAGCCGCGCACCACCATGAACACGGCGAGTCCGGTGCCGACCAGCGCGACGCCCACGAGTCCGCGGACGAGCTGGAGGGCGCGGCGGCGCCGGCCGGGGTCGGTCCAGCTGGCCCGGCGGGCGTTGTCCGCCTGGCGCCAGACGAGGACGACACCGACGCCGATCAGCAGGGAGGGCCAGATGTAGCGGCCGGCCTCCCGGTCCACATGGAGATTGCCGACGAAGGCGGAGATGCCGAGCGCGAGGGCGATCAGGGCGAAGACCTGGCCCCGGTCGGGCTTGCGGAGGCGTCTGCGGCCGTCGGCCGTGGTCTCGAACACCGACCGCGGGGCCGAGCGGCCGCCGACGCCGAGCGGCACGACGATCCAGAACACCGCGTACAGCAGCGCGCCGAGGCCGTCCGCGAGCATCAGGGCCACGAAGAACGCGCGCACCCAGATCACCGGCAGCCCCAGGTGCCCCGCGAGGCCGCGCGCGACACCGCCGAGCCACCGTCCGTCGGCGCTGCGGTACAGCTTGCGCACGGGCGGTTCGTCGAGCTCGGGGACACGGGCGGCAACGGGCATGGACCGATCGTCACACGTTCGGCCGCCTCCGGGCATCAGGGTCGGCCCCGATATCGCCCCCGGGTCCGTCTCGGGGTCCGGTCCGACCGGAAGATCAGGGTCAAGGCAGGGTCGGACCCGGTGCCGCGGGGCGTCACGGGCGGTCACCATGGAGGTATGACGAGTACGACGCCTTCGCCCCACGAGGCCCCGCCGCCGGCCGAGGGCCCGCCCGCCCCGCCGCTGCGGCGCTCGCGCGGGCAGAAGGTCGTGGCCGGCGTGTGCGGCGGTCTCGGCCGGCACTTCGACCTCGACCCGGTGATCTTCCGGATCGCGCTCGGCGTGCTCGCCGTCACCGGTGGCGTCGGACTGATCTTCTACGGCTTCGCGTGGCTGCTGGTACCGCTCACGGACGAGGAGGAGAGCGAGGGCCGCCGGCTGCTGACCGGCCGGGTCTCCGGCTCCTCGCTGAGCGCGGTGCTGATGGCACTCGTGGGCTGCGGCGTCTTCCTGTCGATGCTGCACAACGGCGGGACGCTGGCGTTCGCGCTGATCCTCTCCCTCGCGGTGAGCGGGGCGGCGGTGTGGTCGCAGCGGCGCCCGTCGGTGGCGGCGACCGCCGAGGAGGGCGGCCGGATCGACGCGGCCGCGGCGCTCGCCGTCGCGGAGGCGCCGCCGGAGACGAAGGCGCCGCCGCCGGTCGAGTTCCCGTCGTGGTGGCGGGACCCGATCGTCAAGGACGGCTCGACCGGCAAGGTGGCCGTCGGCTACCTCTGGGGCCCGTCCGGCCTCCTCGACGAGGACGGCACGGACGGGGTGGCCCCGCCCCCCGCCGGCCGGTGGGGCCCCGGCCCCGGGCAGCCCAGCCGGCCGGCCCCCTCGACCCGGGTCCGCACGACCCCGCCGTCCATCGGCGGCCTGGTGTTCCTGCTCGCCCTGGTCGCGGGCGGGTCGGGCACGGCTCTGTCCTGGGACGGCCATCCGCTGGGCACCAGCCTGCAGATCGGTCTGGCGGCCGCGCTCGCGGTGTTCGGACTCGGCCTGGTCGTCAGCAGCCTGGTGGGCCGGACCGGCTTCGGCACCGTCTTCCTCATGCTCGTGACGGCGGGCCTGCTCACGGTGGCGTCGGTACTGCCGAAGGAGATCTCCACCGTCTGGGCGCGCGAGACCTGGCGCCCGGCGACGGTCGCGGCCGTGCAGCCGGGGTACGAGCTCGGCACGGGTGTCGGCACGCTCGACCTGTCGGGCCTGGCGGTGCCGCCGGGGACGAAGGTGACGACCCGTGCGGAGGTCGGCGCGGGGAGGCTGGAGGTGATCGTGCCGCGGAACGTGACGGTGACGCTGCGCGCCCGGGCGGGCCTCGGCGACCTCCGGCTGCCCCCGGACGGAGCGGCGCCGGTACCGGCCGCCCCGCCGACCCCGCCCGCCCCGGGGCGGGCGACGGCACAGCCCTCCGCGCGGCCGCCCGTACCGCCGACGCCGCCGGCGCCGTCCGCCGTGCCGGCGCAGCGGGGCGACATCGACATCGCGCCGGACCTCGACGAGACCCGTACGCTCACGCCGCCGCCGGGCGTCACCCCGGGCGGCACCGTCGACCTCTTCCTGGAGGTCGGCCTCGGACAGGTGGAGGTCACCCGTGCCGGTTCATGAGTTCCGCCCCGGCCGGCTGATCCTGGGCACGGCCGCCCTCGCCCTCGCCGCGCTCTTCGCCGGGGACGCGGCCGGCACCTGGCCGGTCGCCTGGTACGTGGTGTTCCCGCTGCTGGGCGGGGCCTTCGTCCTGGCGGCGGTCGCCTCCTGGATCGCCTACCGGGTACGCCGGCGGGCGGCGAGGAGGGCGTCGAGCGACAGCACCGGGGCGCCCGCCAGCAGCAGCGGCAGCCAGGCCATGAGGTAGGCGAGGTCGTTGCCGAGGTAGTACGGGTGCACCTGCCAGCTGACGGTCAGCCAGAGGCTCAGCGAGATCAGCGCGCCGCCGAGCGCGGCGGCCCGGGCGAAGAGACCGAAGAGGGTGCCGAGGCCGACGGCCAGTTCGCCGAGGGCGATGGCGTAGCCGAAGCCGACCGGGTTCTTCAGGGCCAGGTCGACCAGGGCGGGCAGTGCCGAGCTGTCCCGGACACCCCGCATGACCTCGCCGATCGAACCGGAACCGGTGTCGGCGAAGAAGCCGGGATCGGTGAGCTTGTCGAGGCCCGCGTAGATGAAGGTGATGCCGAGGAAGATCCTCAGCGGCACCAGCGCGTAGCGGGAGGCGAGCGCCTTCCAGCCGTCGGGTCCGCCGACTCCGGCGGAGGTTCCGCGGCCGCCGGAGCTCCCGGAGCCCCGGCCCGCCGTTCCGTCCGTCCGTTCCGTCATGTCCGGCCGCCTCTCCACGCCTCTGCCCTGTGTTACGAGGAACGATTCTCCCTGGATTGCCCGGGGAGGGACATTCCCGGGCGGAGGCGATTCGCCGGGGGACCGGGACGGGCGGCCGGGGACGGCTCAGTCGAGGACGTCGATGGTGACCCGGTTGGTCTCCACGCCGGCGGCCGTCACGACGGAGACCTCCACCCGGCCCGGTTCCACGTCCACCGGGAGGGGAACGGTCAGGGCCGTGTCGGTGGGGTTGGCGAAGCCGCCGGGGACGGGGACGAGCGGGACGTGCGCGTGGACGGGGCCGATCCGGACGACGAGCCGGGTCAGCGGGTCCGGGCCCGCCGCCCCCGCCGGGACGAAGCCCGTGCCGCGGATCTCGATGTCGTCGCCGGTGCGGATCGGGGCGTCGAGGTCACCTGCCTCGCGGGCCCGGACCACCGAGAAGATCTTGGGGCGGCCGCCCTCGGCGCACTTGCCGGAGAGGTAGCAGGCCACGGAGACGGCGACGAGCAGCACCAGCGCCCAGGGCAGCCCGGGCAGCCGGTCGGGGGCCCGGCCCAGCCGGACGGCGGCGAGGACCAGGACGGCGGCGGAGACCAGCACGTACTGGACGTCGGTGAGGGAGGCACGGCCGTCGTCGTCGCAGAGGAGGTCGGCCGGGCGCGGCCGCTCGGCCCGCACCTTCTGCAGCCGGCGGGCGGCGACCCGCAGCGCCACGATCAGCCGGGCCGTGACGGCGGCCAGGCCGACCAGGGCGAGGACGGCGAGGAGTCCGGCGCCGCGCCGCAGGCCGAGGTCCACGTGCGGCGCCCCGCCGGCCAGGCGCAGGGACAGCAGGAGCACGCCGAAGACGGCGAGCAGGAGCCAGGCGCCGGCGACGGTGCGGGAGGTGGAGAGCCGGTTGTCCTCGCCGAGGAGCGGGGCGAGGACCCCGCCGCGGTCGCGGTGGGTCCGGGCCACGGCCGTCAGGGCGGCGGCGAGCAGGACGGCGGTGCCGAGAGCGGCGGTGCGGGCGCCGGTCCAGCCGCTGCCGACGGCGGTGAGGGCCTGCCCGAGGAGCAGCGCGAGAACGCCGCCCCAGACGGCGGCGAGGGTGCCGCGGTACACCCGCCCGCGCCGGGCGCCGCCGGCCTCCCGGCCGCGCGCGGTGACCGTACGGGCGGACTGGGCGAGTTCGTCGGAGACCCACTGGCGGGAGGCGACCGGCGAGTGGGCGAGGGCGGCGGGCACGCCGTGTCCGGCGGCGAGCTCGTCGCGCCGGGCGAGGAAGGCGGCGACGGCCCGCCGGTGGCCGGAGCCGCCGCAGTGCGGGCAGCCGCCCTCCGCATCGTCCCCGCACTGTCTCGCCTCGTGCACCGCCACGGCGCCGCCCACTTCCCGATCGGTCGACCGGCCACAGGTGCCGTGGTCAACTGGCTGTTGATTCCTGGGAATTGTGCCTCACCCCATGCCCGCACGGAGGGCTGTGCACCCTTCGCGCGGGAGTGATTGAAGAGTCATCACATTGACGTAAGGACAGCCAAGCGCACGTCCTACGACAGCAGTTCCGGCTCCGTACGGCTGATCCGCCGCCACATCGGCTGGTAGTTGATCCAGGCCACCAGGTCGCTGCCGAGCTGCTCACGGGTGGCGACGGCGTCGCGGTGGTCGATGAGCACCGGTTTGCCCGCGGCCCGCGCGGTCAGCTGCACCTGGGCGCACCGCTCCATGGCGATGAACCACCAGGCCGCCGCGTCGACGGACGAACCGACCGTGAGCAGCCCGTGGTTGCGCAGCACGATGCCCTTGAAGCCGCCGAGCGCGATCGCGATCCGGCGGCCCTCCTCGGGGTCGACGGTGACCCCGGTGTAGGCGTCGTAGAGGGCGTGGTCCTGGTAGAAGGCGCAGGCCTCCTGGGTGATCGGGTCGATCAGCTCGCCCAGGGCGGCGAGCGCCCGGCCGTGCGGGGAGTGGGTGTGCGCCACGGCCACGACCTCGGGCCGGGCCCGGTGCACCTGGGCGTGCACCGCGAAGGCGGCCTGGTTGACGTGGTGGGCGCCGTACACGACGTGGCCGTCGCCGTTGACCAGGACGAGGTCGCTCGCGGTGAGCTCGGCGAAGGGGGCGCCGAAGGGGTTCACCCAGTAGCAGTCGGGGTGCTGGGGGTCCCGGGCGGTGATGTGGCCGGACACCCCCTCCTCGTATCCGAGCCGTGCGAACACCCGGAGCGCGGCGGCGAGCCGCTGCTTGCGGTGGGCGCGCTCCTCGCCGGCCGTCGCGTGGACGGGCGGCATCGCGAAGTGGAGCTGTTCGACGGGAACGGGGGCCGGAACGGACGCCGGTATCTCGGTCATGCGCCGGAAGGTAACGCCCGGCCGGTCAACTCACCAGATCCCGTACGCAGATCCGCGTAGGGGATCTGCGCACACGCGTACGGGATCCGCGGACGGGGGCGGGGGCGGAACGACGGGACGGGCTCTCCGGAGCCCCGTCCACGCCCCCGGACGGCCCGGACGGCCCTGACGGCTCAGGGGGCCCGGCAGCCCGGCAGCCCGGGGATCGGCAGCCCAGCCGCTCCGGGCGGCCCTGGCGACCCCACTGCCGGGGCCGGGCCGGGCCGCCGGGGCTGCCGAGGTCGCCACGGACGAAGCCCCCGCCCCCGGTGGTGTCCGGGGGCGGCGGCTCACTCGCTCGCGGGAGGGGTCACTCCCACTCGATGGTGCCCGGCGGCTTGCTGGTCACGTCGAGGACCACGCGGTTGACGTCCGCGACCTCGTTGGTGATGCGGGTCGAGATCCGGGCGAGGACCTCGTAGGGCAGGCGCGACCAGTCGGCGGTCATGGCGTCCTCGGAGGACACCGGGCGCAGCACGATCGGGTGGCCGTAGGTGCGGCCGTCGCCCTGGACGCCGACGGAGCGGACGTCGGCGAGCAGCACGACCGGGCACTGCCAGATCTCGCGGTCGAGACCGGCGGCGGTCAGCTCCTCGCGGGCGATGGCGTCGGCCTCGCGCAGCAGGTCCAGGCGCTCCTTGGTGACCTCGCCGACGATGCGGATGCCGAGGCCGGGGCCGGGGAACGGCTGACGCTGGACGATCTCCTCGGGCAGGCCGAGCTCCTGGCCGACCATGCGGACCTCGTCCTTGAAGAGCTGCCGCAGCGGCTCGACGAGCTCGAACTCGATGTCCTCGGGGAGGCCGCCCACGTTGTGGTGGGACTTGATGTTGGCGGTGCCGGTGCCGCCGCCGGACTCGACGATGTCCGGGTACAGCGTGCCCTGGACCAGGAAGGCGACCTCGGGGCCCTCCTCCTGGAGGATCTCCAGCTGCGCCTGCTCGAAGACGCGGATGAACTCACGGCCGATGATCTTGCGCTTGGTCTCCGGGTCGGAGACGCCGGCGAGGGCGGTGAGGAAGCGCTCCTGCGCGTCGACGACCTTCAGCTGGACGCCGGTGGCGGCCACGAAGTCCTTCTCGACCTGCTCGGTCTCGCCCTTGCGCATCAGGCCGTGGTCGACGTAGACGCAGGTCAGCTGCGAGCCGATGGCCTTCTGCACGAGCGCGGCGGCCACCGCGGAGTCGACACCGCCGGACAGACCGCAGATGGCGCGCTTGTCGCCGACCTGGGCGCGGATCGCCGCGACCTGCTCCTCGATGACGTTGCCGGTCGTCCAGGCGGGCTCGATGCCGGCGCCGCGGTAGAGGAAGTGCTCCAGGATCTGCTGGCCGTGCGTGGAGTGCAGCACCTCGGGGTGGTACTGGACGCCGTACAGCCTCTTCTCGTCGTTCTCGAAGGCGGCGACCGGCACGACGTCGGTGGACGCGGTGACGGTGAAGCCCTCGGGGGCGGCGGAGCAGGCGTCACCGTGCGACATCCACACCGACTGCTCGACCGGGGTGCCCTCGAAGAGCGTGGAGCCGGCCTTGCTGACGTGCAGCGGCGTACGGCCGTACTCGCGGGCGCCCGTGTTGTCGACGGTGCCGCCGAGCGTGGTCGCCATCAGCTGGAAGCCGTAGCACATGCCGAAGACGGGGACACCGGCCTCGAAGAGCTCGCGGTCCAGGCGCGGGGCGCCCTCGGCGTACACGGAGGACGGGCCGCCGGAGAGGATGATCGCCTTCGGGTTCCTGGCCAGCATCTCGGCCACCGGCATGGTGGACGGGACGATCTCGCTGTAGACCCGGGCCTCACGGACGCGACGGGCGATGAGCTGGGCGTACTGGGCGCCGAAGTCGACAACGAGGACTACGTCCGGGTTGGTGACGTCGGGCGCGGCAGCGGGGGTCGCTGATGACACTACGGCGGCCTTCCGGCGGTAGGAGAGGGTCCCCCGAAGGGGGGGTTATTTGTCGATTCTACCGGCGCGCCGCCCTTGCCCTTCGTCTCACCATCCGAACCGGGGTGGCCTTCGTCTCACCATCCGGGCCCGGGTTGTCGCGGGGGGCCGGGGCGGGTCCATACTGACGCCATGCGCAAGCTCACGACCTTCGTCTTTACCTATGGCACCGGCCGGTCCGGATGCCATGGTCGTGCTGCTTGAGCAACTGACAAGCGACTTCCCAGGCGCCCCGGGCCGACAAGGCCCGGGGCGCTCTGCGTTCTCCGGGCCTTGTCGCTCCGGGGCAGCCGATCACCTCCAGGAGCCCCCATGAGCACGAAGACCGCCACCCGTACCGTCACCGAGCAGACCGGCGCCCGCACCGACGAGGCCGCGGCCCTGATCGGCGACGCCCGTGAGCGCATCGACGCACTCGACGACCGGATCATCGGCCTGATCCAGGAACGGATGGCCGTCTCGGCCGTCATCCAGGAGGCCCGCATCTCCTCCGGCGGCCGCCGGGTGAACCTGGCCCGCGAGATGGAGGTGCTCGGCCACTACCGCGACGCGCTGGGCAAGCCGGGCACCGCGCTCGCGATGACGATGCTGGAGCTGTGCCGCGGCCGCATCTGAGCGGCGGCCGGCCGTCGCCCGGACCGGATGCGGGGCGCCCCGGACGGATGCGGGGCGCCCGGGGCGGATGCGGACACCCAGGTCGGTCGGGGCCCGCGACCGGCCCGGACCGGGCGCCCGGCGCGGCTCCGGGCGCCGCGGCTCGTGCGGTGCCGCCCCGGCGCGTGCGAGTGCCGCCCCGCACCCGAGTTCGGTCGCATCCTCACCCGTACGGCGCGTGACCGGGCGGCTCGGCGCTTCGTTGGTCGTGATGTCCGTGCCAGCCAGGGGCGGGCCCGTATGGAGACCACGCGTGGATTCGCCGGGGCGTGTGGCGCACCTCAGGTGCGCCGTGGGACCTCGCCCCGGCGCACGTGACCGGACGGCAGGGGACAGCAGCCCGGTCACCCAGAAGGGGCGGTCGGTCCCGGGGACGCCCGGGGCCGGCCGCAACCGGCCGAACGAACCACCCGAGACCCGCGTCCCGTTCCCCCACACCCCGACACCGCTGCGGCGCTCCACCCCCGGCGCCGCGCCCCCCGGCACCGCCCGCAGCCCCGACGCCGGTGCCGCACCCAGGAGCCCCGCGCCGCGACCGGAATCGCGACGCGGGGCTCCCGCGCCGCACGGCCCGCTCCGCGTGACGCGCGTCACACAAAGAACCCGTCTCCGGGCTACAACCAATCCCCCAGGTCACCGGTCATCTATGCAGCACCACCCGAAAGCTGGAGGGGCGCTGCACTCGGAGGGGGGTGCAGCGCCCTTTCACTTTTCCGGAGTCCGCTCAGGCCTTCTTCGGCGGGACCGCGGGAATGCCCAGGAACGGCAGCTTCAGGGCGCCGAACGCCTCCGCCGGGACGGCGGGCGACGTGGGCTCGACCGCGGCCAGCCGGACGTACGGCTCGCCCTGCCGCGGCCGCGCGTCCTCCTCGCCCTTGTTCGGCCAGAAGGACATCGCCCGCTCCGCCTGCGCCGTGATGGTCAGCGACGGGTTGACGCCCAGGTTGGCGGAGACGGCCGCGCCGTCGACGACCGAGATGCCCGGGTGGCCGTAGAGCCGGTGGTAGGGGTCGATCACCCCCGTCTCCGCGTCCGCGCCGATCGGGCAGCCGCCCAGGAAGTGGGCGGTGAGCGGGGTGCCCATGAGCTCGCCGATGTTGGAGCCGGCGAAGCCGTTGATCTCCTCCGCCATCAGGGCGGCGGCCCGGGTCGCGGCCTCGATCTGGGTCGGGTTGGGCGCGCCGTGCCCCTGGCGGGCGGTGAGCAGGCCCTTCCCGAGGCCGCCGGGCTTGCGGTAGGTGGTCAGGGAGTTGTCGAGGGACTGCATGACCAGGCCGATGATGGTCCGCTCCGACCAACGGCGGTTGGAGAGCGAGCGCATGGCGAGCGCGGGGTGCCTGACCAGTTCGAGGAGCCAGTTGCGGACCCGGTGGGCACCGTAGGGCACCTGGAGGACGGTCATGCCGCCCATGGAGTTGGATCCCTTGCCGTAGCGGACGGGCTCGATGTGGGTGTTCTCGTCCGGGTGGATCGACGAGGTGATCGCGACGCCCTTGGTGAAGTCGGCGCGGTCTTTGCCGTGGCGCTTGCGGTAGCGGCGGTCGGTGGTCTGCGCGCCGACCAGCGCCTCGGAGTTGGTCCGGGTCAGCTCGCCGAGCCTGCCGGAGATGTGGGGCAGCAGCCCGGTGTCCTTCATCCGGTGCAGGAGGGTCTGCGTGCCGTACGTGCCGGCCGCGATCACCACCCGGGGGGCGGTGAAGGTCCGGCCGGCCCCCTTCTTCCTGTTGTCCGTCGGCAGGGTCCTGACCGCGTAGCCGCCGCGCGAGTCCTCGGTGACGGCGACCACCGAGGTCATCGGGTGGACGACGGCGCCGGCCTTCTCGGCGAGGTAGAGGTAGTTCTCGTTGAGGGTGTTCTTGGCGCCGTGCCGGCAGCCGGTCATGCACTCGCCGCACTCGGTGCACGCCCTGCGGGAGGGGCCCGCGCCGCCGAAGTACGGGTCGGCCACCTCGCCGCCCGGCCGTGCCTTCGCCGCCTCGGCCCCGTCGGCGTCCTCGCCGTCCCCGAAGAACACGCCGACCGGCGCCATGTGGAACGTGTCGCCGATGCCCATCGCCTGCGCGGTGGCCTTCAGGTGCACGTCGGAGGGCGTCATCGTGGGGTTGAGCCGCACGCCGAGCATGCGCTTGGCCTGGTCGTAGTAGGGCGCGAGCTCCGCCCGCCAGTCCGTGATGTCCTTCCACTGCGGGTCGTCGAAGAAGGGCGCCAGGGGCTCGTAGAGGGTGTTGGCGTAGTTGAGGGAGCCGCCCCCGACGCCGGCGCCGGCGAGCACCATGACGTTGCCGAGCAGGTGGATGCGCTGGATGCCGTAGAGGCCGAGGGCCGGTGCCCAGAGGAAGTTCTTCAGGTCCCAGGAGTTCTTCGGCAGGGTCGCGCGGGTGTAGCGCCGGCCGGCCTCCAGGACGCCGACCCGGTAGCCCTTCTCGGTGAGCCGGAGGGCGGTGACCGAGCCGCCGAAGCCGGAGCCGACGACGAGGACGTCGTAGTCGTAGGCGGCGTCCGAGGCGTCCTCGGCCTGGTTCTGGGCAGGGGGTACCGCGGTCATGGCTCTCCTCGTACGGGGAACGGGCAGGTGGGGCGGACGGTCAGCGCAGTCGCAGGGCCTTCATGACCTTCAGGGAGGTGCTCATGAAGGCCGCGTACTTCTCGTCGTCCATCCCGAAGGAGGGCGCGAGCGGGATCAGCCGCTGCTGGGCCACGGTCTGGGCCTCGGTGTACTTGAGGATGCCCTCGGAGCCGTGGCGCCGGCCGAGGCCGGAGTCCTTCATGCCGCCCATCGGGGACTGCACGCTGCCGTACGCGGGGGCGTAGCCCTCGTTGATGTTGACGGTGCCGGTGCGCAGCCGGGCGGCCACCGCGTGGCCGCGGCGGGAGTCGGTGGTCCAGACGGAGGAGTTCAGGCCGTACGGGGTGGCGTTGGCGAGCTCGACGACCTCGTCCTCGTCCGTGAAGCGGTAGATCGAGACGACCGGGCCGAAGGTCTCCTCGGCGCAGACGGCCATCGGGGCGTCGACGCCGTCGAGGATGGTCGGCTCGAAGAAGTACGGGCCGATGTCGGGACGCGCGTGGCCGCCGGCGACCAGCCTGGCGCCCTTGGCGACGGCCTCCTCGACGTGCCGGGTGACGGTCTCCAGCTGGCGCTCGCCGACGAGGGAGCCCATGTCGGCGCCGTAGGCGAGGGAGTTGCCGAGCCGCATGGCCTTCGTCCGGGCGGCGAAGCGGTCGAGGAAGGCGTCGGCGACCGACTCGTGCACGTACAGCCGCTCGATGGAGATGCACAGCTGGCCGGCGGAGGAGAAGCAGGCGCGGACGGCGCCGGCGGCGGCCTTCTCGATGTCGGCGTCCTCCAGGACCAGCATGGCGTTCTTGCCGCCGAGCTCCAGGCTGACGCCGACGAGGCGGGCCGCGGCGCCCTGGGCGACCTCGCGGCCGGTCCGGGTGGAGCCGGTGAAGGAGACGTAGTCGGCGTGCCGGACCACCTCGGGGCCGACGACGGGGCCCTCGCCGAGCACGACCTGGAAGACCTCGGCGGGCAGACCGGCCTCGATCAGCAGGTCGCGGGCCCACAGGGCGGTCAGCGCGGTCTCGGTGTCCGGCTTCATGACGACGGCGTTGCCGGAGACGAAGGCGGGCAGGGCGTCGCCGACCGACAGCTCCAGGGGGTAGTTCCAGGGCGCGATCTGGCCGACGACCCCGCGCGGCTGGCGCAGCTCGGTGACCTTGGTGAGGGTCGGCACGACGCCGGTGTGGTGCTTGGGGCGCAGGTAGGCGGGGGCCTTGCGGCCGTAGTGGCGCGCGGCGACGGCGACCGCCAGGACCTCCTCGTGGGCGTGCAGACGGGCCTTGCCGGTCTCCAGCTGGATGAGGTCGAGGACCTCGGCCTGACGGCGGAGGACCAGGTCGTGGAAGCGCAGCAGCACGGCCGCGCGGGCCCGGACGGGGGTCGCGGCCCAGACGGCCTGGGCGGCGCGGGCGCGGGTGAAGGCCTCGGCGACGTCCTCGGGGGTGGCCTCGGGCAGGTCCGCCAGCTTGTCCCCGGTGAAGGGGGTGTGGTTGGCGGTACGGCCGGAGCCCGCGACGCCGCGGGTGAGCCGGGCGACCAGCTCGGGCGTGACCACGTCGGCGGCCGTGCGCACCCCGGCGGGCGCGGGCGCGACGGGGTTGGTGCGGGCGGTGGCCGTCGTGGGAAGTACCTGCGAGTCCGTCATGGGGCCGAGCGTAGGACGCATTCCGCCCTTTGGGTACCCGTGAGTAACGCGTTTTCACCGCACGCCCCCATCGCGCCAGCGATCACTGGCACATAAGCCCTGATCAGGGGCTCACGGTAGCTCCAGGGGCTCTCCAGTACTTCTTCACGATGTCGAACTGCTCGCGCGTCCGCTCCCAGTTCTCCTCCGGCGCGGCCATGTACAGGGCGTACTCGGTACCGTCCTCGTCGTAGTACACCTGGTCGATCGCGTGCCGCGGTCCCGGGAAGGTCTGCTTCTCGATCCAGGTGAACTCCCAGACGGCGGAGTCGACCTGGTCGCGGAAGGTGTTCTGGGTCAGCCGGATCCGCTGGTACTCGGCCCGCCGCTGCACGATCTTCTCCAGGTCGAGCATGTGCATGTACGGGTTCTCGAAGTCGGGCGAGCGGTCGATGCTGACGCGGATGCGGTGCCGCCCGTCGTCCGGCGTGTAGTCGATCTGGTCGCCGTCCATCCGGCGCTTCCAGCCGTCGGGGACGACCAGGCTGAAGCCCTCCGGGTCCTGCACCCGGTGCCAGCCGACGGGGACGGCACCCTTGGCCGAATCCTTGCCGTCCTTGCCCGTGGTCTGGGTGACGGGCGTGTCGCCCCCCTTGTCCGCCTTGCCACCCATGTGGGTCATCGCGGCGAACACCGCGCCGCCCGCGAGCAGCCCGGCGACGACCGCGGCGAGCAGTGCGGCACGCCAGCGGCCCCGGCGTCCGGCGGAGCCGCCCGCACCGCCCGGCAGACCGGGGGCGGTGACGCCGGTGGAGGGCGTGGCGGGCTCCGCCGGCGCGGTCGCCGGCGTGGCCGCCGGGACGGCCGCGGGGTCGTCCTGCGGCACCGGCAGCGGCGCGGTCAGCGACGGGGCGGCGGCGGCCAGCTCCTCGGCGCCCACCCGCTGGGTGGGCACGAAGGCCTGTGCGGCCTGCGGCTCCCGGCCCTCCATGGCGTCGAGCAGCATCCGCTCGGCCTCGTCGGCCCGCGGGCGCTGCTCCGGGTCCTTGCGCAGCAGCGCCACGATGACCGGGGCGAGCGCGCCGGCCTTCTCCGGGTACGGCGGCTCCTCGGTCACCACGGCCTGCATGGTGCTGATCGGCGAACCGCGGCGGAACGGCGAGGTGCCCTCCACCGCCGAGTAGAGCGTGGCGCCCAGGGACCACAGGTCGGAGGCGGGACCCGGGTCGCCGCCGCGCACCCGCTCGGGGGCCAGGTAGTCGATGGAGCCGACGAGCTCGCCGGTGCGCGTGATCGAGGAGTCGCCCTCGATCGCCGCGATACCGAAGTCGGTGATGAGGACCCGGCCGTCGCGCGCGAGCAGCACGTTGCCCGGCTTCACGTCCCGGTGCAGCACCCCGGCGGCGTGCGCCGCGCGCAGGGCGCCGAGGACGTGCAGCCCGATCCGGGCCGCCTCGCCGGGCGCGATCGTGCCGGCCTCCTTCGCCGCGTCCGCGAGCGAGGGGCCGTCCACGTACTGCATGACGATCCACGGCCGGTCGTCGTGCTCCAGGACGTCGTGCACGGTCACCACGCCCGGGTGGGTGATCCGGGCGGCCGCGCGCGCCTCCTTCTGCGTCCGGGCGTGCAGGACCAGCCGGTCGGCCTCGGCGACGAACCGGCCCGCCGTCAACTCCTTGACGGCCACGACCCGGTGCAGGACCTCGTCGTGGGCACGCCAGACCTTGCCCATGCCGCCGCGCCCGATGGATTCGCCCAACCGGTAGCGTCCGGCGAGCAGCAGCCCGGTTCCGGTGCTCTCAGAATGTTCCACGTGCCCCCGCCTGTTTGCTTCCGAGGCAAGGGTACGGAGAGGGAAGCGGCCCGCGAAACCTCGGGGCGCCTTTGGGAACAACTCTGTGACCAGCGGCGGTTTTCGGCCACTCGCGGTGCTCGGGCCGGTACGCGGCGCGGCCGTTGGCGGGGAGCACGGCGGAAAAGCGGGCGCCGGAGGCGGGCCGGTGGACGACGGCGCAGGTCACCGGGTGACCCGGTAGGCCTTCACCGCCTGGTCGTAGATCTCGGAGACCTTGTCGCGCTCGTTCTCCGGCCCGATGACCTGCACGACGTGATAGCGGCCGCCCTCGATCAGCGCCAGATTGCGCACGAACACCTCACGGCCGGTGCTGTCCTGCCAGGTGAACTGGCCGACCGCCATGGCCTGTCGGCCGACGTCGATCCGGCGCAGGCCCGAGGCGCTGGACCAGGACGAGTCCCGCCAGGGCTGGAGCTCGCGCTCCCTGGTCCGCTGGTAGGCCATGGGGTCGGTGCCGTTCGCCTGGACCGTGTCCCGGCCGGGCACCACGATCAGCGTGAAGTCGCCGCCCGTGTAGCGCACTTGCCCGGCGTCGTTGATCGGGCTGCGCCGCCAGTCGCGCGGCACGCCCAGCTGGAAGCCCTCCGGGTCCTTGCGCAGCGCGTAGCCGGCGGCGAGCGCCGGGGCGGACGGGTCGGCGGAGGGCGTGGGCCCCTTGGACGGGGTCCCGGTGGCGGACGGCGGCGTGCTCTGCGGCGGCTTCGGCGCCGCGGAGCCGGACCGCGTCGGCGGCGGCGCCGTGCGGCCGCCCTCCTCGCCCTGCCGGGGCATGAAGAGGACGGCGTACGCGACCGCCCCGCCGAGCAGCAGGAGGACCAGGAGGAGCAGCATGCGGCCCAGGGAGCGCGGCGAGCCCGGAGAGCTCCCCGGCGCGCGGGGGGCTCGCGGGGCACGCTGCGGGATCTCCTCGTGCACGGGCGCGTCGAAGAAGGGTGCGTCGGCCCGCGTCGGGTACGCCCCCTCGCGCGGGGCGCGCCCGCCCTTGCCCTGGCGGTGCCGTCCGCCGCCCGCCCCGCCGCGTCGCCGGCGCACCAGTTCGCCGCGGCGGCGCACGATGGGCAGCCTCCGGGCGTCCGGGGAGGGCAGCGGTACGACGCCGATCCCGGCCTCCGGCTCGGGCGCCGAACGCACCAGGGAGCGCAGCCAGCCGCTCAGCTCCTCCACGTCGGGGCGCTCGGTGGGGTCCTGGCGCAGCAGCGACTCGACCACGGGGCGCAGCGGCCCGCACTCCTCGGCGAAGGCCGGGGGCTCGGCGCACACCAGCTGCACCAGCTCGGCGGTGTGGTCCTCGGGGTACGGGGCGTGGCCCTGAACGGCCCGGTAGAGCAGGGCGCCGAGCGCCCACAGGTCGGTGGCGGGGCCGATGGGCGGGGCCAGCCGCCAGTGCTCGTGCACCGGGCCCGCCTGCTCGGGCGCCCAGCGCTCGGTGACCGGGCCGACGACCGCCATGCGGGTCTGCCGGGCCCGCTCGGCGGCGAGGCGGGTCGCCGGACCCCGGTACGCCTCGTCGGGACCGCCCGGCGCGCGGGACGCGGCGGCGGGCACCAGGGGCGGCCGGGGAGCCGCCGCGGTGTATCCGGCCGGGAGCGCGGGCAGCGCGGGGCCCTGGCCGCCGCCGGCCGGGACGGAACGCCCGCCGTCGCGGGCGGCGTGCGGGCCGTCGCTCCAGGAGCCGGTGAGATAGGCCCGGGGCGGCGGAGTGCCGTAGCCGCCGCCCGTCTCGTCCTCGTCGTCGACGTCGTCGTCCTCGCCCACCCGGGACCACCACTGCGGCCCTGGCGCCGCGGGCGGGGCCTCCGGGGCCTCCGGAGCCGCAGGCGGGGCCTCGGGCGGCGCCGGCGGGGCGGGGCGCTGCACCGGAAGGGCCCCGGTCTCGCCGATCCGCGCGGCGGCGCGGGCACCGGCCCGGTAGGCGGCGATGGCTCCGGCGCGGGCCGCCCGCACGTCGGCGGCGGGCGGCACGGCGGGTCCTGCGGGCGTCGCGGGGGCGGCGGGCGACTCGGTCCGCTCGGTCCCGTTCCCGCGTCCGTACGGGGTGCCGCCGTCGGGGCCGTATCCGGCGCGGGACGGGGCGTCGGGGGTGCCGGGCCCGTCCTCGGGCGCGCCGTGGGCGCCGTCGGCGCCGTCGTGCGCGCCGTGGTGACCGCTCCCGGCCGCCCGGTCGGGCTCGCCGTACTCGACGGGCGCGGCTTCGCGGGCGGCGGGCACGTGGCCGTGGGGGTCGGCGGGGGCGCCGGACATCGGGGCGGGGGCCGGGGCACCCCGGCCGTGGATCTCGGGGGCGTAGGGCTCGTACGGCTCGTACGGCTCCAGTTCGTGGACGGCCGGGCCGGCCCCGAGGGCCTCGTACGCGCCGCGCTCCTCGTAGGCCTCGGTCTCGGTCTCGGGGTAGGCCTCTGTCTCGGCGTAAGCCTCTGTCTCGGCGTAGGTTGCGGTCTCGGCGTAGGCACCGTGCTCGTCGTAGGCCTCGGGCTCGTCATAGGCCTCGGGCTCGTCGTACGCGTCGTGCCCGGCGTACGCGCCGTACTCGTCCTGGGACCCGGGCTCCTCGTACGCCTCCTGCGGCCCGCCGAACGGGAGCGGGTCCTCCTCCACCGGCACCGGGGCGTAGCCGCACAGGGCCTCCTCGGCGGCGCCGGCCGCGAGGCCGGTGAGGACGACGCGACCGTCGTCGCAGACCAGGACCGTGCGGGCGGTGACGTTGCGGTGGGTCCAGCCGTGCGCGTGCAGGGCGCGCAGGGCGGCGAGCAGGTCGGCGCCTATCTCGGCGGCCCGGTAGGGGGTGAGCGGCCCCTCCGTCAGGAGCTCGGAGAGCGGCGTGGCCGCGACGAACTCACTCACTATCCACAGCGAACCGGCTTCCGCGAACACGTCGAAGACCTGGTCGAGGCGCGGGTGGTCGGGGATCCGGGCGGCTGCCTGGGCCGCCTCGACGGCACGGCGGACGGCCGGGTCGGCCGGGCTGCGGGTGGCGCGGCCCGGGCCCGCGTACGGCTCGTCGTCGACGAACTCGGCGTCGACGACCTCCGGCAGCGGCACATGACGGATGCGCACTTCCTGGCCGCTGTACGTGTCGAAGGCCCGCGTCTCGACGGGATCGTCCGCGTCCGCCGACGGCAGGGGCAGGCGGTACCGGTCCGCCAGCACTCTTCCCGCGTAGTCGTCCACGACGCCTCCCCACGCGCCCCACGTCCCCCGTGCCCCGCCCTCGCGGACGGGGCCTCTCACGATACGTGCCGCCGGTCAGTCCTTGGGGCTGAACGTGGCGAACGCGGTGTCCCGCAGCGTCTTGCACTCCGCGGCGTCCCACGCCTCGGCCCGGCAGCTCACCATGATCGAGTAGCCGTGCCCGGCGTCGACCTTGAAGCCGCGGTTGAGCACGTGGACCCGCACACCCTTCTGGGTGCGCTCGAACTCCCAGTCCGCGACGGTCGGATAGCCCTTGTAGGAGACCGGGTGTATGCCGATGTGCCGGTAGCCGTTGCTGGTCGCGGCGACCGCGGTCAGCGCGGCACGCCAGGCGGCGGCCGCGTCGTCCTTCGGACTGTCGTTGAAGTCGACCTGCACGCGGGGGAAGGCGCCCTGGGAGGCGTTGAAGATGCCTCCGGAGTTCTCACCCGCTATGTCGGTCATCCGGAAGGACGCCGGCATCGCCATGGTGAAGTGGAAGCGGGCGTTGGTCACCATGACGTAGCCGGGCGGCAGCTGCGGCCCGCTCCCGCCGCCGGACGGACCGCCGCCAGGGGTCCCGGTGGGCGTGACGCCGCTCTGGCCGCCGCTGTTGGCGGCCGGCTTGCCGCCGCCCTGCTGGGACGGGTCGCCCGACCCCTTGTCCGTGCCCTGCCCGTCGGTCCCGCCGGACGCGCTGCCGGCCGAGGCGGTGGTGCCGCCGGTCGCCTTGCCCTTGCCCTGGTCGGCACCGTCCTGGCCGCCGCCGAGGGCGACGTACAGGATCGTGCCGAGCAGCGCGACGAGCACCACGGCGGCGATGACCACCAGGGTGCGGCGCGGGACGACGTCGGTGAGCGAGGCCCTGCTCGACGCCGGCCGGTCCGGGGTCCCGGCGCCGGTCGCGCGCCCGGAGGCGGCCTTGGCCGAGACCGCGGCGTTGCGGACCGACTTCAGGGCGCCCCGCATCCGCTCGGCGGCCGCGTCGGCGGTCTTCTCGCGGACCGGCTTCGGCGTGCCGGGCGTGGCGGGGCCGCCGCTCGGCGGGCCCTCCGGGAGCGGGGGCAGCGGTACGACCCTGGTGGCCTCGGGAGACGGCTTCGGCGGTGCCTCGGGCGCGTCGAGGACGGCGCGCAGCAGCACCCGCGCGCCGGCGTCGTCGAGCCGCTGTTCCGGATCCTTGGCGAGCAGGCCGTAGATGACCTTCTCCAGCTCGGGGCCCGCGTTCTTCGGCGGGTCGACCGGCTCGGTCATCACCGCGGTGAGCGTGGCGATGGCGGAGCCCTTGTCGTACGGAGGGCTGCCCTCGACGGCCGCGTACAGCAGTCCGCCGAGGGACCACAGGTCGGCGGCGGGGCCGGGCTTGTGGCCGCGGGCCCGCTCGGGCGAGATGTACGAGGGGGCGCCGACGAGCATGCCGGTGGAGGTGATCGAGGGGTCGCCCTCGACCTGGGCGATGCCGAAGTCGGTGAGGACGGCGCGGCCGTCCTCACCGATCAGCACGTTGGAGGGCTTCACGTCGCGGTGGAGGATTCCCTCGCGGTGCGCGGAGCGCAGGACGTCGAGGATGGCGAGACCGACCTCGGCGGCGCGGCGCGGGGTGAGCGTGCCGTCCTCGCGTACGGCCTCGGCGAGGGACTTGCCCTCGATGAGCTCCATGACGATCCACGGGCGGTCGTCCTCGTCGACGACGTCGTAGACGGTCACGGCGCCGTTGTTGCGGATCCGGGCGATGGCCTTGGCCTCGCGCAGGGTCCGGGTGATGAGGCGTCGCTTCTCGTCCTCGTCGATGCTGCTGGGGAAGCGCAGTTCCTTGACGGCGACGGTCCGGCCCAGCGTCTCGTCGACCGCGCGCCACACCGTGCCCATGCCACCGCGGCCCAGGACCACGCCGAGCCGGTAGCGGCCGGCCAGCAGCCGCCCCTCGGCCGACGGCGTGTCAGCGCGTCCGGTCCGGGCGCCGGTTCCGGTGGCGTCCGCGCCGAACCCGGCGGCCGGCGCGGCCCCGTCGGTCGAGCCGCTGCGCCCGCCCTGACCGGCACCGGCGCTCTTCGCGAGCCCCACGCCGGCCCGCGGATCCCGGCCGCGGGCCCGGTCGTTCCCGGCGCCCGCCGTGCCGCCGTCACCGGGCGTCGCGGCCGTGGGCTTCACGAGCCCGGGTGCCGCGTCCCTCGGCGCCGCGTCCCGTGGTTCCGCCGCGTCCGTGGCGTCGTCCGCGGACGTGTCCGCCGACGCCCCGGCCCGCGGCGCGTCCTCCGGTCCGGCCGGTTCCCGGTCGGCGCCGGACGCGCGCGGCGCGTCCTCCGGTGCCGCCGACGCGGCGTCACCCGCGCCCGCAGGCCCGCTTTCCGACGGGCCCTCGGGCCCGCCCTCGCGCGCCGTGGCGTCCTCGTTCCGCCCGGCCGCGCGCGCCGCCGGGACCGTGCCCCGGTCGCCGTCGGTCGCGGCACCCGCGGCGGCGTCCCGCCGGGGGGCCTGCCCCGTGTCCCGCGACTGCTCCGCCTCCGACATGCGTCCCCTCTGCGATCCCTGATTCCCGCCCGCGTCCGCAGCTCCCGCTTGATGCGGCAACCCGCCCTGGAAGAGAGCTCATTGTCCCTCACTCCGGGACCGCCGGCTCCCCCGGGTCCGGAGTCCGAGAAGCGAAACGGGTCAGATCGGCACGATGTCCGGCGCGCCGAGCCTGGCCGCGTCGGCCGTCAGGTCGTCGGGCTGACGCTGGGATTCGCGCTCCGCCTCGACCCGCTTCTCGTAGTGTTCGACCTCCTTGTCGATCTGGAGGGCGTCCCAACCGAGCACCGGCGCCATGAGTTCGGCGCACTCGCGGGCGCTCAGCGTGCCCCGGTCGAAGGTCTCGATGGAGATCCTGGTGCGCCGGGTCAGGACGTCGTCCAGGTGCCGCGCGCCCTCGTGCGAGGCGGCGTAGACGATCTCGGCCTTCAGATAGTCCTCGGCCGCCGGGAGGGGCGCGGCGAGCGCCGGGTCGGCGGCGATCAGGTCGAGGAGCTCCTCCGTCAGGGAGCCGTAGCGGTTGAGCAGGTGCTCGACCCGGGCCACGTGGAGTCCGGCGCGCGCGGCGATGCCGGCGCGGGCGTTCCACAGTGCCCGGTAGCCCTCGGCGCCGAGGAGCGGGACGTCGTCGGTGACGCAGGCGGCGACCCGTTTGTCGAGGGCGTGGACGGCCTCGTCGACGGCGTCCTTGGCCATCACGCGGTAGGTCGTGTACTTGCCGCCGGCGACGACCACGAGGCCGGGCACCGGGTGGGCGACGATGTGCTCGCGGGACAACTTGCTGGTGGCGTCGGACTCGCCGGCGAGCAGGGGCCGCAGGCCCGCGTAGACGCCCTCGACGTCGTCGCGGGTGAGCGGGGTGGCGAGCACGGTGTTGACGTGTTCCAGCAGGTAGTCGATGTCGGCGCTGGAGGCGGCCGGGTGGGCCTTGTCGAGGTCCCAGTCGGTGTCGGTGGTGCCGATGATCCAGTGGCGGCCCCAGGGGATGACGAAGAGGACCGACTTCTCGGTGCGCAGGATGAGTCCGCTGGTGGAGTGGATGCGGTCCTTGGGCACGACGAGGTGGATGCCCTTGGAGGCGCGGACGTGGAACTGGCCGCGCTCGCCGATGAGCGCCTGGGTGTCGTCGGTCCACACGCCGGTGGCGTTGACGATCTGATGGGCCCTGATCGCGTACTCGCCGCCGGTCTCGACGTCCTGGACGCGGGCGCCGACGACCCGTTCCCCCTCGCGCATGAAGCCGACGACCCGGGCCCGGCTGGCGACCTTCGCGCCGTAGCTCGCGGCGGTGCGGACGAGGGTGGCGACGAAGCGGGCGTCGTCCATCTGGGCGTCGTAGTACTGCAGGGCGCCGACGAGGGCGTCCTTGCGCAGGCAGGGCGCCACGCGGAGGGCCTTGCCGCGGCTGAGGTGGCGGTGGACCGGGAGGCCGCGGCCGTGGCCCGAGGAGACCGACATCGCGTCGTACAGGGCGACGCCGGAGCCCGCGTACATCCGCTCCCAGCCCTTGTGCTGCAGGGGGTAGAGGAACGGGACCGGTTTGACGAGGTGGGGAGCGAGGCGTTCGAGGAGGAGGCCGCGCTCCTTCAGCGCCTCGCGGACGAGGGCGAAGTCGAGCATCTCCAGATAGCGCAGGCCTCCGTGGATCAGCTTGCTCGACCGGCTGGAGGTGCCGGACGCCCAGTCGCGGGCCTCGACGAGGCCGGTGGAGAGTCCTCGGGTGGCGGCGTCGAGGGCGGTGCCCGCGCCGACGACCCCGGCGCCGACGACCAGCACGTCCAGTTCGCGCTCGGCCATGGCCGCGAGCGCCTCGGTGCGCTCGGCCGGTCCCAGTGTCGCTGTCCTCACGGTTGGTGCCTCCCGTCGTCCCCCGTCTGCGTCAGCACGCGAACCGGTCCTCGTGCGGTCCGGCTCACCGTCGATTCTGTCCCGCCCGCCCGACTTCAGCCACCGCCTCGCCCCCACCCTGTGGATAACACTCGGCGACCTTCGGCTCCGCAATGCCGCATATCGGTCATATTTACGCCTAGTCTGACATTGCGTCGGCCCCCTTCGGTCCACCGGGCTTGCGCACCGCGTTCCCTCCGGCTACTGGGAAGGACGGCCCACCCCCCATGCCCGCTGATCTCGCCGTCATCGGCCTCGGTCACCACGGACTCCCCCTCGCCCAGGCGGCCACAGCGGCCCGCATCGCCACCATCGGCTACGACACCGACCCCCGCCCCCTCGCCGAACTGGCCGCCGGACGTCCCCCGGTCGACGGCTCCCTCACCGCCGCCGAGATCCGCCGGATGCTCGCCAGCGGCTTCTCGCCCGCCGCCAACCCGGCCGAGCTCGGCCGGGTCCGCACCGCCGTCATCTGCGCGCCCACCCCGTCCGGACCCGACGGAGCACTCGACCTCACCGCCGTCACCGACGCCGTCCGCGCCCTCGCCGCCCGGCTGCGGCCCCACACCACCGTCGTGCTGGAGTCCCCGGTGCCGCCCGGCACCACCGAGGGCCCGCTGCGCGAGCTCCTCGAAACGGGGTCCGGGCTGCGCGCCGGACGCGACTTCCACCTCGCGTACTCCCCCGGCCGGATCGACCCCGGCGGCCGCGGCGCCCACGGCGCCCACGCCCTCGCCGGCACGCCCAAGGTGATCGGCGGCCTGACCCCCGCCTGCACCGAGTCCGCCGCCGCCTTCTACGGCCGCCTCACCGACAAGGTCGTCCGCGCCCGCGGCCCGCGCGAGGCCGAGACCGTCAAGCTCCTGGAGACGAACTTCCGGCACGTCAACATCGCCCTCGTCAACGAGATGGCCGTGCTCTGCCACGAGCTCGGCGTCGACCTCTGGGACGTCATCCGCTGCGCCGAGACCAAGCCCTTCGGCTTCCAGGCCTTCCGCCCGGGTCCCGGCGTCGGCGGCCACGGCGTGCCCGTCGACACCGTGGGCGGCCACCGCCCGCTGCGCCTGGTCGAACTCGCCGGGCAGGTCAACGAACGCATGCCGCAGTACGTCGTCCAGCGCTGCGCCACGCTCCTCAACGAACACGGCAAGTCCGCCCGCGGCGCCCGGATCCTGCTGCTCGGGGTCACGTACAAACCCGATCTCGCCGACCGCCAGGGCTCCCCCGCCGACGAGATCGCCCGCCGCCTGATGGACCTCGGCGCCGCCGTCAGCTACCACGACCCGTACGTCCCCGACTGGCGCGTCCGTGACCTGCCCGTCCCCCGCGCCGACTCCCTCTACGAGGCCACCGCCCACGCCGACCTGACGCTGCTCCTCCAGCACCACCGCACATACGACCTCCAGGGCCTCGCGGTGAAGGCGCAGCTCCTCCTCGACACCCGCGGCGCGACCCCGGCGGGCGCCGCCCACCGGCTCTGAGCGTCCCCCTGGGCCTCCAGGGCCCGTAAATCCCCCCGCCCCGTCACAGGGAGCTGCTAGCCTCCGGCGCTTGACCGCACACTCGTGCGGCACCGTCCCAGGGGGGATTTACGTTCCATGAGCCAGTCCGTTCCGCCGCCCGGCAACCCGTTCGCCCAGGGGGCCGGGCCCGGCCAGGTGCCGCAGGCGCCGCCGCCCGCCCCGCCCGCAGCCCCGGCCCGCTCCCACGTGGGGCTCGGCCTGGTGGCGGCCCTCGTCGCCGCCCTCGTCGCGGGCGGCGTCTACGGCGCCCTCGCGGGCGGCATCGAGCGGGAGATCGGCTGGGCGGCCGTCGGCGTGGGCTTCCTCGTCGGCTTCGCGGCCGGCAAGGCCGGCGGCAACAACCCCGCCCTGCCCGTGGTCAGCGCCGTGCTCTCGCTCGGCGCCGTCTACTTCGGCCAGCTGGTCGCCCTCGCGATCATCGCCGGCAAGGAGCTGGACGTCTCGGCCTCCACCGTCTTCTTCGAGCACTTCGACGGCCTGACGCAGGTGTGGAAGGACGAGCTGGACCCGCTGACCTTCCTGTTCTTCGCGCTCGCCGCCTTCGCCGCGTTCAGCGGCTCGAAGAAGGCCGCGGCCTGAGCCCTGCGGCCGTAGCACGAGGGGCCCCGCACCGGGTGGTGCGGGGCCCCTCGGGCGTACGGGAGCGGGTCAGCGCTTGTGCTGCGCGTCCGCGACCGTGACCTCCACGCGCTGGAACTCCTTGAGCTCGCTGTAGCCGGTGGTGGCCATCGCGCGGCGCAGGGCGCCGAAGAAGTTCATCGAGCCGTCGGGCGTGTGCGACGGACCGGTGAGGATCTCCTCGGTGGTACCGACGATGCCCAGGTCGACCAGCTTGCCGCGCGGCACGTCCTCGTGGACGGCCTCCATGCCCCAGTGGTGGCCCTTGCCGGGAGCGTCCGTGGCACGGGCCAGCGGCGAGCCCACCATGACGGCGTCGGCACCGCACGCGACGGCCTTCGGCAGGTCGCCGGACCAGCCCACGCCGCCGTCGGCGATGACGTGCACGTAGCGGCCGCCGGACTCGTCCATGTAGTCGCGGCGGGCGGCGGCCACGTCGGCGACGGCGGTGGCCATCGGGACCTGGATGCCGAGCACGTTGCGGGTCGTGTGGGCGGCGCCGCCCCCGAAGCCGACCAGGACGCCCGCGGCGCCGGTGCGCATCAGGTGCAGGGCCGCCGTGTAGGTGGCGCAGCCGCCGACGATGACCGGGACGTCGAGCTCGTAGATGAACTGCTTCAGGTTCAGCGGCTCGGCGGCGCCGGAGACGTGCTCGGCGGAGACGGTCGTGCCGCGGATGACGAAGATGTCCACGCCGGCGTCGACCACGGCCTTGGAGAACTGGGCGGTGCGCTGCGGGGAGAGCGCGGCGGCGGTGACCACGCCCGAGTCGCGCACCTCCTTGATGCGCTGCCCGATCAGCTCCTCCTTGATCGGCGCTGCGTAGATCTCCTGCAGACGGCGGGTCGCGGCGGCCTCGTCCAGCTCGGCGATCTCGTCGAGCAGCGGCTGCGGGTCCTCGTAACGGGTCCACAGGCCTTCGAGGTTCAGCACGCCCAGGCCGCCGAGCTCGCCGATGCGGATGGCGGTCTGCGGCGAGACGACCGAGTCCATCGGGGCGGCCAGGAAGGGCAGCTCGAAGCGGTAGGCGTCGATCTGCCAGGCGATCGAGACCTCCTTCGGGTCCCGGGTGCGCCGGCTCGGTACGACGGCGATGTCGTCGAACGCGTACGCCCTGCGGCCGCGCTTGCCGCGCCCGATCTCGATCTCAGTCACGTTGTGTGGCCTTTCCCTCTGTGTCTGCGCCTACCAGTATCCCCGACACGCGCCGAAGGGGCGGTTCCGGCCACATGCCGGAACCGCCCCCTCCATGCCGGTGGGCCGGTCGAGCCTTACTTCGTCCTGCTGTAGTTCGGCGCTTCGACCGTCATCTGGATGTCGTGCGGGTGGCTCTCCTTGAGCCCCGCGGCCGTGATCCGGACGAAGCGGCCCTTGGACTCCATCTCCTCGATGGTGGCGGCGCCCACGTAGCCCATGGTCTGGCGCAGACCGCCGACGAGCTGGTGGAGCACGTTGGCCAGCGGGCCGCGGTAGGGCACCTGGCCCTCGACGCCCTCGGGCACGAGCTTGTCGTCGGAGGCGACGTCGGCCTGGAAGTAGCGGTCCTTCGAGTACGACCGGCCCTGGCCACGGGACTGCATGGCGCCGAGCGAGCCCATGCCGCGGTACGACTTGAACTGCTTGCCGTTGATGAAGAGCAGCTCGCCGGGCGACTCCTCACAGCCCGCGAGGAGGCTGCCGAGCATCACGGTGTCGGCACCGGCGGCGAGCGCCTTGCCGATGTCGCCGGAGTACTGCAGACCACCGTCGCCGATCAGCGGGACGCCGGCGGCGCGGGCGGCGAGCGAGGCCTCGTAGATGGCGGTGACCTGCGGGACGCCGATGCCCGCGACCACACGGGTGGTGCAGATGGAGCCGGGGCCCACACCGACCTTGATGCCGTCGACACCGGCGTCGATCATCGCCTGCGCGCCGTCACGCGTGGCGACGTTGCCGCCGATCACGTCGACGTTCACGCTCGACTTGATCTTCGCCATCCAGCTCAGGGCGTTGCTGTTGTGCCCGTGGGAGGTGTCGACGATGAGGAAGTCCGCGCCGGCCGCGGCGAGCGCCTGGGCGCGCTCCAGGGCCTCGGGGCTGGCACCGACGGCCGCGCCGACGAGCAGGCGGCCCTCGGCGTCCTTGGCGGCGTTCGGGTACTTCTCCGCCTTGACGAAGTCCTTGACCGTGATGAGGCCCTTGAGGACGCCCTTGTCGTCGACCAGGGGCAGCTTCTCGATCTTGTGGCGGCGCAGCAGCTCCATGGCGTCCACGCCGGAGATGCCGACCTTGCCGGTGACCAGCGGCATCGGCGTCATGACCTCGCGGACCTGACGGCTGCGGTCGGTCTCGAAGGCCATGTCGCGGTTGGTCACGATGCCGAGGAGCTTGCCGGCCGGGTCGGTGACCGGGACGCCGCTGATGCGGAACTTGGCGCACAGCGCGTCCGCCTCGGCGAGCGTCGCGTCCGGGTGCACCGTGATCGGGTCGGTGACCATGCCGGACTCGGAGCGCTTCACCAGGTCGACCTGGTTCACCTGGTCCTCGACGGAGAGGTTCCGGTGGAGGACGCCGACGCCGCCCAGACGGGCCATGGCGATCGCCATGCGGGACTCGGTGACCTTGTCCATCGCCGCCGACAGCAGCGGGATGTTCACCCGCACGTTCCGGGAGATGCGGGACGAGGTGTCGACCGCGTTCGGGAGGACCTCTGAGGCACCCGGCAGCAACAGCACATCGTCGTAGGTCAGCCCGAGTGTCGCGAACTTCTCGGGCACTCCGTCGACGTTGGTCATGACACCTTCCCCAATGGCCTTGATCGGTGCGGATGTCCATGCTAACGGGCCGCAGCCGTGTCTCATTCCACGAGCAAGATCAGCGGGAAGCTTTGGACAATCCTACGTGTACGTGAGGGACACAAACCCCGCACAACCCTTACTGCTCGGCCAGCGCCCGCAGCCGGCTGAGCGCGCGGTGCTGCGCCACCCGGACGGCGCCCGGGGACATGCCGAGCATCTGCCCGGTCTCCTCGGCGGTCAGCCCGACGGCCACCCGCAGGACGAGGAGTTCGCGCTGGTTCTCCGGGAGGTTGGCGAGCAGCCTCTTGGCCCATTCGGCGTCGTCGCTGAGCAGCGCGCGCTCCTCGGGGCCGAGGGAGTCGTCGGGCCGCTCGGGCATCTCGTCGGAGGGCACGGCCGTGGACCCGGGGTGCCGCATGGCGGCCCGCTGCAGGTCGGCGACCTTGTGGCCGGCGATGGCGAAGACGAAGGCCTCGAAGGGCCTGCCGGTGTCCTTGTAGCGGGGCAGCGCCATGAGGACGGCCACGCAGACCTCCTGGGCGAGGTCCTCCACGAAGTGCCGGGCGTCGCCGGGCAGCCTGTTCAGCCGCGTACGGCAATAGCGCAGGGCGAGGGGATGCACGCGCGCCAGGAGGTCGTGCGTGGCCTGCCCGTCCCCCTCGACGGCACGGCGAACGAGGGCACCGATCTCCCCCTGCCCGGGAGGCACGGGCGACCCCACGGTCTCGTCGTCGCGCATCGCTCCATGGTGCCCCGGCGCCGCGTCGTTCGCGGCACCGCGTCCGTAGTTGTGCACCGAAGCGTTATGAGCAGGTGCGCCGGGACTCATCTCCTGCGCCCTCCCCTTCAGCTTGTCTTCCGCCGGCTCGCTCGTCTCGTCCCCGAGGAACTCCACGCCTTCAAGGATGCGGCATTCCGCGGGGAAGTGACACAAGCCCACCCCGTCCGCCCCGCGGCGGACGGGGATACGCCCGGCGGCCGCAGGTCAGCGGACCAGGCCCCAGCGGAATCCGAGGGCGACGGCATGCGCCCGGTCGGAGGCACCCAGCTTCTTGAAGAGACGCCGGGCGTGGGTCTTGACCGTGTCCTCCGAGAGGAAGAGCTCGCGCCCGATCTCCGCGTTGGACCGGCCGTGGCTCATGCCCTCCAGGACCTGGATCTCGCGGGCGGTGAGGGTGGGGGCCGCGCCCATCTCGGCCGAGCGCAGCCGGCGCGGGGCGAGCCGCCAGGTCGGGTCGGCGAGCGCCTGCGTGACGGTGGCCCGCAGCTCGGCGCGCGAGGCGTCCTTGTGCAGATAGCCACGGGCACCGGCGGCGACCGCGAGCGCGACGCCGTCCAGGTCCTCGGCGACGGTGAGCATGATGATGCGGGCGCCGGGGTCCGCGGACAGCAGCCGGCGGACGGTCTCCACGCCGCCCAGGCCGGGCATGCGCACGTCCATCAGAATCAGGTCCGAGCGGTCCGCACCCCAGCGGCGGAGGACTTCCTCGCCGTTGGCCGCGGTCGTCACGCGCTCGACGCCGGGCACGGTCGCGACCGCCCGGCGAAGCGCCTCTCGGGCAAGCGGGGAGTCGTCGCAGACGAGCACGGATGTCACGACTGACCTCCGCGGCTCTCGCAGCTGATGCGCGTCACCTTGAGCCTCCAGGGCTGGTACGTATCGTCACCTGTGCGGTTGACGCCCTCGGACACCTGCCCGAGCGCTTGTTCCTTCAACCGCCTCCGCACTCTCAACGACGGTCACTCGAAAGAGTTACGGGTCGGACGGCCGCCTTCGGCACTCTACGTGAGGGCCCGTAAGCGGAGGAGAGCGTCGCAGGTCATCCGTCCTTCGCCTCGAAGCTATGCCCCATTTAGCGGGTTTTCTTCCCTTTTCGCGGTGTCTGTGGCTAGATTCGCAATGAGTCATATTTACATCTACTCAGTCAGTAGTTGTACGGTCGGGTCGAACCCGCGAGAGCGGGTACCCGAGCCCCACGGGGGCGAAGGGCTCCCGACGATCAGCCATCCACCCGCCCACCAAAAATCCGTTCGAAACGGTTTCAAGGGGACTAGCGCAATGGCAGATTTCTCCCGCCTTCCCGGACCCAACGCCGATCTGTGGGACTGGCAGCTCCTCGCGGCCTGCCGCGGAGTCGACAGTTCCCTGTTCTTCCACCCCGAGGGAGAGCGCGGCGCGGCACGGAGTGCGCGCGAGAACTCGGCGAAAGAGGTCTGCATGCGGTGCCCGGTACGCGCGGAGTGCGCGGCACACGCGCTCGCCGTGCGTGAGCCCTACGGCGTCTGGGGCGGCCTCACCGAGGACGAACGCGAGGAACTCATGGGCCGGGCGCGCAACCGCCTGGTCGCGACGACGGCCACGACGGCGGCCACGGCCGCCGCGGCACGGGCGTCGGCATCGAGCTCGGCAGGCGTGGCCCACGCCTGAAGGAACGTTTCTGCTCCGCTGACCGGCGGAGTGGCACCACGGGCCCGGTCCCCGCGCCGCACGCGGCCCGGGGGCGTACGGAGCGCGGCCCCGGCATGCGAGGGCGCGGACCCCGGATGCCGGACGGTCCTCACCCGGACGGCCCGACCCCGGGCGCCCGGACGGCCCCGATCCGCGCCGCCCGCTTCACCCGCGCGGCGGAGCGGCGGACACCGCGAGGCGCACGGACGGACGCACGGCGCCCACTCCGACGGCCCACACGCCGTCACCCGGCCGGCCCCGGGCCGGCCACCCGGACGGCCCCGCGCGGGTCACTCCGACGGCCCTGCGCGCTGGGCCGTACGGGACCCGCAATCCACCCGTACGGCCGGTGGGCGGACCACTCGTACGGCCGCACCGGCGCGTCACTCCGACGGCCCTACACCCGTGTCCCCGCGGGGTTCGTGCCGCGCGCGGCGGCGCGGGCCAGCTCGTCGAGGGTGGCGGCGACGGCGGGGACCTGGGCCAGGTCCGGAAGGGTCAGCGCCACGATCTCGCGCTCCTCGGCGGGCTCCACCGTCACGGTGACGGCTCCCTTCGGGCGTACGGACTCGATCGCGAGCTCCGGCAGCACCGCCACGCCCAGCCCCGCGCCCACCAGGCCCACCACGGCCGGGTAGTCGTCGGTGGCGAAGTCGATCCGCGGCGTGAAGCCCGCCTTCTCGCAGACGTCCACCAACTGGCGGCGGCAGCGCGGACAGCCCGCGATCCAGGGGTCCTCGGCGAGCTCGCCGATCGTGACGGACTCCGCCCCGGCGAGCCGGTGCCCCTCGGGGACGAGCCCGACGAGCCGGTCGGCGAGGAGCGGCCGGACCACGAGGTCGTCCCAGGCGTCGGGGCTCGCTCCGTAGCGGAAGGCGAGGGCCACGTCGCAGTCGCCCTCGCGGAGCATCTCCACCGAGCGCGGCGGCTCGGCCTCGACGAGCGAGACCCGGGTGCCGGGGTGGGCGGCGCGCAGGGCGGCGAGCGCGGTGGGCACCAGCGTGGAACTGCCGCTGGGGAAGGAGACCAGCCGGACCCGGCCGGCCCGCAGGCCCGCGATGGCGGCGACCTCCTCCTCCGCGGCGGTGAGCCCGGCGAGGATGCCGGAGGCGTGCCGGACCAGGGCCTCGCCCGCCTGCGTGAGGCGCATCTCGCGTCCGGTGCGGACGAGCAGCGGGGTGCCGGCGGAGGCTTCGAGCGCCTTCATCTGCTGACTCACCGCGGGCTGGGTGCAGCCGAGTTCCCGTGCGGCGGCGGAGAAGGAGCCGGTCGCGGCGACAGCGCGCAGGACACGGAGATGGCGGGCCTCGATCATGTTTCGAGCATAAGCGGACCTTGGGTGGGCGCGCGAATTCTGTAGCTGAACTTTGAGGGCCGTCCGGGTGCCCTCCCAGGTCACGGGCATGATCCACCGGGCCCGTCCTAGGGTGCGTCCATGGAGCTCTTGAGCGTGAACGTCGGACAGGACCGCCCGGTGGACTACACGAACGCCCCCTCGGGGCGGACGGGGATCGACAAGCGCCCCGTCGACGGACCCGTGCGCGTCGCCGCGCCCGTCCCCGGCGGAGCGAGCGGGGTCGCCGGGGACGCCGTCTGCGACCTGCGCTTCCACGGGGGCCCGGACCGGGCCGTCTACGCCTTCGCCCGCGAGGACCTGGACTCCTGGGAGGCCGAGCTCGGCCGCTCCTTCTCCCCCGGCTCCTTCGGCGAGAACCTCACCACCCGGGGCCTGGACGTCAACAACGCCCTGATCGGCGAGCGCTGGCGGATCGGCGACGGGGTCGTCCTGGAGGTGACCGGCGGCCGCATCCCGTGCCGTACCTTCGCGGGCTTCGTCGAGGAGGCCGGCTGGGTGCGCCGCTTCAACGCCTCGGCGGCCGGACCGGGCGCGCTGCTCCGGGTGGTCGTCCCCGGCGAGGTCCGGGCCGGCGACCGCATCGAGGTCGTCCACCGGCCCGCCCACGAGATCAGCGTCGCCCGGCTGCACCACGCCGTGACCGCCGACCGCTCGCTGCTGCCGGAGACCCTGGTGGCGGCCGAGTGGATGGAGTCGGGCCTCCTGGGACTCGCCCGCACCTACGCGGCGAAGTACGGGACGGAGGGCGGGCGGCCGGGCGGGGCGGAGCGGGGGCGGTAGGCCGTCGCCGTCCGCGGCCGGGCGCCTTCGCACACACGTCGTTCACACGGCGCGGGCTAACGTGCCGCGTATGACGACTGCATTGATTACGGGTGCGACCGCCGGCATCGGCGCCGCCTTCGCGCGGCGGCTCGCCGCGGACGGACATGACGTGGTGCTCGTGGCACGCGACGTGAAGCGGCTCCGGGAGCAGGCCACCGAGCTGCACGACCGGCACGGGATCGAGGCCGAGGTGCTGGCGGCGGACCTGGCGGAGGAAGAGGGCATCGCGGCCGTCGAGGCGCGGCTCTCCGACGAGCGGCGCCCGGTCGATCTCCTGGTGAACAACGCCGGGTTCGGCAACAAGGGCCGCTTCCTCGAGGTGTCGATGGACGACGAGCTGCGGATGCTGAAGGTGCACTGCGAGGCCGTGCTGCGGCTGACCTCCGCGGCCGCCGGGGCGATGCGGTCGCGCGGCCGGGGCGGGGTGGTGAACGTCGCCTCGGTGGCCGCGTTCGTGCCGCGCGGGACCTACGGGGCCTCGAAGTCCTGGGTGGTGCAGTTCACCCAGGGCGCCGCCCGGGACCTGGCGGGCAGCGGGGTGCGCCTGATGGCGCTGTGCCCAGGCTTCGTACGGACCGAGTTCCACCAGCGGGCGGGCATGGGGACGGACAACATCCCGGGCTGGATGTGGCTGGACGCGGACAAGCTGGTGACGGCGGCGCTCGCCGACCTGTCCCGGGGCCGGACGCTGTCCGTCCCCGATCCCCGCTACAAGGCGCTCATGGGTGTGGTGAAGCTGGCCCCGCGCGGTCTGCTCGGCGGGGTGTCGTCGAAGGCCGGCCGCAAGTACGGCCCTAAGTAGGTCCCGTACGGGGCCGGTGCCCGGAAGAACCGCTACTCAGCGGGGGTTGAGTACGGGCGCTCTGCCCGGGCACCGGGCGCGGCAGGAGACTCGGGGCATGGACATGAAGCCCCTGAGACCCGTTCCCCTCCTGCTGACCGCTGCCGTGTCGGCCGCGGCCTGGCTCGCGTGGCTGGGCTGGGACCAGCACCGTGACGTCCACCCGGACGGCTCGGAGACCGGCCCGTACGAGGCCTGGCAGGTCGTCGGTCTCGTCCTGACGCTGCTGGTGCCGGTGTGCTGGGCGGCGTCCCGGCGCCACGTCATGGCCGCCGCGTCGGGCACCGCGACCGGGCTGACCGTCGCCGCCTTCGCCGACTGGTCGGACGACGCCAGCGGTCTCTACGTGATCGGCGTGGGCACGGTCGCCGTGGGAGGTTTCGCGGGGGCCTTCGCCGTCTCCGCCCTGGTCGCCTCCCTCACCGGACGCGGACGGCGCGGCGACGGGGGACGCTAGGTCCTGTCCTCTCGGATCATGCCGGGCTCACGGGGTCCGGAGGGTGGTCGACGTCGTCGTAGGCGAGACGAGCGGTGGAGCCGTCCCGCCAGGTCACGCGGAGCGTGCGGGGGCCGGTGACCCGGACGGTCGCGAGGGCGGCGACGGGGCCGGGGGCGGGCTCGGCGGTGAGGGAGACGAGGGCGACGAAGAGCGTCTCGCCGCCGCTCGTGCGGCCGTGCACGGCGGGGGTGCGGGTGGGACCGGGACCCTGGAGGGTCGCCCCGGTGGGCAGTTCGGTCACCCCGGGGCCGTAGCCGTGGACGGGGTGCAGCTGGGAGACGGGGCCGCCGGTGTGCGTGGCCCAGCCGGTCTGCCGCACCGGGGTCCCCTCCGGAGCACCGAGCACGAGGTGGGCGCGGACCTCGGCGCGGCCGTGGGCGAGGGTCGCGGACAGGACGCGGACGCCGGGCAGCGGGGTGTGGCGGGAGACCGCCCGGCCGGGACCGGTGCCCAGCGGGCCGACGGGGCCGCGGACGGTCGCGGTGCCGTCGGGGCGGAGCAGCGCGAAGTGGTTGTCGGCCGGGTCGGGGGCGGTGGTGGGCCCCGTACGGGTGGACCAGGCGAACCGGGCGTAGCCGGGGTCGTCGTCCGCGCCGGCGTGGTTGCTGCCGTGGTTGTGGAGGCGGACGAGTCCGTCGGCGACGGTGCTCTGGACGAGCAGTCCGGTGGGCCCGAGGGGCCGGACGGCGTCGGCGCGTTCGGCGGGCAGCGGCTCCTCGGTGGCGGTCCACACGGGGTGGTCCGCGGGGAGCAGCAGGCCGAGGAACCCCTTGGCCGCCCAGTACGGGGAGCCGGGGCCCGAGTAGGGCTGGAGGACGGGCTCGTACGGACCGTGCCAGCCGAGGGTGAGCCGTCCGCGGGCGTCGGTGGCGCCGCGGTCGAGGAAGTACCGCAGGGCGCCGGAGGCGAGCCGGCGGGTGGCGCCGGGGGTGAGCGGGGTGTGCCCGGTGAGGGCGCCGAGCCAGGGGGCCGCGGCGGCGGCGAAGCGGTAGGTCAGGGAGCGTCCGTAGGGGAGCGGGGCGCCGTTGGCGTCGAAGAGCCGGACGTGGTCGTCGAGGTGTTCCCGCAGGCGGCGGCCGTAGCGGTCGAGGAGGGCGCGGTCTCCGGCGAGGTGGGCGTGCAGCACGGGGTAGAAGTGCAGGGCCCAGGCGTTGTAGTGGTCGAAGGCACGGTTGTCGCCGTCGCTGTACCAGCCCTCGCCGAGCCACCACTTCTCGATCCGGTCGAGGGAGCGCGCGATCGTGGCGGCGGCGCGGTCGGTCTCGATGCCGGCGTCCTGGAGGAAGCCGGCGACGGTGAGGCCGAAGAGCCACCAGTTGTTGTCGACGGGGGACGGTCCGAGGGCGGGGAGCAGCCAGTCGACGGCCCGTTGGCGGACGCGGTCGTCGAGCCGGTCCCACAGGCGGGTGCGGGTGAGGCGCAGGGCGAGGGCGACGGAGGCGGACTCGACGACGGCCTGGGGGGTGCCGGACGCGAGCGGCCAGGACTCCGGTCCGCCGGTCCCGGGGCGTTCGGTGCCCGCGGCGAGTCCTTCGGCGTAGCGGGCGAGGTGGGCGTCGTCGCCGAGGAGGCCGGCGAGGAGGAAGGTGCGGGCGTAGCCCTCCAGTCCGTCCGAGCGCGGGCCGGACACGCTGGGGCGGGGTCCGGGGAGGTCGATCAGGCCGCCGCGGGGCGAGGCGTGGGGGCGGACGGCGTGCAGGAGCCGGTCGGCGGCGTCCTCCCAGTGGGCCCGGGTCCATCCGGTGTGCGGGCTGAGCACGCGGTCCTCGGGCACGGCGGGTGCTGCCGGGGCCGGGGGCGCGGGTGCGGCGGGGGCCGGGGGCGCGGGCACCGCGGCCGCGGGCTCACGCTTCTCGGGCGGCGTGGGCATGATGCTCCCTGGAACTCGCTGGGGACGTCGGCGTCGCCCGGAATCCTGAAGACGCTTCGATCGGACGTCAAGGGGAGACGGAGCGAATGATCGAAACTCCTTCCGTTCGATCATTTCGCCTCGGCCTGGACTAAGGTCGGGTGACCACCACCACCGCAAGGGGGACCGCACCGTGCGCGAGAGTGCCGCCGAACGACACGCCCGACTGCTGGCCCTGGTGCGCGAGCGCGGCACGGCCCGCGTCTCCGACCTGGCCGGACAGCTCGGGGTCTCTCCCGTCACCGCGCGCCGGGACGTCGAGGCGCTGGCCGCGAAGGGCCTGCTCGACCGGGTGCACGGCCAGGTGTCCTGGCCAGGCGGCGCGGGAGCGGGCACCGGGCCCGCCGCGGCCGGCGGCCCGGTCCTCGGACTGCTCGCGCCCTCCGCCACGTACTACTTCGCCGAGGTCATCCGGGGCGCCCACGAGGCCGCGGCCCGGGCCGGCGCCCGGCTCATCCTGCGGATCTCCGACTACCGGCCCGAGGAGGACCGGGCCCGCACCGAGGGCCTGCTCGCGGCCGGCGCCGAGGGCGTGCTGGTCGCGCCCGGCTGGCGCGGGCCCGAGGACCTGCCCGCGTACGGGGACTGGCTGGCCGGACTGCCGGTGCCGGCCGTCCTCCTGGAGCGCCGGGCCGCGCCGGGCACCCCGCTCGACGGCCTGGACCGGGTGTCCTCCGACCACGCGCACGGGGTGCTGCTCGCCGTGCGCCATCTGCTCGGGCTCGGCCACGGGACCCCGCTCCTGGTGGCCCGCGGGGACAGCCCGACGGCGCTCGCGGTGCGCGCGGGGTACGCGGAGGCCCTGGCGACGCTGGGCCTGGAGGCGCCGCACCCGGTGATCGGCTCCGTGCCCGCGGAGACCGACCCGGAGGGCTTCGAGGGGGCGGTGCGCGCCCTGCACGAGGCGGTGGCCTCGGGGCTCGCGAGCGCGGCACTGGTCCACAACGACGTGGACGCGATCCAGATGGTGCAGCGGCTCGCCGAGCTGGGCGTGCGGGTGCCGGAGGACCTGGCCCTGATCGCGTACGACGACGAGGTCGCCGCGCTCGCCGACACCCCGCTCACGGCGGTCGCCCCGCCCAAGCGGCAGGTGGGCCGGCACGCCACGGAGCTGCTGGTCGAGCGGCTGACGGAGGGGGCGGGCGAGGAGTCCGCGCGGCGGCACCTGAGCCTGCTGCCGCGGCTGCGCGTCCGGGCCTCGTGCGGTGCGGACGGGAAGCCGGTCACTCCGCACACGTTCTGATCTTTTTTCGATCAATCAATCTTTCGCTCTTGACTTCGCTCAGGCAGCGCCCCAGGATCACGGCCAACCCCGTCCGCGCCGCCGTGTCAGGAGCCGTGCCGTGAGCCGTAGTTGGAACCCCTGGAGCAGAACCACCCGCGTGATGGCGGGCACCGCCACCGCCCTGGCCCTCCTCACGGCCTGCGGCGGGAGCGGTGACGACACGGGCAAGGGCAGCGCGAACGGGCCCGTGACCATCACCTTCTGGGGCTGGGCCAAGGGCTCCAAGGACGTGGTCGACGCCTTCAACGCCTCCCACGACGACATCCGGGTGACGTTCGAGGAGATCCCGTCCGGCACCGCCGGCGGCTACGCCAAGATCTCCAACGCCGTGAAGGCCGGCAACGCCCCCGACCTGGTCTCCGTCGAGTACTCCTCGCTCCCCGAGTTCGTCTCCTCGGGCGCCCTGCAGGACATCGGCGGCGAGTTCACCGAGCAGGACCGGGCGAAGCTCCTGCCCCAGACCGTCGAGCTCACCACCCTCGGCGGCAGGACCTGGGCGGTGCCCTTCGACGCCGCCCCGCAGGCCTTCTACTACCGCAAGGACCTCTTCGCGAAGTACCGGGTCCCCGTCCCCAGGACCTGGGACGAGTTCAGGTCGGCCGCGGAGCAGGTCAGGAAGGCCGACGCCAGGGCCCGGATCGCCACCTTCTTCCCCGACGACCCCACCACCTTCGAGGCCATGGCCTGGCAGGCCGGCGCCCAGTGGTTCAAGGCCGAGAACGACACCTGGAAGATCGACACGACCGACCCGGCCACCACCAGGGTCGCCGCCTACTGGCAGGGCCTCCTCGACGCCGACCTCGTCCACAAGAACGCCTCCTTCAGCCCCGAGTGGACCGGCTCCCTCAAGAACGGCACCACCATCGGCTACCTCGGCGCCTCCTGGGGCGCGGGCGTCCTCAAGGGCACCCTGCCCGAACAGAGCGGCAAGTGGGCCGTCGCGCCCATGCCGAACTGGGGCACCCCCGCCAGCGGCATGCTCGGCGGCACCTCCTTCGCCGTGACCAGGGACAGCGAGAAGAAGGCCGCGGCGGTCGAGTTCGCCGAGTGGATGGCGACCACCGAGGCCGGCGTGAAGGCCCGCATCGCCTCCGGCACCTCCAGCGCCTTCCCCGCCGCGACCTCCCTGCGCCCGGTCGCCAAGTCGGTCTTCGACGCGAGCTACTACGGCGGCCAGGACATCTACGCCCTCTTCGAGGAGGCCGGCGCCTCCATCGACGGGAAGTGGGCGTGGGGCCCGACCACCGGCACCACCAACACCACCATCAAGGACCACTTCGGGAAGATCACGCGCGGCGGCCCCGGCATCACCGACGCGATCAAGGCCGGTCACGACGCCACCGTCGCCGAACTCGGCAAGCGCGGTCTGAAGGTCGAGGGCTGACCCGGTGAAGGCCCGCACCCGCGCGGCGGCGACCCTGCTGGCCCCGTTCTTCCTGCTCTTCACCGTGGTGATGGTCGTGCCGATCGGCTACGCGGTCTGGCTCAGCCTGTTCACCGAGAAGCAGTCGGGACTCGGCTTCGGCGGCGCCGAGACCGTGTTCAGCGGCCTCGGCAACTACACCGCGGCGCTGGGTGACCGGGCCTTCCGCGAGGGCTTCGGCGTGCTGCTCGGCTACTGCCTGCTCTACATCCCGCTGCTGCTCGCCGGGGCCCTCGGCCTCGCCCTGCTGCTCGACTCGGCGCTCGCCCGCGCCCGCCGCTTCTTCCAGCTCGCGCTCTTCCTGCCGCACGCCGTCCCCGGCATCATCGCCGCGCTGATCTGGGTCTACCTCTACACGCCCCAGCTCAGCCCGGTCGTCCAGGCCATGGAGGCCGGCGGCATCGGCTTCGACTTCTTCTCCCCCGAGGGCTCGCTGCCCTCCGTCGTCAACATCGCGCTGTGGGAATGGCTCGGCTACAACATGGTGATCTTCTACGCCGCGCTCCAGGCCATCGACCGCTCCGTCCTGGAGGCCGCCACCGTCGACGGCGCCGGTGCCTGGCGGACCGCCCTCGCCGTCAAACTCCCGCTGATCAGGGCCTCGCTGGCGATGGTCGCCCTGTTCACCGTCATCGGCTCGCTGCAGCTGTTCACCGAGCCGCTCATCCTCAACAAGGGCACCGGCTCGGCCGTCACCTCGACCTGGACACCCAACATGTACGCGTACACCGCCGCGTTCGACCGGAACGACTACGGCCTCGCCGCGGCCGCGTCCGTGCTGCTCGCCCTCACGGCGGCACTGCTCTCCTTCGCCGTCACCCGCCTGACCGGCCGCCGGGGGCGCAGGACGGAGCGGACGGCATGAGCAACCGCCCCCGGAACGCCTGGCTGTCGAAGACCGCCGTCAACGGCGCCCTCGTCCTCGCCGTCGTCTACATGCTCCTCCCCCTCGGCTGGCTGCTGACCGCCGCCACCAAGGACGCCGGCGGACTCCTCGCCGGAAACGCCTTCTCCTTCGAGGGCTTCGACCTCGGCGGCAACCTGTCCCGCCTCGCCGCCTACAACGACGGCATCTACGTCCACTGGTACCTGAACAGCCTGCTCTACGCCGGCCTCGGCGCCCTGGCCTGCTCGCTGGTCAGCGTCGCCGCCGGATACGCCTTCGACAAGTACGACTTCCCGGGCAAGGAGAAGCTGTTCGGCGTCGTCCTGCTCGGCGTGCTCGTCCCCACCACGGCCCTCGCACTGCCCATGTACCTGCTCGCCAGCGAGGTGGGCGTCGTCAACACCTACGGGGCCGTCCTCGTCCCGGTCCTCGTCAACCCCTTCGGGGTCTACCTCGCCCGGGTCTTCAGCGCCGGCTACATCCCCGACGAGGCACTGGAGGCCGCGCGCATCGACGGGGCCGGCGAACTGCGCACCTTCTGGTCCATCGGGCTGCCCATGGTGATGCCCGGCTTCGTCACCGTCTTCCTCTTCCAGTTCACCGCGATATGGAACAACTTCTTCCTCCCCCTGGTGATGCTCTCGGACCAGAAGCTCTTCCCGCTGAGCCTCGGCCTCTACGCGTGGAACAGCAACGCCCACGCCGAACCCGACTTCTACCCCCTCGTCGTCACCGGATCCCTGCTGGCCGTCGTCCCCCTGGTCGTCGCCTTCGTCTCCCTCCAGCGCCACTGGAAGGCGGGTCTGACCGCCGGCAGCGTCAAGTGAGGAAGCCAGAACCCACGATGCACCCCACCACCGACAACCGCCCCGCCCTCCTCCTCGCGATGGGCCCGGGCGTCGCCGAACGCCTCCTCACCGAGGACCACCGCGCCCGGCTGGCCGCGCTCACGCGCACCGACCCCTCGCTGGTCGCCCCTGACCTGACGGCGCCCTCCCCCGAGGCGGCCGCGGCCCTCGCCGAGGCCGAACTCCTCCTCACCTGCTGGGGAGCCACCCCGCTCACCCCCGAGGTCCTCGACCGCGCCCCGCGGCTGCGGGCCGTCGTCCACGCGGCGGGCTCGGTCAAGCACCACATCACCGACGCCTGCTGGGCCCGCGGCATCCAGGTCACCTCGGCGGCCGCCGCCAACGCGCTGCCCGTCGCCGAGTACACCCTCGCCGCGATCCTGTTCGCCGGGAAGCGGGTGCTGCACTCGGCCCGGCAGTACGCCGAACTGCGCACCGACCAGGCCTGGATCGCCGAGTCCGCCGACTGGGGCAACTACCGGCGGACCGTCGGCATCGTCGGCGCCTCCCGCATCGGCCGCCGGGTCCTCGACCTGCTCCGCCCCTTCGACCTCCAGGTCCTCCTCCACGACCCGTACGTGACGGCCGCGCCGCCCGGCGTCGAGCTCGTCGGCCTCGACGAACTGTGCGCGCGCAGCACGGTCGTCTCCGTCCACGCGCCGCAGCTCCCGGCCACGTACCGCATGATCGGCGCGCCCCAGCTCGCCGCGATGCCCGACGGCGCGACCCTCGTCAACACCGCCCGCGGCTCCCTCGTCGACGAGGACGCCCTGCTGCCCCATCTCCGCTCGGGCCGCCTGCACGCCGTCCTCGACGTGACCGACCCCGAGCTCCCGCCGCCGGACTCCCCGCTCTACGAGCTCCCCAACGTCCTCCTCACCCCGCACGTCGCCGGCTCCCTCGGCAACGAACTCCACCGCATGGCCGACCACGCCCTGGCGGAGGTGGCCCGGTACGCGCGGGGGGAGCCGTTCGCGGAGCGGGTCAGGGCCTCAGACCTGCAGCGCTCGGCGTAGCCGCGCGCCCTCGGCGAGGACCTCCGGGAGGACCTCCGGCGCACGGTGCAGCACCGCCGGGAGCACGTCGAACCAGTGCCCCAGGTGCAGCGCGAGCGCGGTGCAGCGGCGGGCCCGGGCCGCCTCCGTGTCCGGCAGGGCGACGGCGAGCTCCGCCAGGACCCCGGCGCAGCTCCGCCCGAGCCCGTGCAGCCCGGCCAGGACCTCCTCGGCCCGGTCGTGGTCACCGGCCGCGACCAGGTCCCGGGCGAGCCCGAGCTGGAGCTCGGGGGCCTCGTCCGGGCCCAGGGAGCCGGTCAGGGCGAGGGCCTCGTCGGGCCGGCCGGTGAGGACGAGGGCCCGGGCGGCGGCGGCGACCTCCTCCGGGTCCGCCGCCGCGGTCGCCGTCGCCCGGACCACGTCCTGCGCGTCCGCCCGCCGCCCCAGGGCGAGCTGGGCCCGCACCAGGTCCGGCAGGGAGATCACGGAGACCGCGGCCTCCGCCCGCCGCAGCCGGTCCAGCGCCTGCTCCGGGCGCCCCGCCCGGGCCAGTGCCAGCGCCACGAGCGCCTCCGCCTGACCCTCGCGCTCCCGGTCGGGCGGGTCGGCCGCGAGCCGGGCGGCGTGCCGCCACGCGCCCGCCTCCGCCAGGGCGCGCAGGGCCGCCAGAAGGACGGTGTCCACGAGATCGGAGCAGCCCTCCACGACACGGATCGCCGCGTCGTGGGCGCCCGCCGCGATCCGGGCCTCCACCACGGGGACGAGCGCGGACTCGCGCAGCAGGAACGGCAGCTCCCCGGCGAGGGCCTCCGCCCGGTCGGTCTCGCCCACCGCCAGCAGGGCGTCGACCAGGCGGAGGGGCTGGCCGTCCGCGCCCCGGAGCAGGTCCTCCGCAAGGAGCTCGCGGGCCGTGCCGAGCAGTCCGTCCAGTGGGGCGACCGCCTCGGCGACGCCGGCGATCCGGCGGACGAGCCCGCCGCGCGGCGGGGCGCTGTGCAGCCGCTCGGCGTCGGCAAGCAGCTGCAGGGCGGTCGCCCGGTCCCCGCGGGCCAGGAGTTCGTCCGCCACCGCCAGCGCCATGGCGGCGTCCGTCGCGCCTCCCGTACGGGTCAGGGCGACGGCCCTGGCCGTGTCGCCGCGCCGGACGAGAGCCCGCGTGTAGCCGCCGAGGACCCGGTCCTGGGCGCGGGGGCCGAGCTTCCGCAGCAGCGGCCTGAGCCCGCGCCAGTCGCAGGCCTCGGCCCGCTGGGCGGCCAGCAGCTCCCAGCCCCGTGCCGCGTCCTGGCGGGGCAGACCGTCCAGCAGCGGTTCCGCCTCGGCGCCGCGCCCGGCGCCGATCAGCTCCTCGGCCAGGATGCGGCGGACCGCTCGGCCGGTGATGTCGTCGGGCAGCCGGTCCAGGACGGCCAGCGCCCGGTCGAAGGCCCCCGCACGGGCCAGCTGCTCGGCGAACTCCTCCTCGCCGGGGCCGCCGCCGAACCGCAGCCCGAGGGCCGTGAGCCGTGCGAACTCCCCCGCGTCGACGAGGGCCCGGGCCACCGCGTGCAGCGCGTAGACGTCCGCGTCGGTCTCCTCGGCCGCCGCCAGTCCGGCCCTCCGCAGGGCGTCGGCCCGCTCCGCGTACCCGGCCGCCCGCAGGGCGTCCGCGCCGTGCAGGAGCAGCGCGGCCCGGCACGGGTCCTCGGGGGTTCCGGTGACGGCCTCCTCGGCCTCGGCGGGCCGGCCGGCCGCCAGCAGGGCCCGGCACACCAGGGTGACCGTCGCCATCCGCAGCGGATGCTCGACCTCGCCGCGCGCCGTACGGGCGATCCGCAGCGCCGACGCGAACTCCCCGGCCGCGCACAGCGCCCGCACCAGCGCCGTCAGTTCCTCGTTCCTGAACCCCTCCGGCATGGCCAGGACCATCCGTTCGGCCCGCCGGTGCGCGCCCGTCGCGAGGAGCAGCGGGGTCAGGTGCACGGCGGCCCGGTGCCGTTCGAAGTCGCTCTCCCGCGCGAGCGCGAGCCGCTCCGCCCGGTCGACGAGCTCCGCCGCGGCGGCCCCGTCGCCCGCGTCCAGCAGCCGGGTCGCGATCGCGGCGAGGACCCGCACGGTGCGCAGCGGGCTCTCGCCCTCGACGAGGGCGAGGGCCCGGTCCAGCTCGCCCGCGGCGGCCCAGGCGCCGGCGAGTTCGGCCGGGAGGGCGCCGGTGCGCAGGGCGAGCGCGTCCCGGCGCATCGCGAGGCGGAGCATCGACGGGACGAGGTCCGGCCCGTCCCCGAGGGCGAGGAGCGCCTCCGCGGCGGCACGGACCTCGGCGGCCGCGGTCCCGTCCCCGCCCGTCGCCGCGCGCATCCGGTCGTGGCGTGCGGCGTCCAGCGCGCACGCCAGCATGCGGTCCGTGTCCCCGGCGGTCCGCAGCATCGCGCCGTACGACCGGAGCAGGTACTCCGGTGTCCCCTCCGGCCAGCCGCGCCGCCGCCACTCCCCGGCCCAGTCGTGCAGCCGGTTCCGGCGGCGGTCGAGTTCGCGGGTGCCCAGCATCTCCTGGGCCTGGGCGGCGAGTTCCTCGTGGGCGAGCAGAAAGGCGTCGCCGCGCCGGGCGAAGGTCCGGCCGGGGCCGGTGCGCAGCACGTCCCGTACGCGGTAGGGGACCTCGCCGGTCAGCTCCGCGAGGTCGTCGGCGGTGAGGCCGCCGCCCGCGGCCGTGACCAGGGCGAGGATCTCGTGCGGCGGTCCGTCGGCGGTCAGCAGGTGCTTGAGCTCGCGCTCGGCCTCGGTCCGGATCGCGCGGGCGGCGGGGGACGGGGCGAGGAGCCGGACGGTCGCCGGGTCGCGCAGCGGATGGGTCTCGGGGACGTCCGGCGGGAGCGGCGGATGGAGACGGCCGGAGACGATCACGTGCCCGTCCGGCGGGAGGAGGGCCGCGATGGAGTGGGCGTCCGCGCCGGTGGTCACGCCCCGGTCCTCGTCGAGGCCGTCGACGAGGAGGACGAGCCGTTCGCCGCGCGCGGCGCAGACGCGGCGGGCCGCCCGGTGCAGCCGCAGCAGGTGGGCCTCGCGGGTGGCGGGGGTGAGCAGGGCGGGCAGCGGCTCGCCGGCCAGCTCGGCGAGCTGTTCCACGACGACGTCCACGAAGGCGACGGCGTCGTTCTGGGCGCCCCAGCGGGCGGTGACGAAGAAGGGCACGAGGCGTACACCGGGTGGCGGGGCGAGGGCGAAGGCGGCCATCAGGGCCGTCTTGCCGGCCCAGGCGTCGGCGCGCCAGTACGCGTATCCGGAGCCGGTCCGGCAGAAGGCGGCGAGTTCCGCCGACTCCGCCTCGCGGCCCACCAGTTCCGCGGGCGCGATCCGGCGCAGCTGTTCCCGGTAGCCCGAGCGGACGGCCGGCGCGACGCCCACCACGACCTGGTTTCCGTCCCCGACGACCACGACGCCGTCGGAATTGTCGACGGTGACCGGCCGCTCCCCCCGCGTCTGCTCCATGGCTCCCATGCTGCCAGGGCACCCCGGCCCCCCGGACCTAGACTGGAAGAGTTCGAGCGGGTCCGGGAGCGGCTCCGGGAGGCGCCATGACCTTCGTGCAGATCATCGACTGCAAGACCAGCGACGTCGACGGCCTCAATCGCCTCATGGACCGCTGGATCGACCAGACGCAGGGCAGACGCACCGCCACCCACAGCATGGTCGGCAAGGACCGCTCCGACGCCTCCCATGTCGTGGAGATCGTCGAATTCCCGTCGTACGACGTGGCGATGCGCAATTCGCAGCTTCCCGAGACCGACCGGATCTTCCGGGAGATGGTGGCGCTCTGCGACGAGATGCCGACCTTCACCGACCTCGACGTCGTGCGGGACGAGGCGCTGTACAAGGGCAATGCCCGGCGGCTCCTGCGGATGTTCGCCGAGGAGGAGGAGCTCGCGCTGCTCGACGGGGTGCTGGCCGAGGGGTACCACGACCACGACCCGACGAACGAGCAGGACGTCATCGGCATGGACGCCGTCCGGCGCGAGGTGGAGATGTGGCGGGGCGGCTTCGACTTCACCTTCACCGTCGACGACCAGATCGCCGAGGGCGACCGGGTGTGCACCCGCTGGACCTGGCAGGGCACCCACACCGGCGACTTCATGGGGCTGCAGCCCACCGGCATGGAGGTGTCCATGACCGGCACGGTCGTCCACCGCTTCCGGGACGACGGGAAGATCAGGGAAGGGTGGTGGCAGTACGACCTGCTCGGGCTGATGGGGCAGCTCGGCGCGGTCGAGGGATGAGCCGGGGCGGCCGGCCACGGGCGAGGCCCGGTGCTCCCGCGACGGGAGCACCGGGCCTCGTGACGTACGGGCGTACGTTCAGGCGTCAGTGGGAGTGGCCGTGGCCGTGGCCCGCGTCCGCCGGCTCCTCCTCCTTCTTCTCCACCACGAGGGTCTCGGTGGTGAGAAGCAGGGAGGCGATCGAGGCCGCGTTCTCCAGGGCGGAGCGCGTGACCTTCACCGGGTCGATGACGCCGGCCTTGACCAGGTCGCCGTACTCGCCGGTCGCGGCGTTGAAGCCCTGGCCCTTGTCGAGCTCCGCCACCTTCGCGGTGATGACGTAGCCCTCGAGGCCCGCGTTCTCGGCGATCCAGCGCAGCGGCTCGACGGCGGCGCGGCGGACGACGGCGACACCGGTGGCCTCGTCGCCGGTCTTGTCGAGGTTGCCCTCGAGGACCTTGACGGCGTGGACGAGCGCGGAGCCACCACCGGAGACGATGCCCTCCTCGACCGCGGCGCGGGTCGCGGAGATGGCGTCCTCCAGACGGTGCTTCTTCTCCTTCAGCTCCACCTCGGTGGCGGCGCCAACCTTGATGACGCACACGCCGCCGGCCAGCTTCGCGAGGCGCTCCTGGAGCTTCTCGCGGTCCCAGTCGGAGTCCGTGGACTCGATCTCGGCCTTGATCTGGTTGACGCGGCCGAGGACGTCCTCGGAGGTGCCGGCGCCGTCCACGATCGTGGTGTCGTCCTTGGTGACGGTCACGCGGCGGGCGGAGCCCAGCACGTCCAGACCGGCCTGGTCGAGCTTGAGGCCGACCTCCTCGGAGATGACGGTCGCACCGGTGAGGGTGGCCATGTCCTGGAGCATCGCCTTGCGGCGGTCACCGAAGCCGGGCGCCTTGACGGCGACGGCGTTGAAGGTGCCACGGATCTTGTTGACGACGAGGGTGGAGAGCGCCTCGCCCTCGACGTCCTCGGCGATGATCAGCAGCGGCTTGGAGCCACCGGCCTGGATGACCTTCTCGAGCAGCGGCAGGAGGTCCTGGATGGAGGAGATCTTGCCCTGGTTGATCAGGATGTAGGGGTCGTCGAGGACGGCCTCCATGCGCTCCTGGTCGCTGACCATGTACGGGGACAGGTAGCCCTTGTCGAAGGCCATGCCCTCGGTGAAGTCGAGCTCCAGACCGAAGGTGTTGGACTCCTCGACGGTGATGACACCGTCCTTGCCGACCTTGTCCATCGCCTCGGCGATGAGCTCGCCGACCTGCTGGTCCTGCGCGGAGAGCGCGGCGACGGCGGCGATGTCGGACTTGTCGTCGATCGGGCGCGCGGTGGCGAGCAGCTCGTCGGAGACGGCCTTGACGGCGGCGTCGATGCCCTTCTTCAGGGCGGCCGGGGAGGCGCCGGCGGCGACGTTGCGCAGACCCTCGCGGACCAGGGCCTGGGCGAGCACGGTGGCGGTGGTGGTGCCGTCACCCGCGATGTCGTTGGTCTTGGTCGCCACCTCCTTCACCAGCTGGGCGCCGAGGTTCTCGTACGGGTCCTCGATCTCGACCTCACGGGCGATCGTGACACCGTCGTTGGTGATGGTGGGGGCGCCGAACTTCTTGTCGATGACGACGTTGCGGCCCTTGGGGCCGATCGTCACCTTCACCGTGTCGGCCAGCTTGTTGACGCCGCGCTCAAGGGCGCGACGGGCGTCCTCGTCGAACTTCAGGATCTTCGCCATGGGAGCGATTCAGCCCTCTCGGAAATCGTAGAAAAAACTGCGCCCCTGAACGCCCGCGGAGAAACCAGGGGGTCAGGGGCGCAGCTCAAAGCATCTGGTTCAGGTGCCTTGGTGACTTACTTCTCGATGATCGCGAGCACGTCGCGAGCCGAGAGGACGAGGAACTCCTCGCCGTTGTACTTCACCTCGGTGCCGCCGTACTTGCTGTAGAGCACGACATCGCCGACCTTGACGTCGAGCGGCAGGCGCTCGCCGTTCTCGAAGCGACCCGGACCCACGGCGAGGACGGCGCCCTCCTGGGGCTTCTCCTTCGCAGTGTCCGGAATGACCAGGCCAGAGGCGGTGGTCTGCTCGGCGTCGAGCGGCTGGACCACAATGCGGTCCTCGAGCGGCTTGATGGCAACCTTGGAGCTGGTGGTCGTCACGATCCGACCTCCCCCTTCGGAGATCTCACGGGGTTAACTGTCTGAGGTGGCGACCAGGTGGATCCGTCGTCGCGGGTGCCGGACCTGCCCGTCGCTGTGTTGGCACTCTCCAGTGGGGAGTGCCAGAGCCGAGACTATGACCGCGATTAGCACTCGGTCAAGCGGAGTGCCAATTCACGACCCCGTGGCGCGAACGACGGCCCTCACCGCGGCGCCCTGAGGGGGAACGCCCGGGCGGAGTCCGTGGTTCCGTACGAGCGGGACGACGGTGGGGGCGGAGGGCCGGAAGGACGCCGAGGGCCCGGGGTCCGCCGGCGGCCGGACCGCCGGCGGGTGCGCCGCCCGGTCCCGGTGGGCACGCGGGGAGACCTTCTCCGCCGCCTTGCGGCCGAGGCGCTCGATCGGGTCGACGGAGGACGCGCAGGCCGGCAGGGCGAACAGCGCACCGGTCAGGGCCAGGGCCGCGGTCAGCCGGCGCGCCCGGCTCATACGTAGTCCTCGAGCTTCGCCACCGCGTACCCCTTGTCCGTGACCGTCTTCATCACCCTGCGGATCATGTCCGGCATGGTGCCCTTCCAGTCCCCCTTGCCGCGGAAGTGGGTGAGGATGATGTCGCCCGGGTGCAGGTCCCGGTCCCACTCGCGCCACTCCATGTGGTCGACGAAGGCCTCGGAGGCCCACAGCGGCACCGCCTCGACGCCGCAGGACTTCGCCGCGCGCAGGGTGTCCTCGTTGTAGTTGCCGTACGGCGGGCGGAAGAGCCGCGGCCGCTTGCCGAACTGCTTCTGGATGACGTCCTGCATCCCGCAGATCTGGCGCTTCTGGTCGTCGTAGTCGAGGCCCGGCAGATACGGGTGGGTCAGGGTGTGGTTGTGCAGGGAGACCCCGGCGTCCTGCATCTTCCTGAAGTACCCGTAGTCGTCCTTGACCAGGTAGTCACTGAGGAAGGCGCTGTACGGGATCTTCAGGTCGCTCATCATCCGCAGCAGCGCGGGGTCCTTCTCGGCGCCGTCGTCGATCGTCAGGAAGACGACCTTCTCCTTGGTCGGCACGGTGGTGAAGACCGGCGGCAGGCCCTTCCCGGCGGTCTCGAAGCCCTTGCGGGTGGTGATCCCCGGCTTCACCCCGGGCGGCTGGGGCGCCTCGAGCGGGGGCTTGTCCAGGCCCCACTTCCTGGCGGCGGCGACGCGTGCGGCGCGCGCCTGGCGGACCCGTTCGACATAGGCGTTCAGCGCGCCGGCGGCGCCTTCCGGGCGCCCCTGCCGGCCGGCGGCCGGCTTCGCGGGGGCGGGCTGCTCACCGGCCCCCGGGTCGGCGCAGGCGGAGCCGAGCACGGCGACGAGCAGGGCGACCCCGACCGTGCGCACCGACCGAAAGGAGACCCTCTGTTCTTTTTGTCGTACTAGCTGCATGGCGCCGCATCCTGTCAGCGCCACGCCCCTCCGGGGCGCCGACACCACCGGCGGGCCCGCACCATCCCCCGGGCGGCCCACACCTCCCCCGACCAGCACAATGGGACGGGTGACCGACCTCGCCGCCTTCACCGCCCTGCTCGCCCCCGAGGGGCAGGCCCTCCTCGACACGCTGCGCGACCACGACCCCTCGCAGGAGCTGGCGGTCGCCTCACGGCTGCGCCGCGACCACCCCGCCGAACTGGTCTCGGCGGCGCTCGGCCAGGCCCGGCTGCGGCAGCGGGCGGTCGCCAAGTTCGGCGCCGAGGACGCGTACCGGATGTACTTCACGCCCAACGGCGTCGAGCAGTCCACCCGGGCGAGCGTCGGCGCCCACCGGGCCGCCCGGCTCAGGGCGCTCGGGGTCGGGAGCGTCGCGGACCTCTGCTCCGGCATCGGCGGCGACGCCATCGCGCTGGCCCGCGCCGGGATCTCGGTGCTCGCCGTCGACCGCGACCCGCTGACCGCGGCCGCGGCGCGGGCGAACGCGACCGCGCTCGGGCTCGCGGACCTGGTCGAGGTGCGCTGCGCGGACGTGACCGAGGTCGACACCGGACCGTACGACGCGGTCTTCGTCGACCCGGCACGGCGCGGCGGCCGCGGCCGCATCTTCGACCCCGAGGCGTACTCCCCGCCGCTCTCCTGGGCGGTGGAGGCGGCCCGCAGGGCCCCGCACGCGGCCCTCAAGATCGCCCCGGGCATCCCCCACGAGGCGGTGCCGGAGGAGGCCGAGGCGGAGTGGATCTCCGACGGCGGCGACGTGAAGGAGGCGGTGCTCTGGTTCGGCACCGAGCCCGGCGCCCGGCGCGCGACGCTGCTGCCCGGCGGCGCCGGCCTCGTCGGCCGGGGGCTGCCCGACCCGGCGGTCCGCCCGGTCGGGCGCTACCTGTACGAGCCCGACGGCGCCGTCATCCGCGCCCACCTGGTCGCCGACGTGGCCCGGGACCTCGACGGCGGTCTGATCGACGAGACCATCGCCTACATCACGGCCGACGCCCTCACCCCGACCCCGTTCGCCGCCGCCTACGAGATCACCGACGTGCTGCCCTTCAACCTCAAGAGACTGAAGGCCCTGCTCCGCGAACGCGAGGTCGGCACCCTCACCGTCAAGAAGCGCGGTTCGGCCGTCGAGCCCGAGGAGATCCGCCGCAGGGTGAAGCCGAAGGGCCCCAACGCGGCGACGGTCCTGCTCACTCGGGTCGCGGGAGCCCCGACGATGCTGATCGGGCGGCCGGCCGGCCGGTGAGGCGGATCGCCAGGCGGTAGTGCCCGACGGCCTTCGTGAGACCGATCAGACCGGTGATCCAGAGGCCGAGGGCGGCGCCCATCCCGTAGACGACCAGCGGGTAGCCGCCGTTGTCGCGGGTGGTGTGCGCGGCGACCGCGAAGGAGGTCCAGAGGCCCGTCGCGCACAGGGTGAACGACAGCAGCAGCCAGCAGGCGCTCAGCACGGGGGCGCGCAGCCGGGCGTCGGCCACGGGGTCGGCGTCGAGTGCGGCCCACCGGACCAGCCGCTCGCGCGCCAGGCGGTCGCGCAGCACGCTGCGCACGGTCAGCCAGACGGCCGGGACCAGGACACCGATCCCGGCGATCGCGAAGAACAGGCCGAAGAGCAGGGTGAGCGGGTCGGCCACTCCCCCGCCGCGGAACGCCGACATGCCGACGCCGATGAGGCCCCAGCCGAACTCCAGCACCACCAGCCACACCAGAAACAGCGTCAGCCGGCCGGCGCCGAGCAGCCGGCGCCCGAGCTCGTCCAGGGCCCGCGCCCGATCGGCGAGCCGTGCCGCGCGGTCGGGCCAGCTCTGCAGCTCGGCGGGGGGCGGGGGCGGCGGCAGGTTCGACATGGCGTGGAGCCTAGGCGGTGGCCACCCCGCCCGGCCCCGCACCCCCGGCCAAGATCCACCCCGGCCCCCGCGGCCCGGCCCCGAGCCGCTCCCGGACCCCGCACCCGGCCCTTGCCGCGCCCGGACCTGCGCCCGACCCACGCCGCCGAGGCACGCCCCGAGGCCCCGCCCCCGTACCGCACCCGACCCAGTGCCGCGCCCGGACCCCGCACCCGACCCAGTGCCGCGCCCGGCCCCGTACCGCTTCCGGACCCTGCGCCCCGGCGCCGGGCCGAGGCCCGCCCCCGTACCGCTCCCGGACCGGACCCAGCCCCCGGCCGCCGCACGCCCCGCGGCCGCGGTTCCCTCTAGGGCCGGGCCCGCGGGGCTCCCCCGGCGGGCTCCCCGGCCGTCGCGGCCCGTTCCCGCAGCAGCGCGCGTTCCCGTTCGTTGCGGGTCAGGGCGGCGGCGCGTGCGAACTCGGCGCGGGCCTCCGCGGTGCGGCCCAGGCGGGCCAGCAGGTCTCCGCGGACGCTGGGGAGCAGGTGGTAGCCGGACAGGGCCGGTGCGGCGGCCAGCGCGTCCACCAGGGCCAGACCCGCCTCGGGGCCGTCGGCCATCGACACCGCGACGGCCCGGTTGAGCTCCACGACCGGGGAGGGCGCGACGGCGGCGAGCCGCCCGTAGAGCATGGCGATGGTGCGCCAGTCCGTCTCCTCGTACGTCGCCGCCCGCGCGTGGCACGCGGCGACGGCGGCCTGCAGCGCGTACGGACCGTTCGCGCCGCCCGCCCCGACGGCCCGGCCCAGGGCCGCGAAGCCGCGCCGGATCAGCAGCCGGTTCCACCGTCGCCGGTTCTGGTCCGCGAGCAGCACGGGCGCCCCGTCCGGGCCGGTCCTCGCCGCCGTCCGCGAGGCCTGGATCTCCAGCAGGGCGGCGAGGCCGTGCACCTCGCCCTCCCCGGGCATCAGCGCGGCCAGCTGCCGGGCGAGCCGCAGCGCGTCCTCGCACAGGGCGGGCCGCAGGAGGTCGTCGCCGGCGGTCGCCGCGTATCCCTCGTTGAAGATCAGGTAGATGACCTCGAGCACCGAGCCGAGCCGGGCCGCCCGGTCCTCCCCGTACGGCACCTCGAAGGCGACCCCCGCCCTGGCGAGCGTCCGCTTGGCCCGCACGATCCGCTGGGCGACCGTCGGCTCGGGCACCAGGAAGGCGCGGGCGATCTCGTCGGTGCGCAGACCGCCGACGAGCCGCAGCGTCAGCGCCGCCCGGGCCTCGGCGGAGAGCACGGGATGGCAGGCCGTGAAGACCAGCCGCAGCACGTCGTCGTCGATGTCCCCCGGCCCCGACGGCTCGGGATCGCAGGACTCCTCCACGAGCTCACGGCCGGCCTCCGCGAGCTTGCGCGCGTAGGTCTCGCGCCGCCGCACCAGGTCGACCGCGCGGTGCTTGGCCGTGGCCGTCAGCCAGGCGCCGGGCCGGTCCGGGACGCCCGAGGCCGGCCACTGCTCCAGTGCGGCGACGAGCGCGTCCTGGGCGATCTCCTCGGCGATCCCGACGTCCCGGACGATCCGCGCCACGGTGGCGATGATCCGGGCCGACTCCATGCGGAAGACCGTGTCCAGGGTCTCCTCGACCGTCTGTGCCGTCACGTCTCACATGACAGCACAGACCGCCGACGGCCGTGGTGGTTCAGGAGCCCGGCATCTCCTCGACCTCGCGGACCTCCAGGCCCACGGTCCAGTGCGCCGGGTGGACCTCCAGGAAGCGCTTCCCCCACTCGACGGCCTCCGCCATGTCCTTGCACTGCAGCATGGCGTAGCCGCCGACGACCTCCTTGGTCTCGGTGAAGGGGCCGTCGGTGTACGACAGCCTGCCGTCCCGCCAGGTGATCCGGGTGCTCTCGGCGGTGGGCTTCAGTCCGGCCGTGTCGACGAGCGCGCCGGCCTTGGCGATCTCCTCGAACAGCGCGCCCATGCGCTCCTCGAAGCCGGGGTCGGCCGACTCCATGTCGATGGTGTTCTCCTCGATGCGGACGAGGGACAGGAAGCGGGGCATGGTGACTCCTCGGGTGCGGTGGGCGGGGCCGTTCCCCGCCTTCACACTCATACGTCGATCGGGAGACGTCCGCATCGACAACCGCCCGCGGTCTTCTTCCCCGGTCCCCCGAAGGGCCGCCGCTCAGAGGTAGTCCTCCAGGCGGGCCACCGTGAAGCCCTGCTCCTGGATGTGCCGCAGCAGGTTGGCCATCATCTGCGTCATCGTCCGCCCCTTGAGTTCGGAGGGGCCGCGGAAGTGGGCCAGCACGATGTCGCCGGGGTGCAGCTTCCGGTCGCCTCGCTGGTACTGCATGTTCTGGATCTGCATGGACTCGCGCCACAGCACGATCGCGTCGGCGCCGCACCGCCCGGCGGCGGCCCGGGTGGCCTCGTTCCAGTTGCCGTACGGCGGACGGAAGAGCCGCGGCCGCTTGCCGTACTCCGCGGTGAGCCTGTCCTGCTGGCCGCAGATCTCCCGGCGCTGGGCGTCCTGGGAGAGGGTGCGCAGATCGGGGTGGGTGAGGGTGTGGTTGGCGACGCCGTGGCCCTGGGCGACCAGCGGTTCGAAGTACCGGTAGTCGGCGCGTATCGCGGCGTCGGTGAGGAACATCGTCACCGGCACCTTGAGGTCGCGCATCATCGCGACGAACTCGGGGTCCTTCTCGGCGCCGTCGTCGATCGTGACGAAGACGACCCTGTCCTCGGTCGGGATGTCGCTGACGACGGGGACGGGGCCGCCGGCGGCGCGCGTCACCGGCTTCTTCGCGGGCGGGGCCGGCGGGGCGGCGAGGGGCTTCAGGCCCCACTTCGCGTAGGCGGCGGCGCGCGGGTCCGGGGCGGCGGGGGTGGCGGGGGCCCTGTTCCCGGCCGAGGGGGTCACGGAGCCGGCCGTGGGGGCGGGCGGCGCGTCGGCGTCGGCGACCGCGCAGCCGGTCGCGAACAGGGCCACGGCGGTCAGCGCCGCCCACAGCGCGAGGGTCTTCTTCACGCGCTGTGGGATGCCCGAATCGCTCGAAAGGTTGCTCGGGAGGCGCCTATCCGACCGATTCGAAGCGCCAGCGGTGCACCGGACGGGTGGTCAGACCCGGTTCCGGCTCCGGCAGCTCGGGCAGTTCGGCGTCGAGCCCGTCCGGCGTCTCCCACCAGGTCAGGACCAGCACCCGGTCCTGCGGCGCCCGGAAGGTCTCGCGCCGCAGCGGCTCGGCCGGCAGCGCGCACGCCCGGGCCCAGTCGAGGAGTTCGGCGCCGCGGCCCTCGGCCGCGCGCGCCTCCCACATGAGGGTCACCGTGGTCACGGGTACAGGTTCTCCTTGCTGACCTCGTGCACGTGATCGTGGTCGTGGGCGTGGGCCGCCCCCGGCACGTGCGACTCGGTCACCGGCAGCGAGGAGTCCGCCGAGAGCTCCAGGTCGGACGCGGCCCGGCCGCGCGCCACCATCTCGGCGCCGAGCGCGGCGACCATGGCGCCGTTGTCGGTGCACAGGCCCGGCCGGGGCACCCGCAGCCGGATGCCGGCCCGCTCGCAGCGCTCCTCGGCGAGGGCGCGCAGGCGCGAGTTGGCGGCCACGCCGCCGCCGATCATCAGGTGGTCGACGCCCTCGTCCTTGCAGGCCCGCACGGCCTTGCGGGTGAGCACGTCGACGACGGCCTCCTGGAAGGACGCGGCGACGTCCCGGACCGGCACCTCCTCGCCCGCGTTCCGCCTGGCCTCGATCCAGCGGGCCACGGCGGTCTTCAGACCGGAGAAGGAGAAGTCGTACGCGGGGTCCCTGGAGCCGGTCAGACCGCGCGGGAACGCGATCGCCGCCGGGTCGCCCTCCCGGGCGAGCCGGTCGATGACCGGGCCGCCGGGGAAGCCGAGGTCGAGCACGCGGGCGATCTTGTCGAAGGCCTCGCCGGCGGCGTCGTCGATGGTGGCGCCGAGGGGCCGCACGTCGGAGGTGATGTCGCTGGAGAGGAGCAGCGAGGAGTGGCCGCCGGAGACGAGCAGCGCCATCGTCGGCTCGGGCAGCCGGCCGTGCTCCAGCTGGTCCACGCAGATGTGCGAGGCGAGGTGGTTGACGCCGTAGAGCGGCTTGCCGAGGGCGTACGCGTAGGCCTTGGCCGCCGAGACACCGACGAGCAGCGCGCCCGCGAGGCCGGGACCGGCGGTGACGGCGATGCCGTCGAGGTCCCCGGCGGACACCCCGGCCTGCTTCAGGGCGCGCTCGATGGTGGGGACCATGGCCTCCAGGTGCGCGCGGGAGGCGATCTCGGGCACGACGCCGCCGAAGCGGGCGTGGGTGTCGACGCTGGAGGCGACGGCGTCGGCGAGCAGGGTGGTTCCGTGGACGATGCCGACCCCGGTCTCGTCGCAGGAGGTCTCGATGCCGAGTACGAGCGGTTCGTCAGCAGCCATCTGAATCAGTCTCTGTTCCTTGAACGGTGTGTCGCATCACGAGGGCGTCCACGTTGCCGGGCTGGTAGTAGCCGCGACGGAAGCCGATGGGCTCGAAGCCGAAACGCGTGTAGAGCTTCTGGGCCCGGGTGTTGTCCACGCGCACCTCGAGGAGGACCTCCTCGCACTCGAAGGCGGTGGCGGCCTGGAGGAGGTCGGCGAGGAGCCGGGCGCCGAGGCCGGTGCCCCACTGGTCGCGGGCGACGGCGATGGTCTGCACGTCGCCGAGGCCGCCGGCGGCGGCCAGCCCCGCGTAGCCGACGAGCCGGGCGGCCCCGTCCTCGGCGACGTCCTCCGCGACCGTGTAGTGCCGGGTCGCGCGGGGCCCGCGGGCATGGGCGAGCTCCGACCAGAACATCCCCTCCGACCAGGCGTCCTCGGGGAAGAGCTCGGCTTCGAGCGCGAGCACGGGCCCCAGGTCCCACCAGCGCATCTCACGGAGCACGGTCGTCACTGCGGGGTGACCACCTTGTAGTTCTTCGGCACCTGCGCGTCGGGCCGGCGCAGGTACATCGGCAGCGGGTCGAGGAAGCCCTCGCCGCCCGCGGCCAGCTTCTCGGCCGCGAGGGCGGCGAGGGCGGCGGCCGACTGGTGCTCGGGGTCCCGGGCGTCCGGGAACGCCTCCGGGTAGAGCCGGGCGCCCGCGCCCACCACCGGCAGCCCCGCGAGCTGTCCGGCGATGTCGGCGGGCCGGTCGACGGACGCGTCCGTCACCCGCGTCCGGGAGTCGTCGTAGCGCGCCCAGTACACCTCCTTGCGCCGTGCGTCGGTGGCGACGGCGAAGGGCTCCTGGATGCCCGAGGCGTGGGCGAGCCCGTCGAGGGTGCACAGGCCGTGCACGGGCACGCCGAGCGCGGAGGCGAAGGTGGCGGCCGTGACGAGGCCGACGCGCAGACCGGTGTAGGGGCCCGGGCCGACGCCGACCACGAGCCCGGTCACCGCGTCCAGGGTCAGCCCGGCCTCCTTGAGGACCCGGTCGACGGCGGGCAGCAGCAACTCCCCGTGGCGGCGGGCGTCGACCTGACTCGACTCGGCGACGACGGATTCCCCGTCGTGGAGGGCGACGGTGACGGCGGGCGTGGCGGTATCCATGGCGAGCAAGAGCACGCGAACAGCCTACGGCGCCGGAGCGGCGGGGGCGGCGCCCCGCCCGACGGGGGCGGGCTGCTGCTACGGTCGGGCACCGATACGTACGTACGACAGAAGGTGGGCGCACGGTGGGACGGAGCAGCTCGGGATTCGTGGCCGGGCTCACCGCGGCGGCCCTCGCCGCGGTCGGTTTCCTCGCCTATCAGGCCTCGGCCACGGCGCCTTCGCCGGCCGAGCTGGCGGCGAGGCCGACGACACCGAGCACGGCGCCCTCCGCCACGGCGAGCGGGAGGCCGAAGCCGCCGAAGGACCCGATGGCGCTGCCCGCCGGCTCCGGCTCGGGCGAGCGGGTGGTGTACGCGCTCGCCGACCGCCGGGTGTGGCTGGTGAACGCGAAGAACCAGGTCACGCGCACCTTCTCGGTGATGCCGAGCACGGTGTCCCCGCCGCCCGGCGCGTACGCGGTGAGCTCCCGGTCCGGCGCGGTGCGCGGCTCGGACGGGGTGCAGATCGAGCACGTCGTGCGGTTCGCGACGGTCCAGGACGTGTCGGTCGGCTTCAGCGCCGCCGTGGACGGTTCGACGCCGGAGCCTGACCCGTCGCGCAGGACCGGCGGCATCCGGATGAAGCGGGCGGACGGCGACGCGCTGTGGACCTTCGCGGTGATCGGCGCGAAGGTCGTCGTCGTCGCCTGACGCGCGCCCCGGGGGCCCGGGGCGAGGCACCCGGCGTTCGGGCGCCGCCGCGGGACCCCGCGTCCGGCCGCAGGGCTCAGGCGGCCTCGTCGCGTACGGTCCCGGGCTCGTCGTGCTCCGAGGGCTCGGGGCGGCGCGGCGGCGTCGAGACCGCGTTCGCCGCGGCGCACGACGCCAGCAGGTCTCTCATCGGGACACTGTCAGCGGTGCGGTCCTCGCGCTCCGGCGTCGCCATGCATGCCTCCCGTAGGTTAGGTACACCTAACCGGCTCGTGCCACCATGTGACCACGCCTCGGAGCAACGGCGCAACATTTTCCCGACACGTTGTCGGAACCTACGTACGTTCGGCCGTACGGTCAGGCCAGCGCGAGGTCCTCGGCCGCCCAGCGCGCGCCGATGCCGTTGAGCACGACCGTCCGCCGGTCGTCCACGGCGTCCCCGGTGTCGCCGGCGGTCCCGACCACCCGGTGGATCAGCACGTGCAGCCGGTCGTCGGTCAGTTCCTCGACCTTGCCGTCGCCCCACTCGACGACGACCACGGAGTCGGGCAGCGACACGTCGAGGTCCAGGTCCTCCATCTCGTCGAGACCGCCGCCGAGCCGGTACGCGTCCACGTGCACCAGCGCCGGGCCGCCGACCAGCGACGGGTGGACGCGGGCGATGACGAAGGTCGGCGAGGTGACGGCGCCGCGCACCCCCAGGCCCTCGCCCAGGCCGCGGGTCAGCGTGGTCTTGCCGGCGCCGAGTTCGCCGGTGAGCATCACGAGGTCGCCCGGGCGCAGCAGCCCGGCCAGGCGCCGGCCGAGCTCCTGCATCCGCTCCGGGGAGTCGACTTCGAGGGTTGCCTGCGTGTGCGGAGTGTCCATTCCGCCAACCTACCTAGCCGCCGACGGGGACCGCTCCCACCCTCCCGAGCAGGTCGGCGATCCGGTCGGTGACCGCCTCCGGGTGTTCGAGCATGACGAGGTGCCCGGCGTCGGGCACGATGACCAGCTCCGCGTCCGGGAGCAGGTCGGCGATGGCCTCGGTGTGCGAGCTGGGCGTGACCAGGTCGTGGTCGCCGGCGAGGGCGAGCACGGGCAGCTCGCGGAAGGCGGCCAGGGCGGCCGTCTTGTCGTGCTCGGCGAACGCCGGATAGAACTCGGCGACCACGTCGATCGGGGTCGACTCGATCATCCGCTCGGCGAACCGGGCGACCGCCGGATCGACGTCCTTCGACGAGAACGAGTACCTCTTGATGAGCCCCGCGAACAGGTCGGCGGTCGCCCGCCGCCCCCGTTCCACCAGCTCCGCCTGCGAGCCGAGCGCCCTCAGCACCCCGGGCAGCACCCGGCGCACCGCGTTGACGCCGGCCGTGGGCAGTCCGTAGGTGACCTCGCCGAGCCGGCCGGTCGAGGTCCCCACGAAGCCGACGCCGACCACCCGCTCCCGCACGAGGTCCGGGAAGAGCCCGGCGAGAGCCATGATCGTCATCCCGCCCATGGAGTGCCCGATCAGGACCAGCGGCCCCTCGGGCGCGGCGGCGTCGATGACGGCCTTGAGGTCGCGCCCCAGCATGTCGATCGAGACGGGCACCGCGTCGGGACCGGCCTGGGCGACCCCGCGCGCGGAGCGCCCGTGACTGCGCTGGTCCCAGTGCACGGTACGGACGAGTCCGCGCAGGGCGGCCCGCTGGAAGTGCCAGGAGTCCTGGTTGAGGCAGTAGCCGTGGCTGAAGACGACCGTGACGGGGGCGGGCGCCCGGCGCCCGAAGAGGCGCCGTCTGCGGGGCCCGGCGACCGCCGGGTCGACCTCGTCGACCTCGTAGTAGAGCTCGGTGCCGTCCTCGGCGAGCGCCCGGCCCGAGGTGCCGCGCACGGCGCCGTACGGCCCCTCGGCGTCCAGCGCGAGGCGCGCCTTCTCCCGTACCGAACGCCCCACCGTCAGCCGCTCGACGGCGACGCCGGCCGCCGCTCCTGCGGCCAGCACGCCTATCGCGGCACCGGCCCAGCCGGCGCGCCGCCAGGTGTCGTCACCCACGCCGGGCCCTCCTCACTCGGTCTACTCGCCCACGTAGACGCGCGGGACGCGCGCGCCGATCCGCGTGACGATCTCGTACGCGATGGTGTCGGCGGCCTCGGCCCAGTCCTGGGCGGTCGGCTCGCCCCCGTCGCCGGGACCGAACAGCACGGCCTCGGCGCCCGGTTCGGGTGTGTCGCCGCCGAGGTCGACGACGAACTGGTCCATGGCGACCCGGCCGGCGACGGTCCGGACCCGGCCCCCCACGAGCACCGGCCCGCGCCCCGACGCGTGCCGGGGGACGCCGTCCGCGTACCCCACCGGGATCAGCCCCAGCGTGGTCTCGTCCGGGGTCGTGTAGTGGTGCCCGTAGGAGACGCCGTGGCCGCCCGGCACGTGCTTCACCAGCGCCACGCTCGCCTTGAGCGACATCACGGGCCGCAGCCCGAACGCCTCGGAGGGTCCGACCAGCACCGGGTCGGGCGACACGCCGTACATGGCGATGCCGGGCCGGACCAGGTCGAAGTGGGCCTCGGGAAGCGTGAGCGTGGCGGGCGAGTTGGCGATGTGCCGCACCTCGGGCTCGACGCCGGCCTTCTCGGCGTGGTCGAGCAGGGTGCGGAAGACGTCCAGCTGTGCGGCGACGGACGGATGCCCGGGCTCGTCGGCGCAGGCGAAGTGCGACCACAGCCCGGTGACCTTCACGAGCCCCTCGGCCTCGGCCCTGAGCGCCTCGCCGACGAGCTCGGGCCAGTCGGCGGGCTGGCAGCCGTTGCGGCCGAGGCCGGTGTCGGCCTTCAGCTGGATCCGCGCCCGCCGCCCGGTCCGCCGCGCGGCGTCGGCGACCTCCCGGAGGGCCCACATCCCGCTCACGGTCATGTCGAGACCGGCCTCGATGCCCTCGGCCCACGGGTCGCCGGGCGTCCACAGCCAGCACAGGATCCGCGGCTCGGTCAGCCCGGCCGCGCGCAGTGCCAGCGCCTCGTGCGGCGTGGCCGTTCCCAGCCACGTCGCGCCCGCCGCCAGCGCGGCCCGGGCGCACGGCACGGCCCCGTGCCCGTAGCCGTCCGCCTTGACCACGGCCATCACCTGGACGTGGGGCGCGACACGGGCGCGCAGCGTGCGGACGTTCGCACGCAGCGCACCGAGGTCGATCTCGGCGCGGGCTCGGCGGGGCTGTGGTGTCTCAGTCATCGCGCCCAGTCTCTCAGGTGTCGGCCACGCGGCCGCGTACCCCCGCTGTAGACCCGGTCACCCGCCCCACCCGGCCCGCCCCCTCGCGCCCTCCCGGCGGGGGCCGACGCGCGGGGAGGACCGGGCGCGTGCCCGGCCGTACGGGCCCGGTCGTGGGGCCGTGCCCGGTCGTACGAGCCCGGTCGTGCGGCCGTGCCCGGTCGTACGAGCCCGGTCGTGCGGCCGTGCCCGGTCGTACGAGCCCGGTCGTGCGGCCGTGCCCGGTCGTACGTGCCCGGCCGTACGGGCCTCCTCGTGCGATGCGGCCCCTATCCCACAAGCCCGGCGGTCAGGCCTCCGTGACGTCCCGCCAGGCGGCCGGCAGGGCGGCGGCCACGTCGCCCGCCGTGACGGGGCCCGTGCCGCCCGAAGCGCGGCGGGCCGCGAGGCCGTGGAGGTAGGCGCCGGCCGAGGCGGCCTCCAGGGGCGGGAGGCCGGCGGCCAGGAGGGAGCCGGTGAGGCCGGAGAGGACGTCGCCGCTGCCGGCCGTGGCGAGCCAGGAGGTGCCCGTCGGGTTCACGCGCACCGGGCCCGCGCCGCCCGGGCCGCAGACCAGGGTCGTCGAGCCCTTGAGGAGGACGGTCGCCCCGTACCGCGCCGCGAGGGCGCGGACGGACGCGAGCCGGGCCGACTCGACCTCCTCGCGGGACGTGCCGAGCAGCGCGGCCGCCTCGCCCGCGTGCGGGGTGAGCACGGTGGGCGCGGTGCGGGCCTTGACGGTCTCGGGCGGGAGTTCGCGCAGGCCGTCCGCGTCCACGAGGACGGGCACGTCCGAGGCCAGGACCTCCGCCACGCCGGGCCCGTCGCCGAGACCAGGCCCGACGATCCAGGCCTGCACCCGCCCGGCCTTCGCGGGCGGCCCGGCGTGCACCAGGGTCTCGGGGTGCGCGGCGACGACCGCGTCGCCGGCCGGGCCGACGTACCGGACGGCGCCCGCGCCGCCCCGCAGCGCGCCCTCGACGGCGAGCACGGCCGCGCCGGGATAGCGGGCCGAGCCGGCGACGATGCCGACGACCCCGCGCCGGTACTTGTCGCTCTCGGCGCCGGGCACGGGCAGCAGCCGCGCCACGTCCTCGTGCTGGAGGGCCTCCAGGTCGGGCACGGAGGGCAGCGTCGCGTCGAGTCCGATGCCGACGAGCCGCAGCGCGCCCGCGTACGCGTGGGCCGGATCGACGAGCAGCCCCGGCTTGTACGTGCCGAAGGTGACGGTCGCGTCGGCCCGCAGCGCCTCGCCCGCGACCTCCCCGGTGTCGGCGTCCACGCCGCTCGGCAGGTCGACGGCCACCACGACGGCGTCGGAGCCGCGTGCCGCGCGAGCGACGGGCACGGCGTCGGGGCGCAGTCCGCCGCGTCCGCCGATGCCGGTGATCCCGTCGAGGACGAGGTCGGCGGCGGCGAGCGCCTCGTACGGGTCCTCGTGCGGGCCGACGACCCGGCCGCCGGCCGCCCGGAGCGCCGCGAGCCCGCCCTCGTGGGCGCGGGCGCCCAGCAGGACGGCGGTGACCCCCGCGCCGCGGCGGGCGAGCCGGGCACCGGCGTACAGCGCGTCGCCCCCGTTGTCGCCGCTGCCGACGAGCAGGACGACCCGCGCCCCGTACACCCGGCCCCGCCCGAGCAGCGAGCAGCAGGCGGCGGCGAGCCCGGCGGCGGCCCTCTGCATCAACGCCCCTTCGGGCAGCCGCGCCATCAGCTCGGCCTCGGCGGCCCGGACGGTCTCCACGCGATAAGCGGTACGCATGGGACCCACCCTGGCGGCTCGCCCGGCGCGGCGCCACCTCCGCCACGGGAGACGGGGCGGGCCGCCGGTCACCGCGCCGGGCCGCACCGGCCCCGGCGCGGCCGCGGCCGCTCCCCCGGCCGGCCTTCCGGGGCCGGCGACCCCGGCGTCCGACGACCGCTCCCCCTCTCTCCGTGGCCCGGCGGCGGCGTCCACGGCCGTCCGCCGCCCCGCGGCCGCTCCCGCTCAGCCCTCCGCGATCACGACCGCCGAGGCCACTCCCGCGTCGTGACTGAGCGACACGTGCCAGTGCCGGACGCCCAGTTCGGCGGCCCGGGCCGCGACCGTGCCGCGCACCCGCAGCCGCGGCTGTCCGGTGGCCTCGACGTACACCTCCGCGTCCGTCCAGTGCAGGTTGCCCGGCGCGCCGAGGGCCTTGGCGAGGGCCTCCTTGGCCGCGAAGCGGACCGCGAGGGACGCCGGGCCGCGCCGCTCGCCGCTGGGGAGCATCAGCTCCGGCTCGACGAACAGGCGCTGCAACAGCCCCGGCGTCCGTTCCAGCGACGCGGCGAACCGGTCGATCTCCGCCACGTCGATCCCCACCCCGATGATCATCTGCTCACTGCCCCACTCACTCCACCGTCACGGACTTGGCCAGGTTGCGCGGCTGGTCGACCTCGTTGCCCCGCGCCGTCGCCAGCTCGCAGGCGAAGACCTGGAGCGGCACGGTGGAGACCAGCGGCTGGAGCAGCGTAGGCGTGGCCGGGATGCGGATGAGGTGGTCGGCGTACGGGACGACCGCCTCGTCGCCCTCCTCCGCGATGACGATCGTGCGGGCGCCGCGGGCCCGGATCTCCTGGATGTTGGAGACGATCTTGTCGTGGAGGACGGACCGCCCGCGCGGGGAGGGGACGACCACGACGACCGGCAGGTCCTCCTCGATGAGCGCGATCGGCCCGTGCTTCAGCTCGCCCGCCGCGAAGCCCTCGGCGTGCATGTAGGCGAGCTCCTTGAGCTTGAGCGCGCCCTCCAGGGCGACCGGGTAGCCGACGTGGCGGCCCAGGAAGAGGACGGTGTCCTTGTCCGCGAGGGACCGGGCGAGCTCGCGCACCGGCTCCATGGTCTCCAGGACCCGCTCGACCTCGTCGCCGATCCGGGCGAGTTCGCGGATCACGGCGTGGATCTCGTCGCCCCACTGGGTGCCGCGCACCTGGCCGAGGTAGAGCGCGAGCAGGTAGCAGGCGACGAGCTGGGTCAGGAAGGCCTTCGTCGACGCGACGGCGACCTCGGGGCCGGCGTGCGTGTAGAGGACGGCGTCGGACTCGCGCGGGATGGTCGAGCCGTTGGTGTTGCACACGGCGAGGACCTTCGCGCCCTGCTCGCGGGCGTGCCGCAGCGCCATCAGGGTGTCCATGGTCTCGCCGGACTGGGAGATGGCGATGACGAGGGTGCGCTGTCCGAGGATCGGGTCCCGGTAGCGGAACTCGCTCGCCAGCTCGACCTCGCAGGGGATGCGGGTCCAGTGCTCGATCGCGTACTTGGCGATGAGCCCGGCGTGGAAGGCGGTGCCGCACGCGATGATGACGATCTTGTCGGCCTCGCGGAGCACGGCGGCGGGGATGCGCACCTCGTCGAGGCGCAGGTGCCCGTCGGCGCCGATCCGGCCGAGCAGGGTGTCGGCGACCGCCTTCGGCTGCTCGGCGATCTCCTTGAGCATGAAGTAGTCGTAGCCGCCCTTCTCGGCGGCGGAGGCGTCCCAGTCGATGTGGTACGCCCGTACGTCGGCGGGCGCGCCGTCGAAGTCGGTGACCGTGACGCCCTCGCGGGTGAGCTCGACGACCTGGTCCTGGCCGAGCTCGATGGCCGAGCGGGTGTGCGCGATGAAGGCGGAGACGTCGGAGGCGAGGAAGTTCTCGCCCTCGCCGACGCCCACGACGAGCGGGGAGTTGCGGCGGGCGCCGACGACTACCTCCGGCTGGTCGGCGTGCACGGCGACCAGGGTGAAGGCGCCGTCGAGCCGCCTGCAGACCAGGCGCATGGCCTCGGCGAGGTCGCCGACGGAGGAGAACTCCTCGGCGAGCAGATGGGCCACGACCTCGGTATCCGTCTCGGACAGCAGCTCGTGCCCGCGCTCGCCCAGTTCGGCCCTGAGGGCCGCGAAGTTCTCGATGATGCCGTTGTGGACGACGGCCACGCGGCCCGCGTTGTCGAGGTGCGGGTGCGCGTTCGCGTCGGTGGGGCCGCCGTGGGTGGCCCACCGGGTGTGTCCGATGCCGGTGGACCCGCTCGACAGCGGGCGGTCCACCAGCTCCTTCTCCAGGTTGACGAGCTTCCCGGCCTTCTTGGCGGCGGCGAGCCCTCCGTCGGAGAGCACGGCGACTCCCGCCGAGTCGTAGCCCCGGTATTCGAGCCGCTTGAGGCCCGCGATCACCACTTCGAGCGCCGACTGACCGCCGACGTAGCCAACGATTCCGCACATGGCGGCAGCCTACGGCGCGACGGCCCCGACCGGCCGTACTAGCGCAGCTTGGCCGCCTGCGCGTCGATCAGGGGCTTCGGCAGCTCCTTGACCTTGCCGGTGAGGCTCATGGTCATGAAGCCGGCCAGGTTGTTGGCCTTGCGGAAGACGACCAGGTTGGTGATGAAGGGGCGGCCCTCCATCTGCGTGACGAGCGTCCAGCCCAGGGCCTCGTCGCCGGCGGTGACGGTCTCCGGGGAGACCTTGGCGATCGTGGTCTTCTCACCGCTGGCGAGCAGGGTGAAGCCGCCCGCGCACTCGGTCCCGGCCGTCTTGAGGGCCGCGAAGGCCTGCTCGGCGCCCTGGCCGGCGTACGAGCCGAGGGTGACGGTCGTCGCGGGCACACCGAGCGCCCCCAGGGCGTTATCCGGCGAGGAGACGGTGTCCTTCGACGGCACCTGGACGGCCTTGCGCTTGACGCTGGCGCCCGGGGTGCCGGGAGCGACCCCGGAGACGGCCTCGGCGAGCGGCTCGCAGGCCGGCTTGTCGGCGCCGACGTCCCCGGCGTTCAGCCGGTCCTCGGCCTCGGCCTGCTTGACCTGGTAGCCCTTGAGGTCCGCCTGCGCCACGACGAGCTTCTCCAGCTCGGCGGCGGCCAGCGCCTTCACGTCGGGCTTGGCCGCGGCGGACGCGGAGGCGTCGGCCTTGCCGGTGTCCTCGGTCTTCTTCTCCTCCCCGCCGCACGCGGTGAGGAGAAGGGCCAGGGAGGCGGCGGTGGTCGCGGCGGCGACGTGACGAAGGGCACGTGCTCTCATGGCTCGGCTCTCTCTGTTCGACGGTGACATTCCTGCGCGAACCCTATGCGCGCAGGTCGACACCTTGATCACGTACCGGCGACCCGGTATGCGATCGCAACACCACCCTTGAGCGAGAGGGCGGGCTTTGTCCGCATAGACGCCCTTTCGGGCGACGGGCGGCGTGACGGTCCGCGGCCGGGTCCGGTCGCACCCCGCTCCCGGACACGTGACCCACCACACGGCCCACGAAGCCCCCGCAGCCACGACAATGGCGGGGTGATCACTTCGCCGCCACGAAGCACCAACGGACCCACGGGCGCCAACGGAGGCACCCCCCGACGGGTCTCCGAGCCGACGCCGTACGTCGACCTCACACGGGCCGAGTGGAGCGCGCTCCGGGACAAGACGCCGCTGCCGCTGACCGCCGACGAGGTCGAGCGGCTGCGCGGCCTCGGGGACGTCATCGACCTCGACGAGGTCCGGGACATCTATCTGCCGCTCTCGCGCCTGCTGAACCTGTACGTGCAGGCCACCAGCGGGCTGCGCGGGGCGCTCAACACCTTCCTCGGCGAGAGGGCCGAGCAGCGCGGCACCCCGTTCGTCATAGGGGTGGCCGGATCCGTGGCCGTCGGCAAGTCGACCGTCGCCCGGCTCCTGGAGGCGCTGCTCGCGCGCTGGCCCGAGCACCCGCGGGTGGAGCGCATCACCACCGACGGCTTCCTGTACCCGATGGAGGAGCTGAAGGCGCGCGGGCTGATGTCCCGCAAGGGCTTCCCCGAGTCCTACGACCGGCGGGCGCTGACCCGGTTCGTCGCGGACGTCAAGGCGGGCAAGGAGGAGGTCACCGCGCCCGTCTACTCGCACCTCATCTACGACCGGGTGCCCGACGAGCGGCTGGTCGTGCGCCGTCCCGACATCCTGATCGTCGAGGGGCTGAACGTCCTGCAGCCCGCGCTGCCGGGCCAGGACGGGCGCACCCGGGTCGGTCTCGCCGACTACTTCGACTTCTCGGTGTACGTGGACGCCCGCGCCGAGGACATCGAGCAGTGGTACCTCAACCGGTTCCGCAAGCTGCGCCAGACCGCGTTCCAGGACCCGTCCTCGTACTTCCGGCGCTGGACCCAGGTCTCCGAGGAGGAGGCCCTCGACTACGCCCGCACGATGTGGCGGACCGTCAACAAGGTGAACCTGCTGGAGAACGTGGCGCCCACCCGCGGCCGGGCGACCCTCGTCGTCCGCAAGGGAGCGGACCACAAGGTGCAGCGGCTCAGCCTCCGCAAACTCTGATCCTCCGTAAGCTCGGGGGATGCTGCACCTGCGACTGATCGTGCCGCCGGACCGTACCGAGGCGGCCGTCGAGCTCATCGAGCGAACCGTCGGCACCACCCACCTGGTGGTGCTGCCCGGGGCCGCCCGCGTCCCGGCCGGGGACCTCGTCCTGTGCGACGTGGCCCGCGAGGCGGGTCAGGAACTCATCCACGAGATGCGGGAACTGAGGATCGACCAGGACGGGTCGATCGCCGTCGAGGACATCGACCTGTCGCTGTCCGAACGGGCCACCGCCGCCGAGGAGGAGGCCCCCGGCGAGGCCGCCGACGCGGTGATCTGGGAGCAGCTGGCCGACGCCACCCACGAGGAGTCGACGCTCACCATCACCTACGGCGCCTTCATGATCGTGGCCACCATGATCGCGGCCTGCGGTGTGGTGCTCGACAACGCGATCCTGATCGTGGGCGCCATGGCCGTCGGGCCGGAGTTCGGCCCGCTCGCCGGTATCTGCACGGGGATCGTGCGGCGCTCCCGGAAGCTGGTGCTGCGCTCGTCGTACGCGCTGGTCCTCGGCTTCGCAGCGGCGATCGTCGCGACGACCCTGTTCAGCCTGGGGATGGACGCCCTCGGCCTGTTCAGCGTGGAGCAGTTGGACGGGCCCCGTGCCAACACCAGTTTCATCTGGCAGCCGGACCCGTTCTCCTTCGTCGTCGCCCTGCTCGCGGGCACGGCCGGCACCCTCTCGCTCACCTCGACGAAGTCGGGGGCGCTGATCGGGGTCGCGATCTCGGTGACGACGGTCCCGGCCGCCGCGAACGCCGCCGTGGCCCTCAGCTACGGGCAGTTCTCCCAGATGTGGGGCTCCGTCGAGCAGTTGCTGCTCAACCTGACCGGCATCATCCTGGCCGGCACCGTCACCCTGTTCGGGCAGGTGCTGCTGTGGCGCACCCAGCGCGGCCGCTGGCGCCGCGACCGCAGGAAGGCCTGAGCGGACCGGAGACCGCGGAGACGCCGTCGGCCCCCGCCCCGGGTGTACCGGGGCGGGGGCCGCCGAGACGTCGTGGTCCGGGCCGTGCCCTTCGGACCGTCCCGGACACCCGCGGTGTCCGGTCACCTGACGCCGCGGGGCCGCCCTCCGGGCAACGACGGGGGTTCGACGACGGGACCTAGCCGAGCGCCGACTTCACGACGTCGGCGAGACGGCCGGCCACCGACCGGGCCTGCTCGATGTCCGCGGCCTCGACCATGACCCGGACCAGCGGCTCGGTGCCCGACGGGCGCAGCAGGACGCGGCCCGTGGTGCCCAGCTCGCGCTCGGCCTCGCTGACCGCGCCGGCCAGCTCGGACGAGGTGCGCACGCGGCTCCTGTCCACGTCCGGCACGTTGATCAGGACCTGCGGCAGGCGCTCCATGACCGTGGCGAGCTCCGCGAGGGAGCGGCCGGTGGCGGCGACCCGGGCCGCGAGCATCAGACCGGTCAGGGTGCCGTCGCCGGTGGTGGCGTGGTCGAGCACGATGACGTGCCCGGACTGCTCGCCGCCGAGGGCGTAGCCGTGCTCCTTCATGGACTCCAGGACGTAACGGTCGCCGACCGCGGTCTGCACCAGCGAGAGACCCTCACGTTCCATCGCCAGTTTGAAGCCCAGGTTCGACATGACCGTGGCGACGACGGTGTCGCCGCGCAGCGTCCCGGCCTCGCGCATGGCGAGGGCGAGCACGGCGAGGATCTGGTCGCCGTCGATCTCGGCGCCCGTGTGGTCCACGGCCAGGCAGCGGTCGGCGTCGCCGTCGTGGGCGATGCCGAAGTCGGCCTGGTGCTCGACCACGGCCGCCTTCAGCAGGCCGAGGTGGGTGGAGCCGCAGCCGTCGTTGATGTTGAGGCCGTCCGGCGCGGCACCGATGGTGACGACGGTGGCGCCGGCGCGGGAGAAGGCCTCGGGCGAGACGCGGGCGGCGGCGCCGTGGGCCTCGTCGAGGACGATCTTCAGCCCGTCGAGCCGGTTGGGGAGGACGGCGATCAGATGGGCGACGTACTTGTCGAAGCCCTCGTCGTAGTCGCGGACGCGGCCGACCCCCGCGCCGGTGGGACGGTCCCAGGGGGCGCCGGTGCGGTGCTCCTCGTAGACGGCCTCGATGCGGTCCTCCAGCTCGTCGGCGAGCTTGTGGCCGCCGCGGGCGAAGAACTTGATGCCGTTGTCGGGCATCGCGTTGTGGGAGGCGGACAGCATGACGCCGAGGTCGGCGCCGAGCGCGCCGGTCAGATACGCGACGGCCGGGGTGGGCAGCACGCCGACGCGGAGCACGTCGACGCCCGCGCTGGCGAGGCCCGCCACGACGGCGGCCTCCAGGAACTCCCCCGAGGCGCGCGGGTCGCGCCCCACGACGGCGGTCGGCCGGTGCCCCTCGAAGGTGCCCGCCTCGGCGAGTACGTGCGCGGCCGCGACCGACAGGCCGAGCGCCAGCTCCGCCGTCAGGTCGGCGTTGGCCACACCGCGCACTCCGTCCGTGCCGAAGAGTCGTCCCACAGCTGTCCTCCGAAAGTGCTCCGAAAATGCGATCCCCTGCACGGCTGATGCCCGTTTTACGTCATGGCCGCGCGGAAGGTGCTCAAGTCTGTTCCCAGCATGATGACCGGGCCCTGCCCAAGATTATGAAAGCAAGATGTGAAAAAGCCGTACGCCCCGGCAGCACGGAAGTGCCGCCGGGGCGTACGAACAAAGCAGCCGAAGCAGGCGATTAACGCTTGCTGTACTGCGGGGCCTTACGGGCCTTCTTGAGACCGGCCTTCTTGCGCTCGACCGCACGGTCGTCGCGGGAGAGGAAGCCGGCCTTCTTCAGCGGGCCACGGTTGTTCTCGACGTCGGCCTCGTTGAGGGCGCGGGCCACGCCGAGGCGCAGGGCGCCGGCCTGACCGGAGACGCCGCCGCCGGAGATGCGGGCGATGACGTCGTAGCGGTTGTCGAGCTCGAGCACCTTGAAGGGCTCGTTGACTTCCTGCTGGTGCACCTTGTTGGGGAAGTAGTCCTCAAGGGTGCGACCGTTGATCTTCCACTTGCCGGTGCCCGGAACGATCCGGACGCGGGCGATGGCGTTCTTGCGACGGCCCAGGCCGGCGGCCGGCTGCGGGTCGCCGAAGCGGGACGCGAGGGACTCGGAGGTGTAGTCACCCTCGACGATCTCGGTCTCGGTGGTGTACTCCTCGACGCCCTCGAACTCGTCGACGGGGGTCTCGGGGGTGGTCTCGGCCACGATGCTCCTCAGATTTCTTTCGTTCTTAGGGGGTGTGGCCGGAACTACTGCGCGACCTGGGTGATCTCGAACGGGACCGGCTGCTGGGCAGCGTGCGGGTGGTTCTCGCCCGCGTAGACCTTCAGCTTCGAGAGCATCTGACGGCCCAGGGAGTTCTTGGGGATCATGCCCTTGATGGCCTTCTCGACGGCCTTCTCGGGGTTCTTGGCCAGCAGCTCGTCGTAACGGACGGAGCGCAGACCACCCGGGTAGCCAGAGTGGCGGTACGCCATCTTCTGGGTCTTCTTGTTGCCCGAGAGGTGGACCTTGTCAGCATTGATGATGATGACGAAGTCGCCCATGTCCATGTGGGGGGCGTAGACGGGCTTGTGCTTGCCTCGCAGGAGGTTCGCAGCCGTCGTCGCCAGACGGCCCAGGACGATGTCCTGCGCGTCGATGATGTGCCACTGGCGAGTGACATCGCCGGGCTTGGGGCTGTACGTACGCACTTCGTAGCCTTCGCTTCTTCAGTGGATGGAGTCCAGACACACCTGAAGCGATCATGCAGCTGGGGCCTGCACTGCCGGGTCACCGCCCGTATGCGAGCCACTGGTAACTGCTCCAGGGAACTTGCGCAGGGGCCCTTCGCGGGAGAGCGACAGAGCCGATACGCATAACAAAGCAGAAGCGTACCCGGGCCCCCTCGGGTGGGTCAAAACGGGTCGGCGCCGCGGTCGTACGCCTCCCTCGCGGAGAAGACCTCCTCGATGTGCCCGTCCGCCCACTCCTTCACGGCCCGCACCACCGGCAGCAGGCTCGCACCCAGCGGGGTCAGCGCGTAGTCGACCCGGACGGGCGCGGCGGGCGCGGTCGGCGGATAGGCCGTGCAACTGGCCGCCGCGCGCGACTCCGGGTCGTGGCCGCGGCCCGTCCCGGCGCCGAGGCGCTGGTACGGGACCTGGGCGCCGAGCTCTTCGTGCTCGGGGCCGCCGCCCTGGACGCGGTCCGCACCGGGGGCGCCTTCGCGTCCCTGGTGGCGGGCGGCGCCCCGTACCCCCTGCGGGGCATCCGGGTCGTCCCGGTCTGACCTCACGGCACCCTCAGCGGGCCCGCTCGACCCTGCGCTCGTCCCAGACGGGCTCCTGCGTCTCGCGGACGACCCCGTCGGAGCCGAAGACCAGATAGCGGTCGAAGCTCTTCGCGAACCAGCGGTCGTGGGTCACGGCGAGCACCGTGCCCTCGTACGACTCCAGGCCGTCCTGCAGCGCCTCGGCCGACTCCAGGTCCAGGTTGTCCGTCGGCTCGTCCAGCAGCAGCGCGGTGGTGCCGGCCAGCTCCAGGAGCAGGATCTGGAAGCGGGCCTGCTGGCCGCCGGAGAGCTTCTCGAAGGCCTGGTCGCCCTGCCGCTCCAGCTCGTAGCGCCGCAGCATCGACATGGCGGCGCCGCGGTCCCTGGCGTGCTCCGTCCACAGGATGTCGACGAGGGAGCGGCCGAAGAGCTCCGGGTGGGCGTGGGTCTGCGCGAAGTGTCCCGGCACCACCCGGGCGCCCAGCTTCCACAGGCCGGTGTGGGCCACCGAGGGATCGCCGGCGAGCAGCCGCAGGAAGTGCGACTTGCCGGAGCCGTTGGAGCCGAGGACGGCGACCCGCTCCCCGTAGAAGACCTCCAGCGAGAACGGCTTCATCAGGCCGGTCAGCTCCAGGTTCTCGCAGGTCACCGCCCGCACCCCGGTGCGTCCGCCGCGCAGCCGCATCCGGATCTCCTGCTCGCGCGGCGGCTCCGGCGGCGGGCCCGCCTCCTCGAACTTCTTCAGCCGGGTCTGCGCCGCCGCGTACCGCGAGGCCATCTCGTGGCTGACCGCGGCCGCCTGCCGCAGGTTGACCACCAGCTTCTTCAGCTGGGCGTGCTTCTCCTCCCAGCGCCGCTTCAGCTCCTCGAAGCGCGCGAAGCGCTCCCGCCGCGCGTCGTGGAAGGTGTCGAAGCCACCGCCGTGCACCCAGACGTCGGAACCGGCCGGGCCGGGCTCGACGGCCACGATCTTCTGCGCGGCCCGGGACAGCAGCTCCCGGTCGTGCGAGATGAAGAGCACGGTCTTGCGGGTCTCCCGCAGCCGCTCCTCCAGCCAGCGCTTGCCGGGGACGTCCAGGTAGTTGTCCGGCTCGTCGAGGAGGAGCACCTCGTCGCCGCCGCGCAGCAGGTACTCCAGGACCAGCCGCTTCTGCTCGCCGCCGCTGAGCGTGCGCACCTGCCGGAACTGCGCCTTGTCGTACGGGACGCCCATCGCGGCCGTCGTGCACATGTCCCACAGGGTCTCGAACTCGTACCCCTGCACCTCGGCCCAGTCGCTGAGGGCCTGCGCGTACGCCATCTGCGCGGCCTCGTCGTCGACCGTCATGATCCGGTGCTCGGCCTCGTCGACGGCCTTCGCGGCCGTACGGATGCGCGCCGGGGCGACCGAGACGAGCAGGTCGCGGACCGTGGACTCGTCCCGCACGGAGCCGACGAACTGCGGCATCACGCCGAGCCCGCCGCTGACGGTGACGGTGCCGCCGTGCGGCTGCAGCTCCCCGGAGATCAGCCGGAGCAGGGTCGTCTTGCCGGCGCCGTTGGCGCCGACCAGGGCGACCACCGCGCCCTCGCCGACCCGGAAGGAGGCGTCCCCGAGCAGGACCCTCCCGTCCGGAAGGTAGTACTCCAGATGCGCTGCCTCGACATGTCCCATGAGGGGCATTGTCACCGCCGCAGCCCCGTGATCCCAAGCGGATTAGGATGCGCGGCATGAGCTTTGGGGGACCGCAGTGGCCGCAGCACGGCCAGGGGCAGGGGCAGGGACAGCAGCCGTACGGACAGCCGCAGCAGCCGTACGCACCGCAGCAGCCGTACGGACAGGCGCAGGCGAACCCGTTCCCGGGCGCCCAGGGCAGCGCGCAGACCCCCGACTGGGGCGCCCTCGCCGACGCCTCGGCCAGCCGTGCCCGGCGCAGGCGCCGGCTGGTGATCGGCGGCGCGGCCGTCGCCGCGCTCCTGGTGGGCGCGGCCGTCGCCACCGCGATCGTCGTCACCGGCCAGAAGAACGCCGAGGCCGGGCACGGCGGGAGCACCCCGACCGGATCGGCGGCCCCCACGGACACCGCGAGCCCGGCCCCGAGCTTCTCCTCGGTCGCCCCGCTGCCGCCGCCGAACCCGATGGACTTCATCTCGGACGCGAAGAAGGACAAGGCGCCGCTGAGCGCCGAGGGCCTCTTCCCCGGCAAGAAGCTGACCATGAGCGGCCGCCCGTACCAGAAGGGCGCCACCTCCTCCACGAACGACTGCGCGGCCGTCACCCAGGGCGGCCTCGGCCCGGTCCTGAAGAGCAACGGCTGCACGCGCGTGATCCGCGCCACGTACGTGAGGGACGGCGTCGCCGTCACCGTCGGCGTCGCCGTCTTCCCCACCGACGAGCAGGCGCTCAAGGCGAAGAAGCAGGCGAGCGGCGGCATCGCCCCGCTCACCGGCGCGGGCGTCGGTGACTTCTGCCACAAGACGGTGTGCCTGCGGCGCACCAACTCCATCGGCCGCTACGTCTACCTCACCCAGACCGGCCACACCGACGGCAAGAAGGTCACCACGGGAGACAAGCCGGCCTTCCAGACCGCCGACGACCTGGGCACCTTCGCCTTCAACCAGATCTACGCCCGCGGCCGCGCCCAGGCCTCAGCAGCAGCCGGCGCTCCCGGGGAGTGACCGCTTGTTGCGCGCCTCCCTGCTGCGCGCGGCGAGCTGGTCGTCGGCCGGGTAGCCCACCTCTTCGAGGGTGAGGCCGTGCGGCCGGACGACGTGCACGGCCGAGTCCCGCACGCCCGCGGCCAGCACCTTGCCCGGCCACTCGACCGGCCGGTGCCCGTCGCCGACGAACAGCAGCGCGCCGACGAGCGAGCGGACCATGTTGTGGCAGAAGGCGTCGGCCTTGACCGTGGCCTCCAGGATGCCGTCGGGCCGACGCTCCCAGCGCAGCTCCTGGAGCGTGCGGATGGTCGTGGCGCCCTCGCGCCTCTTGCAGTAGGCGGCGAAGTCGTGCTCGCCGACGAGCCGCTCGGCGGCGGCGTTCATGGCGTCCATGTCGAGCGTCCAGTCGTGCCACAGGACGTGTCCGCGCAGCAGCGGGTCGACGCCGCCGGGGTGGTCCGTGACCCGGTACGCGTACCGGCGCCAGACGGCCGAGAACCGGGCGTTGAAGCCCGCGGGCGCCTCGGTGAGCCGCCACACCCGCACGTCGTGCGAGAGCCGCCCGGCGAGCCGCCTGAGCAGCTTCTCGCGGTGCTCCTCCCACAGCGCGACGGGCAGGTCGACGTGCGCGACCTGGCCACGGGCGTGCACCCCGGCGTCGGTGCGGCCGGCGACGGTCAGCTCGAAGGTCTCCTGCGAGCGGGTGACGGTCCGCAGGGCGGATTCGATCTCGCCCTGGACGGTGCGCCTGCCCTGGGCCTGCTTGGCCCAGCCGGAGAAGTCCCTGCCGTCGTACGAAAGGTCGAGCCGTACGCGTACGAACCCGGGCTGCACGTCATCACTCACGCCGTAAATCCTCTCAAACACGCGGAACGGGCCCGCACCCCGAGGGGTGCGGGCCCGGCCGCGAGATCGTCAGAACGCTCAGGCGTCCTGCGCGTCCTCGGTGGTCTCCTCGGCCTTGGGGGCCTCGTCGGCCTCCTTGACGGCGCGCTTGGTGGCGGCCTCGGCCTCGGCGACGGTCGCCTTCTTGGCGATCTCGCCCTCGACCAGCTCGATCACGGCCATCGGGGCGTTGTCGCCACGACGGTTGCCGATCTTGGTGATGCGGGTGTAGCCACCCGGGCGCTCGGAGTAGCGCGGGGCGATCTCGGTGAAGAGGGTGTGGACGATGCCCTTGTCGGTGATCGTCTGCAGCACCAGGCGACGGTTGTGGATGTCGCCCTTCTTCGCCTTGGTGATCAGGCGCTCGGCGACGGGACGCAGACGACGGGCCTTGGCCTCGGTCGTCGTGATGCGGCCGTGCTCGAACAGCGACTTCGCCAGGTTGGCGAGCAGCAGCTTCTCGTGAGCGGCGGAACCGCCGAGGCGGGCACCCTTCGCGGGACGCGGCATGGTGATTCTCCTAGGTGTCTGCCCCGGCCGTATGAGGTACCGGGGTCAGTATCCGAGCAGGCGGTCGCCTGTCGGAGATCCGGACGGGACCCGGGGGTCTCGTCCGGAAGGGGCGCGGGGACCCCTGCGGTCAAGCACAGAGGACCCGCGCCCGGGTACGGACCGTGAGGCCCGAGCCTTTAGTACTGCTCGGTCTCGACGAAGCCCGCGTCCGCGTCGTCGTCGGCGCCGAAGGCGTCGGCGGCGGCGGTCGGGTCGAATCCGGGCGGGCTGTCCTTGAGGGCCAGGCCCATGCCGGCCAGCTTCGCCTTGACCTCGTCGATCGACTTCGCACCGAAGTTGCGGATGTCGAGCAGGTCGGCCTCGGAACGCGCCACGAGCTCACCCACGGAGTGGATGCCCTCGCGCTTGAGGCAGTTGTACGACCGGACGGTGAGCTCGAGCTCCTCGATCGGCAGCGCCAGGTCGGCGGCCAGGGCGGCGTCCGTCGGGGACGGGCCCATGTCGATGCCCTCGGCGTCGATGTTGAGCTCGCGGGCCAGACCGAACAGCTCGACCAGGGTCTTGCCGGCCGACGCCATGGCGTCGCGCGGACGCATGGCCTGCTTGGTCTCGACGTCGACGATGAGCTTGTCGAAGTCGGTGCGCTGCTCGACTCGGGTCGCCTCGACCTTGTAGGTGACCTTCAGCACGGGGCTGTAGATGGAGTCGACCGGGATACGGCCGATCTCCTGGCCCACCTGCTTGTTCTGGACGGCGGAGACGTAGCCGCGACCGCGCTCGACGGTCAGCTCCATCTCCAGCTTGCCCTTGCCGTTCAGCGTGGCGAGCACGAGGTCGGGGTTGTGCACCTCGACACCGGCCGGGGGCGCGATGTCGGCGGCGGTGACCAGACCCGGGCCCTGCTTGCGCAGGTACATCACGACCGGCTCGTCGTGCTCCGAGGAGACGACCAGCTGCTTGATGTTCAGGATGAGGTCGGTGACGTCCTCCTTGACGCCCGGCACGGTGGTGAACTCGTGCAGGACACCGTCGATCCGGATGCTGGTGACAGCGGCGCCCGGGATCGAGGAGAGGAGGGTACGGCGGAGCGAGTTGCCGAGGGTGTAGCCGAAGCCCGGCTCCAGCGGCTCGATGACGAACCGGGAGCGGAACTCGTCGACGACCTCTTCGGTCAGCGACGGACGCTGAGCGATAAGCATGTCTTCGTTTCCTTCGGTCGTGGACGCCCACTATTTGACGCCCGACGGCCACCGGGCCGGAGCCCGGTGGTTGGTGCACTACGTACTGCAAGGGTACGGGCGGTACGCCCCGAAAGAGGGGCGCACCGCCCGGAAGCGCAGGTCAGCGACCGTGCGTCAGCAGTCGTGCGTCAGACGCGGCGACGCTTCGGCGGACGGCAGCCGTTGTGCGGGGTGGGGGTGACGTCCTGGATCGAGCCGACCTCGAGGCCGGTGGCCTGGAGGGAGCGGATCGCGGTCTCACGGCCGGAGCCGGGACCCTTGACGAAGACGTCGACCTTGCGCATGCCATGCTCCTGCGCGCGGCGGGCGGCCGACTCGGCGGCCATCTGCGCGGCGAAGGGGGTGGACTTGCGCGAGCCCTTGAAGCCGACGTGGCCGGCGGAGGCCCAGGAGATCACGTTGCCCGAGGGGTCCGTGATCGAGACGATCGTGTTGTTGAACGTGCTCTTGATGTGCGCGTGGCCGTGAGCGACGTTCTTCTTTTCCTTGCGGCGCACCTTCTTGGCAGCGCCCTGACGACCCTTGGGGGGCATCTATATCTCCTACGGGAGGTGGTCGGTCCTACAGCGAAGACCGTGTGGTCAAGCGTCCGCTGTGGACTACTTCTTGCCCGGCTTCTTCTTGCCGGCGATGGCGCGACGCGGGCCCTTGCGGGTACGAGCGTTGGTGCTGGTGCGCTGACCGCGGACCGGCAGGCCGCGGCGGTGACGGAGACCCTGGTAGCAGCCGATCTCGACCTTGCGGCGGATGTCGGCGGCGATCTCGCGACGGAGGTCACCCTCGGTCTGGAGGTTGGCGTCCACGTACTCGCGGATCTTGACGAGGTCTTCCTCGGCAAGGTCGCGGACACGGGTGGACGGGTTCACGCCGGTCGCGGCGAGGATCTCCTCGGACCGGGTGCGCCCGATACCGAAGACGTAGGTGAGTGCGACCACCACACGCTTTTCGCGCGGGATGTCAACACCGGAAACGCGTGCCATTCAATGGCTCCTGTGTGTTCGGGGGTCTGCCGCAAAGTCGATCCCGGCCGCCGTATGAGGTACGAACCGGGTCTCCGGCCCCCGCCGGAGGTGTCGCCGACCCTGACGGGCTGGGCGGACTCTGCTGATGTACGTGTCGCTATGCGTCGCGCGAAGAACTGCGGTGATGCAGGTCGGTCGGCGTGCGTCAGCCCTGGCGCTGCTTGTGGCGCAGGTTGTCGCAGATGACCATGACCCGACCGTGACGGCGGATCACCTTGCACTTGTCGCAGATCTTCTTGACGCTCGGCTTGACCTTCATGGGATGTGAGGTTCTCCGGGTCAGTGCCACCACCCGCGCGAGGTGCGGGGGTGCAGGCAAGATCTACTTGTACCGGTAGACGATCCGGCCACGCGTCAGGTCGTACGGAGAGAGCTCCACGACGACCCGGTCGTCCGGAAGGATACGGATGTAGTGCATCCGCATCTTGCCGGAGATGTGCGCGAGGACCTTGTGACCGTTCTGGAGCTCTACCTTGAACATGGCGTTCGGCAGGGACTCGATCACGGTGCCCTCGATTTCGATGGCACCTTGCTTCTTGGCCACGCTTCGCCCTTCGAATCGGCTACCTTGATCGACTCTCGCCGCCGTGCGCGGACACACGGGTACACGAGAGCCGACGCATCAGTCTACGTCAGGCCTCACGAAAAGACGAATCGGGAAGTCTGCCCAACGCGGAAGATCGTTACGCAGGAACGCTCCGGGCGCCCCGCGCGGTGTCTGCGGGTCGGCCGGCCCTACGCCAGCGGGTCCGGCGCCGCCGTGACGCCCAGCTCCGCCAGCTTGGCCTTGCCGCCGTCGACGGCGGTGAGAACCAGGGGGCCCTCCTCCGTCAGCGCGATGCTGTGCTCCCAGTGCGAGGACCAGGTGCCGTCGGTCGTGATGACCGTCCAGTCGTCTGCGAGGACCTCGGTCTGCGGGGTGCCCAGGGAGACCATCGGCTCGATGGCCAGACAGAAGCCGGGGACCAGCTTCGGGCCCTTGCCGCGCTTGCGGGAGACGTAGTTCAGCAGGTGCGGGTCCATGTGCATCTCGGTGCCGATGCCGTGGCCGCCGTAGTCCTCGATGATCCCGTAGCGGCCGAGGCTGTGGTCGCCCACGGCCGGACGCGGCTGGCGCTTGATGTAGGTCTCGATCGCCTTCGAGATGTCGACCAGGCGCGCGCCCACCCGCATCGCGGCGATGCCGGCCCACATCGACTCCTCGGTCACCCGGGAGAGCTCGACCAGCTCCGGCGCGTGCCCGGTGCCCACGAACGCCGTGAACGCGGCGTCGCCGTGCCAGCCGTCGACGATCGCACCGGCGTCGACGGAGATGATGTCGCCGTCCTTGAGGACGGTCTTCTCGTCCGGGATGCCGTGGACCACGACCTCGTTGACCGAGGTGCAGATCGTCGCCGGGAAACCGCCGTACCCGAGGAAGTTCGACTTCGCGCCGTGGTCGGCGATCACCTTGCGGGCGACCTCGTCCAGGTCCTTCGTCGTGGCCCCCGGCACGGCGGCCTCACGCGTCGCCGCGTGGATGGCCGCGACGACCAGCCCCGCCTCGCGCATCTTCGCGATCTGCTCGGGGGTCTTGATCTGCACCATCGTGGTGGGGGCCTTTCCTCTGCGCGTACACGGGTCGGAACAACGATACGGCCGCGGCGCCCCCGAAGGGCACCGCGGCCGTAGCGAACGAACCGGGGGGTTACTTCTTGAGCGCGGCCATCGCCCTGGCGGTGACCTCGTCCACCTTGCCGAGCGCCGAGATCGTCACGACCAGGTTCTGCGCCCGGTAGTAGTCGATGATCGGCTCGGTCTGCGTGTGGTAGACCTCCAGGCGCCGGCGGACGGTCTCCTCGGAGTCGTCCGGACGCTGGAACAGCTCGCCACCGCAGGTGTCGCACACGCCCGCGGACTTCGGGGCGTTGTACTGCACGTGGAAGACGTGCGAGGAGTCGTTACGGCAGACGCGTCGACCCGCGATCCGCTTCACGACCTCGTCCTCGGGGACCTCGAGGTCCAGCACCGCGTCCAGCTGCATGTCCTCGGCCTTGAGGACCACATCCAGAGCCTCGGCCTGGGCCACGTTGCGCGGGAACCCGTCGAGCAGGAAGCCGTTCACGGCGTCGTCCTGCTCCATGCGGTCCTTGGCCATCCCGATGGTCACCTCGTCCGGGACGAGGTCACCGGCGTCCATGTAGGACTTCGCCTTGAGGCCCAGCTCCGTGCCCTGCGAGATGTTGGCACGGAACAGGTCGCCCGTGGAGATGTGCGGGATGTCCAGGTTCTTGGCAAGGAACGCGGCCTGCGTTCCCTTGCCGGCCCCGGGCGGTCCGACGAGGACGATTCGCATCAGCGGAGGAACCCTTCGTAATTGCGCTGCTGGAGCTGGCTCTCGATCTGCTTCACGGTCTCAAGGCCCACACCCACGATGATGAGGATGCTCGTCCCGCCGAAGGGGAAGTTGGCATTGGCACCGCCGAAGCCCGCCAACGCCATCGTCGGCACAAGAGCGATCAGACCCAGATACAGCGAGCCCGGCCAAGTGATCCGGTTGAGCACGTAGCTCAGATACTCGGCAGTAGGTCGACCAGCCCGGATACCCGGGATGAAGCCACCATACTTCTTCATGTTGTCGGCGACTTCCTCGGGGTTGAACGAGATCGCCACGTAGAAGAAGGCGAAGAACACGATCAGAAGGAAGTACGCGGCGATGTAGTAGGGGTGGTCACCCTTGACGAAGTGGGCTTCGATCCAGGTTTTCCAGCCGGCGGTCGAGTTGGAGAACTGCGCGACCAGGGCCGGGATGTAGAGCAGCGACGACGCGAAGATGACAGGAATCACACCTGCCTGGTTCACCTTCAACGGGATGTAAGTGGACGTACCGCCGTACGACCTGCGGCCGATCATGCGCTTCGCGTACTGCACCGGAATGCGGCGCTGGGCCTGCTCGACGAAGACGACGAGGGCCACCATCACGAAGCCGACCAGGATGACGGTGCCGAACTCGATCCAGCCCTTGGCGAGCTTGCCGCTCTCCTTGATGGCCCACAGTGCGCCCGGGAAGCCGGCGGCGATCGAGATGAACATGAGGATCGACATGCCGTTGCCGATGCCGCGGTCGGTGATGAGCTCACCGAGCCACATGACGACACCGGTACCCGCGGTCATGGTGATGACCATGGTGGCGGTGGCGAAGATCGACTGGTCGGGGACGACCTGGTTCGCGACCGTGCAACCGCTGAAGAGCGCGCCGGTGCGGGCGGTGGCGACGAGGCCGGTTCCCTGCAGGATGGCGAGGGCGACCGTCAGATAACGCGTGTACTGCGTGATCTTGGCGGTGCCGGACTGGCCTTCCTTCTTCAGGGCTTCCAGGCGCGGGATCACGACGGTCAGCAGCTGCAGGATGATGCTCGCCGTGATGTACGGCATGATGCCGAGCGCGAAGATGGTGATCTGCAGCAGCGCCCCGCCACTGAACATGTTGACCAGGCCGAACAGGCTGTTGTTGCCCTGGCTCGCCTGATCCACACACTGCTGGACGGCCTCGTAGCTGACGCCGGGGACGGGGATGTGTGCCCCGAGCCGGTACAGCACGATGATGCCGAGCGTGAAGAGCAGCTTCTTGCGCAGGTCGGGCGTCTTGAACGCCCGGGCGAACGCGGTGAGCACGGTGCCTCCTGCGACCCCCGCGCACGTGCGTCAGAGGTGACGGTCTTGAGGTTCGACTATGAGTGGTGAGTCCGGAGCACCCGCGGGCATACCGCACGCACTCTAGACAGTGGACGCCACCTTACCGGCGACCATGGCCCCCTAGGAACGACCAACCGGGGATGCCCCTTTTGAGAGGCATCCCCGGTCGGATGTTCAGGCCATCGAGTCGTCTCAGACGAGCTCGGTGACAGTGCCGCCGGCGGCGGCGATCTTCTCCTTGGCGGAGCCGGAGACGGCGTCGACCGTCACCTGCAGCGCCACGGAGACCTCGCCCTGGCCCAGGACCTTGACGAGCTGGTTCTTGCGAACCGCACCCTTGGCGACCAGATCGGCCACCGTGACCTCGCCACCCTGCGGGTAGAGCGCGGCGAGCTTGTCCAGGTTCACGACCTGGTACTCGGTGCGGAAGGGGTTCTTGAAGCCCTTCAGCTTCGGGAGACGCATGTGGAGCGGCATCTGGCCACCCTCGAAGCGCTCCGGAACCTGGTAACGGGCCTTCGTGCCCTTGGTACCACGACCGGCCGTCTTACCCTTCGAGCCCTCACCACGACCGACACGGGTCTTCGCGGTCTTGGCGCCCGGGGCGGGACGGAGGTTGTGGATCTTGAGCGGGTTGTTCTCCGCCATGATCAGTCGACCTCCTCAACCGTCACGAGGTGGCGGACGGTGTGCACCATTCCGCGGAACTCGGGGCGGTCCTCCTTGACGACCACGTCGTTCAGGCGCTTGAGCCCGAGCGAACGCAGGGTGTCACGGTGGTTCTGCTTGCTGCCGATGTAGGACTTCGTCTGCGTGATCTTGAGGCGAGCCATTACGCACCCGCTCCCGCACGCGCACGGAGCAGAGCCGCGGGGGCGACGTCCTCGAGGGGCAGACCGCGGCGGGCCGCGATCTCCTCGGGACGCTGCAGGCCCTTGAGGGCCGCCACGGTCGCGTGCACGATGTTGATCGCGTTGTCGGAGCCGAGCGACTTCGACAGGATGTCGTGAACGCCGGCGCACTCGAGCACGGCGCGCACCGGGCCACCGGCGATAACACCGGTACCGGGGGAAGCCGGCTTGAGCAGGACGACGCCCGCGGCCTTCTCACCCTGGATCGGGTGCGGGATGGTGCCCTGGATACGGGGGACCTTGAAGAAGTGCTTCTTGGCCTCCTCAACACCCTTGGCGATGGCGGCCGGCACCTCCTTGGCCTTGCCGTAACCGACACCCACGGTGCCGTCACCGTCGCCCACCACGACCAGCGCGGTGAAGCTGAAACGACGACCACCCTTGACAACCTTGGCGACGCGGTTGATCGCGACTACACGCTCAACGTACGCGGTCTTCTCGGCGGCGGCAGCGCCACCGTCGCGGCCCTTCCGGTCCCGCCGCTCGCCGCCACCGGCACCGCTGCCGCGGCGCTGGGGTCCAGCCATTGGATTACCTCTCTCTGTTACGTCCGTTAGTCCCGGAACCGGGGCTTAGAACTTCAGCCCGGCTTCGCGGGCGGCGTCAGCCAGAGCGGCAATGCGCCCGGCGTACCTGTTGCCACCACGGTCGAACACGACGGCCTCGACGCCGGCGGCCTTGGCGCGCTCAGCGACCAGGGCACCGACCTGCTTGGCCTGCGCGGACTTGTCACCCTCGCCGCCACGGATCGACGCGTCCAGGTTCGATGCCGACGCAAGGGTGTGACCCTTGAGGTCGTCGATGACCTGAGCGGTGATACCGCGGTTGGAACGCGTCACGACGAGGCGCGGACGCTCCGCCGTACCCGACACGTTCTTACGGATGCGCAGGTGACGGCGCGCCTTGGCAGCGCGCTTGTAAGCGTCGCCCTTGGCGATCTTCACACCGTATGCCATGGCTTACTTACCAGCCTTTCCGACCTTGCGGCGGATGACCTCGCCCGCGTACTTCACGCCCTTGGCCTTGTACGGGTCGGGCTTGCGAAGCTTGCGGATGTTGGCGGCGACCTCGCCGACCTTCTGCTTGTCGATGCCCTCGACCGCGAACTTGGTCGGCGACTCGACCTTGAACGAGATGCCCTCGGGCGCCTCGACCAGGATCGGGTGGCTGTAACCGAGCTGGAACTCCAGAGCGGAGCCCTTCGCGGCCACGCGGTAACCGACACCGCTGATCTCGAGCGCCTTGACGTAACCCTGGGTCACACCGGTGATCATGTTGGCCACCAGCGTGCGGGACAGGCCGTGGAGGGCCTTGTTCTGACGCTCGTCGTTGGGGCGGGTGACGTTGAGAACGCCGTCCTCGCCCTTAACGATCTCGATCGGCGCGGCGACGGTGTGGCTCAGGGTGCCCTTGGAACCCTTGACCGTGACCGTGCGGCCCTCGATGGTGACGTCCACGCCGGCGGGAACCTGGATAGGCAGCTTGCCAATACGCGACATTAGCTATTCCTCCGTTCCCGACTACCAGACGTAGGCGAGGACTTCCCCACCTACGCCCTTCTTGCCTGCCTGCTGGCCGGTCAGGAGACCGTGGGACGTGGAGATGATCGCCACGCCCAGGCCGCCGAGGACCTTCGGCAGGTTGGTGGACTTCGCGTAAACCCGGAGGCCCGGCTTCGAGATCCGCTTGATGCCCGCGATGGAGCGCTCACGGTTCGGACCGAACTTGAGCTCGAGGACGAGGTTCTTGCCGACCTCGGCGTCCTCGACCTTCCAGCCCGTGATGAAGCCCTCCTGCTGGAGGATTTCCGCGATGTGAGACTTGATCTTGCTGTGCGGCATCGCCACGGTGTCGTGGTACGCCGAGTTCGCGTTACGCAGACGCGTGAGCATGTCTGCGATGGGATCAGTCATGGTCATGAATTGGCCTTCGGCCTCTCTCGCCGGGGTTTCCTGTATGCGCCATCCCTCTCCCCACACAGAGGCGGGACGGGTGCGGTGCGGGGACCTACGGCGTAGTAAGTCGTACGGGCGGCGGACGCCCAACCCCACTAGCCTAAGCCATGTGGGGATGGGCCTCCGCCAACCCAATGCTTACCGAGAGACTCCTGTGGTTCCCTAACGCCCTACGGGCGAGGGGGAATTACCAGGAGCTCTTGGTCACGCCCGGCAGCTCGCCACGGTGAGCCATCTCACGAAGGCACACGCGGCAGAGGCCGAACTTGCGGTACACGGAGTGGGGACGGCCACAGCGCTGGCAGCGGGTGTACGCACGCACACCGAACTTGGGCTTGCGGGCAGCCTTCGCGATAAGAGCCTTCTTCGCCATCTCGCTTACGCCTCCTTGAACGGGAAGCCGAGGTGACGCAGAAGGGCACGGCCCTCGTCGTCGTTGGTCGCCGTGGTGACCACGGTGATGTCCATACCCCGGACGCGGTCGATCTTGTCCTGGTCGATCTCGTGGAACATGACCTGCTCCGTGAGACCGAAGGTGTAGTTGCCACGGCCGTCGAACTGCTTCGGGGACAGGCCGCGGAAGTCGCGGATGCGCGGCAGCGCGAGCGACAGGGTGCGGTCCAGGAACTCCCACATGCGGTCGCCACGGAGCGTGACGTGGGCACCGATCGGCTGGCCCTCACGCAGCTTGAACTGCGCGATGGACTTGCGGGCCTTGGTGACGGCCGGCTTCTGACCGGTGATCGTGGTGAGATCGCGGATCGCACCGTCGATCAGCTTCGAGTCACGGGCGGCGTCGCCGACACCCATGTTGACCACGATCTTCACGAGGCCGGGGATCTGCATGACGTTGTCGTACTTGAACTCGTCACGCAGCTTGCCCGCGATCTCCTCGCGGTACTTCGTCTTGAGACGCGGAGTGGTGGTAGCCATCAGATGTCCTCACCCGTCCGCTTGGCAACGCGGATCTTGTTGCCCTCGTCGTCGAAGCGGAAACCGACACGCGTGACGACCTTCTTGCCGTCCTTCTCCACGACCAGCTGGACGTTGGAGACGTGGACCGGAGCCTCGGTCGTCACGATGCCGCCGGCCTGGTTCGGGCCGGCCTTGGTGTGCTTCTTGACCCGGTTGACACCCTCGACGAGGACGCGGTTCTCGCGGGGGAAGGCCGTGATGACCTTGCCCTGCTTGCCCTTGTCCTTACCGGTGATGACCTGGACCAGGTCGCCCTTCTTGATCTTCATGCTTACAGCACCTCCGGCGCGAGCGAGATGATCTTCATGAACTTCTTCTCGCGCAGCTCACGGCCGACCGGGCCGAAGATACGGGTGCCACGAGGGTCGCCGTCGTTCTTGAGAATGACAGCGGCGTTCTCGTCGAAGCGGATGTACGAGCCGTCCTGGCGGCGGCGCTCCTTGACGGTGCGAACGATGACCGCCTTGACGACGTCACCCTTCTTCACGTTGCCACCGGGGATCGCGTCCTTGACGGTGGCGACGATGACGTCACCGATGCCCGCGTAGCGGCGACCCGAGCCACCGAGAACACGGATGCAAAGGATCTCCTTGGCACCAGTGTTGTCGGCGACGCGAAGTCGCGACTCCTGCTGGATCACGTCTATCTCCTGATTGTCTGCCGGTTCCCGGCGGGGACCTGCCTGAGCGGGTCCCCGGCCGAGCCTGGCGGAACTGTTCCTAGGGGGTCCCCCTAGGAGGGATTACTTGGCCTTCTCGAGGATCTCGACGACGCGCCAGTGCTTCGTCGACGACAGCTTCCGGGTCTCCATCAGGAGGACGCGGTCGCCGACGCCGGCAGCGTTCTGCTCGTCGTGAGCCTTGAGCTTGTTCGTACGGCGGATGACCTTGCCGTACAGCGCGTGCTTGACGCGGTCCTCGACAGCGACGACGACGGTCTTGTCCATCTTGTCGCTGACGACGAGGCCCTCACGGACCTTGCGGGCGTTGCGCTCGGTCTTCTCAGTCACGTTGTTCTCGCTCATCAGGCGTTCTCCACCGTCTCGATGCCCAGCTCACGCTCGCGCATCAGGGTGTAGATCCGGGCGATGTCCTTACGGACGGACTTGAGCCGACCGTGGTTCTCGAGCTGACCCGTCGCCGCCTGGAAGCGGAGGTTGAACAGCTCTTCCTTGGCCTCGCGGAGCTTGGCGACAAGCTCCTCGTTGCCCAGCTCGCGCAGCTCGGACGCCTTGGTACCGGCCGACATCACAGCTCACCTGCCTCGCGCTTAACGATCTTGCACTTCATCGGCAGCTTGTGAGCCGCACGAGTCAGAGCCTCACGCGCGATCTTCTCGTTCGGGTAGGACAGCTCGAACATCACCCGACCGGGCTTGACGTTCGCGATCCACCACTCCGGCGAACCCTTACCGGAACCCATGCGGGTCTCGGCAGGCTTCTTCGTCAGCGGGCGGTCCGGGTAGATGTTGATCCAGACCTTGCCGCCACGCTTGATGTGGCGGGTCATCGCGATACGCGCGGCCTCGATCTGGCGGTTGGTCACGTAGGCCGGGGTGAGGGCCTGAATGCCGTACTCGCCGAACGCAACCTGCGTGCCACCCTTGGACATACCGTTGCGCTTCGGGTGGTGCTGCTTGCGGTGCTTGACCCTACGGGGGATCAGCATTTCGGTCAGGCCTCCGTTCCGGTGCTCTCGGCAGCCGGAGCGGCGGCGGGAGCGTCGGCCTTGGGGGCCTCGGCAGCCTGAGCCTGCTGCGGCTTGCGACCGCGACCGCCACGCTCGCCACCACGGCCACCGCGACCGGCCGGGCGGTCAGCGCCGCCACGGGCCGGACGGTTGCCGGCACGGGCGGCAGCGTTCTCGGCGCGGACCTCGGCGATGTTCTTGACGTCGCCCTTGTAGATCCAGACCTTCACGCCGATGCGGCCGAAGGTCGTCTTGGCCTCGAAGAAGCCGTACTCGACGTTCGCGCGCAGCGTGTGCAGCGGCACACGACCCTCGCGGTAGAACTCCGAGCGGGACATCTCGGCGCCGCCGAGACGGCCACCACACTGGATCTTGATGCCCTTGGCGCCGGCCTTCATGGCGGACTGCATGCTCTTGCGCATGGCCCGACGGAAGGAGACGCGGGAGGACAGCTGCTCGGCGACGGCCTGGGCCACCAGCTGAGCGTCGACCTCGGGGTTCTTGACCTCGAGGATGTTCAGCTGAACCTGCTTGCCGGTCAGCTTCTCCAGCTGGCCGCGGATCTTGTCGGCCTCGGCGCCGCGGCGACCGATGACAATGCCCGGGCGAGCGGTGTGGATGTCCACGCGGACACGGTCACGGGTGCGCTCGATCTCAACCTTCGAGATGCCGGCGCGCTCCATGCCGGACGTCAGCATCCGCCGGATGGCGACGTCTTCCTTGACGTAGTCCTTGTACAGCTTGTCGGCGTACCAACGCGACTTGAAGTCGGTGGTGATGCCGAGCCGGAACCCGTGCGGGTTTACCTTCTGGCCCATTACCGGGTTCCTTCCTTGCTGCTGACGACCACGGTGATGTGGCTGGTCCGCTTGCGGATCCGGTAGGCACGGCCCTGGGCACGCGGACGGAACCGCTTCAGGGTCGGACCCTCGTCGACGAACGCCTCGCTGATGAACAGCGAGGAGGCGTCCGTGTGGTCGTAGTTGTGCGCGGCGTTGGCGATGGCGCTGTCGAGCACCTTGCCGACCGGCACGGAGGCTGCCTGCGGAGCGAATCGCAGAACAGCCTGAGCCTCCGTGGCATCCATGCCACGGATCAGGTCCACCACGCGGCGGGCCTTCATGGGCGTGACGCGGATGTACCGCGCCTGGGCCCTGGCTTCCATGGTTGTCCCTCTCAGTTACTTACGTGTCTGAATGCGATCCGCTACTAGCGGCGCTTCGACTTCCGGTCTTCCTTGACGTGACCCCGGAAGGTGCGCGTCGGCGAGAACTCGCCGAGCTTGTGGCCGACCATCGACTCGGTGACGAACACCGGGATGTGGGTCTTGCCGTTGTGCACCGCGAGCGTGTGGCCGAGCATGGCCGGCACGATCATGGAGCGACGGGACCAGGTCTTGATGACGTTCTTGGTGCCGGCTTCGTTCTGGGCGTCCACCTTCTTGATGAGGTGGTCGTCGACGAAGGGCCCCTTCTTGAGACTGCGCGGCATCTAAACCCGCTCCTAGCGCTTCTTGTTCGTCTTGCGGCGGCGGACGATGTACTTGTTCGAAGCCTTCTTCGGCGAACGAGTACGACCCTCCTTCTGACCCCACGGGGAGACCGGGTGACGACCACCGGAGGTCTTGCCCTCACCACCACCGTGCGGGTGGTCAACCGGGTTCATCGCCACACCGCGAACGGTCGGGCGAACGCCCAGCCAGCGCTTGCGGCCGGCCTTACCCCAGTTGATGTTCGACTGCTCGGCGTTGCCGACCTCGCCGATGGTGGCGCGGCAGCGGGCGTCGACCAGACGGATCTCGCCGGAAGGCATGCGGAGGTGGGCCATCGTGCCCTCCTTCGCGAGCAGCTGCACGGAGGCACCTGCGGAGCGGGCGAACTTGGCGCCACCGCCGGGACGGAGCTCGATCGCGTGGATCGTGGTACCGACCGGGATGTTGCGGAGGGCCAGGTTGTTGCCGGGCTTGATGTCGGCCGTGGGGCCGTTCTCCACCCGGTCGCCCTGCGTGAGACCACGCGGGGCGATGATGTAGCGCTTCTCGCCGTCCGCGTAGTGGAGCAGCGCGATGCGAGCGGTGCGGTTGGGGTCGTACTCGATGTGAGCGACCTTGGCCGGCACGCCGTCCTTGTCGTGACGACGGAAGTCGATCACGCGGTAGGCGCGCTTGTGGCCACCGCCCTGGTGACGGACGGTCACACGACCGGTGTTGTTACGGCCACCCTTGCTGTGCAGCGGGCGGACCAGCGACTTCTCCGGCGTGGACCGCGTGATCTCGACGAAGTCGGCGACGGAGGAGCCACGGCGGCCCGGCGTCGTCGGCTTGTACTTGCGGATACCCATTTCTCAGTCCTCGTCCGATATCGGACGACTCGACCGCCGTTAGGCGGTCGGGCCGCCGAAGATGTCGATTCGGTTGCCCTCAGCAAGGGTCACGATGGCGCGCTTGGTGTTGGCGCGCTTGCCGAAACCGGTGCGGGTGCGCTTGCGCTTGCCCTGACGGTTGATCGTGTTGACCCCGGCGACCTTGACCGAGAAGACCGCCTCGACGGCCTGCTTGATCTGGGTCTTGTTGGCGGTGGGCGCGACGATGAACGTGTACTTGTTCTCGTCGAGCAGCGCGTAGCTCTTCTCGGAGACGACCGGCTTGACGAGGATGTCGCGCGGGTCCGTGAAGGTCTTGCTGGTGATCTCGGCCATCAGGCTTCGTTCCCCTCGTTGTCATCGGCCTTGGGGCCAGACACGAAGGACTCGAGGGCGGCCTGGGTGAAGACCACGTCGTCGGATCGCATCACGTCGTACGTGTTCAGCTGGCCCGGCTCCAGGATGTGGACCTGGGGCAGGTTGCGGGCGGACAGCCACGCGGCCTCGTCGGAACGCTCGACGACCAGGAGCAGGTTCTTGCGCTCCGAGATCTTGCCGAACAGCGTCTTGGCGGCCTTGGTGGAGATGCCACCCTCGACCACGCCGGAGACGACGTGGATGCGGGAGTGGTTCGCCCGGTCGGAGAGGGCACCGCGGAGGGCGGCGGCCTTCATCTTCTTCGGGGTCCGCTGCGAGTAGTCACGCGGCACGGGACCGTGCACGACGCCACCACCGGCGAACTGCGGGGCGCGGGTCGAACCCTGACGGGCGCGGCCGGTGCCCTTCTGGCGGTACGGCTTCTTGCCACCACCGCGGACCTCGCCACGCGTCTTGGTCTTGTGGGTGCCCTGGCGGGCGGCCGCAAGCTGCGCGACGACGACCTGGTGGATCAGCGGGATGCTGACCTTGGCGTCGAAGATCTCGGCCGGGAGCTCGACGGTCCCGGTCTTGTCGCCGGAGGGCGACAGAATGTCAATGGTGCTCATATCCTCAGGCCCCCTTGGCCGCGGTGCGGACCAGGACGAGGCCGCCGTTCGGACCAGGAACCGCGCCCTTGATGAGGAGCAGGCCCTTCTCCGCGTCAACGGCGTGAACGGTCAGGTTCTGGGTGGTCACGCGCTCGTTGCCCATGCGGCCGGCCATGCGCATGCCCTTGAAGACGCGGCCCGGGGTGGCGCAGCCACCGATCGAACCGGGCTTGCGGTGCACGCGGTGGGCACCGTGGGAGGCCTTGCCACCACGGAAGTTGTGGCGCTTCATGGCACCGGCGAAGCCCTTGCCCTTGCTCTTGCCGGTGACGTCGACCTTGATGCCCGCCTCGAAGACCTCGGCGGTGATCTCCTGGCCGAGGGTGTACTCGCTGGCGTCAGCGGTACGGATCTCGACGAGGTGACGGCGCGGGGTGACGTCGGCCTTGGCGAAGTGGCCCTTGAGGGGCTTGTTCACCTTGCGCGGGTCGATCTCGCCGAAGGCGATCTGGACCGACTCGTAGCCGTCATTGTCGTTCGTACGCACCTGGGTCACGACGTTCGGGCCGGCCTTGACGACGGTCACCGGGACGACCCGGTTGTTCTCGTCCCAGACCTGCGTCATGCCGAGCTTCTCGCCCAGGATGCCCTTGATGTTCTTAGCCATCTCGCGCGTCACCTCAGAGCTTGATCTCGATGTCGACGCCAGCCGGGAGGTCGAGGCGCATGAGCGAGTCAACCGTCTTCGGCGTGGGGTCGAGGATGTCGATGAGGCGCTTGTGCGTGCGCATCTCGAAGTGCTCGCGCGAGTCCTTGTACTTGTGCGGCGACTTGATGACGCAGTACACGTTCTTCTCAGTGGGCAGCGGCACCGGGCCCGCGACCGACGCACCAGTGCGGGTCACCGTCTCGACGATCTTCTTCGCCGAGGAGTCGATGACCTCGTGGTCGTAGGCCTTGAGCCGGATGCGGATCTTCTGTCCCGCCATGGCTACTCAGTAGTCCTGTCTCTCGAAACGCTCTGGAACCCGGTCGGCTGCGCCTCCAGGAAGCACGGTCCCCTCCTCCGACCCACGCGGTCGGGCGTGTCGCACTCCCTCTACGAAGAACTCCCTGAGGAATTCCCAACCAAGGGGGTGCGGGCCATGGACCGCGAGACGGGGGTGGAACACCCACCGGGTGCCTGGTCGGTACCCCGCTGACACTTCCCGGAAGATTCCCGTACGTCCGCTCCTGAGCAGGAGCGACGAGTACTGTGGGACTCGCTTCCGGTCCTCCCGGCGGGAGGCGCGCAGCATCGGCACTCAACCGAGCAACCCCGACAGTCTGCCATACCTCACCGACCGGCCGCCAATCGGGGCGCAAGACTGTACCCCACGTCACGCCGGGGCACACACAGGGGCGCGCCGCGCCGCGGGAAGCGCCCCTGGTGAGACCGGTCAGTTGCGCGTCGTCGTGCCGCATTCCCGCGGGAGCCGGTCGAGGTCCGTGCTGCGGTCGTACGGGTCCACCGGCGCCCCGGACGGTCGGGGCGCGGCCGTGCCGCCGGTCCGGTCCCCGGGGAACGTGGGGTGGAACCAGCCGTCCTCGGGCCGCCCGCAGTCGTCGTTGCCGACGTTCGAGTCCCACCGGCTCACGCCGAGCGCCCCCCGGGTGGTCACGAACCGCGCCGGGTCGGCCAGGGAGAAGGTGATCTGCCGGCGGACGATCGTGCGGACCACCTCGTCGGAGCCGGGCCGGGACCTCACCACCGGGTAGACGAAGGTGTAGTCGGTGCGGATCAGCACCGACCCCGCGTCCTCGCCACCGCCGTTCTCGACGCTCATCCGCCCGCGGACCTTGACGACCGTGCCGACGGGCCGCACCTCGGCGGGCGAGAAGCGGCTGAAGAGCACCGTGGGGTCGTGCTTCTCCGAGGGCTCGGCGAGCGCCTTCTCCATGCCCGACCGCAGATCCGGCTGCTTGGGGTCGAGCAGCCCGAGCGCGCGCTCCGGCTTCGCACCCCTGAGGACCGCGGGATCCAGGTTCGCCGTGACCAGGAAATCCCTGGACTTCCGCAGGGCCGCGGCCACTTGGGCCTTCGTCATCCAGCCCGTGGCCCTCGCCGGGGGCAGCTCGATGCCCGCCGCGCCGTCCGCCCACCGCAGCGCCGGGGAGCCGCGGAAGGGCTCCTTCAGGGTCGGACGGTCCGGGTCGACCGCCGCCGGCGCCGCGTCCGGGCGGGCCGTCTCGGCGGCGAGCGGCGTGGCGTCCCCGGGACGGTCGGTCCAGCTGTGCGGCAGGGCGGAGGTCACGCCCTCCGGGAGGAGGCCGGTGACCAGCTGCGGCCGTACGGCGACCAGCCCGAGCGCGGCCGCGAGGGCGATCCCGAGGACGGCCTTGGCCCTGCGCCGGCGGGCGGCGCCGCCGTTCATCTCCTGCCAGGCAGGCCCCGTGCGCCAGCCCGCGGGCTCCTGGCGCTTCGGGCGCCTCGGCGTCCGGGGCGGCCTGTCCGGCTTCACCGGCCTGACCTTGCGCAGGGCCCGCTCCTGCTCCTCGGTGCCGAGGCCCTGCTCCCGCGCCGCCTCGACGAACGCGGCCCAGTCGTCGTCGGAGACCGACGGCTTCTCACTCATGTTCCCCACCCCTGTGCTGCTGCTGCGGCTCCGGACGCTCTCATACCGCCGCACGGGCGGAAAACCCAGGTCAGAGGCTCGTCACCAGTTCGTGACCGGGCGATCGCGGGCACAGGTCGGATATGCGGACGAGCGACGAGGTCTACCACCGCGTGGTGTGGGACGCGCGCCTCGACGCCGAGCGCTTCGTCATGGGGATCGCCGAGCGCGGCGCCCCGCCGAAGCGGATGGCTCTGCCCGACTTCGTCCCCGGCGGGGAGATCCCCTGGCACCGGGTGCTGTTCTTCGAGGCGGACGGGGAGCGCGTGTGGGACCGGGCGACGGGCGTGGACCGGCTCGACACCTCGCCCGCGGGCCACGCGCACGCGGACGTGCTCGCCGTGGAGCCCACGTACCGCACCGCCGTCGCCTGGCTTCCGCCCGGCCCGCTCCAGGAGCCGATCCAGGAGATCCGGCGCGTCCACGACCGGCAGGTCCGCCGCTGGCCGCCGCATGTGAACGTCCTCTACGGCTTCGTGCCGGAGTCCGAATTCCTCCGGGCGGTCCCCGTGGCCGCGGCCGCCCTGCGGACCGTCCCGCCGTTCCGGGCCCGGCTCCAGGGCGTGCGCTGGTTCCGGCACCGCGCCGACGCCACCGTCTGGCTCGACCCGGCCGCGGCGGGCGAGGGCCCGTGGCTGCGTCTGCGGGAGGCCCTGGAGGACCGCTTCCCGCTGTGCGCCGACCCGCGGGGCTTCACCCCGCACCTGTCCCTGGGCCGCAGCCACGACCCCGCGTCGCTCGCCGCGCAGTGCGAGGAGCGGCTCGGGACCATGAGCGTCCGGGTCACCGAGCTCGTCCTGCTCGCCCGGCGCGGCGACGGGCCGATGCGGGTGCGGGCCACCGTGCCGCTCGGAACGGACTCCCCCTCCGGTTGAACCCGGGGGCCCGAAAACCCGTCTAGTCAGTCGCCCACGCACGACCAGCACACACGCACGGGGGACGTACGACCGGTGGACAGCAGAAGAGTGGCGCGGCGCAGTCTGCTCGCCGGGGCGGCGGGGCTCGCCGCGGCCGGCGTCGCCGGATGCTCCGTACCCGAACGGCCCGGCAGCGCGGTCTCCGCCGACCCGGCACCGGGCCGGCCCGTCGCGACCGGCCGGCGGGCGCTGCTCATGCAGTTCGCCGCGCACCCGGACGACGACCTGTACTTCATGAACCCCGACGCGCAGCGCCTGCTCGACGCCGGGGTCCCCGTCGTCTCCGTGTACGTGACCGCCGGCGAACACACCGGCAAGAACCACGTCAAGGGCATGCCGGAGACCCCGCCCGACCGGGCCGCCTACTCGTCCGCCCGCCACCAGGGCCTGCGCCAGGCCTACGCCGACGCGCTCGGCGCCGACAGGTTCACGGCCTGGGACCGGCGGGCGGCCACGCTCGCCGGCGGGCACAGCGCCGAGGTGGACACGCTCGTCCACGAGGGCCGCCGGGTCGAGCTGGTCTTCCTGAACCTGCCCATGCACGCGCTGCGCCGCTACATGGCGGTGCCCGCGCTCTGGGAGGACCGCTCGGTCCACCTGCGCACCCACCTGTCCACCGGCTCCCCCGTCACCCGCTCCGACGCCTACGACCACGGGCAGCTCATCGAGGTCCTCGCGGGGCTCCTCGCCGCCTACCGGCCGACCGTCGTGCACACCCTCGACCCCGATCCCGACATCCAGATCAGCGACGAGGCCACCCGCGGCCGGGACAGCGAGCAGCCGGGCTACTCCGACCACGGCGACCACACCGCGGTCGCCTCCTTCACCTGGGCGGCGCTGCTGCGCTGGGTCGCCGACGCCACCGCGGACGGCGGACCGGTGCCGGCGTTCACCGTGAGCGCCTTCCGCGGCTACTACAACCGGCACTGGCCGAAGAACCTCCCGCCCGGCGTCCTCGCCGAGAAGGCCGCCCACCTCGTGCCGTACGGCGGCGATCCCTCCTGGGACTGCGGCAACCCCTCCGGCTGCGGCGACTACGGCGTCGGCGGCGACCGTCCGCTGACCAACCGGAAGGGCTGGGTGCGCGCCACCCACCACCGCTGGCCCTCCCCCGGACCGGCGGTCGCCGAGGAGCCGGACGGGCGGCTCGCCGCGTACGGCGTCCTGGGACTGCGCGCGGTCCGCTGGCGCGAGACGGCCCGGGCGTCCGGCCGGTGGGGCGAGCCGGAGGACCTGGGCGGCGGCCCGCTGGCCCCCGCCCTCGCCTCCGCGGCCCTCCCCGACGGCCGCCTGCTCCTCTTCGGCGTGCGCTTCTCGGCGCTCTCCGGCCGCGGCGGCGCCAACCGGCGCGAGCTCGTCCTCCTGGAGCAGCGCTCCCCCGGCGGCCCGTTCCACGCCTGGCGCGGCCTCGGCAATCCCGAACGCGGCGACGACCGGGGCCGCCGCATCGGCGCCCCGGTGGCCGTCACCGCGCGGGACGGGCGGGTCCACCTCTTCGTGCGCAACGCGGACAAGGGCGTCTCGACGCGGGTGCGGACGCCCGACGGCGCCTGGGGCCCGTGGCGGCCGCTGCCCGCCCAGGAGGAGCTGCAGGACGGCCTGACGGCGCTGGTCGACGCGACGGGCCGGGTGAACCTGCTGGCGCCGGGCCGCACGGCCGTACGCCGCTGGGTCGACGGCTCCCCCGCCGCCCCGCTGCCCCTGGCCGGCGACCCGGTCGCCGCGCTCCCGGCCCCGGGCCCCGACGGCATCCGGGTCTTCTACCGCGCCCCCGCCGAGGGGCGGCTGCGCGCGACGGCCGGGCGCGCCCCCGCCTTCGAGGGCTACGGCCCCCTCGCCGCCGCCCCCGGCCCGTCCCTCCTCGGCCGCGACCTGCGCGGCCGCGTCCAGCTGCATCGCGCCGGCCGGCTGTCCGTCCGCGCCCGGGGAGCGGTCGCGGTGGGGGCGCCGGTGCTGCTCGGGGCCGGCGCGGTGATCGGCATGGGCGCGGACGCACGCCCCTGGGTGTGGCGCCCGTAGGAACGCCGAGGGCCCGCCTCCCCGGAGGGAGACGGGCCCCGGACTCACCGCCGGATCAGGTCACTTCACGAAGTAGCCGGTGATGTCGGCGAGCAGGTCGACGTTGCCGCCCTTGTTGTAGAAGTTCACCTTGCCGTTGACGACGGGCACGACCACCAGGTTGGGGATGGTCAGGCCGGGGGTGAAGTTCAGGTTCGACGCGCTGGTGCGCGTGGTGCCGTCCGGGTAGACGGAGACGAAGCTGCCCACGGTCGGGTTGGTCGCGGTCACGTTCAGGACCACGGCCGTGACACCGGTCGCCGGGACGCCCTGCACGCCGGCCACGTCCAGCGTGACGTGGCTGTCCGGGCCGACGGGGCCCTTGCGCACGCCGAGGCCGGAGCGGGTGTCCATCAGGCGCTTCGGACCCAGGTTGACGTGGGAGGCGCCGACGGTGTCGGAGGTGAAGTAGCCCGTGATGTCGGCGAGCAGGTCCACCGCACCGAACTTGTTGTAGAAGCTGACCTTGCCGTCGACGACGGGGACGACCACGAGGTTCGGGATCGTCTGGCCGGCGGTGAAGTTCAGGTTCGACGCGCTGGTGCGCGTGGTGCCGTGCGGGAAGACCGAGACGAAGCTGCCCGAGGTCGGGTTGGTCGCCGTGACGTTCAGGACCACCGCGGTGACCTTGTCGGCCGGGACGCCGTTGGCGCCGGTGACCTGGAGGTCGACGGTGCTGTCCTGGCCGACCTTGGCCTTCGGGACGCCGAGGCCCGCGCGGGTGTCCATCAGCCGCAGCGGCCCCAGGTTGACGTGGGTCGAGCCGCTGGTGTCCTTCACGTAGTAGCCGGTGACGTCGGCGAGCAGGTCGACCGAACCGGAGTGGTTGTAGAACCGCACCTTGCCGTCGATCACGGGCACGGTCACCAGGTTCGGGATGGTCTTCCCGGCCGTGAAGTTCAGGTTCGACGCGCTGCTCCGCACGGTCCCGTTCGGGTACACGGAGACGTAGCCCGCGGAGGTCGGGTTGGTCGCCGTCACGTTGAGCACGACGGCGCCGACGCCGGAGGCCGGGATCCCGGCCTTGCCGGCGACGGTCAGCACGACCTCGCCGGCCGCCCCGACCTTGGCCTTCGGCACGCCGAGCCCGGTACGGGTGTCCATCAGACGGGTCGGGGTGACCGGCTTGAAGGTCTTCGGCCCGGGGACGGTCACCGTGACGGCCGGGGAGGTGGTCACCTTGCCGGAGACGTGCGTGGCGCGGACGGCGACGGTGTGGTCGCCGTAGCCGCTGACGGCGACCGACGCCGCGCGCATGTGGCCCCAGCTCCAGGTGGCGACGTTGCCGTCGACGAGCACCTCGAACTTGTTGATGAGGCTGTTCGGGGCGGTGGTCGTGGACCAGTTCACCGTCACCGGGCCGGGGGTCTCGTAGCCGGTGCCGGCCTGGGTGGCGCCACCGCCCAGCGAGTCGATCTTGAGGCCGGCAACGGAGCCGGTCGCGTAGCTGCGGATCTGCGGCAGCTGCGGGTAGAGGCTGTTGCCCGGGCACTGGGTGTTGAAGCCGTTGCGGTGTCCGGAGACGGCCGCGAAGGGGTAGACCTTGGTGGCCTCGAAGGACTCGCCGAAGTAGTTGGTCTGCGTGGCACCGGCCGTCAGCTGCGCGGTGCTGTTCGGGTCCACCCCGTACTGGCCGAGCTTGTACGCGACGACCCGCGAGGCGGAGATCAGCGCGGCCTGCGGGGCGGTCTGGGCGGTGTAGTCACCGATGAACGACACGCTGGTCGACTCGGAGTTCCAGCCGTAGGTGTGGGCACCCATCACCGGCTGGTCGACGCCGCCCTGGCGGCCCTCGAAGATCGTGCCGCACTTGTCGACCAGGAAGTTGTAGCCGAGGTCGCGCCAGCCGTTGGTCTTCACGTGGTAGACGTGGATGGCCCGGACGACGGCGGCGGAGTCCGCGCAGTTGTAGTCGGCGTCCGTGGTGTGGTGGACGAAGACGGCCTTGATCTTGCCGCCGGGCAGGTAGGTCGGGCCCTCGTTGTTGAGCGACTCGTCGGCACCCCACTCGGCGCGCGAGACGACCGGCGGCCGCGGCGCGGTCGACGCCGGGCCGGGCGTCGTCGGCGGCACCTCGACGGTGAACGCGGCGGGGTCCGCCTTCAGGTCACCGGAGGTCTTGTCGGCGGTGGTGCTGGCACCCGGGTCGACCAGGTCGAGACGCAGGCCGGCGGGCAGCCTGCCGTCGGCGGCGCCGTCGGACACCCGTACCTCGGCGCCGTCGGAGGCGCCGACCCAGATCGGCTCGGTGGAACCGCGGGCACCGGCCCGCTTGCCGTCGAGCAGGGCCGGGTAGGGCGTCAGGTCCATCCACTCGGTCCAGTCGCCGGTCTCGGCGCTCCGGGTCCTGGCCTGCACCGTCCCCTTGATCTTGGCCTCGGGGTCCGTCCAGGACACGCCCAGGAGGCCGAAGCGGGCGGTGTCCCGCTGCGACAGGACCGCTTCTCCGTGGCCCTTGTCGGACAGGGCGAGCTTGTGGACCTCGCTCTTGACGGGGCCGTTCTCCTCCCCGTTCGCGCTGTACACGTCCGCGGGAGCGGCCGGCGACTCCCCCTCGGTCCCGAAGACCGCCCCGTTCGCCGCCGCCTGGAAGGCGAGGACCGTCACGCCCGCGAGGGCGGCGCCTATCGCCGTACGACGTATCCGCGTTGCCGTTCTACGCCGCGCTCGACGTCCCGATTTCAAGTTGTCTCCACCCCTGATTGGCCATGACACGCCTGACCGGGGGGATGTTACGGGACGTCAGGTTTGCACCTGTCGGCGGGGGGTAAAGCGGAGGACCCCGCACCGCCGAAGCGGTGCGGGGTCCTCGCGGGAGCCCGGTCGAGCTACCAGGTCAAACCACCGAAGTTCGTGAGAACTTACTTGGTGATCTTGACGACCTGGCCGGCGCCGACGGTGCGGCCACCCTCACGGATGGCGAACTTCAGGCCCTCCTCCATGGCGATGGGCTGGATCAGCTCAACGCTCATGGCGGTGTTGTCGCCCGGCATGACCATCTCGGTGCCCTCGGGGAGGGTCACGACGCCGGTCACGTCCGTGGTACGGAAGTAGAACTGCGGGCGGTAGTTGTTGAAGAACGGGGTGTGACGGCCACCCTCGTCCTTCGACAGGATGTAGGCCTGGGCCTCGAAGTTCGTGTGCGGCGTGACCGAGCCCGGCTTGATGATGACCTGGCCGCGCTCGACGTCCTCACGCTTGATGCCACGGAGGAGCAGACCGACGTTCTCACCGGCCTGGCCCTCGTCGAGCAGCTTGCGGAACATCTCGATGCCGGTGACCGTGGTGGTGGTCTTCTCGGTCTTGATGCCGATGATGTCGACGGTCTCGTTGACCTTGAGGACACCGCGCTCGATACGACCGGTGACGACGGTGCCACGACCGGTGATCGTGAAGACGTCCTCGATCGGCATCAGGAACGGCTTGTCGACGTCACGCTCGGGCTGCGGGATGGACTCGTCCACGGCGTGCATGAGGCCGAGGAGCTTCTCGCCCCACTCCTTGTCGCCCTCGAGCGCCTTGAGCGCCGAGACGCGGACGACCGGCAGGTCGTCGCCCGGGAACTCGTACTCGGAGAGGAGCTCACGAACCTCGAGCTCGACGAGCTCCAGGATCTCCTCGTCGTCCACCATGTCGGCCTTGTTCAGGGCGACGACGATGTAGGGAACGCCGACCTGGCGGGCCAGGAGCACGTGCTCCTTGGTCTGCGGCATCGGGCCGTCGGTGGCGGCGACCACGAGGATGGCGCCGTCCATCTGCGCGGCACCCGTGATCATGTTCTTGATGTAGTCCGCGTGACCGGGGCAGTCGACGTGCGCGTAGTGACGCGACTCGGTCTGGTACTCGACGTGCGCGATCGAGATCGTGATACCGCGCTGGCGCTCCTCGGGAGCCTTGTCGATCTGGTCGAAGGCCGAGGCCTCGTTCAGGTCCGGGTACGCGTCGTGCAGCACCTTGGTAATGGCGGCCGTGAGGGTCGTCTTACCGTGGTCGATGTGACCGATGGTGCCGATGTTGACGTGCGGCTTAGTCCGCTCGAACTTCGCCTTCGCCACGGGGTTCCTCCTGGAGAGTGGTTCTGTACGCCTTACTCATCGGCGCCAGGTGATCTTTGCTGGGATGCCATCCGCCGGGGACCGGTCCTCGGGTCTCGGGGGCCGAGCCCCGGCGTCTGGTGTCAAGCCTAAAGCGTGAACTCGGGAGAGTTACTCGCCCTTGGCCTTCGCGATGATCTCCTCGGCGACGTTCCGCGGAACCTCGGCGTAGGAGTCGAACTGCATCGAGTAGCTTGCGCGACCCGAGGTCTTGCTGCGGAGGTCTCCGACGTAGCCGAACATCTCCGAGAGGGGCACGAGGCCCTTCACGACGCGAGCGCCGCTGCGCTCCTCCATGGCCTGGATCTGGCCACGGCGGGAGTTGATGTCACCGATGACCTCGCCCATGTAGTCCTCGGGCGTGACGACCTCGACGGCCATCATCGGCTCAAGGATGACGGGGGAAGCCTTGCGCGCGGCCTCCTTGAAGGCCTGCGAACCGGCGATCTTGAACGCGAGCTCGGAGGAGTCGACCTCGTGGTAGGCACCGTCGAGAAGGATGACGCGGACGCCGGTCATCTCGTAGCCGGCCAGGATGCCGAACTGCATGGCCTCCTGCGCACCGGCGTCGACCGAAGGGATGTACTCCTTCGGGATGCGGCCACCGGTGACCTTGTTGACGAACTCGTACGAGGCGTCGCCGCCCTCGATGGGCTCGATCGCGATCTGCACCTTGGCGAACTGACCGGTACCACCGGTCTGCTTCTTGTGGGTGTAGTCCACGCGCTCGACGGCCTTGCGGATCGTCTCACGGTACGCGACCTGCGGCTTGCCGACGTTCGCCTCGACCTTGAACTCGCGACGCATACGGTCGACGAGGATGTCGAGGTGAAGCTCGCCCATACCACCGATGATGGTCTGGCCGGTCTCCTCGTCCGAGTGAACCTGGAAGGAGGGGTCCTCCTCCGCGAGACGCTGGATGGCGACACCCAGCTTCTCCTGGTCACCCTTGGACTTGGGCTCGATCGCGACCTGGATGACCGGCGCCGGGAAGTCCATGGACTCCAGGATGACCGGGTTCTTCTCGTCGCACAGCGTCTCACCGGTGGTGGTCTGCTTCAGGCCCATGACGGCGACGATGTCGCCGGCGCCCACCGAGTCGATCTCCTCACGCTTGTTCGCGTGCATGCGGTAGATCTTGCCGATGCGCTCCTTCTTGCCCTTGACGGAGTTCAGCACCGAGGTGCCGGCCTCCAGGCGACCGGAGTAGATCCGGACGAAGGTGAGCTTGCCGAGGTGCGGGTCGCTCGCGATCTTGAACGCGAGGCCGGCCAGCGGCTCGTCGTCGGACGGCTTGCGCTTGACGACCAGCTCCGCGTCCTTGACGTCGTGGCCCTCGATGGCCTCGACGTCCAGGGGGGAGGGGAGGTAGCGCACGACGGCGTCGAGCAGGGGCTGGACACCCTTGTTCTTGAACGCGGTACCACAGAACACCGGGGTGACCGTGGTCTCGCCGCCCTTGCCGGAGGCGATGGTGATGCGACGGATCGCGGCGTACAGCTGCTCCTCGGTGGGCTCGACGCCCTCGAGGAAGAGCTCCATGATCTCTTCGTCGTTCTCGGCCACGGCCTCGACGAGCTTGCCGCGCCACTCCTCGGCGAGCTCGGTGTGGGTGTCCGGGATGTCGACGATGTCGTACATCTCACCCTTGGTGGCCTCGGCGGACCAGACAAGAGCCTTCATGCGGACGAGGTCGACGACGCCCTGGAAGTCGGCCTCGGCACCGATGGGGAGCTGCATGACGATCGGGGTCGCGCCGAGGCGGTCCACGATCATGTCGACGCAGCGGAAGAACTCGGCACCGGTGCGGTCGAGCTTGTTGACGAAGCAGATACGCGGAACGCCGTAGCGGTCCGCCTGACGCCAGACGGTCTCGGACTGCGGCTCGACGCCGGCCACGCCGTCGAACACCGTCACAGCACCGTCGAGCACGCGCAGCGAACGCTCCACCTCGACGGTGAAGTCGACGTGGCCCGGCGTGTCGATGATGTTGATCGTGTGGTCGACGTTCTCGAGCGGCCAGTGACAGGTGGTGGCAGCAGAGGTGATCGTGATGCCACGCTCCTGCTCCTGCTCCATCCAGTCCATCGTGGCAGCGCCGTCGTGGACCTCACCGATCTTGTACGAGACGCCGGTGTAGAACAGGATCCGCTCGGTGGTGGTCGTCTTGCCCGCGTCGATGTGCGCCATGATGCCGATGTTGCGCACCTTGGCAAGGTCAAGCGAAGTGGTAGCCATATCGGCTCAGTCTTCTCTCGGTCTCGATGTGGGTTGCGACTACCAGCGGTAGTGCGCGAAGGCCTTGTTGGACTCGGCCATCTTGTGCGTGTCCTCACGCTTCTTGACCGAAGCGCCGAGGCCGTTCGAGGCGTCCAGCAGCTCGTTCATGAGGCGCTCGGTCATGGTCTTCTCGCGACGGGCGCGGGAGTAGCCGACCAGCCAGCGCAGCGCCAGGGTGGACGCGCGACCGGGCTTGACCTCGATCGGCACCTGGTAGGTGGCGCCACCGACACGGCGGGACTTGACCTCGAGGGACGGCTTGACGTTCTCGAGAGCGCGCTTCAGCGTGATGACCGGGTCCTGGCCGGTCTTCTCGCGAAGACCCTCCATGGCGCCGTACACGATGCGCTCGGCGGTGGAACGCTTGCCGTCAAGCAGGATCTTGTTGATCAGCGACGTGACAAGAGGAGAGCTGTAGACCGGGTCGATGATGACCGGGCGCTTCGGGGCGGGGCCCTTACGAGGCATTCTTACTTCTCCTTCTTGGCGCCGTAGCGGCTGCGAGCCTGCTTACGGTTCTTGACGCCCTGCGTGTCGAGGGAACCGCGGATGATCTTGTAGCGAACACCCGGCAGGTCCTTCACACGGCCACCACGCACGAGCACGATGGAGTGCTCCTGCAGGTTGTGACCCTCACCCGGAATGTAGGCCGTGACCTCGATGCCCGAGGTCAGACGCACACGCGCGACCTTACGGAGGGCCGAGTTCGGCTTCTTCGGGGTGGTCGTGAACACACGCGTGCAGACGCCACGACGCTGAGGGGAACCCTCGAGTGCGGGCGTCTTGTTCTTCTCGACCTTGTCCTGCCGGCCCTTACGGACCAGCTGCTGGATCGTAGGCACTACTTCTCCGGTTTCTGTGTGCCGTCGGTAAAACTAACCTGGAACGTCACCGACCCACGCGGTCGGGTGTGTCGAATCCTGCGGACCCCCCGCCGAAGGCGGAAAGGACGTGGATCGCGGTGGCCGATATCGGAACTCCACATGCGGTTGAGGACACGCACACGGCTCCAGGCACACCCCAGGCACAAGGCATGAGCGTACCTATCGCATGGACTCCGGTCAAAACAAATGCCCACGCGCAGGGCGCCGGGCGACGTGGGAGAACACCGTCCGGCCGGCCCGGGCGGTGCCACGCGGGCGGTCCCGCACCCCGGCAGCCGCCCCCGGCCCCGCCAGGACCGGCCCGGCCCCGACGGCTCCCCCGCCGTGCGGGGGCCGGGGTCCGGGCCTCCGCGCACCCTCCGGCGCGGGGGCGGCCGGTGGCTCGAATCGGGCGCCCCGCGTTCCGTGTGCGGGCCGCGGGCGTCACGGGAAGGCGGGCAGGGGCCCGCCGCCGGGAAGCCCGCCGGTGCGGGCCCCGGGCCCGGGCGGGGGCCGGGGCCCCGCCCGGGTCAGTCCTGGGCGGCGCGCCGGGACTCGCCCGCGGGCCGGACGTCGCCGTCCGCCGCCTCGGGCTCCACCAGGAACTGCGTGACGACCTTCACGAAGACGTCCATCCGCTCGTCCGGGACCCCGAGCCAGCGCGCGAAGTCCTCCATGGTCGGCTGCCAGTCGCCCGGCGGCAGCAGGTCCTCGGCGAGCGGCAGCTCCTCCGGCGTCACCCGTCCGGACCGGATGAGCATGTCGCGGACCGAGACCCCGAGGAGCGGGGCGATCCTGCGCATGGTCTCCAGGTCGGGCATGCTCTGCCGCTGCAGCAGGCGCGTGACGGCCGCCCGGTGCACGCCGGCCTCGTCGGCGATCCGGGACTTCCCTCCGCCGCGGGGGCTGTCGATGTCGTAGCCGCGTGCCCGCATCAGGCCCTCGACCCATCGCGCGAACTCGTCGAGCCCGTGAGTGCTCATGTGTGTACCGCTCCCTTTACTCCCCCACCCTTCGGGCCCCTTACTTTAGCGTGCTTGCGCGCACGGAATTACGTGCTTTCGGGCACGCAATCGTGTCGAATCGGTGAAGGCATCTCCATGAAGGTAGTTGCGAGCTCGCACGCAACATGTCTATGTTGCTCTCCGCCGCACTCGTCGGCCTCATGAGTCCCAAGGGCCCCACGTGCCCTGGGGGCCCCATGGGCCCCGGACCGTGGAGATCCACCTTGCACCAGCCCGACACATCCCCCTGGCAGGCCGCCGCCGCGTGCGCCGACCTCTCCCCGTCCGTCGTCTTCTCCCGGCGCGGCAAGGAGGCGGCCCCCGCCCTGCGCGCCTGCGCCGTCTGCCCCGTCAGCCGCGAGTGCGAGGCGGCCGTCGCCCCTGCCGAGAGCTGGTTCGACGGCGTCTGCGCGGGCCGCCTGTGGCGCAACGGACGCCCCGTGAAGCCCCGCCGCCGCCGCGGCGAGGCCGCCGAACTCGCGACCGTCCTGGACGCCGCCGCCCTCGACGCCGCCGGAGCCGTACTCGCACCGGCCGCACCGGCCACGCCCGCCGGGACGCCGGTCGCGACGCCGGTCGCGACGCCGGTCGCCGTACTCGCCGGGAGCAGCCGTGGCTGACCGGCAGCACGCACCCGCAGCCGCCGCCGACGAGCGCGTCGCGCGCGACGTGGTCCTGTGGGCCGCCTCCCTCGTGCGCCAGTTCCCCGAGCTCGCCGAGGAGCTCGCGCCCGGCCGGCGCGCGCCCGCCGGAAGCGCGCCGACCAGACCGCACCCGGGCCGGGACGAACTGATCCGGGCCGAGCGGCGGGATGCCCTGCTGCTCGAACAGCGGCACGGACTGTCCGTGCCCGGGCACGGAGCCGCGCCGATCCGCCTGCACATCTCCGACGCCATTCGCGACATCACCGACGGCGTGGTGGAGCTGGAGGAGGCCGTCTGCGCGCGGCTCGGGCTGCCGCGGCCGCGCCGGGCCGGGGTCGTCGAGCGGCTCCGCCGGGTCGTCGGCCTGCTCGACGAGATCGCCGCCCACCCCGTGCTCACCCGGCACGTGCGCGACGAGATCCGCCGCATGGCGCGCCGCTGCGCGCGCACCCTGGGCGACGCCGAGACCGTCGTCCGGGTGTCCGGCCGGTGCCCGTGGTGCGACTCGGTGTCGCTGCGGGCCTTCCCGGACCGGCGGGCGGTGCTGTGCGTGAACCCGGCGTGCGTGTGCACGGACGAGGCGTGCGGCTGCCAGGACGACCCGTCCTACCGGCACCTGTGGCCGGAGGAGGAGTGGGCGGAGCTCGCGGAGGCGTCGGGGGCGCGTCCGGAGGAGATCGAAGCGGCGATGGACGACACGAAGGAGACCTCATGCTGAGCTCGACCGCCCTGCCGCTGTCCCTGCCGGCGCTGATCCCCGGCCCGCTCGCCGCCGAGGAGGCGGGGGTGGCGCCGGCGACGATCCGCAAGTGGGTCCAGCTGGGCCACCTGCGGGCCGCGGGCAAGGCCGGCCGGGCGCAGCTCTTCCGCCTGGAGGACGTCTTCGCGGCGGAGCGCGCCACGCGGCGCAGGCCCCGTACGGCCTGAGCCGCTCACGAGCGGGAACGAAGCGCCCCGTGTCTCTCACCACGAGAGACACGGGGCGTTTGTGCGTGCCCGGCCGCGGGGACCCGCGTCAGGCCCGCACGAATGCATGCAGGGAGGCGGTCACGGCCTCGACGAAGCGGTCGCGGACGGCCTCCGGCACGCGGTCGAGGGAGAGGTAGGGGTTGAGGTCCTCCAGCTCGACCAGGAGCAGCTCGCCGTCCCGGGTGCGGCAGGCGTCGACGCGCTGGATGCCGTGGTCGAGCGTGTTCCAGTCGACGAAGCGGCGGGCGAAGGTCAGGTCGGCCCCGGTGGGCTCGTACGGCTCCAGGACCCAGCGGCGCCCGGGGTCGGGGGCGTACAGGGCGTACTGGCAGCGGTCGTCGACGAAGTAGAAGGACACCTCGTACCGGAAGTCGACGCGGGGCTGGACGAGGACCTCTCCGTACGAGAGCTCCGCGAGGCGTTCGTATGGCACGAACTCCAGTCCTATCGAGTCGGCGCCCGCCTTGGGCTTGACGCAGTACTCCGCCGCATCGGGGAGCCGGTCGAGGTCGGCGGCGCGGTCGACGGTGGGGATGACGGGGAGCCCGGCGGCGGTCAGGTCGAGCAGGTACTGCTTGCCGGCCATGTCGCCGCGCCCGTGCAGCGGGTTGTAGACGCGGGTGCCGGCGGCCCGGGCGCGGGCGCGGAAGGCGTCGTAGGCCTCCTGGTGAGGGAGGACGGGTCCGCTGTTGCGGACGACGACGGCGTCGAAGGAGTCCATGAGCGCGGCGGCGTCGAGGGGATGGCACAGCGCGATGTCGAAATCGGCGCGCAGCCGCGCGGTGAGGTCGATGTCCTCGTCGCAGTAGCGCCGCCCGCGGGCCGGGTAGGCGAGGTCGGTGACGTAGAGGAGGCGGGGGCGAGCGGGGGACACGGGGCGGCTCCTGGGCATCGGGAAGGTGCGGTCAAGCTACCGCCCGGGGCAGGGGGCCCGGCCCTGGGCCGGGCCCCCTGCCCCGGGCCGGTCCCACCGCGGAGTCACCTCCGCAGCCAGCCCTTCCTGGGGCGCTCGGCGGGTGGCGTCTCCTTGACGAGCTCCAGCTCGGCAACGCTGATGCGCATGTGCCGTGAAAGCGTGTTGGGGCTGCTGAGGCCGTCGTACCAGACCGAACGGGTCTGCTCCACGAGCCAGCTCGTCGGGGACGTCCGGAACACGAGGCGGCCGCACCGCTCGGGGTCGGCGCCTCGCACGTAGGTCCGGCTCAGTTCCTCGGCCCGGCCGAGGGCCGCTTCCCGGCCGCCGTCGACGGCGATCTTCTCCACCAGGTCCCAGCGGTCGTCGCCGCCGTACGCCTCGTTGGCCTCCACCAGTACGTACCAGCTCATGCCCCGCCCCTGTCGTCGTCCGGCTGAACCTCCGGCCCGCTGCTGCGGAGCCGCGCCCAATCTAGACGGCCCTCTTCCGGCGCTCGTCGAAGCCGGCCGCCGAACTAGTTGCGTGCGCGCACGCTCTCTGTCACAGTTGGTGCAGCGGCGGAGCTGTGCCCGCGAGACGGGCCGCAGTCTCCGCCGTTCGCCGTCCGGGCGCGCTCCGCGCCCTTCCCCCTTCGCCCGCGTCGAGCGCCCCGGACGGCACCCGGCACCACACCCGTCCCGCCCCTCCCTTCCACCGAGGAGAACCGTCATGACCACTCCCCCGAGTGCGTTCCCGGACGTCGAGAAGCTGGTCGTCGACGTCCTCAAGGCCGACCCGGCGATGGCCGGCGTCACGGTCGCCGCCCAGGCGCCCGCAGGCTTCGACGGCACGCAGAACGCCGTCCTGGTGAACCGCCGCGGCGGCGCCTGGACCGGCGACCTGCACGTCGACAAGCCGCTGATCGAGTTCGAGGTGTACGGACCGACGAAGACCGCGGCCCACGTCCTCGCCAACGCCGCCCGCAAGGTGCTGCTCGCCACGATCGGCAAGCAGCTCGGCGCGAACTACGTCAGCGACGTCGAGGAGCAGGACGGGCCGCGCTGGATGCCCGACTACCTCTACCGGGGCGCCAACCGCTACCTCTGCGTCATCCAGCTCTCGCTGGACGTCTTCTAGACCCTCTCCCCCGGAGCGCCGCCCTGCGCTCCCCCACCGACCAGGCCTCGCCGTCCGGCGGGGCCTTTGCCGTACCCGGGCCGGAATCCTCCGGACGCCGGGGCGGTGCCCTCACCCCCTCTCACCAAGGAGAAACCTCACCATGGCTGGAAACAACTCTGCCGAGATCCGCGTCGCAGGCACCGGCAAGCTCTATGTCGCCGACGCCGGCACCTCCCTCCCGGCCACCTTCGGCACGGACTCCGCCACCGACTGGTCCGGCGCGGGCTGGAAGGACCTCGGCTTCACCTCCGGCGACGGCGTCACCTTCTCGAAGAAGGACAAGCTGGAGGCCATCGACTCGTGGCAGTCGGTCTCCCCGGTCCACTACATCTACTCGGCCCGCGACCTGTCGCTGAAGTTCTCGCTGCTGCAGTTCAACGAGGACACCCTGCCCTTCTTCATGGGCGGCGACGCGGTGAAGGCCGAGCCGACCCCGGCGGTCGACACCTACCGCTACGAGATCGCCGAGCGTCCGTTCGCGGACGTCCGCGCCCTCGGCCTGGAGTTCACCGACGTCAAGGCCGGTGGCACGACCGCGGTGAAGTACCGCTTCATCATCCCGCGCGGCCAGGTCACCGCCACGGACGACATCAAGCTGGCCCGCAAGGCCGCCTCCCAGCTCGGCATCACCTTCACGGCGATGTCGAAGGGCGACGGCAAGCCGCTGGCGACCTTCCTCATGAAGGACAGCCAGTACTCCGCGACCGTCTGATGACCGTCTGATCCCCCCTCGGGGATCCCTCCGGGGCGGGACGGCGCACCGCCGTCCCGCCCCACCCCTTCTGCTCTTCATCCACGCGAACCACGCGAACAAGGAGTACGCACACCATGGCCCGTTTCGACGTCAACGCCGCTCGCGCCCAGCGCATGGAGGCACACGGCCGTACCTGGTCCTTCGAGCTGGACGGCGAGTCCTACACGCTGCCCACCGAGCTCTCCCGCAAGACCGCCAAGGCGCTGCGGAAGCTCGACGACAACGACGTGGACGGTCTGCTCGAACTCCTGATGGGTGAGGAGCAGTACGTCCGCTTCGAGGAGCACGACCTCACGATGCAGGACATCGCCGCCATCCTGGAGGCCTACGGCAAGGAGACCGGGCTCGGCCTGGGGGAAGACTGAGCCTCGTCGAGTTCGTCGACGAACACGCCGAGGCCCTCGAAGCCGACCTGCTGCGGTACTACGACGTCGACCTGCTCGACTGGTACCGCGGCGGCGTCTCCAGCCGGCGACTCGCCGTGCTGATCACCCACCTTCCGGAGAACAGCGCCGTGCAGCGGGAGCTGCACGGCGAGGCCGCGGAGTGGTCGCTCACCGACCATCTGCTGGCGGCCGCGGTGGACCACCTGGCCGTCGCCAACTGGATGTTCTCCGCCGTCAACACGGGCGAGGACGACGAAACGCCCGATCCGCCGAAGCCCGTTCCCCGTCCAGGTGACCCCACCGGGGACGACGAGGAGGGCGAGGACGGCCGGGGCACCGCGGACGCGGAGGGCGCCGAGGTGGTGTCCCCGCACCAGCTCGCGCGCTTCTTCAGCTGATGCCGCGTCCGCCGAGGCCACATCCCCCACAGCCCCCGGAGCCCGTTCCCGTCAGGGAGCGGGCTCCGGGGGCGCTTCCTGTGCTCGCTCGCCGACCAGGTCCTCCTCCAGGGCCCTGGCCCGCTCCGACAGCCGGCGCCCCCGGCCGCCCGGACGCGTCTCCTGCTCGGAGTCGGGGCCGCGCCGTTCGGGGGCGGGCCCGTGCTGCATCGGCACACTGGTGAGCGGCGGCACTATCGGGCGCCCGCCCTTGCCCCGGACCACCTTGCGTACGGGCTGGGCATTCCTCCGGGTACGGCTCTCCTGGGCCGTCACCAGGAGATCGGGCTCCGCTTCCGCTTCGGGCGCGACCCCGGACCCCTGCTCGGGTACGTACGCGGCCTCGGGGCCGGACTCGTGCACAGGTTCCGGCTCAGGTCGCTGTTCGAACAGCTCGCGCTCCCTGCGGACCCGCTCCTCGGCCTGGACGACCACGGCCGGCGGTTCGAGGAGCCGGGCGAAGGGCAGCGCGATGACCCGGGCACCGTCCGGGGAGATGTCCGTACGCCGCTGGGGACGCCGGATTCCACGCGCGTCACCCTGCCCCTGAGCGTATGCATCAGCAACGCGCTTCTCGTACTCGCGGCGGATACGAGGGAGTTCGTCGGAGACGGCCTCGGCCCATCCGGCGGTGAAGGCGGCGGTCTCGCGGCGGTCCACCTCGGCCCTGGGCAGCACGACGAGATCCTCGGGGGCGTACCCGGCGACGTGGACGAGTTCCGCCAGTCTCGCGAAGAGATGAGGCAGGTCGGGGTGGGTTTCGAGCCAGTCGACGACCCGCTCCCGCCGGCTGGCGCTCGGCTCCGTGTCCATGTGTCCGCACTGCCTTCCAACCCCCTGGGGTCCCCGCGCGCCCCTCGCGCCCCCCGCCCCCGACTGTGTCAGGTTCGGGAACGCGCCATCCAGAGTACCCCGGTCGAACACCAGATCCGATCGGGCATCAACCCCTGCGGGGAGTTGGCGAGAAGACACAGCGTCAGGCGTTTCGCGCTCGACAAACCTCGAACAGATGTTCCACACTCTGCTCGTACACACGTTCGATAACGTGGTGCCCCCGCCTCACTCCGCGGCGCCACCACGTAAGCAAGGGCAAGCAAACCGGAAGGCAGGCGTCCATGACCCAGCAGGCCGAGGCCGAGGCATCGCGACCGCACATCCCCCTCCATGACCGCCTCGCCGAGCTGCTGGACGGGCCTGTCGCCCTCGACAAGAGAGCGCTGCTCGGCACGCTGTACGCCGAGGTCAGCCGGCGCGAAGCGGTCGCCTACGCGGCGGGCTGGACCGACGCCCTCGCCGAACACCGCCGCCGCTGACACCCCCACGCCACGCCTCGCCGGTGGGATCACCCCGCCGCCCGCACTCATGAGCCGCCGGCCCCGCCTCGGGGCAGGCGGCTTCGGCGTTCACGGGTCCGTCTCGGCACGATCCCCCCGAATCGAGGACAGCAATGGGAACTCCCACGCCGCCCCCATCGAACCCGAACAACCCGAAGCAACCCGATCAGCTCTGGTTCGCCCCCTGGATCAGCGAGAACGACTACAAGGCCACCAAGGAGGCGGCCTTCGGCGCGACCAGCACGGTCACGGGCATGAAGGGCGACATCACCGCCCTCAAGGCCGAGATCGCCGGCCTCGCCGTCCTCTCCATCGGCGCCAGCCTTTTCAAGATCGACTACACCTTTTTCAAGATGGACGAGAAGGGCGTCACGATCAACGGCCGCCAGCGCATCGGCTGGCCGTGGGCCGACCCGGCCAAGGCCGCGAACCTCAGCGCGGAGAACCGCTTCCGCAAGCTCGCGAAGGAGCAGGGCGAGCTGAAGGAGGCGATCGCCAGGCTCAACAACGCCCGGACCGACGCGAGCAACCGGAACACCGCACGGGATCAGGCCCAGAACGACATGGAAGCCGCCCGGCGCCGGTTCCGGACGGAAAGGACCGCCGAATCCCTCGAAGCCTTCCAGCAGGCGGAGAAGAAGTACAACCGGGCGAAGAAGCTGGCCGACAAGGCCAAGAGGGAGCTCGAGAAGGCGGAGAAGAAGGCGAAGCAGCTGGAGAAGGAGGCCTCTTCGCGCTACCGGGAGGCCAGGAAGTTCCTGGACGCCGAAAAGGAGGCCAAGGAAAAGTGGGCGGAATCAGGGAAAAAGGTCCTGACCGAGGACCTCAACCGCCTGCGGAACGCCGTCGGAAAGGTCTCTCTCAAGCTGGACGGCACGGAGGAGGGCTCCTAGCCGGCCGGTCAGCCCGGCACGTCCTTTTCCGACCCACTGAAATCAGGTGACCATGTCTCTCAAAAGTGCCCTGACCAACACCTCGTCGGCGCTCAGAACCCTCAAGACGAACGCCGAACAGAGCGCCCAGGCCGTCTCCCGCATCGGCAGCGGTGCGAACACCGCCTCGGGAAAGGTCAAGCAGCTCAAGTCCTCGGCCGAGTCGTCCACTTCTCAGCTCAAGAACCTCAAGACGGCCTCCGACCAGGCCGAGAAGTCCATGACCAAGGCCGGCAAGACCGGCGAGTCCGCCGGCGGCAAGCTCGGCAAGTACGAGTCCGGCGCCGGCAAGGCGGCCAAGGGCCAGGACAAGCTCAACAAGTCCATGAAGGGCAACTTCCTGGCCCGCCTGATCGAGCTGTTCATGCCGCTCATCGAGAAGGTCGTCGAGATGGCGACCCGCTCGAAGCTGATGCAGGCGATCATGCAGAAGGCGTTCACGGTCATCAAGACCGTGATCAGTTCTGTCATGAAGGCCATCGGGCCGATCATGAAGAAGGCCGGAGCCCTGATCAAGACCGTCTGGAACGGCATAAAGTCGGCGATCTCCACCGTCGTCAAGGCCGTCGCGACCGTGATCAAGACCTACGTGACCATCTGGAAGACGGTCATCACCACGGTCATGAACGCGATCAAGGCCGTCATCAGCACCGTCTGGAACGGCATCAAGGCCGTCATCACGCCGGTGGTCAACTGGATCAAGAGCGCGATCCCGAACGCCTTCAACGCCGTCAAGGACAAGATGTCGTCCGCCTGGAACGGCCTCAAGGACATCGCGTCCCGGGCGTTCAACGGCATCAAGAGCGGTGTGTCCGGCCCGATCAACGCCGTCATCGGCCTGATCAACCGGATGATCGGCAGCCTCAACCGGGTCAAGGTCAGCGTCCCCGGCTGGGTGCCGCTCGTCGGCGGCAAGACCTTCGGCGTCAGCATCCCGACCATCCCCATGCTCGCCACCGGTGGCGTCGTCATGCCGCGCAACGGCGGTGTCCCGGCGATCATCGCCGAGGCCGGCGAGGCCGAGGCCGTCCTCCCGCTCTCCAAGCTGGACCGGCTGCTCGCCCACACCGCCCGCCGCGCCCGCATGCACCAGCAGCTGCAGGCGGGCGGAGGCGCCGGCGGTGGACTGCACATCGAGCACTATCACGCGGCCCGCAACAGTGACCCGCAGTCCACCGCGGACGCGCTGATGTACCTGGCGAAGGCACGCGGATGAGTGCCGTCGCACTGACACCGTTCTATTCGAGCCGCCTGCTCGCCGGTGTCCCTGCTGCGATCGGCACCATGCGCAGCGCCGTCAACCAGGCGAACACCGCACTGGGCAAGCTGGCGAACGCGATCCGCGACGCCGACGGCAAGACCGGTCGACTCGGCTCGGACGCCCGCGCCGCCGCGACCGCCACGGGACGCCTCCGCGCCGACGCGACCTCCGCGGCCGGCTCGGTGACCAGGCTGGGAAGTTCCTCCGCCCCGAGGGGAGTCAAGTCCTTCGGCGACCGCGCCGGCAAGGCCAGGACGATCCTCGGCAAGATGGGCGTCGGCGTCGCTGCGATCCTGTCCCTCCTGATGCCGCTGCTTCCCTTCACCGATGTCATCACCGGTCTGATGGACAAGTACGGCACGGTGATGACCATCGCCTCGTTCGTCATGATGGCCATCAACATCGCCATGCGCGGAAACCCGCTCGGCTTCGTCGTCGGCATCATCCTGCCCGTCGCGGCGGCCCTCATCGAGTACGCGATGAACAGCGAAGCCGGCCAGCGGATCATGCAGCAGGTCTTCCAGCAGGCGCTCAAGGGCTTCCAGTCCGTCTGGAAGTACCTCCAGCCGATCATGAAGCTCATCGGCGACGCCGTCACGACCTACTTCAAGGGCTATCTGGCCCTGTTCACCGCCGCGCTCACGATCATCGGCTCCGCGGTCAACGGCTTCTCCGGCACCCGTTCCTCCGTGACATCCGCGTCCCACGCGCTGCGCGGCATCGCCTCCAGCACCATCGGCGGCATCCGCAACGCCGTCCAGCCCTTCCTGTCGTTCTTCACCAGCTCCGTGCCCGGCTTCTTCCGTACGGCCAAGGACGCCGTCGGCAACGCCATGCGCGGGATCGGCGACCTGGTCAAGGGCGCGCTGACCACGGTCATCGGCGTCGTCAAGGGCCCCATCAACGGCCTCATCGCCTTCGCCAACTGGATCATCGACGGCCTCAACAAGCTGAGTTTCGACTTCCTCGGCAAGCACTTCGGCGTCGACCTCGACAAGATCCCGATGCTCGCCGACGGCGGTGTCGTCTTTCCCGGCGCCGACTCCGCGCCGCGCATCGACCCGCTCGCCGTACTGGAGAACCGCCGGGTCCCGGCCGTCACCGAGGCTGCCCCGCGGCCCCACCGCATCCGGGACTTCCACGAGGAGCCGGGCGCCGGCCCCCGCTCGACCGCCGAGGACCTGCTCTTCCTCATGGCCGCCCACGCATGACCGCTCCCCCGCCAACCCGCCCTCCTCAGAAGTGAGGTGACGGCCCCATGGCCGAGACCACCACCGCATACGCCGGAAACGCCTACACCGCCGACCTCGCGCCCGGCTCGCTGATCACCCAGGACGGGCAGATCCAGTGGGCCGGGCTTCTCATCGGCCCCGGCACGCCGTTCAACATCGACAAGTCCGGTCTCACCGGCTGGGAGGACCTCCCGGAGTACGACGCCTCCGACGCCGAGCGGCCCACCTCGCACGGCTCCTGGCCCGGTTCCCGGTACGCCAAGCCGCGCAAGATCGGCGGCACGATCGTGCTGGTGCCGGAGTTCAACGGCGTCCCCGAGGCCGTCCGCGCGCTGCGCCAGGCGCTCGCCCTGCTCGACGAGGAGCGCTGGCTCACCGTACGGCTGCACGGCGAACTGCTCGCCGTGCGGGCCCGGATCGCCCAGCGGGTGGTCCCGGCCGACCAGGGCTTCGCCACCCAGGGCAGCTCGAAGATGTCGATCCAGTGGCTGGCCTCCGACCCGCGGCGCTACGCCGTCAACGAGCAGGTCGCCACGACCACCCCTCCGCAGCCGGAGTCCGGCCTGACCTGGCCGCTGACCTGGCCGCTCAACTGGGGCCAGGCCAAGTCCACCGGTGACGCCGTCGCCGAGAACACCGGCTCCGCCCCCACCCACCCGGTGATCGTCTTCCGCGGCCCGTGCTCCATGCCGACCGTCACCGAGCGGGTCAGCAGGCGCCGGCTGCGGTACGCGATCGACCTGGCCGCAGGCGACGAACTCGTCATCGACACCGCCAACGGCACGGTGATGCTCAACAGCAGCGCGTCCCGTCGGCACACCGCGATGGCCGACTCCAGCCCCGAGGAGCTGTTCCTGCTCGAACCGGGGCGCACCGAGCTGTCCTTCCGGGCCGACGCGTCGACCCCGGACGCCCTGATGACGGTCCGCTGGCGCAGCGCCGAATGGTGACCCGGGGCCCTGCCCGGTGAACCGGTTCCCCATCCACCCCCTCCAGAAGAGGTGAACCCATGACCGTACGGGCCGCCTGGCTCACGCCCACGGGCCAGACCCGCGAGGACACCCGTCTCACCCTGGCCGCGCTGCTCACCCCGAGCGGCCAGAGCCCGGAGGAGACCCCGCTGCGTTCCCGGCCGGGCATCGTGCCGGGCGGCTTCGTCCTGACCGGGACCGCCGCCATGCAGTGCACGATCGGCACGGGGCGCGCGATCGTCCAGGGCAACGACACCCGTCAGGGTGCCTACCTGGTGAGCGCGGTCGCTCCCGAGACCGTCACCATCACCGACGGCGACCCCCAGTACGACCGGATCGATCTGATCGAACTGGCCGTCGTCGACGACGACTACGACAAGACCGGCACCACCGCGGCCGTCGTCCGCCTGGTCAGGGGAACGCCCGCCGCGACGCCTGTCGTCCCGGCGAGCGGTCCGGGCAGCACCATGCCGCTGTACTCGGTCCGGGTCCCGAAGGGCACCTCGGCCGGCACCGGCGGCATCGCCTGGACCTCCGGCGGCGCGACCACCCTGCACTGGCCGGTCGTGGCGCTCGGCGGCATCATGCCGACCACCGGCTTCAAGGGCGCCTACGTCGGCCAGTACCGCGACGCCGGGAGCTTCCTCCAGCGCTGGGACGGGACGACGTGGGTGTCGTATCCCAAGGCGCTCGGCGGCATCGCGCCCAGCTTCGTCACGGTCGGCAGCTACACCGGCCAGTACCGGGACGACGGCAGCGCCCTGCAGCGCTGGGACGGATCGGCCTGGCAGTACGCGCAGGGCGCGGCGACCGTCCTGTTCAGCGCCTCGCAGTTGCTGGCGACCCAGCAGCAGAGCATCAGCCCCGCCACCTGGACCACCGTCAGCCTGCCGAACGTCGACGTGGACGACACCAGCGGCTTCAACGGGACGACCACCTACGTCGTCCCGCGCACCGGCTGGTGGCGGGTCTCCGGGCTCGTGGCCTGGGTCAACGACGCCCAGACGGGCATGCGCGGCGCCCGCATCCTCGTCAACGGCGCCGGCGTGAACCGCACGACCTGGCTCCTGCCGGCCGGCAACGGCGCCGTCACCGTCGGCGGCAGCGGCCTGATCCGACTCACCGCGGGCAACACGCTGCAGCTCGCCGCCTACCACTCCCACACGGCGCCGGTGAAGACGCTCGGCGGTTCGGGCTACGCCTGCAACCTCTCCGCCGAGTGGATCAAGCCCTGACGCCCCTCGACTCCCCCGATAGGAGAACACCATGAACCTGCGCAGCAGCTGGGTCGCCGAGACCGGCCAGACCCGCGAGGACACCCGCCTCAACCAGGTCGGCGCGACCACCATGATCAACCCGGTGCAGGTCCGCTCCGGCATCCTGCCCGGCTCCTACGACGGCAAGTACCGGCTGTCCGGCTTCTGGATGGACGGCGCCTCCGCCATGACCGCCACCGTCTCCGAGGGCCGCGCGGTCATCCAGGGAGACATCTCGCAGGGCGTCTTCCCGGTGTCCCTGCCGGTCTCGGAGCAGGTCACCTTCGCCGCGGGCGAGGGCTACGCCCGCATCGACCTGGTCGTCCTGAAGGTCTACGACAAGCTCTACGACGGCGGCACCCGCAACGAGGCCGTCATCGAGATCGTCAAGGGCATCGCGGAGCAGACCCCGAAGGCCCCGCCGACCCCGGCGCGCAGCCTCCCGCTGTACCAGGTGACGGTGCCGGCCGGGGCCAGCGCGGGCAACGGCGGCATCCCGTGGGCCACCGCCCTGAAGGACCTGCGCACGCCGGTCGTCTCGGTCGGCGGCATCCTCCCGGTCGAGGGCCAGGTGCTGCCGGGCGCCCACCCGGGCCAGTACCAGGACACCGCGGACGGGCAGTTCCAGCGCTGGGACGGCGGCAAGTGGGTGGCCTACCCGGCGGCGGTCGGCGGCATCATCCCCGCCTCCGCCGCCACCACCCAGGCCAGCTACACCGGCCAGTACCGGGCCTCCGCGCCGGGCCCGCTGCAGCGCTGGGACGGTGCGAAGTGGGCTCCCGCCTACCCGGGTCCGTACTTCAACGACTCGCTCGACGCCGGCTACACCACCTCCACCACCTACGTGACCACGCTGCTGGAGCGGGCCGAGAACCCGCTGTCGGTGACCTTCGTGGCCCCCGAGTCGCGGCAGGCGATCCTCACCTTCGGTTCCCGGATGGAGCTGAGCCTGGCCTCCGGCACCACGGGCATCGCCAGCTCGGCCTACATGTGCGTCCGGATCATGCAGGGCACCACCGTCCACCGCGACCTGGACGACGAACTGGCCGCCGTCGCCTCCAAGTCGGCCGATCCGACGGACGCGTTCTCCTCCTCGACGACCCAGCGCCTGCACAGCCTGACGCCGGGCGCCACGTACACCGTCACCGCGTACTACCGCAGCACCAACACCAACGTGAAGGCCTGGTTCGACAACACCTTCATCCAGGTCACCCCGCAGTACTGAGCCGGCGAGGCCGCCGCCCGACCGCCCTTTTCCCCAGGAGATCTCCATGCCCGTACGCTCCGGCTGGCTGCTGCCCACCGGTCAGACCCGCCAGAACACCCGCATCACCGCCCTCGGGGCCGCCACCCCCGCGAACCCCCTCGCCTCCCGCTCCGGCATCCTGCCCGGCACGTACGACGGCAAGTACCGCGTCGGCGGCCTGTGGATGACCGGCACCGGCCCGATGACGGCCACCGTCTACCACGGAAAGGCCGTCGTCCAGGGCGCCACCACCGACGGTGCCTACCCGGTCGCCCTCGACGAGGACATCACCATCACCTTCGGCGACGGCGACCCGCTCAACCCGCGCATCGACCTGGTCGTGCTGCGCGTGTACGACAACGACGTCGACACCCTGGGCAAGTACGAGGCCGGGATCGAGATCGTCAAGGGAACGCCGAAGGCGGTGCCGGAGGTGCCGGCCGCGCCCGCCCGCTCCCTGGCGCTGTTCTCCGTGCTGGTCAAGAAGGGCGCGTCGGCCGGCACCGGCGGCATCGACTGGGCCGGCGGCGCCTCCACCGACCTGCGCACGACCGTGGTCTCCGCGGGCGGCATCCTGCCCGTCTACAACAACGCCGGCGTCGCCGGCTCCTACCCGGGCCAGTACCAGGACAACGACAACGCCCACTTCCTGCAGCGCTGGGACGGCACGGCCTGGGTCGCCTACCCGAAGGAGATCGGCGGCATCGCGCCCAGCGGCACCGTCGCCACCGGCAGTTACAGCGGGCAGTACCGCGACAACGGCGGAAACCTGCAGCGCTGGAACGGCACCGCGTGGGTGAACTACGCCTCCACCGAGGTCGAGACCACCACCACCGGTGCGACGGCGCTCCCCAACTGGTCGCTGGTGGGCTTCTCCGCCCGCAGGACCAAGACCGGCCTGTGCAGCCTGTCCGTCTCGGTCACCCGTACCGGCGCGCAGGTCAACGCCGACAGCGCGGGCAACATCAGCGACGAGCCGCTGGTCGTACTGCCCTCCGGCTGGCGCCCCGCCATCTCCATGGAGGCGGTCGCCTGCGACGGCTTCGGCTCCGGCGCCGCCTACCTCAGCGCCAACGGCCAGATCGACCTGCGCACCTGGTCCTCCAACGGTGCGCTCGCCGCCGGGCGGAACATCCGCGTCTCCGCCACCTTCGTCCTGTAAGGAGGCCCGCCCATGGCCATCGACACGCCCTACCGGGCCATCTTCTGCGACCTGATCACCGATCAGACCATCGACATCCTGCCGCTGCGGGACGTCTCCTTCGACGACTACATCGGCAAGGCCGGCTCCCTGTCCGGCACCATCCCCATCCCCAACAAGGAGATCGCCGACCGGGTCAAGAAGGTCCGCGAGGGCCGGACCGCGGTCTACCTGGAGCGCGGCGGCGACCTGTGGTGGGGCGGCATCATCTGGACCACCACGCTGCAGTCCAGCGGCCGCGGGGTGCTGACCCTCGGCATCCAGGCCGCCACCTTCGACTCGTACGCCGGCCGCCGCCGGATCCGGGCCGACCTGACCTACACCGACACCGACCAGCTGGAGATCGCCCGCGGTCTGTGGCGGGAGATGACCACGAAGAACGCCGCCTGCTTCAAGGTCGCCTTCGGCGAGGAGCAGTCCGACGTCCTGCGGACGATGAGCTGGCGCGACGGCGACGAGGTGGTCTACCTGGAGGCCCTGGACCAGCTGGCCGGCCTCCAGGACGGCTTCGAGTACCAGTTCCTGGTCTACCGCGACCCGTCCAGCGGCGAGCGCATCCGGCAGCTGCGGCTCGGCCACCCGAAGATCCGCACCGGCGCCACCGACCTGCTCTTCGACCGGCCCGGCGTGATCCTGTCGTACTCCTTCCCCTACGACGCGACCCGCGGCGGCACCACGGCCGTGGCGCGCGGCGCCTCCGCCGGCGGCAACGCCGGCCAGGAGTCACGGCCGCTGATCTCCGCCCCGCAGGAGCTGGCGACCGAGCTGCTGAGCGACGGCTGGCCGCTGATCGACCTGTCCTCGGACCACAACGAGATCAGCGACCAGCTGACGCTGAACGCCCTGGCCAAGGCGGAGCTCGACGCGGCTCGCGGACCCGTCGTGATCCCGGCGGTCAGCATCCACCTCGGCGGGATCGTCCCGCCCGCCCTGATCGGACGGGTGGCCCGGATCCGGATCACCGACGAGTGGTTCTCCGGGGGCCTCGACGCCCGCTACCGCATCATCGGCATCAAGATCACCCCGCCGGAACGCGGCCGTCCCGACACCGCCGAGCTCTACCTTGAGGAGGCCTGATGCCCCAGCTGCCCGAGGACATCATCGACCGGCTGAACCAGATGGAACGCCGGATCAAGGCCCTGTCGACGGCCGTGAACGTCCGGCCCGCCGTGAGCGAGATCCGCCCGCCCAAGCAGAGCGGCACCGTCACCAACGCCCGGCCGCTCTTCCGGATCTTCGACGGCTACGACCACGAGATCTTCGCCGACGACATCATGACGGGCGGTCTCGCCCGGCCCTGGCTGCATCTGATGCCGCCGGTCCCGACCGACCCCACCCGGTGGCCCTCCACCACGAGCGCGAGCTTCACCACCATCGCCCGCTCCTTCAACCCCGTCTGGCAGCCGAAGCTGCGCCTGGCCCTCAGCACGGCGGCATCCGCCGGCGCCACCGGCCAGGTGCGGGTCATGGTCGACGACGTGCAGTTCGGTCCCACCGTCACGGCCGGCAACACCTTCGACCACCTCGCCCTGATCCCCGGCGACATGAAGACCAAGTTCGGCACCACGATGAAGATCGAGATCCAGGCCCTGGCCGGCGGCGGCACGGTCTACGCCCAGCCCACCCTCATCTACGGCACCCAGACCTGATCCGGCCACCGAGGAGCACACCATGAACATCGACCCGAACCAGCCCTGGGGCGTGGCCATCGACTACGCGGGCCGCGCCACCGTCGTCGAGAACGGGCACACCCTCGCCGTCCGTGTCTTCGACAACAGCCTCGGCGGCTCCGTGGAGCGGGACCCCGTCACCGGCCAGTACCCGTCGGTGTACGTCACCGCCCAGTTCTCCGAGTACGGCGACGGGGACTCCGTGCTGCGCGCCTCCGGCACGATCACGATCGCCGGCCAGAACGGCAGCCCGGTCGTCCCCGACCGCACGGCCGTCCAGCGGGCGGTGGCGGCCGCCCTCGCCGACTTCGAGGAGCGGCGGCTCGCCTACGCCAAGCTGAGCGCCAACTGGGCCCCGGCCCCGCCGCCCGAGACCCCCGTCCCGTAATACCCCCGCCCCACCCCGCCCGCCCCGCGCCGACCGAACGGCCGGGGTTTTCTCATGCCCGAGAACCCGGGATGCCGGAGCCCCGGACCGACGGAGCCCCGGCATCCCGGCATCCCTGCCCGGAGGACACAGATGGCCACTCCCCTCTCCGCGGACCGGTTGGTCGCCGCGCTCCGCGCCGAAGGCGTCACCGTCGTCGAGCACGACGGCTGGCGCGCCCACAACCGCAACGGCCACGGCGCCTGGGGCCCCGTGGTCGGCGTGGTGATCCACCACACCGTCTCCAGCGGCACCGCCAACACCGTCGAGCTCTGCTACAACGGCTACGAGGGTCTGCCCGGCCCGCTGTGCCACGGCGTCATCGCCAAGGACGGCACGGTCCACCTGGTCTCCAGCGGCCGCGCCAACCACGCCGGCGGCGGCGACCCGTCCGTCCTCCAGGCCGTGATCAGCGAGACCTACGGGGTGCGGCCGCCCGTCCCCCGCGAGCACCAGGGCAGCGCGGGCGCCGTCGACGGCAACTCCCGCTTCTACGGCTTCGAGTGCATCAACCTCGGCAACGGCAGCGACCCCTGGCCCGCCGCACAGCTCGACGCCATCGAACGGGTGTCCGCGGCGCTGTGCCGTGCGCACGGCTGGGGCGCCAAGTCCGTGATCGGCCACTCCGAGTGGTCCGACTGGAAGAACGACCCGCGCGGCTTCGGCATGCCGGGCATGCGGGACCGGGTGCAGAAGCGCCTCGGCTCCGCCCCCGCCGCCAAGCCCACCGCCCCGAAGCCGACCGCCCCGCGCTACCAGCCGTTCCCCGGGACCGCCTTCTTCCGGACCACCCCGAGTTCCGCCGTCGTCACCGCGATGGGCCGCCGGCTGGTCGCCGAGGGCTGCGGCCGCTACCAGACCGGTCCCGGCCCGCGCTGGTCCGAGGCCGACCGCCGGTCGTACGCCGCCTGGCAGCACAAGCTCGGCTTCCGCGGCTCCGACGCCGACGGCTGGCCCGGCGCCGCGTCCTGGAACGCGCTCAAGGTGCCGTTCGTGCAGTAGCCCCACCGTCGCCACAGCTCCCCCACGCAAGGAGAACCACCCATGTCCGAAGCCGCCAAGCGCACGGCCCGCACCGTTCTGCAGACCGCCGTCGGCATCGCCGTCGTGCTGCCCGCGCTCGTCGACGCCTCCGGCATCCCCGCCACCCTCCCCTGGGTCGCGGGAGCCCTCGCCGTCGCGGGCGCCCTCGCCCGCGTCATGGCCTTCCCGGGCCTCCAGGCGCTGCTGCCCTCGTGGCTGCGCACCGTCCCGGAGGCGCAGGCCCCGGCGCTCGCCCCGGTACCGGCGCTCCTCCCGGAGGACCTCCCGGAGGCGGCGGCCGATGACCGAGTCTGACCCGAACGACCCGGTCGCCGTCGCCCTCGAACTGGAGCGGCTGCGCGGCACCCTGGAGGCCGGCTTCGCCCGGGTCGACGGCTCGCTCGCCCTACTCGTGCAGCGCAGCGACCAGACCGACCGGCAGCTCGCCGACCACGAGGCCCGGCTCGACGAGCTGGAACGCTCCCGCTGGCCGCTGGCCAGCATCGGCGCCCTCGCCGCGATCGCGACCGTCGTGGTCGCCGCCTGGGAACTGACCGCGCGCTGACGCTTCCCGGAAACGCCGAAGGGCGGCACCCCCGTGGGGGTGCCGCCCTTCTTTCGCGTTCCTACGCCTTACTGGTTGTACGGACCGTAGTCGTAGTCCTCCAGCGGGACGGCCTGGCCGGAGCCGGTGCCGAACGGCGAGTAGTCGATGTCGTCGTAGCCGACGGCCGAGTACATCGCGGCCTTGGCCTCCTCGGTCGGCTCGACCCGGATGTTGCGGTAGCGGGACAGACCCGTACCGGCCGGGATGAGCTTACCGATGATGACGTTCTCCTTGAGGCCGATGAGGCTGTCGGACTTGGCGTTGATCGCCGCATCCGTCAGGACTCGGGTCGTCTCCTGGAAGGAGGCGGCCGACAGCCAGGACTCCGTCGCCAGCGAGGCCTTGGTGATACCCATCAGCTGCGGACGGCCGGAGGCCGGGTGGCCGCCTTCCTGGACCACACGACGGTTCTCGGTCTCGAACTTCGAGCGCTCGACGAGCTCGCCCGGCAGCAGCTCCGCGTCGCCGGACTCGATGATCGTCACGCGGCGCAGCATCTGCCGGATGATGATCTCGATGTGCTTGTCGTGGATCGACACGCCCTGCGAGTTGTAGACCTTCTGGACCTCGGCGACCAGGTGGACCTGGACGGCACGCTGGCCGAGGATGCGCAGCACGTCGTGCGGGTTGGTGGCACCCACGGTGAGCTTCTGACCCACCTCGACGTGGTCGCCCTCGCCCACGAGCAGACGGGCACGCTTCGAGATCGGGAACGCCGTCTCGTCGCTGCCGTCGTCCGGGGTGACGACGATCTTCTTGGTCTTCTCGGTCTCCTCGATGCGGACGCGACCGGCCGCCTCGGAGATCGGGGCGACACCCTTGGGCTGACGGGCCTCGAAGAGCTCGACGACACGCGGCAGACCCTGGGTGATGTCGTCACCGGCCACACCACCGGTGTGGAAGGTACGCATCGTCAGCTGGGTACCGGGCTCACCGATGGACTGGGCGGCGATGATGCCGACCGCCTCACCGATGTCGACCAGCTTGCCGGTGGCCAGCGAGCGGCCGTAGCAGAAGGCACAGGTGCCGACGGCCGACTCACAGGTCAGGACCGAGCGGGTCTTGACCTCCTCGACGCCCGCGTTGACCAGGGCGTCGATGAGCACGTCACCCAGGTCGACGTTGGCCGGCGCGATGACCTTGCCGTCCACGACGACGTCCTCGGCGAGCATCCGCGCGTACACGGAGGTCTCGACGTCGTCCGTCTTGCGCAGCGAACCGTCCGCACCGCGCTCGGCGATCTTCAGCTTCAGACCGCGCTCGGTGCCGCAGTCCTCCTCGCGGATGATCACGTCCTGCGAGACGTCCACCAGACGACGGGTCAGGTAACCCGAGTCGGCGGTACGCAGGGCGGTGTCGGCGAGACCCTTACGGGCACCGTGCGTCGAGATGAAGTACTCGAGGACGGTGAGGCCCTCACGGAAGGACGCCTTGATCGGACGCGGGATGGTCTCGTTCTTGGCGTTCGACACCAGACCACGCATACCGGCGATCTGCCGCATCTGCATCATGTTTCCTCGGGCACCCGAGTCAACCATCATGAAGATGGGGTTCGTCTTGGGGAAGTTCGCGTTCATCGCCTCGGCGACCTCGTTGGTCGCCTTGGTCCAGATCGCGATGAGCTCCTGCGTGCGCTCTTCCTTGGTGATCAGACCGCGCTCGTACTGCTTCTGGACCTTCTCGTCCTGCGCCTCGTAGCCCGCGACGATCTCCTTCTTCGCCTCGGGAACGACGACGTCGGAGATGGCCACGGTGACACCGGAACGGGTCGCCCAGTAGAAGCCGGCCGCCTTCAGGTTGTCGAGCGTCGCCGCCACGATGACCTTGGGGTAGCGCTCGGCGAGGTCGTTGACGATCTCGGAGAGCTGCTTCTTGCCGACGGAGTAGTCGACGAACGGGTAGTCCTCGGGCAGCAGCTCGTTGAAGAGCGCGCGGCCCAGGGTCGTCCGCAGGCGGAACGAGTCACCCTGCTGCCACTCCGGCTCGCCCTCCTCGGCGACCGGGGGAACCCAGCCGCGCGGCGGGACGGTGCCGATCGGGAAGCGGATGTCGATCGGGGACTGCAGCGCCAGCTCGCCGGCGTCGAACGCCATGATCGCCTCGGCCGTGGAGCCGAACGCGCGGCCCTCGCCCTTGGTGTCACGCAGCTCGCCGTCGGTGGTGAGGAAGAACAGACCGAGGACCATGTCCTGGGTCGGCATCGTCACCGGACGGCCGTCGGCGGGCTTGAGGATGTTGTTCGAGGACAGCATCAGGATGCGGGCCTCGGCCTGCGCCTCCGCGGAGAGCGGCAGGTGCACGGCCATCTGGTCACCGTCGAAGTCCGCGTTGAAGGCGGTGCAGACGAGCGGGTGGATCTGGATGGCCTTGCCCTCGACCAGCTGCGGCTCGAAGGCCTGGATGCCGAGGCGGTGCAGCGTGGGCGCACGGTTCAGCAGGACCGGGTGCTCGGCGATGACCTCTTCGAGGACGTCGTACACGACCGTGCGGCCGCGCTCGACCATCCGCTTCGCCGACTTGATGTTCTGCGCGTGGTTCAGGTCGACCAGGCGCTTCATCACGAACGGCTTGAAGAGCTCCAGCGCCATGGCCTTCGGCAGACCGCACTGGTGCAGCTTCAGCTGCGGGCCGACGACGATGACGGAACGCGCGGAGTAGTCCACGCGCTTGCCGAGCAGGTTCTGACGGAATCGACCCTGCTTGCCCTTCAGCATGTCGCTGAGGGACTTCAGCGGACGGTTGCCGGGGCCCGTGACCGGGCGACCGCGACGGCCGTTGTCGAAGAGGGCGTCGACCGCCTCCTGGAGCATCCGCTTCTCGTTGTTCACGATGATCTCGGGGGCACCGAGGTCGAGCAGACGCTTCAGACGGTTGTTGCGGTTGATCACACGGCGGTACAGGTCGTTCAGGTCGGAGGTCGCGAAGCGGCCACCGTCGAGCTGCACCATCGGACGCAGGTCCGGCGGGATGACCGGCACGCAGTCGAGAACCATGCCCTTGGGGCTGTTCGCGGTCTGCAGGAACGCGGAGACGACCTTGAGGCGCTTGAGCGCGCGGGTCTTCTTCTGGCCCTTGCCGGTGCGGATGATCTCGCGGAGCTTCTCGGCCTCCTCCTCGAGGTCGAAGGACTCCAGGCGCTTCTGCAGCGCCGCGGCACCCATCGAGCCGTCGAAGTACGTGCCGAAGCGGTCACGCAGCTCGCGGTAGAGGAGCTCGTCGCCCTCCAGGTCCTGGACCTTGAGGTTCTTGAAGCGGGTCCACACCTCGTCGAGGCGGTCGATCTCGCGCTGCGCGCGGTCGCGCAGCTGCTTCATCTCGCGCTCGGCACCCTCGCGCACCTTGCGGCGCACGTCGGCCTTGGCGCCCTCGGCCTCGAGCTCGGCCAGGTCGGACTCGAGCTTCTTGGCGCGGTTCTCCAGGTCGGAGTCGCGACGGTTCTCGATCTGCTGACGCTCGACGGAGACGTGGGCCTCCAGCGACGGCAGGTCACGCGTGCGGCGCTCGTCGTCGACGTACGTGATCATGTACGCCGCGAAGTAGATGACCTTCTCGAGGTCCTTCGGGGCGAGGTCGAGCAGGTAGCCAAGACGCGACGGAACGCCCTTGAAGTACCAGATGTGGGTGACGGGAGCGGCGAGCTCGATGTGGCCCATCCGCTCACGGCGCACCTTGGCGCGGGTGACCTCGACGCCACACCGCTCGCAGATGATGCCCTTGAAGCGGACACGCTTGTACTTGCCGCAGTAGCACTCCCAGTCCCGGGTCGGACCGAAGATCTTCTCGCAGAAGAGTCCGTCCTTCTCGGGCTTCAGGGTGCGGTAGTTGATGGTCTCCGGCTTCTTGACCTCGCCGTGGCTCCACTGACGGATGTCGTCAGCGGTGGCCAGACCGATCCGGAGCTCGTCGAAGAAGTTGACGTCGAGCACTATGCGTCAATCCCTCTCAGGGTTGTAAGGCTGTGGGTCTGATACGGGGGTCCTGGGGCCGGCCGGGGGCTCATTCGCTGAGCCCCCGACCGAACTCCCGTCAGACCTCTTCGACGCTGCTCGGCTCGCGCCGGGACAGGTCGATGCCGAGCTCCTCCGCTGCGCGGAAGACGTCCTCGTCGGTGTCGCGCATCTCGATGGACATGCCGTCCGAGGACAGCACCTCCACGTTGAGGCACAGGGACTGCATCTCCTTGATGAGCACCTTGAAGGACTCGGGGATGCCGGGCTCAGGGATGTTCTCGCCCTTGACGATGGCCTCGTAGACCTTCACGCGGCCGGTCACGTCGTCGGACTTGATCGTCAGCAGCTCCTGGAGGGCGTAGGCGGCGCCGTACGCCTCGAGCGCCCACACCTCCATCTCACCGAAGCGCTGGCCACCGAACTGGGCCTTACCACCCAGCGGCTGCTGGGTGATCATCGAGTACGGACCGGTCGAACGCGCGTGGAGCTTGTCGTCGACCAGGTGGTGGAGCTTGAGGATGTACATGTACCCGACCGAGATCGGGTCCGGGAACGGCTCGCCGGAGCGGCCGTCGAACAGGCGCGCCTTGCCGGACGGGAGCACCATGCGCTCGCCGTCGCGGTTCGGGATGGTGTGCTGGAGCAGACCCGCGAGCTCGTCCTCACGCGCACCGTCGAAGACCGGGGTGGCGACGTTGGTGCCGGGGGCGACCTGGTCGGCACCGATGGCCTGGAGGCGCTGCGCCCACTCGTCGGCGAGACCGGAGACGTCCCAGCCGCGGCTGGCGAGCCAGCCGAGGTGGATCTCCAGGACCTGTCCCGGGTTCATTCGGGACGGGACGCCGAGCGGGTTGAGGATGATGTCGACCGGGGTGCCGTCCTCGAGGAAGGGCATGTCCTCGATCGGGAGGATCTTGGAGATGACACCCTTGTTGCCGTGACGGCCGGCGAGCTTGTCACCGTCGGTGATCTTGCGCTTCTGGGCGACGTAGACGCGGACCAGCTGGTTCACGCCCGGGGGAAGCTCGTCGCCCTCCTCGCGGTCGAAGACGCGGACGCCGATGACCTTGCCGGTCTCGCCGTGCGGGACCTTCAGCGAGGTGTCACGGACCTCACGGGCCTTCTCACCGAAGATCGCGCGGAGCAGGCGCTCCTCCGGGGTCAGCTCGGTCTCACCCTTCGGGGTGACCTTGCCGACCAGGATGTCGCCGGCGACGACCTCGGCACCGATGCGGATGATGCCGCGCTCGTCGAGGTCGGCCAGGACCTCCTCGGAGACGTTCGGGATGTCCCGGGTGATCTCCTCGGGGCCGAGCTTGGTGTCACGGGCGTCGACCTCGTGCTCCTCGATGTGGATCGAGGAGAGGACGTCGTCCTGCACGAGGCGCTGCGACAGGATGATCGCGTCCTCGTAGTTGTGACCCTCCCACGGCATGAACGCCACGAGCAGGTTCTTGCCGAGGGCCATCTCGCCCTCTTCGGTCGCCGGACCGTCGGCGAGGACCTGGCCCTCGATGACCCGGTCGCCCTCGTTGACGACGACCTTCTGGTTGACCGAGGTGCCCTGGTTCGAGCGGGAGAACTTGTGCAGGCGGTACGTGTTGTACGTGCCGTCGTCGTTGGCGACCGTGACGTAGTCGGCGGAGAGCTCCTGGACCACGCCGGCCTTGTCGGCCTTGAGCACGTCGCCGGCGTCGGTGGCGCAGCGGTACTCCATGCCGGTGCCGACGAGCGGGGCCTCCGACTTAATCAGCGGAACGGCCTGACGCATCATGTTCGCGCCCATGAGGGCACGGTTGGCGTCGTCGTGCTCGAGGAACGGGATCATGGCGGTCGCGACCGACACCATCTGGCGCGGCGAGACGTCCATGTAGTCGACGTCGGTCGGCGGGACGTAGTCGACCTCGCCGCCACGGCGGCGGACCAGAACGCGGGGCTCGGTGAACTGGAGCTCGTCGTTCAGGGTCGCGTTCGCCTGGGCGATGACGAAGCGGTCCTCCTCGTCGGCCGTGATGTAGTCGACCTCGTCGGTGACCTGGCCGTCGACGACCTTGCGGTACGGCGTCTCGATGAAGCCGAACGCGTTGACGCGGCCGTACGAGGCGAGCGAACCGATCAGACCGATGTTCGGGCCTTCGGGGGTCTCGATCGGGCACATGCGTCCGTAGTGGGACGGGTGCACGTCTCGGACCTCGAAGCCGGCCCGCTCACGGGACAGACCACCGGGACCCAGCGCCGAGAGACGCCGCTTGTGCGTCAGACCCGACAGCGGGTTGTTCTGGTCCATGAACTGCGACAGCTGGCTGGTGCCGAAGAACTCCTTGATGGAGGCGACGACCGGCCGGATGTTGATCAGGGTCTGCGGCGTGATCGCCTCGACGTCCTGGGTGGTCATGCGCTCGCGCACGACGCGCTCCATACGGGCCAGACCCGTGCGGACCTGGTTCTGGATGAGCTCGCCGACGTTGCGCAGACGACGGTTGCCGAAGTGGTCGATGTCGTCGGTCTCGACGACGATCTCCCGGCCCGACTCGCCGATCGTCTCGGTCTCGCCCGCGTGGAGCTTCACCAGGTACTTGATCGTGGCGATGATGTCGTCGGTGGTCAGGACACCGGCGTCCAGCGGCTCGTCCGCGCCGAGCTTCTTGTTCACCTTGTAGCGGCCGACCTTCGCGAGGTCGTAGCGCTTCGGGTTGAAGTAGAGGTTCTCGAGCAGCGTCTGAGCGGCCTCGCGGGTCGGCGGCTCGCCCGGACGGAGCTTGCGGTAGATGTCGAGCAGCGCGTCGTCCTGGCCCTGGGTGTGGTCCTTCTCCAGGGTGGCGCGCATGGACTCGTACTCGCCGAACTCCTGCAGGATCTGCTCGGTGGTCCAGCCGAGCGCCTTGAGGAGGACGGTGACGGACTGCTTGCGCTTGCGGTCGATGCGCACACCGACCATGTCGCGCTTGTCGATCTCCATCTCCAGCCAGGCACCCCGGGACGGGATGATCTTGGCGGAGAAGATGTCCTTGTCGGACGTCTTGTCGATGGAGGAGTCGAAGTAGACGCCAGGGGAACGGACCAGCTGCGACACGACGACACGCTCGGTGCCGTTGATGACGAAGGTGCCCTTGTTGGTCATGAGCGGGAAGTCGCCCATGAAGACCGTCTGGGACTTGATCTCGCCGGTCTCGTTGTTCGTGAACTCGGCGGTCACGAAGAGCGGGGCACCGTAGGTGAAGTCACGGTCCTTGCACTCGTCGATCGAGTTCTTCGGGGGCTCGAAACGGTGGTCGCGGAAGGTCAGCGACATCGACCCGGAGAAGTCCTCGATCGGGGAGATCTCCTCGAAGATCTCCTCCAGACCCGACTTCGTGGGGACGTCCTGTCCCGACTCAAGGGCGGCCTCGACGCGAGCCTTCCACGCGGCGTTGCCGAGCAGCCAGTCGAAGCTCTCGGTCTGGAGCGCGAGGAGGTTCGGAACCTCGAGGGGCTCCTTGATCTTTGCAAAGGAGATGCGCAGCGGGGCGGTGCTGGCGCCGTTGTTCGTATTGGTCGAGGCGTTGCGCGAGGCGGCCAAGAGGGGGTCCTTCCGAGGGCTCGGACTCACTACGCGCGTACCGGTCCCTTGCTGAGCCCCGTGGAAGACGACTCCCGATATGGCCAAGAGACCAGGTCAGAGTGGGTCGACCAGCGAAGCGGATGCGAGGGGATGCCCCTGGTGACGGGCAGGGGGCAGCTAACAGGCAGCGCAAAGGGTCAGTGTAGCCACTTGGCCCACTGATGTCCAGGGCGAGTTCTTCGCATCCCTCGTTGTTCTCAACTCCGCGGTACCTCGCGCCGTGTGGCGCACCTCGATACTGCCCGTTCGGTCGCCGATCCATGCCTCGGATTCGGATCGTTGTGACGACGCGTCCTGAGAATTGCGCGCTGCGTGCGGTTCGTCAAGGCCCCCGCCTCTGCGCGGCGCACGGCGAAGATCACCATACTCCGCTTCCCCGGGCCCGGACGACCGCCGCCACGCGGGTCCGGGAACGCCGAAAGGCGACCACCCAGATGGATGATCGCCTTTCACGCTGCAAGCGTTACACGCTCAACAGAGGAGTCGCTGACGCGACGAGGTGTTACTTGACCTCGACGGAGGCGCCGGCGCCCTTGAGGGCCTCGGCGGCCTTCTCGGCGGCGTCCTTGGCAACCTTCTCGAGGACCGGCTTCGGGGTGCCGTCGACGAGGTCCTTGGCCTCCTTCAGACCCAGGGAGGTCAGCTCACGCACGACCTTGATGACCTGGATCTTCTTGTCGCCGGCGCCGGTGAGGATGACGTCGAACTCGTCCTTCTCCTCGACGGTCTCGGCCGGGCCACCCTGGGCCGGGCCGGCGGCAACGGCGACGGCCGCGGCGGCGGTGACGTCGAACTTCTCCTCGAACGCCTTCACGAACTCGGAGAGCTCGATGAGGGTCATCTCCTCGAACTGCGCGAGCAGGTCATCCTGAGAGAGCTTCGCCATGATGGGCGATCCTTCCACTAATTCGGCAGGTGCCGGATGTACATGTGAGGCGGGCGTACGTTCGGCCCGCTGCGACCCGCGCCGCCCCTGTGGGCGGTCCGGATCATTGCGCGAGCCGAGTTACTCGGCACCGCCCTGCTCGGCCTGCTTGGCACGAAGCGCGTCCACGGTGCGGACGAGCTTCGACGGCAGCGCCTGGAAGAGCTGAGCAGCCTGGGACTGCTTGCCCTTGAAGGCACCGGCCAGCTTGCTGAGCAGAACCTCGCGGGACTCGAGGTCCGCAAGCTTCTTGATGTCGTCGGCGGAGAGAGCCTTACCGTCAAGGACACCGGCCTTGATGATGAGGTTCGGGTTCTCCTTGGCGAAGTCACGCAGAGCCTTCGCCGACTCCACCGGGTCACCGGTGACGAAGGCGACCGCGGTCGGACCAGCGAAGTGCTCGTCCAGTGCGGTGATCCCGGCCTCGTTGGCCGCAATCTTGGTCAGCGTGTTCTTCACCACGGCGTACTGGGCGTTCTCACCGAGCGAACGACGCAGCGTCTTGAGCTGCGCCACGGTGAGACCCCGGTACTCGGTCAGCACAGCGGCGTTCGAGCCACGGAACTGGTCCGCGAGCTCGGCCACCGAGGCAGCCTTGTCGGGCCTTGCCATAGAGCGTCGGCCTCCTTCCGGGTGATGGGACCGCTCGGAAGGGGCTGAACAAAACAGAACGCCCCGGGCGCAGGCGCACGGGGCTCAGCTCGACCGAATCTCGGAGGATCCGGGAACTCATCCACGATCACCTGCGCGGGTCGTTCGCATATACAGCGAATCCTTCGGTCACCGCACCCTCACAGGCACAGCGACGACCAGCGGTCTTTGGCTTCTTCGAAAGCGTACGTGATACCCCGGGCGGGGTGCAAATCGCCTCTGTACGGGCGGGGACGGCCGGCCCGGGCCCGCAGACGCGAAACCGCCCCCCATGCCTCCGGAGAGGCGTGAGGGGCGGCTTCCAGGACGCTGGAGCCCTACGAGGGCTCCTGAGCCGTCAGGCTCAGACCGCGGCCGGGTCCTCCTCGACGAGGAGGTTGCGGGTGCGGTTCGAGTCGACCGGAATGCCGGGGCCCATCGTGGTGCTGATGGCGGCCTTCTTGATGTAGCGACCCTTGGCGGCGGACGGCTTCAGACGGAGGATCTCCTCCAGGGCCGCGCCGTAGTTCTCCACCAGCTTGGTGTCGTCGAAGGACACCTTGCCGATGATGAAGTGCAGGTTCGAGTGCTTGTCGACGCGGAACTCGATCTTGCCGCCCTTGATGTCGTTGACAGCCTTGGCGACATCGGGGGTGACGGTGCCGGTCTTCGGGTTCGGCATGAGACCACGCGGGCCGAGGACGCGGCCGAGGCGGCCGACCTTGCCCATGAGGTCCGGGGTGGCGACGACGGCGTCGAACTCGTTCAGGCGGTTGCCCTTGGAGATCTCGTCGATGAGCTCGTCGGAGCCGACGATGTCGGCGCCCGCGGCGATCGCGGCCTCGGCACGGTCACCGGTCGCGAAGACCAGGACCCGGGCGGTCTTACCGGTGCCGTGCGGAAGGTTCACGGTGCCACGGACCATCTGGTCGGCCTTGCGCGGGTCGACACCCAGACGGAAGGCCACCTCGACGGTGCTGTCGAACTTGGTGGTGGAGGTCTCCTTGGCGAGACGGACGGCCTCGAGCGGGGCGTAGAGCTTCTCCCGGTCGATCTTGGCGTCCGCAGCGCGGAGGGACTTGCTGCGCTTCACTGCTACTCCTGTGCAGTTACACCATGCGGCTGTCGCCGCGTGGCAGGTATGGAGTCGTGGTGCGGGCCGGCGCGGGCCCTACCACTGAAGGACTACGGGGGGGGTGATCAGCCCTCGACCGTGATGCCCATGGAGCGGGCGGTGCCAGCGATGATCTTGGACGCGGCGTCCAGGTCGTTGGCGTTGAGGTCGGGCATCTTGGTGGTGGCGATCTCGCGGACCTGCGCCTCGGTGATCTTGGCGACCTTGGTCTTGTGCGGCTCGCCGGAGCCCTTCTCCACACCCGCGGCCTTGAGGATCATCTTGGCGGCCGGCGGAGTCTTGGTGATGAAGGTGAAGGAACGGTCCTCGTAGACCGTGATCTCCACCGGGATGACCCAACCGCGCTGCGACTCGGTCGCGGCGTTGTAGGCCTTGCAGAACTCCATGATGTTGACGCCGTGCTGACCCAGCGCGGGGCCGACCGGCGGGGCCGGGTTGGCCGCACCGGCGTTGATCTGGAGCTTGATAAGCCCCGTGACCTTCTTCTTCTTGGGAGGCATTGCTCTCTCCGGGTCCTAGTGAGAGTTTTCAGCCGATCCATCCGGTCATCCGGATGGAGGCATACCGCACAACGATAACGGGTATAGCTGCGCGTCCAAAAACCGAGCAGGTCAGAGCGGCTGTCACAGCCCCTCTGACCTGTCCGGAAACTTGAGTCGTCAGTTCTTCTGGATCTGGTCGAAGCTGAGCTCGACCGGGGTCTCGCGACCGAAGATCTCGACGAGGCCCTTGACCTTCTTCGAGTCGGCGTTGATCTCGTTGATCGTGGCCTGCAGGGTGGCGAAGGGGCCGTCGGTGACGGTGACCGAGTCGCCCACCTCGAAGTCCAGGACCTCGACGGTGACCTTGCGGGCCGGCGCCGGCTTGCCCTCGGCCTCGGCGGCCTCGCGGGCGGCCTTCTCCTCGGCCTCGGGGGCGAGCATCTTGACGATCTCGTCCAGGGTCAGCGGGTACGGGTCGTAGGCGTTGCCCACGAAGCCGGTGACGCCGGGCGTGTTGCGGACGACGCCCCAGGACTCGTTCGTCAGGTCCATCCGGACGAGCACGTAGCCGGGCAGCTTGTTCTGCCGGACGTTCTTGCGCTCGCCGTTCTTGATCTGGACGATCTCTTCCTCGGGGACCTCGGCCTGGTAGATGAACTCCTCGACGTTCAGCGAGACGGCACGCTGCTCGAGGTTGGCCTTCACGCGCTTCTCGTAGCCCGCGTAGGTGTGGATCACGTACCACTCGCCGGGCAGGGTGCGGAGCTCCTCGCGGAGGGCGGCGATGGGGTCGACCGGAGCGGCGGGCTCGGCGTCCTCGGCCTCTTCCGCGGCCTCCTCGGCCTCTTCCTCGGCGGCCTCGACGTCGGCGACCTCGGTGCCGTCGTCCTCGGTGTCCTCGTCCTCGACGTCGGGCTCGGCGTCGGCCTCGACCTCGTCGGGCTCGGCGGCCTCGACCTCGTCGGGCTCGCCGGCCTCGGCGTCCGCAGCCTCGGCCTGGTCCTCGTCGGCCGCCTCGACGATGTCGAGCTCGTCCTCGACGGACTCGGTCTCGAAGGCGTCGTTCAGGTTCGCGTCAGACACGGTGGCTGCTTCTTCCTGCGATACAGATGGGGTGGAACAAAAAGTCAGCCGAAGACGTACTTGACTGCTTCCTGGAAGCCATAGTCAATCACGGTCACAAGGCCGATCATGATGACAACGAAGACAATCACCACGCTGGTGTACGACGTCAGCTGGCTACGAGTGGGCCAGACGACCTTGCGGAGTTCCGCGATGACCTGGCGGTAGAAAAGGGCGAGACGGCCCAGAGGGCCCTTCTTCCCGCGCTTGCCGCCCTTGCGGGTCTTCTTCGACTCCGGAGCGGCGTCCTCGGCATCAGGCATGTCGATGGAGCCTACGGCATCCGTCACGATGTCTCACCTGATTCCGGGTCGTGGCCGTGCCGCGCCCGGATCGGGTGGAGCCGCACGGCGGTGCAATGAAGTACGTACATGCGCACACAGCCTGGCGGTGTGTGTAGCAGGGCCGGAGGGACTTGAACCCCCAACCGCCGGTTTTGGAGACCGGTGCTCTACCAATTGAGCTACGACCCTTTGTGGCTCCCCCAACCTACCGCATCGTGAGATGTGGTCGGTGCGGGCCAACGAGCAGTGAGTGTACGTGGTCAGGGGCCCTCCCGTCGAACAGGTAGCGCCCCGACCTGCCGATCGCCCGCCGCGCACACAGGAAGATCACCGCGTACGACCGGGATTGACCGTTCCTGTCCGCTCCGTGAAACCCCTGTGCCGGGCCCTGACGGGGTCTGGGACCATGGCGGCATGAGCGCTGCTACCCCTCCCACCGAGCGACGGGTCTCCGCCCGCATCGGTGCGATCTCCGAGTCCGCCACTCTCGCCGTCGACGCCAAGGCCAAGGCCCTCAAGGCCGCCGGCCGTCCGGTGATCGGTTTCGGCGCGGGTGAGCCCGACTTCCCGACGCCGGACTACATCGTCGAGGCGGCCGTCGAGGCCTGCAAGAACCCGAAGTACCACCGCTACACGCCGGCCGGCGGCCTGCCCGAGCTCAAGGCCGCCATCGCCGCCAAGACGCTCCGCGACTCCGGCTACGAGGTCGAGGCGTCCCAGATCCTGGTGACCAACGGTGGCAAGCAGGCCATCTACGAGGCGTTCGCCGCGATCCTCGACCCGGGCGACGAGGTCATCGTCCCGGCCCCGTACTGGACCACCTACCCCGAGTCGATCCGCCTCGCCGGCGGTGTCCCGGTGGAGGTCGTGGCCGACGAGACCACCGGCTACCGGGTCTCGGTGGAGCAGCTGGAGGCGGCGCGCACGGAGCGGACCAAGGTCGTCCTCTTCGTCTCCCCCTCGAACCCGACCGGCGCCGTCTACAGCGAGGCCGACGCCGAGGCCATCGGCCGCTGGGCCGTCGAGCACGGCCTGTGGGTCCTCACCGACGAGATCTACGAGCACCTGGTCTACGGCGACGCGAAGTTCACCTCGCTCCCGGCGCTGGTGCCCGAGCTGCGCGACAAGTGCATCGTCGTGAACGGCGTCGCCAAGACGTACGCCATGACCGGCTGGCGCGTGGGCTGGATCGTCGGCCCGAAGGACGTCGTGAAGGCCGCCACCAACCTGCAGTCGCACGCCACCTCCAACGTCAGCAACGTGGCGCAGGTCGCCGCGCTCGCCGCCGTCTCGGGCAACCTGGACGCGGTCGCCGAGATGCGCACCGCCTTCGACCGGCGCCGCCAGACGATCGTGCGGATGCTCAACGAGATCGAGGGCGTGTACTGCCCGACCCCCGAGGGCGCGTTCTACGCGTACCCCTCGGTGAAGGCCCTGATCGGCAAGGAGATCCGCGGCAAGCGCCCGCAGAGCTCGGTCGAGCTGGCCGCGCTGATCCTGGACGAGGCCGAGGTCGCGGTCGTCCCGGGCGAGGCCTTCGGCACGCCGGGCTACCTGCGCCTGTCGTACGCGCTGGGCGACGAGGACCTGGTGGAGGGCGTGTCCCGGATCCAGAAGCTCCTCGCGGAGGCGCGCGACTGACCGGGCGCCTCACCGGCCCTGCGGGCCCCCGCCTCTCCTGGGGCGGGGGCCCGTTTTTCCGTTCTAGCAAGGTCCCGATCGGGGAAACGGACTGTATTCGTCCATTCGGGTGCGGCAGGATCGGCCGATGGAGCACCTCTACCGCGATCTCAGCACCCTGCCGAAGGCCCACCTGCACCTGCACTTCACGGGCTCGATGCGCCCCACCACCCTGATCGAACTGGCCGACAAGTACGGGGTGCACCTCCCCGAGGCGCTCAAGAGCGGTACGCCGCCGAAGCTCCGGGCCACGGACGAGCGCGGCTGGTTCCGCTTCCAGCGGCTCTACGACATGGCCCGCTCCTGCCTGCGCGAGCCCGAGGACATCCAGCGCCTGGTGCGCGAGGCCGCCCAGGAGGACGTCCGGGACGGCTCCGGCTGGCTGGAGATCCAGGTCGACCCCACCTCGTACGCGCCGCTGCTCGGCGGTCTGATCCCGGCTCTGGAGATCATCCTGGACGCCGTGGACGCGGCCGCCCGCGACACCGGGCTCGACATGCGGGTCGTCGTCGCGGCGAACCGGATGAAGCACCCTCTGGAGGCGCGCACCCTGGCCCGGCTCGCGGTGCGGTACGCGGACCGGGGCGTGGTCGGTTTCGGACTGTCCAACGACGAGCGCCGGGGCATGGCCCGCGACTTCGACCGGGCCTTCGCCATCGCCCGCGAGGGGGGTCTGCTCGCGGCCCCGCACGGCGGGGAGCTGACCGGCCCCTCGTCCGTACGGGACTGCCTGGACGACCTGGGGGCGGCCCGGGTCGGGCACGGCGTACGGGCGGCGGAGGACCCCCGGCTGCTGCGCAAGCTCGCGGAGCGCGGGGTGACCTGCGAGGTGTGCCCGGCGTCCAACGTCGCGCTCGGCGTCTACGAGAAGCCCGAGGACGTGCCGCTGCGCACGCTCTTCGACGCGGGCGTCCCGATGGCCCTGGGCGCGGACGACCCGCTGCTCTTCGGCTCCCGGCTCGCGGCGCAGTACGAGATCGCCCGCACGCACCACGGCTTCTCGGACGCGGAGCTGGCCGAGCTGGCCCGGCAGTCCGTCCGGGGCTCGGCGGCCCCGGAGGACGTCAAGCAGAAGCTGCTCTCCGGGGTCGACGACTGGCTGGCGGTGCCGGCGGCCTGAACCCCGCTGCGGCGGCCGGGCCGGGAGGCCGCGAAGAGGGTGCGGCCCGGCGCCGGGCGGCTCAGTCGCGTACGGCGATGCCGCGCATGAGGGTGCGGGCGATCGAGCGGGCGAAGTCGTCGAGGGTCTCCGGCGGCTTGCGCTCCGGGGTCATCTCGTAGGCGAAGGCGCGCTGCACACAGGCCCCCAGGAGCAGGGCCGCGGCCGCCCGGGGGTCGGCCCCGGCGTCGATCCTGCCGTGCTCCTGCTCGGCGCGCAGGTAGCCGGCGAGGCCTTCGATGGGCTTGTGGGGGCCGGCGCCGAGCTCCCGCATGACCTCCTCGTGGCGGGCCTTGAGCTGGGGCTCGGCGTAGAGGGACGCCGCCATCGGGAAGGTCTGCTCGTAGAAGAGCGCGGCCCGGCGGGCGATCTCGGCGAGGTTCTCCTCGACTCCGCGGCCCTGGGGGTCGACCGCGAGGGTGCCGAGGAGGTCGCCGAGCCTGGGCAGCCGTTCGTTCAGGACCGTGACGAACAGCTCCTCCTTGCTCGGGAAGTACTTGTAGAGCGCGGCCTCCGAGCAGCCGGCGGCCTTCGCGATCTCCTTGGTGGTGGTGCGGGCCAGGCCGGCGGTGCGCATGAGGTCGCGCGCGGCGTCGATGATCCGGGTGCGGGTCGGCTTCTGGTCCACAGGGACTCCCGGGAAGGGCTTGACGGGTGAGTGAGGGCCCACCCACTCCAGGGGTAAGTGAATACTCACTCACCCCTTGAGAGCCTGGAGAGTGCGACATGAAGCTCACTGTCTTCGGTGCGACCGGCGGTATCGGCCAGGAGATCGTCCGCCAGGCGCTGGACGCCGGCCACGAGGTGACGGCGGTCGTGCGCGACCCCGCGCGGTTCACCGTCTCCGGGGAGCGGCTGGAGGTCTTCCGCGCCGATCTCACCGACCCGGAGGCCCTGCGGGGCGCGGTGGCCGGCCGGCACGCGGTCCTCTCGGGCCTGGGCGCCCGCAACCGGGCGGACGCGGCCACGGGTGTCGCGGCCCGCCTCACCCGCCCGGTGCTCGCCGCGATGGACGCCGAGGGCGTCCGCCGGCTCCTCGTCGTCAGCGCCGCGCCGCTCGGCCCGGTGCCGCCGGGTCAGGGAGTCACCGACAAGGCGGTGCTCGCGATCGTCAACTCCGTCCTGAAGGACGTCTACGCGGACCTGCGGGTGATGGAGGCGGAGCTCGCCGCGAGCGCGACCGACTGGACCTCGGTCCGCCCGCCCAAGCTCACGAACAAGCCCGTCACCGGCCGCTACCGGACCGTGGTGGGCGGCAACCCGCCGCGCGGCCGCTCGCTCGCGCGCGCCGACGTGGCGCACGCGATGCTGGCGATGATCGACGACCCCGCGACGCTGAGGCGGGGCGTGGGCGTCGCCTACTGAGCCGGGGCCGGCCGCCGCGGGCCCGCCGGGGCGGGGTCCGGCCCGCGGGGCGCCCGCCCCGGGCGGCTGGTGGTCCTCAGATCTCGACGCCGACGGTCACCGGCTCGTTGACCAGGGTGATCCCGAAGGCCTCCCGGACCCCGGCGACGACCTCGCGGGCGAGCGCGAGCAGGTCCTCGGTGGTCGCCTCGCCCCGGTTGGTGAGGGCGAGGGTGTGCTTGGTGGAGATCCGGGCGGGTCCGGAGCCGTAGCCCTTCTCGAAGCCGGCCTTGTCGATCAGCCAGGCCGCGGAGGTCTTCATCGAGCCGTCCTCGCCCGCGGGGAAGGCGGGCGGCACGGCGTCCGGGCCGAGTCGCCGGGCCACGCGGCCGAGGAAGGCCGTGTACTCCCCCGCCGTCAGGATCGGGTTGGTGAAGAAGGAGCCCGCCGACCAGGTGTCGTGGTCCTCGGGGTCCAGGACCATGCCCTTGCCGGCCCGCAGCCTCAGCACGGTCTCCCGCGCCCGCGCGAGCGGCACCCGGTCGCCCGCCTCGACCCCGAGGGCCCGGGCCGTCTCCGGATACGCGATCGGTGCCGACATCCCGCCGGCGTCCGCCAGCCCGAAGCGGACGCGGAGCACGACGTAGCGGTCGGGCTGGTCCTTGAAGAGGCTGTGCCGGTACGAGAAGGCGCACTCCGCGTTCGTGAGGGTGACCGTCTCCTCGGCCCGGCGGTCGTACGCGACGACCTCGGTGACGGTGGCGGACACGTCCTGGCCGTAGGCGCCGACGTTCTGGATCGGGGTGGCACCCGCCGAGCCGGGGATGCCGGCCAGGCACTCGATGCCCGCGAGCCCGGCCTCGACGGTGCGCGCGACGGCGTCCGTCCAGACCTCGCCGGCGGCGAGCTCCAGGCGGGTCCCGTCGAGCGAGAAACCGCGGGTGGCGATGTGCAGGGCGGTGCCGTCGAAACCCTTGTCGCCGATGACCAGGTTGGAGCCGCCGCCGATGACGAGCAGCGGGGTCCCGGCGGCGTCGGCCTCGCGGACCGCGGCGACCACCTCGTCGTCGCTGGTGGCCGTGACGAGCCGGGCGGCGGGCCCGCCGAGCCGGAAGGTGGTCAGGGGGGCGAGGGGAGCGTCCTGGAGTACGTGCACGGGCTCAAGAGTACGTTCCGCGCACGGGGCGCCCCGTCCGCCGCGTGGCACGACGGAGCCCCGGCGCCGTGGGGCGCCGGGGCTCGGGTCGTACGCGTCAGGCGAGCTTCACGACGGCCCGGGACATGCCGAGCACCTTCTGCCCGGCGCTGGTCGCGGTGAGGTCCACCCGCACCCGGCCGTCGTCCAGCTTGGCCGCCACCTTCGCGGAGACCTCGACGACCGCGCCGTCCTCGTCGTTGGGGACGACGACCGGCTTGGTGAAGCGGACGCCGTACTCGACGACGGCGGCGGGGTCGCCGGTCCAGTCGGTCACGACGCGGATCGCCTCGGCCATGGTGAACATGCCGTGGGCGATGACGTCGGGGAGGCCGACCTCCTTGGCGAACTTCTCGTTCCAGTGGATCGGGTTGAAGTCACCGGAGGCGCCGGCGTACCGGACCAGTGTGGCGCGGGTCACGGGGAAGGTCTGCGCGGGCAGCTCGGTGCCGACCTCGACCTCGTCGTAGGCGATCTTCGCGGTCACGGTCAGGCCTCCTCGGGGGCGCGGGACACGAGCTTGGTCCAGGCGGTCACGACGTGCTCGCCGGTCTCGTCGTGGACCTCGCCGCGGATGTCCAGGATGTCGTTGCCGGCGAGCGACTTGACGGCCTCGATGGTGCTGGTGACCGACAGGCGGTCACCGGCGCGCACCGGACGGGTGTAGGCGAACTTCTGGTCGCCGTGCACCACGCGGCTGTAGTCCAGGCCGAGCTGCGGGTCCTCGACGACCTGGCCCGCGGCCTTGAAGGTGATCGCGAAGACGAAGGTCGGCGGCGCGACCACGTCGGGGTGACCGAGGGCCTTGGCGGCCTCCTGGTCGGTGTACGCGGGATTGGCGTCCCCGATCGCCTCGGCGAATTCGCGGATCTTCTCGCGGCCGACCTCGTAGGGCGCGGTGGGCGGGTAGGTCCGGCCCACGAAGGACTGGTCGAGCGCCATGGCCTCGATACCTCCTGGATCTCTTGCGTACAAACGACGCGAGGCCGTCCCCGGCTGGGGACGGCCTCGTGTTCGAGCCTGTTTAGCGCGTCTCGCGGTGCGCAGTGTGCGAGTTGCAGCGAGGGCAGTGCTTCTTCATCTCAAGACGGTCCGGGTTGTTACGCCGGTTCTTCTTGGTGATGTAGTTCCGCTCCTTGCACTCCACGCAGGCCAGCGTGATCTTCGGGCGGACGTCGGTGGCAGCCACGTGAGTGCTCCTTGGACGGACTGATTAACGGATGAACGCATGAAAGAGTAGCCGATCGCAGGACCGACCCCACAATCGGCTACTGTGTGTAGCGGTGACCGGACTTGAACCGGTGACACAGCGATTATGAGCCGCTTGCTCTACCGACTGAGCTACACCGCTTTGATGTTCAGGTTCCCGCCCGAAGGCGGGTTCCCTCTCACCAGAGCCCCAATACGGAATCGAACCGTAGACCTTCTCCTTACCATGGAGACGCTCTGCCGACTGAGCTATTGGGGCGAGCGAGGAAGACATTACACGGTCCTCCGCCCATCACCCAAATCCGTTTCCCGGCGGCTCGCCCCAGGCCCCTCCTAGGCCACTCGTGCCCTCATCGGTACGACTATTGCGCTCCTCCTCGAAGCCCGGAGCAGGGGCCCCTAGGCTCGGGGCCCCCGCTGCGTGATCTTGGTCTTGGCGAGCCGTGAGGAGCCCGATGTCCGCCGACAGCAAGCAGCCCCAGCCGCCGCCCGACGACCGGGCCGCGACCCCCGCCGACACCACGTCGCTGCTGCTCTCCAACGCGCGGCTCACCGACGGGCGCGCGGTCGACGTACGGCTCGGCGGCGGCCGGATCGAGGCCGTCGGCACCGCCGGCAGCCTCGCCGCCCGGGGAGCCCGCGTCGACCTCGCGGGCTATCTGCTGCTGCCCGCCCCCGCCGAGCCCCACGCCCACTCCGACACCGCGCTCACCGCCGACTCCCCCGGGCCCGTCGCCCACACGACCGAGGAGGTCCAGCGCCGGGCCACCGAGGCCGCGCTGCTCCAGCTCGGACACGGCGCGACCGCGCTGCGCGCGCAGGTGCGGATCGGGGACGTGCACGGCCTCGGCCCCCTCGAAGCCGTGCTGCAGGCGCGGCGTTCGCTGCGCGGCCTGGCCGACCTGACGGCCGTGGCCGCGCCCCGGCTGCTCACCGGCGCGGCCGGCGCCGACGGGCTCGCGATGCTGCGGGACGCGGTGAAGATGGGCGCCGGGGTGGTCGGCGGCTGCCCCGACCTGGACCCTGACCCCACCGGATACGTGGAGGCGGTCCTGGAGGTCGCCGCCGAGCACGGCTGTCCGGTCGACCTGCACACCGACGGGGACGACCCGGCCCGGCTGGCCCGGCTCGCGGCGATGGCCGGCGGCCTGCGGCCCGGGGTGGCGATCGGGCCCTGCGCGGGCCTCTCCCGGCTGCCCTCCGACCAGGCCCGCCGGGCCGCGGACCAGCTGGCGGCGGCCGGGGTGACCGTGGTGTCCCTGCCGCAGGGCGGCTGCGCGGCCACCGAACTGCGCGGCACGGCCCCGGTGCGGCTGCTGCGGGCCGCCGGGGTGCGGGTCGCGGCGGGCGGCGGAGCGCTGCGGGACGTCTCCAACCCGGTGGGCCGCGGGGACCCACTGGAGGCCGCCTACCTGCTGGCCTCGCTGTCCGGGCTGTCGCCCGAGGAGGCGTACGGCGCGGTGAGCGCGGACGCGCGGGCCGCGATGGGGCTTCCGGAGGTGCGGGTCGAGGCCGGCTTCCCGGCGGAACTGCTCGCGGTGCGGGGCGAACGCCTGTCGGGCGCGCTCTCCCTGGCGTACAGCCGGATCGTGGTGCACCGGGGCCGCGTGGTGGCCCGGACGAGCGCGGTGCGGGAGTACTGCGACTCGGCGGCGGCCCTGGACCTGCCCCGGCAGTCCCGCCCCGACTCGGGAGGCCCGGCCGGGCCCGGGGCCGTACGGTCGTGAGTATGCGCGTAGTCATCGCTGGAGGACACGGAAAGATCGCCCTGCGTCTGGAGCGGCTGCTCGCCGCGGGCGGACACGAGCCGGTGGGCGTCATCCGCCGCCCGGAACAGGAGGCCGACCTGCGGGAGGCCGGCGCCCGCGCGGTCGTCCTGGACCTGGAGTCGGCCTCGGTCGGCGAGGTCGCGGCGGCCCTGGAGGGTGCCGACGCGGCCGTCTTCGCGGCCGGAGCGGGGCCGGGCAGCGGGGCGGACCGCAAGGACACGGTGGACCGGGCGGCGGCGGTGCTCTTCGCGGACGCGGCGGAGGCGGCGGGCGTACGGCGCTTCCTGCTCGTGTCCTCGATGGGCGCCGACGCGGAGCACCGGGGCGACGAGATCTTCGACGCCTACCTGCGGGCCAAGGGCGCGGCGGACGACTCCGTACGGGCCCGCCCGGGCCTCGACTGGACGATCCTGCGCCCGGGGATGCTCACCGACGACGCGGGCAAGGGCCTGGTCCGCCTGGAGGCCTCCACGGGCCGCGGGCCGATCCCCCGCGACGACGTGGCCGCGGTCCTCGCCGAACTCCTGGAGACCCCGGCGACGGCCGGCCTGACCCTGGAACTGATCTCGGGCTCGACCCCGGTCACGGTCGCGGTGCGCGACGTGGCGGGCAACTGACCGCGCGGGCGGCGGCGAGGCGGCCGACACCCTGGTCCCCGCCCGGCTGATCGGCACCGCTGCCGACAGCCGGGCGCACCCCGGCCGTTCCGGCCGACGGGCGGCACCGCCCCGGCGAGGCGTCTCGCCCCGGGGTCCAAACTCAACAAAACGACCCCTGATCGCGTTTCCGCAGATCAGGGGCCGTCTCTATCGCGTGGCGGCGCCAGGATTCGAACCTGGGTAGGCTAAGCCGACGGATTTACAGTCCGCTGGTGCCAACTGCGCATGACTCGCCCTGACCTGCGGCGCAGCACCAAATTCGCTACCAGTGCCGGATTTTTGTCCACGGGTCGTCCACAGGTCCTTGAAAGACGGGCTGAGCCCGTTGCCCCGTCCGCAGGTGCTCGGTCTGGTTCCGGATGAGGTCGGTGGGGACTCAGCAGGCATCGGACCCCTGCTCACTCGATGCGTAGGGGCGCGTGCACCACCTTGGCCAACGGTTCAGGTCCGCTGGCCAGCGGAGAGTTCACGAGCTGCTCCGGAAGAAGCTGCGGGCTACCGGTCTTCGCGCGGCGCCGGAACGACGATGTGTAGTTGCTGGAGACCATGCATCGCAGCGTGGAACGCAGCCGCGATTTCACGTGCCTTCTCCTCGGTCTCGATCGGCCACATCGAGATGTAGTCGGCTCCGACGTTGGCGTCCGTCACGATGCCATCCGACACCAACGCTTCAGCGGCGGACTGCAGGATGGCCAGCGCCTGGTCCGGAACGTAGGGCTTGCGGCTGGCCATGGCGTCAAGCTCCACCTTCCAGCGCTGCCCACGGCGAGCGATGCACACAAAGATCGCGTTGTCGGCCTTGGCCTTCTTGTAAGCAGCGTGGTGAGCTCTCGGGTCGGTGCAGTCGGGGATGAGGGCGGCTTGGATAGGCATTCCAGACGTCGACATGCCTGCATCGTCGCAGGCAACCATGCCAGTGATCAGGCGAATGGCCATGATTGCCACCAGCGTCAGGGACCGATGCCGGCTCAGACTGAATTAGCACAGGTGACTGTCCCCAGGGCGTCGGGCGTGCGCACAGGCGTAGTCCTCCCCCATCGACTCGACAGCAGACGTGTCGCGACTCCTGTTGGGGTCTCGGCAGCCCATGGCTGTTTCTGTGCTGCGAGGTGAGCAGCAAGTGCCCCGTCCCGGCCTGGCGTGCGCTTGATGCCTATGGGCGTTTAAGTAGAACTGGAAGCGTGGGAGGAGACGTATGGAGATCAAGGTCGTTCCGCCGGATCAGCCGGAGACGGTAACTCTGTCCGAGACGCGGGCGGTACTCGTATACGGGTCCCTTGGCGAAGACGGCGTTCCTGGTTGGCGTCTTCAGTGGCTGGCCGATGACGAGCGTCGCGATGTGTTTATCGGCGGAGATTCATCCGATTCTGACTCGGCACTTCAAGCGGCGCAGCGCTACCTCATAATGAACGGTCTGTAGGACCGCCTGCAATGAGCAACAGACCTTTGTTAGTTCCGTGGGATCCGACAAGCCACCTGGTTGCGACCGCGACCGCCATTGACCGTGCTTTGCCGCCGTAGGTGCGTAGATGGTGCGGTCGCGCTAGGTCACTGCAGTCCGATTCTCAGGCTGGCGCTAGGCAAGACCGAAGTAGGCAAGCACGAGTTGGGTGACTACGCTGGTCGTGACCCCCGTGCCGATCTCGCTGGACGACCGCCCCCCGAGTGCCAGAACGCGGCCAAGCCACCCCTGCACGCGAGACCCCGGTTCGGTCAATGCACCGCCACTCTCGGCCCTATCGCCAGCCAGGGCCGCCCCCAGTTCAGTCAGCAGCTCCTCGTTCACTCCCGCTTGGCGTAGGGATCCAATCAGCTCTTCATCGCTCTTGGCGGGAGCTGTGTAGGAGTTCTGGGTGAAACTATGTGACCCCATGGCCACATTAGCTCCAGGCCCGTTAATTACGGTCTGGAAGATTTCCTTGGCCTTTTCCTCTGGCACTAGGGACTCTCCTGCCCTCTCTCCCGCTTCCGGGTCCTCTGCTTCCAACTGGAGTGCGAAGTCCAAGATTCGAGCGCGAACGCCGTCGAGGATCGCCCTCAAGTGCGCGGCAGGCACTGAGCGCCAGATAGAGAACGCTCCCATTCCTTCATAGAGGGTGAAGTCGCCGCGGTTTTGTAGGTAATTGAACTGAGCGACGAGATCCGGCGACCAGGGCATGGTGATGTCCGAGGTGTCACCCTGCAAGATCTCCTGTAGCTCAGGTATCCCTTGCGTGATGGAAATCGTCCTCAGAGTCTCTGAGTCAAACGGGGCGGGCAGTAGCGAAAGCGCTACCGGCGCCTTGCTGATCGACGAGTTGAAGGGACCGTGAAATCTGCCGAACGTGAGGACTTCAATCGGCCCGCGGTACGTGGGGACCTGATCATCTGGGTAGCCGAAGAGTTCATGCTCAATCCACTGATCTGCATCGGAGATCCTTAGCCTCCTCGCCACGATGCGAGCCTGCCGAAGGAGGCTGGTTGTGGAAACCATCTCGCCTGCTGCGTCTCGGATCAGGTCCTGCAAGAGTGCCATCGGTGCGCCCCCTGTGAATCGCTCAGGTACCCGCCGGTCCCCTGGAGGCTCCAAGTGTGCCCGAAGCAAGCGGGCTGGGGGCGGTTTTTCTCAGGGTTACCATCGGCTCGTGTGCTGCAGGGCCTGCTACTCCGGAATGAGGCGACTGGTGAACCCCGCGCACCGAAGACGGCCGTAGGCCGACAGCACGCGATCCGGCACCTCCTGAGCGATTGTGAAGCCGCGCTCCGGGTAAATCAGCAGGCGCTGCTGGGCGCCGACAAGCATGTCCAGCACTAGGTGGGCGTCCCCGATCGAGTCGACATACTCCTCCAGTTTCATGCCCGTGGAGGCACTTACGACGTCGACCTCGGGCCAGATCTTGCGGGCCGTCGCGTACGCTCGCCGCTCTTCGTACGGTTTGCTGACGAGAAGAATCGACGCGACGTCCACCCCCTTCTCGTCGAGCAGGGCTCGGCAGAATTGGATGTTCTCGCCCGTATTCCGGGCGTTCGGCTCGACCAGGATCGCGGACGTCGGCACCCCCAACTCCACCGCCCGCTGCCAGTAGTGCTGCGCCTCACCCTTGGGCATCCGCCCCTGTGTGGTCCGGCTCGTGGCGCCGGTGAAGACAATCAGAGGGAACATGCCGCGGCGGTACAGGTCGACCGTGGCGTCCGCCACGCCGAGATCGTGGCTGCCGAGCCCGATGCCCACCGAGCAGGGGCGCGGTTCGTGGCCCATCTGCTGAAAGTCCCACAACTTTTGGGCGTCGGCCCAGTTCTGCGCGGAAATCACTTGCTCTCCTCTGCCGTCGAGTCCGGGACCTTGAAGTCGTAAGCCCACGCGAATCGCGTCGCGGCGTGGACACCGATGGCGAACTCCACGACCGTGCCGTCAGCCGTGTACGTGGTCCGATGGAGTTCCACAACCCACTCCCCCGGCAGGAGCTTGAGCTGTTCCGCCTCCTCCGGCTTGGCCGCTCGGGCGAACAGCTCCTCCCGCATGTGGTCGATCTCGTACCCGGCGTCATACAGCACACGGAAGCCACCACCTCGGCCGGCGGGCCCTGGGGTCGGATCGACGATCCGCGTTCCCTCGACGTGCTCCGGCCGGTAGTAGCTGGTCAGGGTATGCGTCGGCTGGTCGCCCTCCTTGACCAGGCGGGCCCGTGCGTAGACCTCGGCGCCCTCGGGAAGCCCATGTGCCGCAGCGACGGCGGGAGGCGCCGTGATGCGGCTGACCGTCTGTGTCTGCTCGCCACGCTTGTACGCGCGCCCGGACGCGACCCGGTCCGCGATGAACGCGACCTCATCGCCGTCGCGCCACTTCGCCTTGTCATATCGGGCAATACCCAGCCGCTTGAGGGGCGCACGCTCCCGCACGACGGTGCCGTGCCCACGGGATGAGGTCACCAGACCCTCGGCCTCCAGCGCCTTGTAGGCCGCGTGGACGGTCGTCTTCGACCCCTCACCCGCCTCGACCAGGTCACGGATCTGCGGAAGCTGCTGGCCAGGGGCGTAGTCCCCGTTCCTGATCTTCTCGGCCAGCTTGTCCGCCAGTTCCCGCCACTTCGGTGCCACGCGAACTCCTCTCGACTGAGTCCAGTCAAACACAGTCCCAGGACTGTTGACAGTCCCGGGACTGTGCGCCACAGTCTTCTCAACCGCTCTGCAGTCCCAGGACAGCGAGCGTGGAGGGGCCTTCTTTGGGCTGCTCCCAGTGCCCGGAGGGCCCGTGAAACGGCCCCGAAGGAAGCGCCCGTTGCTTGAGAACTGAACAGCGTGATGAGGGTTCGCCGCCTGTCCTTAGGCGCAACAAGGCGGCCGGCGCGGCACAGGTCCGCGCGCTCAACCTCTCCGCGGCCGACTCGGCTGCGGCCGGTTGCCTCCTCCGCCCGTCCGGGGCCCCTTCATGGGGTGCCTGTACGGGCGGGGCCGAGGGGAGCCGGAAGTCCTGGTTCCAACGGCGTGAGCCCCCGGCGGTAGGACGCCGGGGGCTCGGTTCGGGCCGTTCCTGTCTGGAAGGAACACACCCAATGAAGCCCATCGCTGCACTTCAGACGGCCGTTACGGCCGTCGCGTTCGACGGTGAGCCGTCGGGCGCGGAGCTGGCCGCGATCGAGCGGGAGATGCCGCTGATCCTGGCGGAGGTCGACCTGCTCGACGCGCAGATCATGACCATCGACCGTCCGGCCACGACGCTGGACCACCAGCGCATCCGCCGGGCCCGCAGGCGGGTCATGGCGGCGCGCGCTGCCCTGACGAACCGCGCCGGTGCCGGGGCGGTGGCCTGATGGGCCTCCGCGACCGGATCCGCGATTACGCGATCAGCAGCATGACCGACCCGGAAGGCACGCCGAACCTGGCGCGCCGCGCGACACAGGCCGCGTCCGGGCTCGCCGACGTCGCCGCCGACCACTCCACCGTGGCGGCCGCCGGCGTCTCCGTCCTCGGCGCGGCCGCCGTCGCGGCCGAGGGCGCGCTGAGCAACTACGTGTACCCGCCGGGCGACTACGCCACCTTCCGCGAGGAGCCGAAGAAGCGGGGGTGGTTGCGGTGAACCCCACCGGCAAGCCGCTCAGCCAGGTGCAAAAGGTGGTGCTCGGTCTCGCGTTCGTCCCGATGCTCGCCACCGGCGGCGCCGGCGCGTACGGCACCTACACCAACATCACGGCCGCCTACGGCTCCGGCACGGCGGTCGGTGCGGTTGCGGCCGGCGAGGGCGCCACCGCCGTCCTCGCGATCGTGCTGCTCGGCCTCACGCTGCTGGGGCAGTCCGCGCCGGTCGTGATCCGGGCGGGGCTGTGGGCTCTTCCCACCGCCGCGTCCGCCATGTCGGCGATGGCCGCCAGGACCCCGGGCGAGATCGTCATCTACGCCCTGACGCCGCTGGGTATGACCGCGTCCGCCGAGGGCGCCGCGTTCCTGGCCCGCCGGATCGTGGTCTACCGCGACGGCCGTGACGCCGAGGCGGAGCGGCGGGCCGCCGAGGTCGTCCAGGCCTTGGCATATCACCGGGCGCGGGCCGCGAACCACCCCGACGAGAAGGTCCGGCGAAAGTCGGACCTTGAGTCCTGGAAGCTCGCGCGGAAGGTCGGCACGGGCGACCTCGCCCTGGGTGAGCGGCTGCTCGATGTTCAGCGCGCTCAGCTCACCGAGGGCGCCGAGGCGGCCCTGTCGGCCATGTATGCGCTCCCCGCCGCCCCGACCGCCGCCGAGTCTCCGGCCGGACCGGTCGACGTGGCGGACGTGGTCTCGGTGGAGCTGGAGGTCGACCGGTCTACCCGACCGATCCATCCCTCAAATGGGGAGGAATCGCCCCAGATCGCCATGGAACGGTCTACCTCTGAGCAGCCGGTACCGGCCCTGGAGCCTGCACCGGTCGACCACCGCGACGTCTGCGACCTGGTCGAGTCGGAAGAGTCCACCCCGCCGCCCTCCGAGGGACTGATGGAGTCGGCCGGTCCGGCCGTGGTCCGGGCGGTCGCTGCCGAGCAGTCGACCCCGCGTCGAGTGACCCGCCGGGTTCCCGAGGCCGCCAAGTCGACTCAGCCGCGCCGTACGAAAGACGAGCTGCTGGCCGAGGCGAGGCAGTTCACGGAGTCGTGGCCGGTCGAGCATCTGACGGCCGACCGGATCCGCAAGTCCCTGCGCACATCCCCGGCGAACGGCCGGTGGCTGCGCGACACGCTCAAGGGCGAACGGGAGGCCGCGGCATGAGCGAACCCCTCGTTGCGGCTGGCGTGTGGCGGCCGGTCATGGAAGCGGCCGGCTACCGCTGCCAGTGCACCGGCCAGTGCGGCAGCACGCACGCCAAGGGCGACGGTCGCTGCCCTCGCGAGCACGATCACCACGCCAGCAAGACCCGCGGCCCGGTCCACCTCGTGGCCGCACCGCCCGACCCGCTCACAAGCACGCTGGCCGCCGCCCGGTTGCCCGTCGCCGCACTCCGGGCATGGTGCCCCGCCTGCTACTCGGCGGCCCGCCGCATCGCCAACCGTGCCGCCACTCAAGACACCGGCGACGAGTTCGCCCTCTTCGACCTGGAGGCATCATGACGAACCTCCCCGAGCCCGTCCGGGTCGTGCAGCTCCCGGACGGCACCTACGCCTACAGTGACCAGCTCCCCGCGGCGTTCGAGCGGTCGGCCGTTCCGCAGGTGGTCCACCAGCACATCCACCAGGCGCCACCCGACCGCACCGTGCAGCGCATCGCGCTCGGCTCCGGGATCGGCGCCGGAACGGTCGCCGCCGGGGTCTACTTCGGCCCCCTGCTGGTCGGCGTCCTGACGGCGATCGCCGCGAACCTGGCCCTGCTCGCGTTCCTCGCCGCGGTCCTCGCCTGGGGCGTCCACACGGTCGTGAAGTCGATCGGGGGCCCTGACGGTAAGGCCGCGGCCAAGACCCTCCGCCGGGCCCGCAAGCGCCGTCGCTGACGGCTGCCTGTCCACCCCCACCGACGTGGGGGTGGGCGGGGAGCCGGGACAGCCCCGGCACCAGAAGGGACCGAGTCGTGGCCAGCAAGAGGAACGAGCAGCCGGACCCGAACTACCCCAAGCTCACCGCCGGCGAGCACGCCCGCATCGCGTGGAACGTCGCCCGCATGGCGAAGCGGTCGATCGCGAGCGAGACCGTCTACCAGGGCGACCTGGAGCGCCGGATCGACCGGATCATCGACGGCGCCCGCGACCGCGCCGAGAAGAGCGCGAAGAACCGCCGCAAGTAGCTGTGCCCCGGGGCGGCCGACAGCCGCCAAGCATCCCGACCGCCCCGGGCCCTTGTTCCCTCCCCTGCAGAGAGGAAGCACTTCAGTGAAGCACCCCGACGACGACAACGAACTGTTCAACCGTCTGGAAGCGGAGATGGCCGCCGACAGCGGGGCCGAGGTGGTCGACCTGGACAAGGCCCGCGCCGCCCGCGACACCACCACGCCCGCCGTGGTCGACCCGACCGAGCTGGAGGGCGAGCGGCCGTTGGTCGACCTGCCGACGCCGGTCGCAACCGGTCCGGGCTACCTGGGGCGACTGGCCGGGGCCAAGCGCCGGGACGTGATCCCCATCTGGCTGCGGTCTACCTCTGAACTGCGTACGGCCGCTGGGTGGGTGGCCCGCCACTACGCCCACACCGCCGGCTACCACGCCCTGCGCGCCCCGATCTACGCCGCCCGCCTTGCGCTCCAGTCGCCGACCGGGGCGGCCCGGTTCGTCGGGGGCACGATGCGGTGGGTGGCCGACCGCGAGGGTGAACCGGTCCGCGCCGCCGCCGTCCGCCGCGAGGACGCGGCCGAGTACCTGCGGCTGTCCGCGCAGCGCGACAGCCGCGTGAAGCTGCGCATGATGGTCGCCGCCCTCGCCGCGTTCCTGGGGCTCATCACCGCGCTCGCCATCTACGTCCTCGCCCCGGGCTGGGTCCAGGCCGTCTCGGTGGGAACGGTCGTGCTCGCCCTCGGCGCCGCCGGCCGCAAGGCCGACGCCCCGGTCATCCACCGCGCGGTCGAGCTCCCGAAGGCCACCAAGCTCACCTCGGACATCGTGCTGCGCGCCCTCGGCGCCCTCGGCATCCCCGCGATCAACCAGGCGCAGGGCAAGGGCCGGGACGGGTTCGAGTTCACCGCCCCGATCACCCGCGACGGCCCCGGCTGGCGCGCCGAGGGCAACCTCCCCTTCGGCGTCACGGTCACCGACATCATCGAGCGCCGCGAGCGTCTCGCCTCGGGTCTGCGCCGTCCGCTCGGCTGCGTGTGGCCCGAGGCGGTGCCGAACGAGCACACCGGACGGCTGGTGCTGTGGGTGGGCGACCAGGACATGAACCAGGCGAAAAAGCCCGCGTGGCCGCTGGCGAAGTCCGGGTCCGTCGACCTGTTCAAGCCCGTCGCTTACGGCACCGACCAGCGCGGACGCTGGGTCGAGGTCACCCTGATGTACATCGCCGGAGTGATCGGCGCGATCCCCCGCATGGGCAAGACGTTCCTCCTGCGGCTGCTGCTGCTCATCGCCGCGCTCGACCCGCGGGCCGAGGTCCACACGTACGACATGAAAGGCACCGGCGACCTCGACCCGGTCGGCAACGCCGTCTCCCACCGGCACGCCGCCGGCGACGACGACGAATCCATCCAGTACGCGCTGGCCGACTTCCGGGCGCTGCGCGAGGAACTGCGGCGCCGGACGAAGGTGATCCGCTCCCTGCCCCGGGACATCTGCCCGGAATCCAAGGTGACCAGCCAGCTTGCGGACAAGCGGTCGCTGGGGCTGCACCCGATCGTCGTGGGTGTCGACGAGTGCCAGGTTCTCTTCGAGCACCCGGAGCACGGCAAGGAGTTCGAGGAGATCGCCACCGACCTGGTCAAGCGCGGCCCCGCCACCGGGATCGTGCTGCTGCTCGCCACCCAGCGGCCCGACGCCAAGTCGCTGCCCACGGGGATCTCGGCGAACGCCGGCGCCCGCTGGTGCCTGAAGGTCATGGGCCAGACCGAGAACGACATGGTCCTGGGCACCTCCGCGTACAAGCGCGGCGTCCGGGCCACGATGTTCGCCTGGGGCGACAAGGGGATCCACTACTTCGTCGGTGAGGGGGCGGACGCCCGGATCGTCTCCTCCGTGTACGTCGACGCTCCCGGGGCCGAGGCCATCGGCGCCCGCGCCCGCGCCGCCCGGGAGAAGGCGGGACTGCTGACCGGCTACGCCGTGGGTGAGGAGGCTGAGGTGGTGACCGGCCCGGCCTACGACCTGCTCGCCGACATCCTCGCCGTCGTCCCCGCCGCCGAGGCCAAGGTGTGGTCCGAGACGGTCGTGGCCCGGCTCGCCGAGCTGCGTCCCGACGTCTACGAGGGGTGGGAGCCGGACGCGCTCGCCGCCGCGCTCAAGCCGCACGGCATCTCCACCGTCCAGGTCGGCCGCCGCATCGACGGCAAGTTCACCAACAAGCGCGGCATCCACCGCGCCCACATCGCCGACACGATCGCGCAGCGTAACGGAAAGCGGGACGCGGGATGACCGTCCGGGGTCGCTATCGATAGCGCCGACCCCCGCTATCGATAGCGGCCCCGCTAGCACCCGAAACCGCCCCTGATCAGGCTGCTAGCGGATAGCGGCCCACCTGCGAAAACCCCTGGAAACCGCCTGGGAGGGCCCTTCATGACCCCCGCCCTGCTCGCCATCACCTGCCTACTCGCCGTCACCCTCGGTTACATAGCGAAGTGCATGGCGTCGCCGTTCGGGGACTGCCGCAAGTGCCGCGGCTTGGGCTACGCGCTCAAGACCGACCGCAAGGGACGCCCCAAGCGCGGCAAGGACTGCCACCGCTGTCAGACCACCGGCAAGCGCATACGCGTCGGCCGCTGGCTCTACAACCGCGCCACCGCCACCTACCGCGCCGGCACCCGCTGAACAGCGTCGTGGGACCGGTGGTCGCCCCCTACCGGGGACTCGCCCTCAGGCAAGGGCTCGCCAGCACGACCACCGGTCCATGTCCCCGAGCTTGCGAGCACCCGGGGCCCGCGCAGCCTACCTAGCCACCCGAACCACCCGTCAAAGGAGTTCTCACGATGGCCGTGACCGTCTCCCTGGTCGCCCTGTTCGGGCTCGTCCTGTTCTTCCTCTTGCGCTCCAACACCCTCGGCTACGGATCCGCGTTCATCGCCGCCGGCTTCGGCTTCTTCCTCGCCTCCACCGGCGCCGCCGAGCCCATCAACAACCTCGCCAACGCCGTCCTCGACGCCATCCCCAACCTCTGAGGAGACGCCCCGTGCGACCGCGCATTCACCGCACCACGTGGCCCCGCCCCGCCCTCGTCCTCACCGACACCCCCCGCCCCGACTGCCCGAACTGCGAGGGCGACGGCTGGTGCGGCCGGGACTACGGCGACTACGAGACCAGCGAAGACGCCTGGACCGGGTGGGAGTGCGACCCGTGCCCCTGCTGGGACGAGAACCGGCGCTGGGTCCTCCTCCCGCTCCCGCGCCGCCACCCGAACGGCTACAGCGCCGAACCGCCCTTCTAGCCCCAAGAGGAACAACTGTGTTCGAGATCCGGATCATCTGCGACCCCAACGACACCGACCGCGTCACAACCGCCCTCGCCGGCGCCTTCACCACCGGCTCCGTACGCGAGCACCCCACCCGCGACGGACAGCGCACCCGCCTTTACGTCACCGCCGACCACCGCCCCACAGCCGATGACTGGCCCACGCCCGACCAGGCATACGCCAAGGCCCCCAGCATCATCAGCGAGATCGGCTGGACCGCCAACGCCGCCATCGGCCGCCCCACCTTCGCCCTGCTCGACCGGGAGTTCTGGCTGCGCAAGGCCGCGCTCCTGGACCGCATCGCCCTCGGCGACGACGCCGCCCCGGCCCAGAGCGACGCCAACGAGGCCGCCGACCAGGCCGCACAGCGGCTCCTGGAAGTCGACGGCGTGACCGACGTCTGCGGCCCCCGCGGCTACGTCCGCCGGCAGTACGCCACCTGGATCGAGAACCACCTCTAGGTACGCGGAGGGCGGCCCCCGTCTCGCCAAAGTCCGGGGCCGCCCTCGCTACCAGCACCTTCTACAGAACTGGAGACCCCAGCATGACCCATCCCGCCCCGATCCGGCGAGAGCACGGCGCCCGGCCGCTGCTGCTGGATCTCTTCTGCTGCGCCGGCGGAGCCGCCATGGGCTACCACCGAGCCGGGTTCGACGTCGTCGGCGTCGACATCCGGCCCCGCCCCCACTACCCCTTCGCCTTCATCCAGGCCGACGCGCTGGAGCACCTGGCCACGCTTATCGCGTCGCGGGAGATCCAGCGGTATGCGTTCGTCCACTCGTCCCCGCCGTGCCAGGCCAAGTGCACCCTGAGCGTGGGCACGAACCGCTCGAAGGGATGGGGCGGGACCCACGTCGACCTGGTCGCTCCGACCCGTGATCTCCTCGACGCCTCCGGCCTGCCGTACGTCATCGAGCAGCCCAACGGCCGCGCCGAGATCCGCAAGGACATCTCCCTGTGCGGAGAGATGTTCTCCCTCGGCGTCCTGCGACACCGGAACTTCGAACTGGGCCGCTGGACGGCCGCCAGGCCCGCCCACCCCAAGCATCGGGGCCGCGTGCGCGGGTGGCGACACGGCGAGTACCACGACGGTCCCTACGTCGCCCCGTACGGCAACGGCGGGGGCAAGCCCACCGTGCCGGAACTCCAGAACGCCATGGGCATCACCTGGACCGATGTCCGCGAGGAGCTGACCGAGGCCATCCCCCCGGCCTTCAGCCAGTGGCTCGGCGTCGCGTTCCTCGACCAGGCCCGGCTGGGGGTGGCGGCATGACCCATGCCATCCCGATCCGGCGAGACGCCCGGACCGGCTACCTCCCCCTCGCCCTATGGCTGGCCGCCCGTGGCGTGCCGGTGCTGCCGCTCCAGGGGCAGAAGGTCCCGTTCGGCAACTGCCCCGCCTGCCACGACAACGTCTGCGGCGGCCGGCCGAACATGAAGACCCCCGGCCCCTGCATGTGCCCTTCCACCTGCCACGGATGGGCCGCCGCCACCGCCGACCCCCACGTCCTGTCCTCCCCGCCGTGGGCCGCCGGATGGCGCACCGCGGCCGAGGTCGCCTACCACCCCGCCGGCGCCGGACTGACCGTGGTCGACCTGGACGACGCCGAAGCCATCAAGTGGGCCCGCGCCACCCTGCCCCCAACCCGCACCGTCCCGACCGACCGCGGCGAGCACTGGCTCTACCGGGGCACGATGCGCTCCGCCAACCACGTCCGGCCCGGGGTCGACATCAAGTCCCGCATGTCCTACGCCCGCTGGCTCGGCCCCGGCACCGGCGCCCTCGCGCCCCTGCCGCCGGTCGTCCTCGCGCTGGTCGAGAGGGAAGAGACCACCCGCCCCGCCAGGGGAGTGGACTCTTCGTCCCTGACGCGCGCCCGGTGGGACCGGAGCGTGGGCACCGGGTGCCGCCACACCGAGCTCTACGTCCGCAACGGCGTAGCGCGGAGCGTCGACCACGTCAGGGCGCACCCCGACAAGGGCGCCGGGACGGCCGCGTACGGCGCCGCCGCGTTCCTCGCCAAGCAGCACGCCGACTGCCCCGGCCCGTGCGGCCTGGAGGCCATGGGCGAGGACATCGTGGGCGCCGCCGTGTCCGTCGGCGTGCCCGAGCCGTACGCCCGCCGCTGCGTCAGCAACGGGCTCCACACGGCCCTGGGAGCGGTCGCGTGACCGCCGCCGAGGAGATGCCCTCCCCCGCCAACCCGCTCGCCGTTGCACGCCGCATCGTCCCCGACTGGCACACCCCGGACGGGCACCTGCGGCTGCGCCGGTGGCGCGGGTCCTGGATGTGGTGGAACGGCACCTGCTGGCGCGAGTACGACGAGCAGCAGATGCGGGCCGGGCTCTACAAGCGGCTGGAGCACGCCACCTTCACCGCCGGCGAGGACAAGAACGGCTTCCCGGAGGTGCGGGAGTGGGCACCGACCAAGACGAAGATCAGCAATCTGCTCGACGCGCTCGGCGCGATCACCCTCCTGCCCAGCGACACCGACGCGCCGTCCTGGATCGACGGCGAGCGCGGCCAGCACGACAGCAGCCCGATCGTCGCCTGCCAGAACGGGCTGCTGCGCATCCGGGACCGCGAGCTGCTGCCCCACCGCCCCGGCTTCTTCAACCTCGTCTCCGTTCCGTACAACTACGACCCGGACGCCACCGCGCCCGCCTGGGAGACGTTCCTGCGCGGGATCTGGCCGGACGACCGCGAGTCCATCGCCGCGCTCCAGGAGTGGTTCGGCTACGTGCTCTCCGGCCGCACCGACCAGCAGAAGATCCTGCTGATGAAGGGGCCGTCCCGCTCCGGGAAGGGCACCATCGCCCGCATCCTGAAGGAGCTGGTCGGCAAGGAGAACTTGGCCGGCCCCACCCTCGCCGGCCTCGGGACGAACTTCGGGCTGTCCACTCTCGTGGGCAAGCCGCTCGCGGTCATCTCCGACGCCCGGCTGTCCGGCGACGGCGGACAGGTGGTCGAGCGGCTGCTCACCATCTCCGGCGAGGACACCATCGATATCGACCGGAAGTATCGCGAGCCCTGGACCGGCAAGCTGCCCACTCGGCTCATGATCCTCACCAACGAGCTGCCGAACTTCGGCGACTCCTCCGGCGTGATCGCCCGGCGGTTCATCGTGCTCAACATGACCGTCTCGTGGCTCGGCAAGGAAGACACCGGGCTCACCGACAAGCTCGCCGCCGAGATGCCCGGGATCATCAACTGGGCCCTCGACGGCCTGGCCCGCCTGGAGCGAACGGGCCGGATCACCGAGCCGGCGTCCTCGCAGGACGCGGTCGTGACCATGCAGGACACCGCCTCGCCGACGAGCGCGTTCGTTCGCGAGCGCTGCGCCACCGGCCCGACTCGCGAGGTCCCCGTGGACGTCCTCTGGGCCGCGTGGCGGGAGTGGGCCGAGGACAACGGCGTGAAGTCGATCGGCACGAAGCAGCTCTTCGGCCGCAATCTCCTCTCCGTCGTCCCCCAGCTCCGCCGCACCCGGCCCCGGGACGCCTACGGCCGACAGGTCACCACCTACACCGGAATCACGCTCAACGCGTCGGATCCACATTCCTGAGAGTCGCGACTCATCGTGCACACGCCCCCGCCCAACGGCCTCTGTGCGCGATGAGTCGCGACTCATCGCAATGTCACGCCAACTTTTTCGCCCCGAGGAGGGGACCCGATGGCCCGCATCACCCGCCGCCGTCCGCCCACCGACGAGCTGCTGCCCCTGACCGACGTCCTGGCCGAGATCGGCATCACCCGAGCCACCTGGTACCGCTGGCGCAACCGCGGCTACGGCCCCGAGGTCAAGCGCCTGCCCAACGGGCACCTGCGGGTGCGCCGCAGCGCCCTGGACGCCTTTCTGAACGAGCTGGAGACCGCATGACCGACTGGAGCTACACCGTTCGGATCTGGAGCATCCGCAAGCGGCCCTACCGCAAGCCGTACCAGCTCCGTTGGCAGGTCGGCACCAAGCCGTTCTCCGAGTCCTTCCTGACGCTCGGGCTCGCCGAGAGCCGACGGGCGCAGTTCATCACCGCGACCCGCGAAGGCGAGCCGTGGGACACGGAGAGCGGCCTGCCGAAGTCGATGGTCCAGAAGGCCAAGGACATCTCCTGGTACCAGCACGCGAGGAACTACGTGGAGATGAAGTGGGACCACTCCCCCGCCTCCACCCGCCGGAACCTCGCCGAGGCCATGGCCACCGTGACGCTGGCGCTGCTGAAGGACACGAAGGGGATGGCCGACTACAAGGCCGTCCGCCGATCGCTCTACACCTGGGGCTTCAACGTGAACCGCTGGAAGGAGGAGATGCCCGAGGACGTCGCAGCGCACCTCGCCTGGGTCGAGCGGAAGTCGGTTCCGACGTCGAGCCTGGCCGATCGGATGCTCGTCCGTCGAGCCCTAGACGCCTGCGCCCGCCGGCTGGACGGGAAGACGTCGTCCGGGTCGGTCATCGCCCGCAAGCGGGCCATCTTCCATCAGGCCCTCGGTCTTGCCGTGGATGCCGAGCTGCTGGCCGAGAACCCTATGGCGGCGATCAAGTGGAAGGCGCCCGAGAAGGTCGAGGAGGAAGTGGACCCCGAAGCCGTGCCGGACCCGGAGCAGGTCGCCGCACTCCTGTCGGCCGTACGGAAGCAGGGCGGCCGTGGGCGGCACCTGGAGGCGTTCTTCGGGTGCATCTACTACGCCGGCGCCCGTCCCGGCGAGCTGGTCGGCATCCGGCTGCAGGATTTCGACCTGCCGCGGCGAGGCTGGGGGCTCGTCCGGCTCCGCGAGAGCCGGGCCCGTTCCGGCAGCTCCTGGACGGACACCGGTGAAGCCCACGACCGGCGGGGGCTGAAGCACCGCACGCGGAAGGCGGTCCGGCACGTGCCCATCCCGCCCGAGCTGGTCTCCATGCTCCGGTGGCACGTCACCGTGCACGGCACTCACCACGACGGCCGGATCTTCCGGACCGCCCGGGGCGGGATGGTTCAGGAGAGCGGCTACGGGGAGGTCTGGGCGAACGCCCGAGAGGACACCCTCACCGCGACCGAACAGGAATCGAAGCTGGCTAAACGGCCGTATGACCTTCGTCACGCCGCCGTCTCGACTTGGCTCAGCTCCGGGGTGGAGCCTCAGCTGGTCGCGCAGCGGGCCGGGCACTCCATGGCTGTCCTCTTCCGGGTCTACGCGAAGTTCCTCAAGGGCGGCGACGACGCTGCCAACGCGAAGATCTCCGCCCGGCTGAACCAGCACCGCGCCGCGCCGTGAGGCACCCTGTCGGTCGCAGCAGCAGGTAGGCCCCGGGAATCTCGTCCACGTCTCGTCCACAACCGCTGGTAGACCCCGGGATTCGGCGGGATACAGCGAGACAGTTCGCGCCTCGGGTCCAAACTTAACAAGACGGCCCCTGATCGCGTTTCCGCAGATCAGGGGCCGTCTCTATCGCGTGGCGGCGCCAGGATTCGAACCTGGGTAGGCTAAGCCGACGGATTTACAGTCCGCTCCCATTGGCCACTCGGGCACACCGCCATGGGATCGCTGCCTCGGAGCCGCTTTTCGGCGGTGCTCCCTGGCAACGACGTAAACAATACCTGATCCCCGGGGGTGCTCCGCCACCGGATTGATCACGGGTCGGCGGCGGTGCGGGTGGCTACGCTTTGTGCTGCACCCATACGGATCCGAGCAAGGAGCCTCACCTCATGGCCGACTCCAGTTTCGACATCGTCTCCAAGGTCGAGCGGCAGGAGGTCGACAACGCCCTCAACCAGGCCGCCAAGGAGATCACGCAGCGCTACGACTTCAAGGGCACCAACGCCTCCATCGCCTGGTCGGGCGAGAAGATCCTCATGCAGGCGAGCGGCGAGGAGCGGGTCAAGGCGATCCTCGACATCTTCCAGTCCAAGCTGATCAAGCGGGGCATCTCGCTGAAGGTGCTGGACGTGGAGGGCGAGCCGCAGCTGTCCGGCAAGGAGTACAAGCTCTTCGCCTCCATCCAGGAGGGCATCTCCCAGGAGAACGCGAAGAAGGTCGCCAAGGTCATCCGCGACGAGGGCCCCAAGGGCGTCAAGGCGCAGGTGCAGGGCGACGAGCTGCGCGTCAGCTCGAAGAGCCGGGACGACCTGCAGGAGATCATCGCGCTGCTCAAGGGCAAGGACTTCGACTTCGCGCTGCAGTTCGTGAACTACCGCTAGACCGTCGAGCCCCGCGTCCGAAAACCGCCAGCCCCGACCCCCTCCGGGCTCGCACACTGGAACGCATGACGCGCACTCTCCACACCCACGTGAACAGCCCCCTCGGCGCCCTGCTCCTGGTGGGGCAGGCTGCCGACGGGGGTCACGTCGTGCTGCGGTCGCTGTCCCTGGAGGGCCAGAAGGGCGGCGCCGTCGTCGAGGAGGGCTGGGTCCGCGCGGATGCGGCCTTCGCCGGGATCGCCGAGCAGCTCGACGCGTACTTCGCCGGACGGCGCAGGGCGTTCGACATCCCGTTCGCGGAGACCGGCACCGACTTCCAGCGCAGGGTCTGGCGCGCGCTGGAGGAGATCCCGTACGGCACGACCGTCTCGTACGGGGACATCGCCCGCCGGGTCGGCTCCCCCGGCGCCGGGGTGCGGGCCGTGGGCACCGCCATCGGGCGCAATCCGCTGCTCGTGGTGCGGCCCTGCCACCGGGTGATCGGGGCCGACGGGAGCCTGCGCGGCTACGCGGCCGGCCTCGACCGCAAGGAGCGGCTGCTCGGGCTCGAAGGGGCTCTGGGGGGAGTGCCCGGGTGAGCGAGGGGCTGTTCCCGCGCGAGCGGTCCGTGCCGGCGCCCGGCGCGGTGCACGTGCCGGGGTGGCTGTCGTTCGATCGGCAGCGGGAACTGGTCGCCGCGTGCCGGGAGTTCGGGCGCGGCCCGGTCGCGTACGAGCACACCGTGCTGCCCGGCGGCGGCGTGATGTCGGTGCGTTCGCTCTGTCTGGGGCGGCGCTGGGAGCCGTACCGCTATCTCGGGGAGGAGCACATCCGCGCCGAACTGCCCCCCTGGCTGGCCGAGCTCGGACGGGCGGCGCTCGTCGAGGCCTACGGGGAGCACGGCGGTTTCGCGCCGGACACCGCGCTCGTGAACTTCTACGCGGACGGCGCCCGGATGGGCATGCACCAGGACCGGGAGGAGCGGTCGCCCGCCCCCGTCGTGTCGCTGAGCCTCGGCGACACCTGCGTCTTCCGGCTCGGGAACACGGAGAACCGCGGACGCCCCTACACCGACGTGGAGTTGGCCTCCGGGGACCTGTTCGTCTTCGGCGGTCCGTCGCGCCTGGCCTTCCACGGGGTGCCGAGGGTGTACGCGGGCACCGCCGCGCCCGGGCTCGGACTCGACGGACGGCTGAACATCACCCTGCGCGAGACGGGGCTCTGACCCGGTCTCAGCGCTCGCGTGAGTGGCCGAAGACTATGCGGTACGCGATCAGCAGCACCAGGGAGCCGCCGATCGCCGAGAGCCAGGTGGCCCCGTCGTAGAAGTCCGCCGTGACCGGGCGGTCCAGGAAGCGGGCCGACAGCCAGCCCCCGAGGAACGCGCCGACGACGCCGATGACCGTCGTGCCGATCAGGCCGCCCGGGTCGCGGCCCGGCAGCAGGATCTTGGCGATGACGCCGGCGAGCAGGCCGAGAACGATCCATCCGATGATGCTCATGCCCAGGAGGACGCCCGGCGGTCCCGCCCGGTTGCCGTACCCCTTAATGTGCGGCACATGACACAGGAACTGCGCCGCACTCTCGGGGTGTTCGACGCCGTCGTGATCGGGCTCGGCTCGATGGTCGGCGCGGGGATCTTCGCGGCCCTCGGCCCCGCCGCCGACGCGGCCGGGGCCGGCCTGCTGCCGGCGCTCGGGGTGGCGGCGTTCGTCGCCTACTGCAACGCGATGGCGTCGGCGCGGCTGGCCGCCCGCTATCCGGCCTCCGGCGGCACCTACGTGTACGGCAGGGAGCGCCTGGGTTCGTTCTGGGGGCATCTCGCGGGCTGGGCCTTCGTCGTCGGGAAGACGGCCTCGTGCGCGGCGATGGCGCTGACCGTGGGGTCCTACGTGTGGCCGGCGCACGCGCACGCGGTGGCGGTCGCCGCCGTCGTGGCGCTGACGGCCGTCAACTACGGCGGCGTGCAGAAGTCGGCGCTGCTCACCCGGGTGGGTGTGGCCGTCGTCCTGGCCGTGCTGGCCGCGGTGGTGGTCACGACCGCCGGGGCCGGGCAGGTGGACCGGCTCGGGCTCGCCGGGGACGCCCCCGCGGGCGGGGTGCTGCAGGCGGCGGGACTGCTGTTCTTCGCCTTCGCCGGGTACGCGCGGATCGCGACGCTCGGCGAGGAGGTGCGCGACCCGGAGCGGACCATCCCGCGGGCAGTGCCGCTCGCCCTCGGCATCGCGCTCGTCGTCTACGCGGCCGTCGCCGTGTGCGTGCTGGGTGTCCTCGGGCCCGCGGGCCTGGCCTCCTCCTCCGCCCCGCTCGCGGACGCGGCGCGGGCCGCGGGCGCGGACTGGCTGGTGCCCGTGGTCACCGTGGGGGCGGCCGTGGCGGCGCTCGGCTCGCTGCTGTCGCTGATCCTCGGGGTGTCCCGGACCACCCTCGCGATGGCCAGGGACGGCTATCTGCCGGCTCCGCTGGCAGCCGTGCACCCGCGTTTCCGGGTGCCGCACCGCGCGGAGCTCGCGGTGGGCGCGGTGGTGGCCGTGGTGGCGGCCACGGCGGACGTACGGGGCGCGATCGGCTTCTCGTCCTTCGGCGTGCTGGTCTACTACGCGGTCGCCAACGCCTCCGCCTGGACCCTGGGCCGGCGGGAGCGGCCGCTGGCGCTGCTCGGGCTGGCCGGCTGCGCGGCGCTCGCGTTCTCCCTGCCGCCGACCGCCGTGGTGGCCGGGACCGGGGTCCTGGCGGTCGGCGTGGTGGCGTACGCGGTCAGCCGAGGACGGCCGGCGGCCCCACGCTCCTGAGGCGGTCGACGGACTCCCGGGAGCCGGCCGGGGCCGTCCGGTGCGCGGCCGGGCGCCGCCCGCGCGGGCGCGGATCCCCCGGCGTGGCGCCGGGCCTGCTGCCTGGTGCCTGGCGGGGGCGGTCCCGGGGAGCGCTCGGCGGCGACGGTGCGGCGGGGCCGTGGACGACTCGTACACGGGCCGCGGCGGGACGCTGCGGCGGCGGTCTACCGGCCCGCGTAGCCGTACATGGCGTGCGCGTCGTCCGTACGGACGATCTCCTTGCCCAGCGGCAGCAGCGAGACCGGGATCAGCTTGAAGTTGGCGATGCCCAGCGGGATGCCGATGATCGTGATGCAGAGGACGATGCCGGTGGTGATGTGGCCGAGGGCCAGCCACCAGCCGGCCAGGACCAGCCACAGCACGTTGCCGACGCAGGACGGCGCGCCCGCGTCATGGCGGTCGACGACCGTGTGCCCGAAGGGCCACAGGGCGTAGAGGCCGATACGGAAGGCGGCGAGCCCGAAGGGGATGCCGATGATCGTGATGCAGAGCAGGAGACCGGCCAGCATGTAGCCGAGGAACATCCAGAATCCGCACAGGATCAGCCAAATGACGTTCAGGATCGTTTTCACGGGCGTCGACCTGCCATCTGTTCGAGCCGAGCGATGCGCTCGGCCATCGGCGGATGGGTGGAGAACATCTTCGAGATCCCCTGTCCGGGCCGGAAGGGGTTCGCGATCATCATGTGGCTCGCGGTCTCGATCCTGGGCTCCGGCGGGAGCGGGAGCTGTTTGGTGCCCGCCTCCAGCTTGCGCAGGGCGTCGGCGAGGGCCAGCGGGTCGCCGGTGAGCTGCGCTCCCGAGGCGTCGGCCTCGTACTCGCGGGAGCGGGAGATGGCGAGCTGGATGACCGAGGCGGCGATGGGGCCGAGGATCAGTACCAGCAGATAGCCGAGCAGGCCGGGGCCCTCGTCGTCGTTGGACCGGCCGACCGGGATCAGCCAGGCGAAGTTCACCAGGAACATGATCACCGAAGCGAGGGCGCCGGCGACCGAGGAGATCAGGATGTCCCGGTTGTAGACGTGGCTCAGCTCGTGGCCGATGACCCCGCGCAGCTCGCGCTCGTCGAGGATCGCGAGGATGCCCTCGGTGCAGCACACGGCGGCGTTGCGGGGATTGCGCCCGGTGGCGAAGGCGTTGGGCGCCTGGGTGGGCGAGATGTACAGCCGCGGCATGGGCTGGCGGGCCTGGGTGGAGAGCTCGCGGACCATCCGGTACAGCGCCGGGGCCTCGAACTCGCTCACCGGCCGGGCGCGCATGGCACGCAGCGCCAGCTTGTCGCTGTTCCAGTACGCGTACGCGTTGGTGCCGAGCGCGACGACGAGCGCCACGATCAGGCCCGTACGGCCGAAGAAGCTGCCGATGACGATGATGAGGGCCGAGAGCCCTCCGAGGAGGACCGCGGTCCTCAGGCCGTTGTGCCGGCGGTGCACGGTACGCCCTCCAAGTGGTGCGGCAGGGGAACCCTTCGCTCTGTCGGGATCCACGCGGTGCTACGCGTCCAGTGGACCCTTCCCTCCTGGTCAACGCCAGGCGGGAAGCTCGGGTTCCCCAGGTGGCGGGGGTGTGCCGTGTGGGCCGTACGGGTGAGGGCCGTCGGACGGACGGACCCGGCCCGGGCCGGTCCGTCCGACGGCCCCCGAGCGCGCCTAGCGCGACGCCGGGATCGCGACCCGGTCCAGGCCGGCCTTCTCCAGGGCGGCGGGGATCGGCTCGACCTCGCTGGTGCAGTGGCCGCAGCGCGAGGCGATGGCCGGGATCTCGGTGAAGCAGCGGGGGCAGTCGCGCTTCTCCGACTTGGGGTCGGCCGCCGCCGCCTTGACGAACCGCGCCTGGATCTTCGTCATGGGGACGACGATCAGGAAGTACAGGACCCCGGCCGTGATCAGGAACGCTATGGCGGCGGCGATCGCCAGGCCGTACGGGAAGACGGTCTTGCCGACGGTGAACCGGGCCTCGCTGAAGTCGCCGACCGTGCCGGTGGCCAGGCCGATGAGCGGGGTGATGAACGCCTTGCTGAAGCCGGTGACCACGGCCGTGAACGCGGAGCCGACGGCCAGACCGATGGCCATGGTGACGACGTTCCCGCGAAGTATGAAGTCCTTGAAACCGTTCAGCACGGTGGTCCGCTCCTTGCAGTGCTCGCTGTGGGGGGGGTCAGAAGAGGCTGTTCGCCGCGAAGCGGAGGGCGAACTGCGGATAGCCCGACAGCACGACGCCCGCGACGGCGGTGAGCGCGACGGCCAGCGTGATCGGGGCGGGGACCCCGGCGCGGGACGTGCGCGGCTCGCCCTCGGGCGCGGTCCGCGGCGCGCGGAAGAGCAGCGCCGTCCACCGCAGGTAGTAATAGAGGGCGATCACGACGTTGACGGCCATGATCACGGCGAGCCAGCCGAGGCCGGCGTCGACGGCCGTCGAGAAGACGGTCACCTTGGCGAAGAGGCCGATGATACCCGGGGGCAGTCCCGCCAGATTGAGCAGGAAGAAGCCGAGCGCGAGCGCGGCCGCCGGGCTCGTCGCGTACAGCCCGCGGAAGTCGGAGATCCGGGCCTCCGGGTGGGTGCGGGCGACCACGGCGACGACCGCGAAGGCGCCGAGGTTCACGACGGCGTACATCAGGGCGTAGGCGACGGTCGCGCCGATCTGGTCGTCGCTGGAGTACGCGGCGGCCGCGATCGGCACCAGGAGGTAGCCGGCCTGGGCGACGGACGACCAGGCGAGGAGGCGCACCGCGCTCCACGCGCGCGTGGAGACCTGCCGCAGGGCGGCCACGTTGCCGGCGGTCATGGTGAGCGCGGCGAGGGCGGCGAGCGCCGGGCCCCAGACGTCCGCGTAGGAGGGGAAGGCGACGACGGTCACCAGGATGAGACCGGTGAACCCGACGGCCTTGCCGACCACGGACAGGTAGGCGGCGACGGGCAGCGGGGCGCCGACGTAGGTGTCGGGCACCCAGAAGTGGAAGGGGACGGCGGCCGTCTTGAAGGCGAAGCCGACCAGGGTGAGCACCACGCCCGCCTGGGCGAGGGTCTGCAGCTGGCCCGGCACGTCGCCGAGCCGCTGCGCCACCTCGGTGAGGTGCAGGGTGCCGGTGGCCGCGTAGACGAAGCTGACGCCGAGCAGGGTGACGGCCGTGGCGGTCACCGAGGAGAGGAAGAACTTGAGCGCGGACTCGCTGGACATGCGGTCGCCGCGCCTGAGGCCGACGAGCGCGAACGCGGGCAGCGAGGCCACTTCGAGGGCGACCACGAGCGTCGCCAGGTCGCGCGAGGCGGGCAGCAGGGCGGCGCCGGCCGCGGAGGACAGCAGCAGGAACCAGTACTCGCCTGCGGGCAGCCGGTCCCGGGTGTCGGCGAGCGACAGCAGCGCGGTGACCAGCGCGCCCGCCAGCACCAGGAACTGGATGACCAGGGTGAACTGGTCGACGGTGTAGCTGCAGGCCCGCACCTGGGTGTCGGCGGTGAGGCAGAAGGTCGAGCGGTCGGCGCCGCGCAGCGGCAGGAGCAGCAGCAGCGAGGCGGCCAGGCCGGCGACGGCCGTCCAGCCGAGGAGCTGCCTGCGGGCGGCCGGGACGAACAGGTCGGCCACGAGCACGGCGACGGCGACCGCCGCGGTGAGGGTCGGCGGCGCGATGGCGAGCCAGTCGACGGACTGGACGAGGCTGGGCGCTGCGGCCGTGGCGGTCACTGGGTGCCTCCCGCGAGGAGCTGCTGGACGGCCGGGTCGGTGAGGCCGAGGAGGACCGCGGGCCACAGTCCGGCGAGGACGGTGAGGGCGACGAGCGGGGTCCAGGCGGCCAGCTCGTAGCCCTGGACGTCGGCGAGGGCGGCCTCGCCGGCCGGGCGGGGACCGCCCATGCAGACGCGGCGGACGACGACGAGCAGATAGCCGGCGGTGAGGAGGGTGCCGAAGGCGCCGATCGCCATGAAGGTGAGGAACGCGGGCCGGCTGAGGCCCGCGGCCGGTTCGAAGGCGCCGAACAGGGCCAGCATCTCGCCCCAGAACCCGGCGAGACCGGGCAGGCCGAGGGAGGCGACGGCGGCGAACGCGAGGAGGCCGCCGAGGCGGGGGGCGCGGCCGTAGAGGGCGGCGCCGGTGGCCCCGGCGAGGGTGTCCAGGTCGGCGGTGCCGTAGCGGTCCTTGAGCGCGCCGACCAGGAAGAAGAGGAGGCCGGTGATGAGGCCGTGGGCGATGTTGGCGAAGAGGGCGCCGTTGACCCCGGTGGGGGTCATGGTCGCGATGCCGAGGAGGACGAAGCCCATGTGCCCGACGGAGGAGTACGCGATCAGGCGCTTGAGGTCGCCCTTGCCGCCCGGCTTCGCGAGGGCGAGGCAGGCGAGCGATCCGTAGATGATCCCGGCGACGGCGAAGGCGGCGAGGTACGGGGCGAAGACGCGCATGCCGTCGGGGGCGACCGGCAGCACGATGCGCACGAACCCGTACGTGCCCATCTTCAGCAGGACACCGGCGAGGAGCACCGAGCCGACGGTCGGGGCGGCGGTGTGGGCGTCCGGGAGCCAGCTGTGCAGCGGCCACATCGGGGTCTTCACGGCGAGCCCGAGGCCGATCGCGAGGACGGCCGTGATCTGGACGGAGGTGGTGAGTCCGCGGCCGTTCTGGGCGGCCAGCGCCACCATGTCGAAGGTGCCCGCCTGCACGCCGACGAGGAGGAGGCCGAGCAGCATCACGACGGAGCCGAGCAGCGTGTAGAGGATGAACTTCCAGGCGGCGGCCTGTCGGCCGGCGCCTCCCCAGCGGGCGATCAGGAAGTACATCGGGATGAGGACCGTCTCGAAGGCCAGGAAGAACAGGACCAGGTCGAGGACGGCGAAGGTCGCCAGGGTGCCGGACTCCAGGACGAGCAGCAGGGCGACGAAGGCCTTCGGGGACGGGCCCGAGGGCATCTTGAAGTAGCTGTACAGCGCGCACAGGAAGGTGAGCAGCGCGGTCAGGACCACGAGGGGGAGGGAGATGCCGTCGACACCGAGGTGGATCCGCACGTCCAGCGCCTGGATCCAGGTGACGTCCGTGGTCGCCTGCATCGTCGACGGGTGGTCGTGGTCGAAGCCGAGCGCGAGGACGATCGTGGCGAGCAGGACCACGCCGGTCACGGTCACGCCGTGGCGGAGCACGGCCTGGCCGGGCGAGCTCCCCCTCAGCCCGGGCGGGGCGGGCAGGAGCGCGGCCGCGGCGCCCACGAGCGGGCCGCCGACGACCAGGAGCAGGAGGACCTGCATCACGGTGGGGCTGATATCGATCACGGCTCACGCTCCGGCGGCGGCGTTGGCGAGGACGACGGCGACGATCGCCAGGACGACGGAGCCGGCGAGCAGCGCGCTGAGGTACGTCTGCACGTTGCCGGTCTGGGCGCGGCGGACGAGCCGGCCGAGGCCCCTGGCGCCGGCGCCCGCGCCGCGTACGTAGGTGTCGACGACCTCGCGGTCCAGGAACTGGACCAGGGAGGCGGCGGCGAGTACGGGGCGGACGAACGCGGCGCGGTAGACGGCGTCGAGGTGGAAGCCGGCGGCCGCGGGCCGGTGCAGCGGGCCCAGCAGGGCGCGGCCCGGGTCGGCCGGGTCCGCGGCCGGGTGCGGCAGGTCCAGTGCCTCGGCCTCGACCTGCCCGGCCTCGGCGTCGGGGTGGGCGACGTGCGGGGCCGGGGCGGTGACGGCCCCGGCGGCGGCCGGCTCGGCCGGCAGGGGGGCGGGGGCGGCGAGCTTCGCGGTGAGCGAGCGGCGGACCGCGTACGTGACGGCGGCGCCGACGACGGCGAGGCCCGTGCCGAGGACGGCCGTGGTGAGGGTCGGGGTCAGCGGGTGCCCGTCGAACCAGTCGTCGAGGTAGGCCGCGCTCAGGCCGAAGCCGAGCGAGGGGATCGCGAGGACCCACAGGACGGTGGTCATGGCGATCGGCTGGCGCCCGTGGTCGGGTGCCTCGGCCCCGCGGCCGCGGAAGGCGAGCAGCCACAGGCGCATCGCGTACGCGGCGGTGAGCAGCGCGGTCAGCAGTCCGGCGACGAGCACGATCCAGCCGGCCCCGGCGGGCGCCAGGGTCCGCTCGCCGGTCGCGGTGTGCTCGGCGGCGACGAGGACGGCCTCCTTGGAGAAGAAGCCGGCGAAGGGCGGGATCGCGGCGAGCGCGAGCAGGCCGACGGTCATCGTCCAGTAGGCGTCCGGGACGCGCCTGGTCAGTCCGCTCATGCGGGACATGGCCGAGAGCGAGTTGGTGCCGGCGGCGTGGATGACCGCGCCGGCGGCGAGGAACAGCAGCGCCTTGAAGGCGCCGTGCGACATGAGGTGGAAGACGGCGGCCCCGCGGTCGCCGACGGCGAGGGCGCCGGCCATGTAGCCGAGCTGCCCGATCGTCGAGTAGGCGAGGACCCGCTTGATGTCGTCCTGGGCGAGCGCGGCGAGACCGGAGCCGACCATGGTGACGCCCGCCATCACGGCGAGCACGGTCAGGGCGGCGGCGGAGGCGGTGAAGACGGGCAGCAGCCGGGCCACGAAGTAGATGCCGGCGGCGACCATCGTCGCGGCGTGGATGAGCGCGGAGACCGGGGTCGGGCCGGCCATCGCGTCGGGGAGCCAGGTGTGCAGCGGGAACTGCGCGGACTTGCCGGCCACACCGGCGAGCAGGAGCAGCGCCACCAGGGTGGGGTGGTCGAGGCCGCCGCTCGCGACGGCGCCGAGGACGCCGGTGATCCGGAAGGTGCCCGCGTCGGTGGCCAGCGCGAAGAGGCCGATCAGGAAGGGCACGTCACCGAGCTTGGTGACGAGGAAGGCCTTGAGGGAGGCCGAGCGGGCCTCGGGGGTCTCCCAGTAGTGCCCGACCAGGAAGTACGAGCAGATGCCCATGATCTCCCAGCCGACCAGGAGCACCATCAGGTCGCCGGAGTAGACGACCAGCAGCATCGCGGCGGTGAAGAGGGAGACCAGCGCGGCGTAGGAGGGGTAGCGCGGGTCGTGGCGCAGGTAGCCCGTCGAGTAGACCTGCACGCAGGTGGCGACCACGCCGACCAGGACCGCGACGAGGGCGGCGAAGCCGTCGATGTGCAGGGCCAGGTCGATCGGGACCGAGCCGGTCGGGGTGAGCTGGGTGGAGGCGTCGATCGCCGTCCCGCCGCCCTGCCGGGAGGCCACGACCGCGGCCAGTACGGCCGCGGCGAGGGTGGGCAGCACGGCGAGCGGGCGCACGAAGCCGGGCGCGGTCCGGCCGAGGAGCAGGCCGGCGGCGGAGCCGAGGAAGGGGAGGAGGGGGACGAGGACGGCGAGGGTCGTCGTGGTCACGCGGTGGCCTCGGCCTTCTCGTCGGCGGACGGCCCGTCCGCGGGCGTCTCGTCCGCGGCGGGCGCTTCCTTGGTGTCGCGGAGGCGGTCGACGTCCGAGGTGCCGCGGTTGCGGTGGACCATCAGGACGATCGCGAGACCGATGCCGATCTCCGCGGCGGCGATGGCGATGGTGAAGAGGGTGAGCGCCTGGCCGGCGTGCAGGGTGTCGCGGAGCCAGACGTCGAAGGCGACCAGGTTCAGGTTGACGGCGTTGAGCATGAGCTCGACGGACATCAGGACGAGGATCGCGTTGCGGCGGGCGAGGACGCCGTACAGGCCGACGGAGAAGAGGAGCGCGGCGAGGACGGCGGGGTAGGCGAGGTGCATCAGCGCGTCTCCTCCGCGTCCTCGGGGGCCTTCTTGCGGGACAGCACGATCGCGCCGACCAGGGCGGCGAGCAGCAGCACGGACAGCGCCTCGAAGGGCAGCACCCAGTGCCGGAAGAGGATCTCGCCGGACACCTCGGTGGAGCCCTGGGCGGGCCCGTCGAGGTCGATCCAGGTGGTGCGGAACGCGTCCACGACCACCCAGACCAGGGCCGTCGCGGCGGCCGCCGCGACGGCGAGGGCGACCGGCCGGTTGCCCGAGTCGGAGTCCGGGGAGCGGCCGATCGGGGCCCTGGTGAGCATGAGGCCGAAGAGGAGGAGGACGACGACCGAGCCGACGTAGATCAGCACCTGGACCCAGGCGATGAACTCGGCGGTGAGGAGGAGGTACTCGACGGCGAGGCCGCCGAGCGCGACCACCAGCCAGAGGGCGGCGTGCACGAGCTGCCTGGTGGTGACGCTGACGAGGGCGGCGCCGAGGGTGACCAGGCCGACCAGGAGGAAGGCGATCTCGACGCCCGTGGGCGAGAGGAAGCCGTGGCCGTCCGGGGCGGCGAGCTGAGCGGCGAGGATCACTGCTGCGAGCCCCCTTCCCCGGTGGTGGGCTGCTGGGCGGCCTGCTCCAGGGCGGCCTGGGCGGCGGCCTTCTCGGCCGCCTTGCGGGCCGCGGCGAACTCCTTCGGCTCCTCCGCGCGCGGGTCGAGCGCGGGCGGCTCCGGCACGGTCCACATCCACTCGCGGAGCTTGTCGCGCTCGTGGGTGAGCTCGTGGATGTCGGTCTCGGCGTACTCGAACTCCGGCGACCAGAAGAGGGCGTCGAAGGGGCACACCTCGATGCAGATGCCGCAGTACATGCAGAGCGAGAAGTCGATCGCGAAGCGGTCGAGGACGTTCCGGCTGCGCTCGCGGCCGCCGGGGGCGGCCGGCGGGACCGTCTCCTTGTGGGAGTCGATGTAGATGCACCAGTCGGGGCACTCGCGGGCGCACAGCATGCAGACCGTGCAGTTCTCCTCGAACAGCCCGATGACCCCGCGGGTGCGGGGCGGCAGCTCGGGCTGGGCCTCGGGGTACTGCGCGGTGACGCTCTTGCGGGTCATCGTGCGGAGGGTGACGGCGAGGCCCTTGGCGAGGCCGGAGCCGGGGATCGGGGGAGCCATGGTTACTGGATCGCCACCTTCACGATGCCGGTGAGCGCGATCTGCGCGAGGGCGAGCGGGACGAGGGCCGTCCAGGCCAGCTTCTGCAGCTGGTCCTCGCGCAGGCGCGGGTAGCTCACCCGGAGCCAGATCACGACGAAGGCGAGGACGGCGACCTTGAGCAGGGTCCAGACCCAGCCGAGGCCGTCGGCGCCGAAGGGGCCGTGCCAGCCGCCGAGGAAGAGGACGGTGGTGAGGCCGCAGAGGACGACGATGCCGGCGTACTCGGCGAGCAGGAACAGCGCGAAGCGGAGACCGGTGTACTCGGTGTACGCGCCGAAGATGATCTCCGAGTCGGCGACGGGCATGTCGAACGGCGGCCGCTGGAGCTCGGCGAGCCCGGCGACGAAGAAGACCAGCGCGCCGACGATCTGCCAGGGCACCCACCACCACGCGAAGGCGTCGAGGATGCCGGGGATCGAGACGGTGCCGGCGGCCATCGCGACGGACGCGGCGGCGAGCAGCATCGGCAGCTCGTACGCGAGGAGCTGGGCGGCCGTACGGAGCGCGCCGAGCAGCGAGAACTTGTTGGCGGACGCCCAGCCGGCCATGAGCGAGCCGAGCACGCCGACGCCCATCACGGCGAGCACGAAGAACACGCCGGCGTCGACGACCTGCCCGACGGCGCCCTCACCGGGGCCGACGGGGATGGCGAGGAGGACGAGGAGGTACGGCAGGAGCGCGACGGCGGGCGCGAGCTGGAACACCCGCCGGTCGGCGTCCTTCGGTACGACGTCCTCCTTCTGTACGAACTTCACCCCGTCCGCGACGAGCTGCGCCCACCCGTGGAAACCACCGGCGTACATGGGCCCGAGCCGGCCCTGCATGTGCGCCATGACCTTGTGCTCGGTCTGCCCGACGACGAGCGGGAGCACGAGGAAGCACACGAAGACGACGACCAGCCGGAGGGCGACGTCGAGTACGTCGTTCACGCGGGATCGCCTCCGGCGGGGTCGGTGGGGTGGGTGGACTCGGACTCGGTGGACTCGGACTCGGTGGACTCGGACTCGGTGGGGGGCCGGCCGGGACGGTCGCCCTGCGCGGGCGGGGCGTCGGTGTCGGCTCCGCCCTGCGCGGGCTGCCCGTCGGCGTCGGTGTCGCCCTTCGCGGGCGGGGTGTCCGGCGCTGCCGGGGTGCCCGGGCCGGTGCCGTCGGCCTCGGAGGCCGGCGGCTCGGAAGCCGGTGCCTCGGAAGCCGGTGCCTCCGCGGTCTCGGCGGCCTCGGCGGTCTCGGCGGCCTCCGTGGCCCCCGCGGGCGGGGCCTGGGGCGCCGTGGACTCCTCGTCGAACGCCGGGCGGGCGTGGTGCCACGGGGCGTCCGAGCTGCGGGTACGCGGTGCGGGGGCGGGCGTCTGCGGCGCCGCGGCGGCCGCGCCCTCGCGCTGGCTCGCCGAACCGGCACTCGCGCTGCGGCTGCGCCGCGGACCGGCGGCGGGTGCGGGCGCGCCCGCGGTCCCGGGAGCGACGGGGGGCGCGGAGGCGTCGGTGGCGCCCGGCTCCGTCGCGGAGTCCCTGCGCCGGCTCGCCGAACCCTCCGCCGCCGTACGCGCCCGGCGCACCGGAGCGGACGGATCCGCCGGAGCCTGACTCGCCGAACCCTCCGCCGCCGTGCGGGCGCGGCGCACCGGAGCGGACGGATCCGCCGGAGCCTGGCTCGCCGAACCCTCCGCCGCCGTGCGGGCGCGGCGCACCGGGGCGGGCGGGTCCGTCTGGGCGGCCGAGCCCTCGGCCGCCGTGCGGGCGCGGCGGACCGGGCGGTCGCCGGCGGCGGCCCGGGCGGGGCGGGCGGGGGCGGCGGGGAGCCGGCCCTTCATCGGGCCCCATTCGTTCGGGTCGGGGACGCCCGGCGGGAGCATCTGGCGGCGCTTCGGGGCGTGGGGGTCGTGCGACTCCCCCGGCTCCTTCGCGCCGGGCCAGGCCTTGGCCACGCGGGCGGCGAGGACGAAGTCCTTGCGCAGCGGGTGGCCCTCGAAGTTCTCCGGGAGGAGGAGGTGCACCAGGTGCGGGTGGTCCGTGAAGGTCACGCCGAACATCTCGTACGTCTCGCGCTCGTGCCACGCGGCGCCCGCGTACACCGCGACCGCCGACGGCAGGGTCGCGGCCGCGTGCGGGACGGTCGTGCGGAGCAGGAGGCGGCGCACGTTGCCCCGGTCCACCGACGCCACGTGCGCGCAGACGCGGAAACCGGTGCCGGGCTCGTCGACGGCGCTCAGCCAGTCGAAGTACGTGAGCCCGAGCTTGTCCCGGGCGATCTCCAGCGCGGCGATCCAGGACGCGGTCGGGACGTCGACGGTCAGCAGGTCGTACGCCTGCTCCGCGGTCGCCTCCTCGCCGAAGACCTCCGTGACGGAGTCCGGGAGCGTGTCGTAGGCGTTCGTGCCGTGGTCGTTCACCGGACGTCGCCTCCCGCCGGCTTCGGGGGCTCGACGAGACCGCTGGTCAGCTGCGCCACGGACGGGTCCCCGGCGCCGTAGCGCTCGCCCAGGCTCTCCGCGGCGATCTTCTCCTGGAGCTTGAGGATGCCCTGGAGCAGGGCTTCCGGGCGCGGCGGGCAGCCGGGGACGTAGACGTCGACCGGGATGATCTGGTCGACGCCCTTCGTCACCGAGTACGAGTCCCAGTACGGGCCGCCGCAGTTCGAGCAGGCGCCGAAGGAGATGACGTACTTCGGCTCGGGCATCTGCTCGTAGAGGCGCTTCACGGCCGGTGCCATCTTGTCCGTCACCGTGCCGGAGACGATCATCAGGTCGGCCTGGCGCGGGCCTGGCGCGAAGGGGATCACGCCGAGCCGGATGAAGTCGTGGCGGGCCATCGACGCGGCGATGAACTCGATCGCGCAGCAGGCGAGGCCGAAGTTGAAGACCCACAGGCTGTAGCGGCGGCCCCAGTTCAGGACCACCTTCATCGGCTCGGGGGCCAGGCGGGCGAGCGGGCCCAGCTTCGGGGCCGGCAGGGGTGTTACGTCCATGCCAGAACGCCCTTCCTGTACGCGTAGAGCAGTCCCACGGCGAGGAAGCCGAGGAAGACGAACATCTCGACCAGCGTCGTCGCCCCGAAGCCCGGAGCGGCGAAGACCGTCGCCCAGGGGAAGAGGAAGATCGAGTCGACGGCGAAGATCACGTAGAGGAAGGCGTACACGTAGTAGCGGACCTGCGTGTGGGCCCAGCCCTCCCCGACCGGGTCGACACCGCACTCGTAGGTGAGGAGCTTCTCCGGGGTCGGCACGACGGGCCGCAGCAGCCTGGCCGCACCGAACGCGACCGCCACGAAGAGCACGCCGAGGACGGCGAGCAGTCCGACGACGGAGTACGTCTGGAAATAGTCCGCCGCGTGACCCGCCGCTTGGTCCGCCGCGACAACGGTCGGTTCCCGCACGTCCGCCCCTCGGTCTCGGTGTCTCATCTTTCACGTCGCTTACGCACGCGAGTCTAGGCCCTGTTAAAGGGGGTGTAAGCAGTCGCGGGTGAGGTGAGGGACACCGCCCGGTGGGGTTATCCCCCCGGCGCCTCACCCACCTTCCCCATGGCGTCCCGGGGGCCCCGCCCGGCAGGCTTGCGCCCATGAGCGACCACACCGACACCCCGCCGCCGCCCGCACGCCTCGCCTACGGCCGGCACACCTGGAAGGAGGTCGCCCACCTCCTGGCCGATCTGCCGTGCGCGCTCGCCGGTTTCCTCTACGCCGTCGTGACCGTCGCGCTCGGCGTCGGCCTGGCCGTCACCGTCATCGGCCTGCCGCTGCTCGCCCTGGGGCTCGCCGGGGCGCGCGGCATGGCGCGGGCGGAGCGGGCCCGGGCGCGGGGACTGCTCGGGGTGCGCGTGGACGAGCCGAGCCGGCTGCCGCGGCGGCACGGGTTCTTCGCCTGGCTGTGGGCGCAGCTGAAGGACCCGGTGGCGTGGCGCAGCCAGCTGTACGGGTTCGTGCGGCTGCCGTGGGGGGTGCTGACCTTCACGCTGACGCTGGTGTCGCTGATCGTGCTGTGGCCGGTGCTGCCGTTCATCGCCCGCGGGCTCGGCAACGCCGACCGGGCCATGGTGCGCGGGCTGCTCTCGCCCTCCGACGAGCTGGAGCGGCGGATCGCCGAGCTGGAGTCGGACCGGGGCGTGGTCGTGGACACCGCGGCCGCCGACCTGCGGCGCATCGAGCGCGACCTGCACGACGGCGCGCAGGCGCGGCTCGTGGCGCTCGCCATGGGGCTCGGGCTCGCGAAGGAGAAGCTGCTCGACGACCCGGAGGCCGCGGCGGCCATGGTCGGCGAGGCGCACGGCGAGGTGAAGCTCGCCCTGCAGGAGCTGCGCGACCTGGCCCGCGGCATCCATCCGGCCGTCCTCACCGACCGCGGCCTCGACGCCGCCCTGTCGGCGGTGTCCGCCCGCTGCACCGTGCCCGTGAAGGTCTCGGTGGACCTGGCCGAGCGGCCCGCCGAGGCCATCGAGGGCATCGCGTACTTCACCGTCTCGGAGCTGCTCCAGAACGTCTCGAAGCACTCCCGCGCCCGTTCCGCCTCGGTGGAGGTGTGGCGGGCGGAGGACCGCCTCATGCTCCGGATCGGGGACGACGGGGTGGGCGGCGCCCGCGTCGACGGCGGCGGTACGGGCATGGCGGGCCTCGCGGAGCGGCTCGGCGCGGTCGACGGCGTCTTCGTCGTGGACTCCCCGGAGGGCGGGCCGACCGTGGTCACGGCCGAACTGCCCTGGCGCGACCGCACCCCCGGCGCCGCCCGCCCGCCCCGCCCCTGACCGGGCACCCGCCGCCGCGCCCCACCGGGCCGGCGGCGAACGGCCGGGTGCGGTCGACCCCACCGGGCGCGACCGACCCCACGGGGCGCGACCGGCGGCGCCCCACCGGGAGCTGCCGACCGCGCCCGCCCGGCCGCCCGGCCGCCCGGCCGATGGCGCCCGCCCGCCCCGTCGGCGGGCGCTCCCCTCGGCGTCGGTAGGGAAATCCCCCCTCCGCAGACGCCCACTCGCCTCATGGTCCGGCCCCCTCCCCGACCGGGAGGGTGGAAGCGACCACCACCACCGCCGCAGAAACGGACCCCCGATGGCCTTCCACCGCCTCCCCGCCGCCGTCCGCGCGCCGATCGAAGGACGCACCTGGCGCGAGCTCGGCTACGTCCTGACCGGTCTGCCGCTGAGCGTCGTGTACTTCTCCTTCGCCGTCGCCCTGGTGTCGGCCGGTGCCGGACTGCTCGTCACCTTCCTCGGCATCCCGGTGCTGGCGGGCGCGCTCGCGCTGTGCCGGGGGTTCGGCGCGGTGGAGCGGGCCCGGGCGCGCGGCATGCTCGGGCTGGACGTGGCGGCGCCGCTGCCGGCCCGGGGGCGGACCGGCGGGGCGCTGCCGTGGATGGGGGCGACGCTGAAGAGCGGGGCGTCCTGGCGGCATCTGCTGTACGCCCTGCTGCACATGCCGTGGGCGGTGTTCTCCTTCTCCCTGGCCGTCGCGCTCTGGGGGTGGGGCTGGAGCCTGTTCACGTACCCGCTGTGGCAGTGGGTCTTCCCGATGTACGCCGGGCAGGCCGGGCTCCAGCTGTACGGCGACGACACCCACAGCGTCTACCTGGACTCGACGTTCGAGGTCGCGTTCACCTCGGCGGTGGGCCTGGTGTTCGTCCTCGTCGGGCCGTGGGTCCTGCGCGGACTGGTCGCGGTCGACCGGCTGATGGTGTCGGGGCTGCTGGGGCCGTCGCGGCTGGCCTCGCGCGTGACGGAGCTGGAGTCGGACCGGGGCGTGGTCGTGGACACCGCGGCCGCCGACCTGCGGCGCATCGAGCGCGACCTGCACGACGGCGCGCAGGCGCGGCTCGTGGCGCTCGCCATGGACCTGGGCCTGGCGAAGGACCGGCTGGCGACGGATCCGCAGGCCGCGGCGACCATGGTGGACGAGGCGCACGGCGAGGTGAAGCTCGCCCTGCAGGAGCTGCGCGACCTGGCCCGCGGCATCCATCCGGCCGTCCTCACCGACCGCGGCCTCGACGCCGCCCTGTCGGCGGTGTCCGCCCGCTGCACCGTGCCGGTCTCGGTGGTCGTGGACCTGCCGGCCCGGCCGACGGCGGCCATCGAGGGCATCGCGTACTTCACGGTCTCCGAGCTGCTCCAGAACGTCTCCAAGCACGCGAAGGCCCGCCGGGCCTGGGTGGACGTGTGGCGGACGGACGACCGTCTGATGCTCCAGGTCCGGGACGACGGCGTGGGCGGCGCGGACCCGGCGGCCGGGCGGGGCCTCGCGGGGCTGGCGGACCGCCTCGACGCCGTCGACGGTGTCCTGGCGGTCGACTCCCCGTCCGGCGGCCCGACGACGGTCACGGCGGAGCTGCCCTGGCGGGTGTGACCCGGAGGCGCCCTGCCCGCCTCCGCGCCCCCTACCGACCGGGACCTCTGGCCCAGTTGAACCCCTCTGCCGCCCACGGCGTCCTTTCTGCTGCGATGCTGGGGACCGCTCAGCTCGATCAGAGAGGCAGGGACGTGACGGACTTGGGGACGGACAGGGGGTCCCCCGGGGGTACGGCCCCGGGGGGAGTGCGAGTGGTCATCGCCGAGGACTCGGTGCTGCTGCGCGAGGGTCTGACCCGTCTGCTCACCGACCTCGGGCACGAGGTGGTCGCCGGCGTCGGCGACGGTGAGGCGCTGGTGAAGACCGTGTCCGATCTCGCGGGCGAGGGCGCCCTGCCGGACGTGGTCGTGGCGGACGTACGGATGCCTCCCACGCACACCGACGAGGGGGTCCGGGCCGCGGTGCGACTGCGGAAGGAGCATCCCGGGATCGGGGTGCTGGTGCTGTCGCAGTACGTGGAGGAGCAGTACGCCACCGAGCTGCTGGCCGGGTCCAGCACGGGCGTCGGGTATCTGCTGAAGGACCGGGTCGCCGAGGTCCGGGAGTTCGTGGACGCGGTCGTGCGGGTGGCGCACGGCGGTACGGCGCTGGATCCGGAGGTGGTGGCGCAGCTGCTGGGCCGGAGCCGCAAGCAGGACGTGCTCGCGGGGCTGACGCCGCGCGAGCGCGAGGTCCTGGGGCTGATGGCCGAGGGGCGTACGAATTCCGCCATCGCGAAGCAGCTCGTGGTGAGCGACGGCGCGGTGGAGAAGCACATCAGCAACATCTTCCTGAAGCTGGGCCTGTCGCCCAGTGACGGGGATCACCGCCGCGTCCTGGCGGTGCTCACCTACCTCAATTCCTGATGAACTGACACCCTGTCAGACAGTTTCGGCCGACGTGGGTCGCGGAGCGCAGGAGAAACCCCGCTCCGTGACCGAGAATGAGCGGTGCGTCACCCCCGGCTGGACGCGGGGGTTCACAGAGAGCGACAATTGACAATAAAAGGGCGTCTTGGGCGTCTCAAAACGGGGTCCACGATGCGAGAAGTCCCGGGACGGCCCACCTCACGGACGTAGGGTGGGCCACGGGACGGCCGGTACGCCGGTCGTCTCCCGAGCCTCTCCGCAGGTGCCAGCCCCGTCGGAGAGACCCTTGCCGCGAGGGAGGTCCAGTTCAGTGACCAGCCAGGTCAGTAGCGAGGCCGGTGAGGCCCTGGTCGGGGAGCAGCGCAGCGCCCCGGCGACGGCCGACCACGGTTCCGCCAAGGAAGTCCGCCGGCTCGACCGGGTGATCATCCGCTTCGCGGGCGACTCCGGTGACGGCATGCAGCTCACAGGTGACCGGTTCACGTCGGAGACGGCGTCCTTCGGGAACGACCTGTCGACGCTGCCGAACTTCCCGGCGGAGATCCGGGCGCCCGCCGGCACCCTGCCGGGCGTGTCCTCGTTCCAGCTCCACTTCGCCGACCACGACATCCTGACCCCGGGCGACGCCCCGAACGTGCTGGTCGCGATGAACCCGGCCGCGCTGAAGGCGAACATCGGGGACGTGCCGCGCGGCGGCGAGATCATCGTCAACACGGACGAGTTCGCCAAGCGCGCCATGGCCAAGGTGGGCTACGAGACCTCCCCCCTGGAGGACGGCTCGCTAGCCGGGTACCACGTGCATCCGGTGCCGCTGACGACGCTCACGGTCGAGGCCCTGAAGGACTTCGGCCTGTCCAGGAAGGAGGCCGAGCGCAGCAAGAACATGTTCGCGCTCGGACTGCTGTCCTGGATGTACCACCGGCCCACCGAAGGCACCGAGACCTTCCTGCGCCAGAAGTTCGCGAAGAAGCCGCAGATCGCCGAGGCGAACGTGGCCGCCTTCCGGGCCGGCTGGAACTTCGGCGAGACCACCGAGGACTTCGCCGTCTCCTACGAGGTCGCCCCGGCGACCCGGGCCTTCCCGACCGGCACGTACCGCAACATCTCCGGGAACCTGGCCCTCTCGTACGGCCTGATCGCCGCCTCCCGCCAGGCGGACCTGCCGCTCTACCTCGGCTCGTACCCGATCACCCCGGCCTCGGACATCCTGCACGAGCTGAGCAGGCACAAGAACTTCGGCGTGCGCACCTTCCAGGCCGAGGACGAGATCGCCGGCATCGGCGCCGCGCTGGGCGCCGCCTTCGGCGGCTCGCTCGCCGTGACGACGACCTCCGGCCCGGGCGTCGCGCTCAAGTCCGAGACCATCGGACTCGCCGTCTCCCTCGAACTGCCGCTGCTCATCGTCGACATCCAGCGCGGCGGCCCGTCCACCGGTCTGCCCACCAAGACCGAGCAGGCCGACCTGCTGCAGGCCATGTACGGGCGCAACGGCGAGGCCCCCGTGCCGATCGTCGCGCCGCGCACGCCCGCCGACTGCTTCGCCGCGGCGCTCGACGCGGCCCGGATCGCGCTCACCTACCGCACCCCGGTCCTGCTGCTCTCCGACGGCTACCTCGCCAACGGCTCCGAGCCCTGGCGGATCCCCGAGGTCGACGAACTCCCGGACCTGACGACCACGTTCGCCACCGGCCCGAACCACACCCTGGCCGACGGCACCGAGGTCTTCTGGCCGTACAAGCGCGACCCCGAGACCCTCGCCCGGCCCTGGGCCCTGCCCGGCACCCCCGGCCTCGAACACCGCATCGGCGGCATCGAGAAGCAGGACGGCACCGGCAACATCTCGTACGACCCCGCCAACCACGACTTCATGGTCCGGGTCCGGCAGGCCAAGATCGACGGCATCGAGGTGCCCGACGTCGAGGTCGACGACCCGGACGGCGCGACGACCCTCGTGCTCGGCTGGGGCTCCACCTACGGACCGATCACCGCCGCCGTACGCCGGCTGCGGGCGGCCGGCCACCCCGTCGCCCAGGCCCATCTGCGCCACCTCAACCCCTTCCCGAAGAACCTCGGCGAGGTCCTCGCGCGCTACGAGAAGGTGGTGGTCCCCGAGATGAACCTGGGCCAGCTCGCCACCCTCCTCCGGGCCCGGTACCTCGTCGACGCCCGGAGCCACACCCAGGTCAACGGAATGCCGTTCAAGGCCGAGCAGCTCGCCGCCGTTCTCAAGGAGGCCATCGATGCCTGAGCCCCTGCTGCACCTGGTGCCCAAGGCCGAGGCCGCGCAGTCGATGAAGGACTTCAAGTCGGACCAGGAGGTCCGCTGGTGTCCCGGCTGCGGTGACTACGCGGTCCTCGCCGCCGTGCAGGGATTCATGCCCGAACTCGGACTGGCGAAGGAGAACATCGTCTTCGTCTCCGGCATCGGCTGCTCCTCCCGCTTCCCGTACTACATGAACACCTACGGGATGCACTCGATCCACGGACGCGCCCCGGCCATCGCCACCGGTCTCGCCACCTCGCGCCGCGACCTGTCCGTCTGGGTCGTCACCGGGGACGGCGACGCGCTGTCCATCGGCGGCAACCACCTCATCCACGCCCTGCGCCGCAACGTCAACCTGAAGATCCTGCTCTTCAACAACCGGATCTACGGGCTCACCAAGGGCCAGTACAGCCCCACCTCCGAGGTCGGCAAGATCACCAAGTCGACCCCGATGGGATCGCTCGACGCCCCCTTCAACCCGGTGTCGCTGGCGCTCGGCGCCGAGGCGAGCTTCGTGGCCCGGACGGTCGACTCCGACCGCAAGCACCTCACGGAGGTGCTCCGGCAGGCCTCCGAGCACAACGGCACGGCACTGGTGGAGATCTACCAGAACTGCAACATCTTCAACGACGGCGCCTTCGAGGTCCTGAAGGACAACGACCAGGCGAAGGAGGCGGTCATCCGCCTGGAGCACGGGCAGCCGATCCGCTTCGGCGCCGCGTCCGACAAGGGCGTCGTCCGCGACCCGGCCACCGGCGACCTCAAGGTCGTCACGGTCACCCCCGCGAACGAGGCCCAGGTGCTCGTCCACGACGCCCACTCCGCGTCGCCGACCACCGCCTTCGCCCTGTCCCGGCTCGCCGACCCGGACACGCTGCACCAGACGCCCATCGGGGTGTTCCGGTCGGTGGAGCGACCGGTGTACGACACCCTGATGGCCGAGCAGTTGGAGAAGGCCGTCGAGCAGCAGGGCAAGGGCGACCTGTCCCAGCTGCTCACCGGCAAGGACACCTGGACGGTGGTGGGCTGACGGGGGCTCCGGCCCTCCGTCAGCCCCGCTGCGCCGCCTCGGCGAACGGGCCGAGGCAGCGCGGCGCTCCCGACCGGACCTGCCACAGGTAGAGGCCTTCGAGAGTGGACTTCGAGTCGTCACTGGCGCGCGCGTTGTAGGCCCTCGCCACCCCCGTGAACGCCACGTCGTCCGTCATGAGCGCGTTGGCGATCGCCGAGCCCTTGATCCCGGCGTTCCTGCCGATCGCGGTGCTCAGCGCCTTCCCCAGCCAGTACAGGGCGTCGTAGGCCTCCACCGCGTACCGGTCGATCCGGTCGGTGGCGGCGAGGTGCCAGCGCCTGCGGTACGCGGCCGCGAACTCCCTGGCCGAGGGGACCGTGTCGGGGTCGACGTAGCTGGTGCCGAAGTACCAGCCCTCGGCGGCGGGGCCCGCCAGGGTCAGGAACTCGGGTTCCAGCACGTACTCCACGCTTCCGCGCGGCCCCCGGTACCCCGCCTCGTGCAGGGCCCTGGCGCACAGGGCCCCCCGGCGTGGCGAGTTCCCCGCGTACATCACGCCCTGCGGGGAGGTGGCGAGGGCGGCGCGGACCGCGGGCCCGAAGTCCTCGCTTTCGGCGGCGACCTCGTGGGAGGTGACGGTGCCGCGGGCGGGGGGCGAGCTCTTCATGCTGCGGACGGCGAACCAGCTGTAGGTGCCGGCCGCCCGGTCGTGGATGACCGCGGTGCGGCCGAGCCGGTGCTCGGAGAGGTAGCGGGCGAAGGGCACGATCATCACGTCGGGGACCGGCCGCGGTTCGAAGTAGGTGCGGGACTCCGGTGTCTGTCCCCGGAGGGTCCCGTTGGGGACCGACGCCACCATGCTCATCATCGGCACCTTCGCGTCGACGAGCACGTCCGCCGCCGCCAGGGCCGTCTCCGGGGTCGGCGGCCCGATGACGGCGACCAGGGACGGGTCCCTGAGCAGGGTGCGCGCCGCGGCGGCGGCCCGCGCGCGGTCGTTGCCGTGGTCCACGGTCGTGACCCTCAGGTCGAAGGGCCGCCCCTCACGGGCGTTGAAGGTCTCCGCCGCGAGGCGCAGCCCGCGGTCCTGGGCGCGCCCGTCCGCCTTCCTCGGGCCGCTGAGGTCGGTCAGGACACCGAGCGTGTAGGTCGCCCGGGGGGCGCCGCCGGTGCCGCCGGCCGTGGCGCCGGCGGGGTCGCGGCCGAGCAGCCAGGCGGTGAGGCCGCCGGCCGCGGCGACGGCCCCGGCCGAGCCGAGGACGAGCAGTCTGCGGCGCGAAGTCCCCTGGGGTTCCTCCGGGTTCAGCATCGTGGGGTCGGCGACCGGCAGGTCGAGGACCCGGGAGGAGCGCCGGGCGATCAGGGCGGGCAGGCCGGGCGGCAGCCAGTCCCCCGCCGGGCCGTCGGCGGCGCCCAGAGCGGTCCGCACCTCGGCGGCGGTGGGCCGGTCGGCGGGGTCCTTGGCGAGGCAGGCCGCGACCAGGGGCAGCAGCGTCTCCGGCAGCCCGTCGAGGTCGGGTTCCTCGTGGACGGTGCGGTAGACCACCGCGGCGACGCCGCCGGTGCCGAAGGGGCGGCGGCCGGTCAGCGCGTAGGCGAGGACGCAGCCGAGCGAGAAGACGTCGGCGGCCGGGCCGACCTCGCCCGCGCCCATGACCCGGGCCTGTTCGGGGGCGAGGAAGCCGGGGGTGCCGATCATCGCGTCGGTGGCGGTGAGCGCGGTGGCCCCGGTGACGCGGGCGATGCCGAAGTCGATGAGCCGGGGCCCGTCGAGGGCGAGGAGGACGTTGCCGGGCTTGACGTCGCGGTGGACGAGTCCGGCCCCGTGCATGTCGTGGAGGGCGTCGGCGAGCCGGGCGCCGAGCGCCCGGACGGCCGGCTCGGGCAGGGCGCCGTGCAGCTCGACGGCCTCGGCGAGCGAGGGACCGGGCACGAACTCGGTGGCCAGCCACGGCTCGCGGGCCTCCGGGTCGGCGCCGAGCACCCGGACGACCCAGCGGCCGGTGATCCGTTCCGCGGTGGCCGCCTCGCGCCGGAAGCGGGCCCGGAAGCCGGTGTCGGCGGCGTGCTCGGCCCGGATGAGCTTGACAGCGGCGAGGGCGCCGCCGGCGGAACGGGCGAGGTAGACCACGCCCATGCCGCCGGCTCCGAGCCGTCCGAGCAGCCGGTATCCGGCGATCGTGGAGGGATCGGCCTTCTTGAGCGGCTGCACGTCAGCTCTTCTTGTTGGCGGGGAGGGCCGGGGCGGAGCCGATGGCCTTGTACGCCCCGTTCTCCACGCCGTAGACGAACGTGCCGACGCCCTTCAGCTCGCCGTGCTCGTCGAACTGGTAGCCCCCCATGGCGCCGGTGTAGGTCTGCGAACGCAGGGCCTGCCAGAGGCCCTTGCGGGTCAGCGGGCCCTTGGCCGCGTGGGCGGAGAGCCAGGAGGTGACCATGTTGACGACGTCGTAGGACTCGCCCGTGTAGTAGGCGGGGTCGGTGCCGTAGCGCTTGCGGTGGGCGGTGAGGAGGTCCTGCACGGCCTTGTGGTCGGCGGCCTTCAGCTTCGGGTCGGCGGCCCGGGCGACCGGGTCGACGACCGGCGCGCAGACGAACCAGCCCTCGGCGTCGGCTCCGGCCTCCTTCAGGAAGGCGGTGCCGAAGACGTGCTGGCCGGTGAACCTGGGGCCGGTGAAGCCGAGTTCCTTGAGGGCGCGGGCGGCGCGGACGGCCGTGGAGCGGACGCCGCAGTGGATGTACGCGTCGATGCCGGCGTCGATCATCTCCCCGATGATCTTCCGGTAGTCGGTGGCCCGGCCGGGGACCACCCGGAAGTGGGGGGTGATGCCGGCCTGCTTGAAGCCGAAGCGGACGCCGCCGGTGTACTGCCAGCTGTACTGGTCGTCGGTGCGCTCCTGGAGGACGCCGGGGCGGCGGATCTGCGGCAGCAGCGTGGCCGTCCAGGCGAGGTAGGTGCCCGCCATGATGTGGTTCGGGATGGCGCGCAGCACGGTGGTGTTCGGCGGGCTGGGCGCGGCGCGCAGGGCGAGCATGTTGTAGCCGGCCGAGACGGTGAGGAGCGGCAGACCGGCCTCCTCGAAGGCGGGCAGGGCGGCCTGGCCGGTGTCGTCGGACGTGGGGCCGAGGACGGCGACCACGGAGGGGTCGGTGGTCAGTCGGCGGGCGGCGGCGAGGGCGCCGCCGCGGTCCCCGCGGTCGTCGGACACCTTGAGCGCAAGGGTGAAGGGCTTTCCCCTGTGCCGGGCGTTGAACTGCTCGACGGCGAGGCGGGCGCCGCGTTCCTGGGCCTGCCCGATCTCCTTGGCGGGCCCGGACAGGTCGGCGAGGAGGCCGATGGCCCAGGTGGTCCGCTTCGGCGCGGGTGCCTTGCCGTCGCCCTTGGTGTCGTCGTCGCGCCGCGCGTCGACCAGCGCGTAGGCCCCGCCGCCGGCCGCGAGCACGGCCGCTGCCGCGCCGAGCAGCAGGAAGCCGCGTCTGCCGGTCTTCGGCGCCGCGGCCGGGCCGGTGCCGGGCGCGGTCGCGTCGATGGCGGGGAGCGCGAGCATCGCGGCCGAGCGGGCGGCGATGGTGGTGACGACGGGCGCCGGCAGCCAGTCGGCGGCGGCCCCCGGCGCGTCCTCGGTGAGCCGGGCGGCGACCTCCTCGGCCGTGGGCCGCTCGGCCGGCCGCTTGGCGAGGCACTGCCGTACGAGGGGGAGCAGGCCGTCGGGCACGCCGGCGAGGTCGGGCTCGTCGTGCACGGTCCGGTAGAGCAGCGCGTCCAGGCTGCCGCTGCCGAACGGCGGGCGGCCGGTGGCCGCGAAGGCGAGGAGGCAGCCGAGGGCGAAGACGTCGGCGGCCGGGCCGATCTCCGGGGCGCGGGCCTCGGCCTGTTCGGGGGCGAGGAAGCCGGGGGTGCCGACGACCATGTCGGCCGAGGTGAGCCCGGTCTCCCCGGTCACGCGGGCGATGCCGAAGTCGATCAGCCGGGGGCCGTCGACGGCGAGCAGGATGTTCCCGGGCTTCACGTCCCGGTGGACGAGCCCGGCCGTGTGCACGGCGGCCAGCGCACGGGCCACGGCCCCGCCGAGGATCCGTACGCTCCGCTCGGGCAGCGGTCCGTGCCCGCGGACCGCCTCGCCGAGGGACGGACCGGGCACGAAGGCGGTGGCCATCCACGGCTCCGGCGCGTCGGGGTCGGCGCCGAGCACCGGGACGGCCCAGGGGCTGACGACCCGGCGGGCGGCCTCGACCTCGCGGCGGAAGCGGGCCCGGAAGTCGGCCTGGTCGGCCTGCTCGGCGTGGGTGACCTTGACGGCGGCGAGTTCGCCGTTGGCGGTGCGCCCCAGGTAGACGACGCCCATGCCGCCGGCGCCGAGGCGCCCGAGGAGCCGGTAGCCGGCGAGCTGGGACGGGTCGGAGGGGAGCAGCGGCTGGAGGGCGCCGGGCTCGGGGGCTCCGGGCGCGGGCTGGGCCATCGGGCTCACGACTGGGCTCCCAACTGCGCCTTGACGCGTTCCTGCATCGTCACGTTGGCCCGGACCTGGTCGGGGTTGACGTCGGCCTCGGTGTAGCCGGGGGCTCCCTTGACGACGGTGGCGACGGTGACCTGGCCGATGCGGGTCTGGTACCACGTGTAGAACTGGCGTCCCTTGAAGGCGTCGTTGAGGTAGAAGCCGCGTTCCAGGACGGAGTCGGTCGTGGTGACGTTGCCGCCGATGCCGTAGGGGGTGCCGAGGGACATGAGGTCGGTGATGCGTTCGCCCTCGCGCAGTCGCTGGCCGGGGCAGCGCAGTGCCTCCTCCAGCGTCTCGGCCATCTCCCAGTCGGCGTCGGACTCGGTGCGGTGCACGGTGACGGTCGCGGCGACCCGCAGCACGCTCTTGCCGCCGGCGGCCGGGACCTCGCTGTAGGCGGTGACGCTGGACAGCACGCTGCCGGGGCGCTCGCCACCCTCCCAGGTGCAGTCCTCGTCGAGCACCGGCCAGGAGCCGGGGGTGCTCAGGTAGGGGGTGCGCTTGACGTAGTCCGGGCCCCAGCCGTCGGGGCCGGCGACGATCGCGAGGGCGATGCGTTCGGCGTCGGCCGCGGTCTTCGGCGCGCGCGACGGGTCCGGGGTGAAGCCGATGCCGGTCGGGGTCGGGCTCGCGGGCGCCGGCGCGCTGGTGCTCGTGCCGCCCTTGCCGGCGGTCTTCCCCGCGCCCTCGGTCCCGCCGGTCCCTCCGTCGCCCGCGGAGCAGCCGGCCAGGAGCAGCGCCGCGCCCGCCGTCATCACCCCGCAAGCGCGCAGCAGTCTTCGCCTCACGTGCGCCACGATTCCCCCCACAAACGGTCACGGAACCCCCGTAGGTGAGCGATCGTACGCCGGGCGGCACCAACGGACCCTGGCTACAACATCATTGGGACGAATCACGTACGGAGTCGTAGCGGACGCGGGCCTCCAGGACCGGGCCGAGCCGGCGCTCGGTCCAGCGGCCGAGCTCGGCGACCAGGAGGGCGGCCTCGGTGCCGAGTCCGGTGAGGCTGTAGTCGACGCGGGGCGGGATGACCGGCTTGGCGTCGCGGTGCACGAAGCCGTCGCGCTCCAGGGTCTGCAGGGTCTGGGCGAGCATCTTCTCGCTGACGCCGCCGATGTGCCGGCGCAGTTCGCTGAAGCGGTACGTGCGCTCCAGGAGCGCGATGAGGATGAGGACGCCCCAGCGGCTGGTGACGTGCTCCAGGACCAGCCGCGAGGGACACATGGCGTCGTTGATGTCCGGCCGCGGGGGCACGCCGGCCCTTTCCTCACTTACTTCCATACCAGTACCTTACTTCAAAGTGGGTACTTACGAATAGATAGCGCTGGTCTTACGGTGAGTGCATCACCCCGCGAAGCACAGAGGAGATCACCGTCATGAGCATCGTCGTCACCGGAGCCACCGGTCAGCTCGGCCGCCTCGTCATCGACGAGCTGCTGGACCGCGTCCCCGCCGGGTCTGTCGCCGCCGTCGTCCGCGACAAGGACAAGGCGGCCGGCCTCGCGGAGCGCGGGGTCGAGCTGCGGATCGGCGACTACAGCAGGCCCGAGACGCTCGCGGACGCGTTCGCGGCCGGCGACCGGGTGCTGCTGATCTCCGGCAGCGAGGTCGGGCAGCGGGTCGCCCAGCACACGGCCGTCATCGCCGCCGCCAAGGCCGCCGGGGTCGCCCAGCTCGCCTACACCGGCATCCTCGGCGGCCCCGAGGCCGACTTCGGCCTCGCCGACGAGCACAAGGCGACCGAGCAGGCGGTCCTCGACTCCGGCCTGCCGTACACCTTCCTCCGCAACGGCTGGTACACCGAGAACTACACCGCCAACCTGGCGCCCGTCCTCGCCCACGGCGCCGTCGTCGCGAACGCCGGCGAGGGCCGGGTCGCCTCCGCCCCCCGCGCCGACTACGCCGCCGCGGCCGCGGCCGTCCTCACCGGTCCGCTCGACGAGCACCTGGGCCGCGCCTACGAGCTGAGCGGCGACGTGTCGTGGTCCTTCGCCGAGTACGCGGCGGAGGTGGCGCGGGCCTCCGGCCAGGAGGTCACGTACACGAACGTGCCCGCCGCCACCCACCGGGAGATCCTCGTCGGCGCCGGCGTCCCGGCCCCCTTCGCCGAGATCCTCGTGGAGGTGGACGAGGCCGTGGCGCGTGGCGCGCTGGCCGCGCGCGGCGACGACCTCTCGCGCCTCATCGGGCGCCCGACGACGCCGGTCGCGGAGACGATCCGGGCGGCGCTCGCCGACGCGTGAGACGAGGTGCTTGATCCGTCAGGACCGTATGGCGATACGGGCATGACAGCCGGCCCCTCGCGGCGCTACCTTTCGACTGGACGCGCGGCGCAGGGCCGGCAGGGGCTGGAGGTCCGGTGAAGACGGAGCACGACGAACGATCAGGACTGATCTACGGAATCGCCGCCTACGGCATCTGGGGCCTGTTCCCCCTCTACTGGCCCCTCCTCCAGCCCGCGGGAGCGGTCGAGATCCTCGCCCACCGGATGGTCTGGTCGCTCGTCGTGGTCGCCCTCGCCCTGCTGGCCCTGCGCCGCTGGGCCTGGGTGGGAGAGCTCGTCCGCTCCCCGCGCCGACTGGCCCTGATCGCCCTCGCGGCGGGCCTGATCACGGTCAACTGGGGCGTCTACATCTGGGCCGTCAACGCCGGCCACGTCGTCGAGGCCTCGCTCGGCTACTTCATCAACCCGCTCGTGAGCATCGCCCTCGGCGTGCTGGTCCTCAAGGAGCGCCTTCGGCCCGCCCAGTGGGCGGCCGTCGGGATCGCCCTCGCCGCCGTCGTCGTCCTCGCGATCGGCTACGGGCGGCTGCCGTGGATCTCGCTCGTCCTGGCCTGCTCCTTCGGCACCTACGGCCTGGTGAAGAAGAAGGTGAACATCGGCGGCCTGGAGTCGCTCGCCGCCGAGACCGCCGTCCAGTTCCTCCCGGCGATGGGCTACCTCGTCTGGCTCGGGGCGCAGGGCGAGTCCACCTTCACCTCCGGAGGCGCCGGCCACGCCGCCCTGCTCGCGACGACCGGCGTGATCACGGCGGTGCCGCTGGTCGCCTTCGGCGCCGCGGCCATCCGCGTCCCGCTCTCCACCCTCGGCCTGCTCCAGTACCTGGCGCCGGTCTTCCAGTTCCTGCTGGGCATCCTCTACTTCCACGAGGCGATGCCGCCGGAGCGCTGGGCCGGCTTCTCGCTGGTGTGGCTGGCCCTGTCGGTCCTGACCTGGGACGGCCTGCGAACGGCCCGGCGCAGCCGGGAGGCACTGGCCGCGGCGGCCGTCGCGGCGACGGCGGCGGCGGCTACGGCGACCTCGGCGACGGGCGTGGCGGGGGCGGCGACGGGGGCGGCGACGGGTGCGGCGGCGGCCGCCGGTCTCGTCACCGCGGCCGGACCCGGCGACGGGGACACCGACAGCGCACCGCTTCCGGCGCCGTAGGACCTGCGCGGCCCCCGCCGCCCCGGTCTCAGGCGGCCAGCAGGTCGTGTTCGCGGATCAGCCAGCAGACGGCGGTCAGTCGCAGCGTGGCGAAGTCGTGGCCGACGGGCGCGACCCAGTCGGCCTCGGTCAGCCGGTCGGTGAAGCCCAGGACGTAGTCCGCGAGTTCCTCGCGGGCCACCGTGCGGGCATGCGGGCCCCGCTGGGCGGGCACGAGCGCATCGCACACGGCCGCCGCGTGCTGGTCGACGGCGGCCACGAGCGCCGGCTCGAAGGAGAACCCCGAGAGCCGGGGCATGTACGCGGCGGCGACACCGACCAGGGGACAGTCGGGCGAATCGTTCATCCCTCCACATTAGGCGCGGAACGCGTACCTCAGACCGTGAGCTTGGTCGCAGCTCCGGGGGCCTCGCGGGCGTCTCCCGGACCCCCTCAGACGTCTCCCCGGCAGCCTCGCGGGCATCGCCCCCGGGGGGCCTCGCGGGCATCCCGTCAGGTCGCCCTCGAACCCGCCCGCGAACGTCTCCCCGGGTCCGCGACCGCTCCCGGCCCCCGTTCCTGCGGAGGAGCGCCGGTACGAGATCGCGGCGGCGCACCAGGCCCATGGCGCGCGCGAGGCGGCGGACCGGATGCGTGGCGTGGCCTGACGGGCGGCGCCGGCGCCGCCCCCTATAAAGGGGCGATGACCGCACTCCACTGGAAGCTCGTCATCGACGCGGCGGATCCGCACGCCCAGGCCGCCTTCTGGTCCGCCGCCCTCCACTACCGGCGGGAGGACCACGGCGCCCTCGTCGAGCGGCTGCTCGCCGCCGGCGCCGCCCCGCCCGAGGCCACCCTGACCGTCGACGGGCGCCCGGCCTGGCGGGACCTGGCGGCGGTCCGGCACCCGGACGAACCGTTCGACCCGGCCTCCGACACGGGCCTGGGGCGCCGCATCCTCTTCCAGCGCGTCCCCGAGCCGAAGGCGGGGAAGAACCGCCTCCACCTGGACCTGCATCCCGATCCGGGCACCCGCGAGGCCGAGGTGGCGCGGCTCGAAGGGCTGGGCGCGAAGGTCCTCCGCCAGGTGGCGGAACCGGGCGGCTCGTGGACGGTCATGGCGGACCCGGAGGAGAACGAGTTCTGCGTACATTGACCCCATGTCGCCCCGCATGATCCGAGTCTGCTTCGCCGGGATCACCGGCTGGACCGCGCCGCCGATCGTCGCCGCCCTCGACCGGGCCGAGGACCTCACCCTGGTGTCCGGGGTCTCCCGGTCCTCCGCCGGCCGGTCCCTGGCCGAGGCGGTCGGGTCCCGGGCGGAGGGGCAGGTCTACGGCTCGGTCGCGGAGGCGCTCGCGGCCGAACCGGCGGACGTGCTCGTCGACTACACGAGCGCGGCCTCCGTCGGGCCGCACGTCCGGACGGCGATCGAGGCGGGCGTCCACGTCGTGGTCGGCTCCAGCGGTCTGACCGCCGAGGACTACGCCGCACTGGACGCGCTCGCCCGGGAGCGGGGCGTCGGGGTGATCGCGGCGGGCAACTTCTCCGTCATGGCCGCCGTCCTCTCCCGCGCGGCCGCGCTCGCGGCCGAGCACCTGGAGCACTGGGAGATCATCGACTACGCGAGCGCGACCAAGCCGGACGTGCCGAGCGGTACCGCCCGCGAGCTCGCCGAGTCCCTCGGCGCGATCCGCGCACCCGAACAGGGCGTTCCCGATGCCGAGTTGATCGGCCCGCCGGAGGCGCGCGGCGCGGAGGTGGCGGGCGGCCGGGTGCACTCGGTGCGCCTGCCGAGCTTCGTCGTCAGCACCGAGGTCGTCTTCGGCGGTGACGGCGAGCGGCTCACCCTCCGCCACGACGCGGGCGCCACCCCCGACCCGTACACGACGGGGACGCTGCTCGCCGTACGGCGGGTGGGCGGGACGGTGGGCGTGCGCCGCGGACTGGACTCCCTGCTCTTCGACGTCTGACGATCACCCTGCTAGGAAGGCGGGATGAGAGCCGAACGCCTTGACGGAACAGACCTTCTGCTCGCCGAGCGGGCCTGCGAGCGCCTGATCGTCGACTTCGTGCACAAGCTCGACCTGGGCGAACCCGGCGACGTGGCCGAGCTGTTCACCGAGGACGGGTACTGGTACTGGCCGGAGGGCGAGCGCCGCATCCGGGGCCGGGACGCCCTCCGCGCCTACTTCGCCGGCCGCCCCGCGGACCGGCTCTCACGCCGGATGTGCACGAACATCCTGGTCACGGTCACCTCGGCCACCACGGCGACCGCCGTCACCTACTTCACGACCTACCGTGCCGACGGATACGCGGGCGGCTTCGTGCCGCCACGGGCCCCGACGCAGGTCGGCCACTACGAGGACACGTTCCGGAAGAGCGACGGCCGATGGCTCCTCGACTCCCGCACCCTGTTCCTGGCCTTCGCCGGACCGACCGAGCAGCTCACGGCACCCGACGCCGACGATCCGTCCGGCGCGCTCGGCAGCTGACCGAACGCGCGTGCCTGCCCTCCGGATTGACGCCGGAAGGCAGGCACGGTCCGAGCGGCGGCGGCCAGGGCGCGTATCGAGGAGCAGGCCGAGAGCGAGTTCTGGCGGCTCTCCGGCGCATCCGGGTTGCGTATCCGCGTCTCCGTCTGCGCGATCCCCGACCTCGTCGTCCGCGATCAGCTCCGCGTCTCCTCGCGGCGTCCACCGGCGGCCGCATCGGGGACGACGAGCAGCTTGCCGGTGGTGCGCCGAGCCTCCAGATCGCTGTGGGCCCGGGCGGCCTCGGACAATGCGTAGCGGCCCGTCACGGTGACCTCAAGTGCCTTGGAGCGCACCCACTCGAACACGTCGGCGGCCCGTCGGAGCAGTTCGGACCGGTCGGCGATGAAGTGCCCGAGGCTGGGCCGGATCAGGGTCAGCGAACCGCCCTGGGCGAGCCGCATCGGATCGAACGGCGGCACGGCACCACTTGCCGCGCCGAAGAGCACGAGGTGGCCGCGGGTGCGCAGGCTGGCGAGGCTCGCATCGAAGGTGTGCGCGCCGACGCCGTCGAAGACGACCGGCAGTCCCCGACCGCCGTTGAGCCGCCGCACCTCGGCCGCGAGATCGTCGACCGCGGAGGAGACGATCACCTCGGCGGCCCCGGCACGCTTCGCCGACTCGGCCTTCGCCGTGGTCGACGTCGTGCCGATCACCCTGCCGCCGAGATGGGTGATGAGCTGTGTCAGAAGCAGCCCCATGCCGCCGGCGGCCGCATGCACGAGCACCGTGTCGCCCGCCTGAACCGGGTAGGCGTCCTTGACGAGATAGTGCGCGGTCATGCCTTGGAGAAGCACGGCGGCGGCCGTCTCGAAACCGATGTCGTCGGGCAGCGGCACCAGCCGGGAGGAGTCCACGACGGCCCGCTCGGCATACGTGCCGGGAATCTCCACCCAGCCGACCCGGTCCCCGACGGCGACCTCAGAGACGCCGGGTCCCACTTCGACGACCGTACCGGCGCCCTCCGTGCCCGGGGTGAAGGGCAGCGGAAGGCTGTACCGGCCTTCGCGGTGGTAGACGTCGAGGAAGTTGACCCCGGATGCGGCGACCTCCACGACCGCCTCGCCCGGCCCCGGCCGCGGCTGGTCCACCGTGACCTCCTGCAGCACCTCGGGACCGCCCACCTGGTGCACCTGAATCGCTCGCATGACCCTCCCCTGTCGACTCACCGACCACCAACCCCGTTGACGGCGATCCGATTCCCGGAAGGCGCAAGCCCCCGCAAGCCGCGTCCCCGACCTGACGAGGCCGTACACCTAGCCCTGGGACAGCGCCGTGAGCTGGACGCCGGCGATGCGACCCAGCGGGTCGAAGGCGATCTCGACGGTGCTGCCTCCGGGGAGTTCGGCGACGATCCGGTCGTCGCCCTCGGTGCGGCGGGGCAGGTGGTGGTGGTCGAGATAGCCCTCGACCACCTGCCGTGGCGAGTGGCCGATGAGGCCGGCGCCGGTGAGCAGAGTGCGCGGCAGGGAGACCGGGTCCAGGGCGGCTCGCGGCACCTGCGGGTCGTCGGGGAGGAAGTACACCTGGGTGGCGGGACCTGCCGGCACCCCGATGTAGCCGGGTGCCTCGGCGACCCCCATGCCCGTGAACGCGAGCGTCTCGGCGGCCCGCCGGGGGTCGTCGAAGCCGGACAGGTCCACGACCTCGTCGGTGAGTTCGGCGATGCCGTGCGCCCGCCCGTAGCGCTCGACGGCGGCGGCCAGGGCGACCACCTCGGTGCCGCGCAGCCCGGGGTTCGCCCAGCCCCACATCCAGGACCGCTCCTCCATGTCGTACGTGCCGAGGACGGCGACCCGCAGATCGAGCCCGCCCTGGCGGTAGCGGCAGGCGGGGAGGTCGGCGGTCCAGTCCCCCTCGGGCAGGAAGGCCATCAGTACTTCGAGCTGGGCCGCCCCCCAGGCGGCATGCCGTTCGGCCTCGGAAAGGAACGCGTCGCTGAAGGAGCTCACCATGACCTCGACCCTAGCGCCCGTCCCCACACGCTAGTTCGGGCGCCGCACCTCGAACTGGAAGCAGCCGTACTCGACCGCCCTGACGTGCACGAGGGCGACGTCCGGGTCCGCGAAGGCCTCGTCCAGGGCCCGGTCGAAGCCCTGGGTGGCGGCCGCGGGGATCTCCAGGAGCCGCCCGCCGACGATCCGCCCGGCCGCGTCGTAGCGGCGCAGGGTGCGCAGCGCGCCGGGCCGGTCGAAGGGGTAGCGCCCCGGCTCCCCGCCGTCCGGTCCGCCGCACTCCTCGGCGTGGACGAACACGGGTCCCTGCTCGTCGTACGCCCCGGGCTCGGCACCGCTCGCGGCCGCCCAGCGGCGCAGCGGCGCGTACGCCACGAGCGCGATCCGCTCCCCCGGCGCGACGGCACGCAGGCAGCAGCGCAGCGGGCTCCCGACCCCGCTCTCCTCGGTCGCGGCGTACGCGTGACACGGCCGGCCGGCGTCGTCACGGAGCCGCAGCTCGGCGAGGACCTCGGGCGGGATGGGCAGGGCGGTGTAGGCGGTGCGGATGGTGTCCATGCCCCCACCCTCACGCGCGCGCGGTGCGCACGCTGGCGCTATTCGGACGCGGAGCTCACGAACCCGGCCCAGGCGTCAGGGTCGAAGGTCAGGTGCGGGCCGCCCGCGTCCTTGGAGTCACGGACGTGGACGGCGCGGGGGGTGGTGGCGACCTCGACGCAGTCGTTGCCGTTGCCGCTGTCGCTGTAGCTGCTCTTGCGCCATTTCAGTGCGACGTCGTGGTTCATGTCTCTCCCAGCCGTTGCTCGATGAAGTCCCTGGACTCCCCAGGAGTGAGGGCCATGGTCCGGAGGATGCCATAGCGCAGTTCCAGGATCCGGAGCCGCTTGAGATCGGACACCGGGCGACCTCCGTAGTCACCGTCCATACGCCCCACCGCCGTGCCGTCCCCGAACTTCAGGATGGCGATCCGGCCTCCCGTCGCGGGGTGGTCGGCCTGCTCCGTCGGCATCACCTGAATCTCGACGTGAGGCAACTCGGCCACCTCCAGAAGGTGTTCGAGCTGCCGTCGCAGCACCGCCCTCCCTCCGACCGGCCTGCGCAGCGAGACCTCTTCCTGGATGAAGCTGAAATCCGGCGCCGGGTCCCTTTCGAGCACCGCCCGGCGCGCGACACGGGCCGCCAGGAAGCGGTCGAGTTCCTGCTGCGTGTACGCGGGTCGCCATGTGCGCATGAGTGCCCGCGAGAACTCCTCCGTCTGCAGAAGACCGTGGACGTTGAAGTTGGAGTAGAAGCAGAACTCGACCGCGCGCGCCTCCAGCTTCGCGAGGTCACGCACCTGCTTCGGATACCGGACCTCCAACACGTCGTTCTTCATCGCCGCGATGAGGCCGCCGGCGCTCACCGCCCTGTCCACCTTGTCCAGGAACTCGGGTCGGGGGATGCGCGCGCCCCGCTCGACCTTCCGCACCAGGTCCTCGCCGTAGCCCACCGCCGCCCCGAGCTCGGCCGCGCTCAGCCTCTTCGTCTCGCGCCACAGCCTGATCTGGCGCCCTACCGTGGCGACGACCGCCGCCCCCGACTCGTCGCCGGGCTCGACCTCCCAGCCCGCGTCGTCGTTCTCCACGTCCACACCGTCCACGCCCATGCGCGCACCTCCTTGCAGCGGCCCCTACCCGGAGCGTCGCGCGGGACAGTCGGGACACGGCCGGACAGCCTCGGGACAGTCACCGTACGTAAGGGCATGTTCGATGGGCAGCGTAGGCAGGCCTCACCACGCTGAGTGACATGAATCAGGAACCGACCCAACTCCTGGCGTCTCCACGCCAATTCGGAATTCAGCTCTCCGCGACCCCGCGGGGCGCCCGGCTCGCCCGGTTGCTCGCCGTCGCGCAGCTGCACTCATGGGAGCTGGAGGCGGTCTCGGGGCCGGCGGCCCAGATCGTGGCGGAGCTGGCGGCCAACGCCGTGACGCACGGCCGGGTCCCGGGGCGGGACTTCCGCCTCGGGCTCCTCGCCGACGAGGACCGTCTCCGCATCGAGGTCACGGACACCCGGAGTGACCGGCTCCCCGTCGCCTCGGGCGGGTACGGGCTGGTGCTCGTCGAGGCGCTGTCGGGGAACTGGGGCGTCCGGCAGGGCCCCGTCCCCCGCAAGACGGTATGGGCCGAGCTGCCCCTGCCGCGGGCCGCCGCGACGGAGGGATCCGCGATGCGGGCGGCTACGCCGTAAAAGACCAAAGACCAGGGAAAGTACCCCTCCAACCCCTCCAGCCTCCCCGTGACCGATCGTCACCCACTCGGGTGATTGGCCCCAACTGGGCCGGATTTCCTACGGGTTGCCTGGCATATGCTCTTGTCACACCCCAGACATGCGTCGGCCCCCGGCCGGGACTCGCAATCCCGATCGAGGGCCTGACCACCGAGGAAGTTAGGCCTTCCCGATGGCTTCCAAGCACCCTAGCGTGCCCCGGCCCTCCACCGGGCTCGTTCACCGCAACGTCCACCACGGGACGCACTACACGGTCGTGGGCAACCACCTCGCCCAGCACCGAGAGCTCACGCTCGTCGCCCGCGGCCTGGCCCTCCTGCTGCAGTCCCTGCCCGCCGGATCCGCCGTCGGCGTCAAGGCCATCGCCGCCCGGGTTCCGGAGAGCGAGCTGCGCGTCGCCCGCGCCATGCGGGAGCTGGAGGCCCACGGCTATCTGCTCCGCACCAGGGAGCGGCTGCCCGACGGCCGGATCGCACCGCGCACGTTCTCGTACAACCGGCCGGGGGCTGACCCGGCGCCCGCCGGGGCGACACCGGAGCCGACCTCCGGTCGGGAGCCCGACCCGGCGTGCCCCGGGGAGACGCCGGATGCGGATCCCGGCCCGGGGCCCGATCCAGGCCCCGCCGTGGATCTCGTTCCGGATCCGGAACCGGATCCCGAGCAGGACCCCAACCAGGACCCCGAGCCCGATCCGGGAGGGGCGGCGGCCCCACCCCCCGCAAAGCCCCCGAGGGCGTTCCGGCCGCCACCACCGGCACCCCACAGGCCACCCGCGCCCCCGTCACCCGCCCCACCCGCCCCACCCGCCCCGCTCCCGGAGCACCACGGCCCGGCAGCCGCCTCCCGGCCGATCTGCCCCGGCTGCGAACGCCCCTTCCGTTCCGCCGCCCCCGACGCCGGCCACTGCCGCGACTGCCAACCCGTCACGAGAGAGGCCGCCTAGCATGATGGTGATGACTCGGGCACCAGAGCACGGACGAGGAGCCAGCGCCATGAACACCGCCTCCCGCCTCTACCGGACCATGCGCGACGCGCTGGAGAGCCTGGACGACACCGTCCCCGGCAAGTTCGAGATCACCTCAGAAGGAATCGTTCACGACATGATGGCTCCGCGTCGTCCGCATGAGCTCACCGCAGCGCAGGTCAGCCGACGCCTCGAACGGGTCATGCCCGACGACCTTCTCGCCCACACCGGCGAGCCCGACGTGGAGGACGAACCAGGGGGCGTCCTGCGCCGTCCCGATGTGATGGTGATCCCATGGGCGGACATGGAAGGGGACGGCTCCTTCGACCCCCGCACGCTCATCGCCGCCATCGAGATCGCCTCGCGTTCCAACCCGGACAACGACTGGGTCGGCAAGCTGCGGGACTACCCCCTGATCGGCATTCCGGTGTACGCGATCTTCGATCCCCGCAGCGGCACGGGAGCGGTGTTCTCCGACATCCACGCCACCCCCGAGGGCCCGCGCTACGCGGCCCGCAAGGACTTCGTCTACGGCGAGGACGTGACCATCGCCCACTGGACGATTCCCACCGACGGCCTGCCCCGCTACCCCTAGTCCCCTCACCCCTCCAGCAGCCGCCACACCGCCAGCGCCAGCCGTGCCCTCGTCAGGCCTGTCGGGTCCGTGAGGTCGAGGGACAGGGCCTTGCCGAGGTGCTCCAGGCGGCGGGAGACGCTGCTGTGGTGGAGGTGGAGCAGGTCGGCCGCGCGGCGGAGGGAGCCGGTGGCGCAGTAGGCGTCGAGGGTGGCCAGGTCCTCCGGGGTGCCGGCGACGCTCGCGAGGGCCGCCACGTCCGGGTTGGCGCGGGCCACCTCCGGCGGGACCTCCGCGAGGAGGGCCAGGGCGCCCAGGTCGGCGTGGTGGACCACCGGTTCGCGCGGGGTGGTGAAGCGCAGGGCGGTGCGGGCGCGGCGCCAGGAGCGGTCGGGGCGGTCGGCGGCGGCGAGGCCCGCCTGGACTCCGGGCGGGAAGCGGCCCGGGTCCGCCGGTACGGCCGTCAGGAGGACGCCCACGTCGTCGAGCGGCGCCGCTTTGACCAGGCCGGAAGGGGAGACGAGGGTGCCGACGCGGTCGAGCGGGAGCTCGGCGCGAACGGCGACGACGTGGACCGGGCGGACCGGGGCGAAGCCCAGGAGGCGCAGGGCGCGGGCGCGGGCCGCCTCGTCGGTGCCGTCGGCGACGGCGAGTTCGACGAGCGCCGGGTCCGCCATCGTCGTGCGCGCCGGGCCGTAGCGTTCCACGGCCGCCGCCACGGCGAGGGCGAGCCGGTCGAGGAGGATGTCGTCGAGGGCGTTCGGGGGGCCGGGGCGTTCCAGCCAGACCGTGCCGATCTCCTCGTCGTCGAGGGTGACCGGGGTCGTGGTCGAGGCCGGGAGGGGCTGCGTGGTCGCCTCGGTGCCGAGGGGCGAGACACGGACCGCCCGCTCGCTGCTGTGGAGGCGGATTCCGGTGACGCACTCGGCGAGGCCGGCGGAGGCGCGGGCGAGGGCCGGGAGGTCCACGCGGCGGCGCATCAGGGTGTCGTAGAACGCGACGATGCGGATCGCGCCGTCCACGTACGGGTCCAGTCCCGACAGGCGCAGGGCCAGTGCCTCCATGGCAGCAGGATACGGAGGGCGGACGAGTTGGTGGTGCGCCGAACGGCGCGTGCTGTGCCGCCTGTTCGCGACGATCGGCGGATGATCCGTCGCGGGGCCGGACCCGAGTATGGGTGGCATGGATCCCGAACTCGAAGTGTTCGTCCCGCTGTTCCCCCGGGCGGAACTCGGCGACCCGGCCGCCGCCCGTGCGGGGCTCGCCGCGCTGGCCGCCGCGATCCCCTCGCCCGAGACGCCCGGCCTGGAGGTCGAGGACGTCACGGTGCCGGGCGACCCGGACGTGCCGGTGCGCGTCTACCGCCCGCAGGGGGCGTACGGCGCCCTCGTCTGGCTGCACGGCGGCGGGTTCGTCACGGGCGACGTGCGCACCGAGCACCCGTGGGCGACCCGGATCGCCGCCGGCTCGGGAGCGGTCGTCGTCTCGGTCGGGTACCGGCTGGCCCCCGAGGACCCGTTCCCGGCCGCCCTTGACGACGCGTACGCCGTCCTGGAGTGGACCGTCGCGCACGCGGCCGAACTCGGCGTCGATCCCGGGCGGATCGCGGTCGGCGGGCACAGCGCCGGGGGCGGACTCGCGGCCGCGGTAGCCCTGCGGGCGCGGGACGAGCAGGGGCCAGCGATCCGCTTCCAGCTGCTCAACCAGCCGCAGCTGGACGACCGGCAGGAGACCTGGTCGCAGCGGAACTTCACCGACACGCCGTGGATCGACCGCGACAAGGCCGCCGCGTCCTGGCGGCACTACCTCGGCGGGCGGCCCGCCACCCCGTACGCGGCGCCCGCGCGGGCGGAGGACCTGTCCGGGCTGCCGCCCGCGTACGTCGCCACCGCGGAGCTGTGTCCGAACCGGGACGAGGACATCCACTACGCGCTGCGCCTCCTGCGGGCGGGCGTGTCGGTGGAGCTGCACCAGTGGCCCGGCACCTTCCACGGCTCGCAGGCGATCGTCTCCGCCGACGTCTCGCAGCGGCAGAACGCCGAGCTCGGCGCGGTGCTCCGGCGCGCCCTCGCCGGCTGAGGCCTTCCACCACCCACGAGAGGACGAACTCATGAGGATGCGCAGGGCGCTGTGCGGCGGCATGGCCGCGCTGACCATCGGCACCGGCACGGTGACGGCGGCCGCCGCACCCGGCGGGGCCGGTCCGACACCCCCGGCAGGCGGCACGGGCCGCCCCGCGACCCGGCTCGACGGCGCGGGGCTGCAGTCCGCGCTCGACGGTCTCCACGAGGCGGGCATGCCGGGCGTGTTCGCCGTGGTGCGGGACTCCGGGCGGACCTGGCGCGGCGCCGCCGGGGTCGCGGACCTGGCCACGGGGCGGCCGGTCACGCCCGGCCTGCGGCACCGGGTCGGCAGCATCACCAAGACCTTCGTCGCCGTCGCCGTCCTGCAGCAGGTCGAGGCGGGTCGGCTACGCCTGGACGATCCGATCGGTGACCACCTGCCGGATCTCGTGCCGGGAGAGCGTGGCCGCACGGTCACGGTGCGCATGCTGCTCAACCACACCAGCGGCATCGCCGAGTACATCCCCTACGCCTTTCCGTCCATCCAGGGCGGCCCGTCCGGCGTATCCGCGAAGAGCCTGGACGACAACCGCTTCCGGCGCTTCCGCCCGGCCGAGCTGATCACGCTGGGGCTCGCGGCCCCGCCGTCCGGCGTGCCGGGCGCCACCCCGGGGACGTATTCCAACACCAACTACCTCTTGCTGGCCGCGCTGTTGGAGCGGGTGACGGGCACCCCCGCAGTGGACCACATCACCCGGAACGTCATCGAGCCCGCCGGACTGCGGCACACCTCGTTCCCCACCGGGCCGCGCGTCGAGGGCCCGCATTCGAAGATGTACGAGGCGCTGTGGGGCGTGCTCGACCCGCCGCGCGACTACAGCGTCTACGACATGTCGTGGGTGATGGCCGGGGCCGGGCTGGTGTCCACCATGGAGGACCTGAACCGGTTCTACGGGCGCCTTCTCGCGGGCCGGGTCGTGTCCGCGGCGTCGCTGGCGGAGATGCGGCGCACGGTCCCGGTGGTCGCGCTCGACGGGTCGACCATCGAGTACGGCCTCGGGCTGCACCGGGTCGAGATCCCGGGCTGCGGCACCTTCTGGGGGAACGAGGGCACGGTCTGGGGGGCCGGCACGGTCTCGATGACCCGGGAGGACGGCGGGCGCCAGTTCTCCTTCGCGATCAACCTCATGCGCTGGAACGGCCCGGGGCGGCCGCAGCCCCATCCGGTCGACGGCGCGCTGGCGACGCTGAAGGGGCGGGCATTCGGATGTTCGATGAGCGAACACCCGTGACCGGTTTCTGCTCTTGACGGGAAGTCAAACTCTCACTGAACATTCGTCACACACAGCGCAGCCGCACAGCTCCAACGCCTCGCACCACCCACGGTGCGAGGCGCTCGCACGTTCCGTCCCATCCCCAGTTCGGAATCCGGAGCCCCCACATGAAACTCTCCGCGAGACTGTCCGCCATAGCCGGCGCCTCGGTGCTCGTCCTCGGTGCCTTCGCCGGCGCCGTCCCGGCCAACGCCGCGCCGGGCACCGCAGCAGCCGTCACTCCGCCCGACATATCGGTGACCAACGTCAAGCAGCACCTCACCGACCTCCAGTCGATCGCCACCAGCAACGGCGGCAACCGCGCCCACGGCCGTACCGGCTACAAGGCGTCCATCGACTTCGTGAAGGCCAAGCTGGACGCGGCCGGTTACACCACCTCGCTCCAGACGTTCACCTCCAGCGGCGCCACCGGCTACAACCTGATAGCCGACTGGCCGGGCGGCGACCCCAACCAGATCGTGATGGCGGGCTCGCACCTCGACTCGGTCACCGCAGGACCCGGCATCAACGACAACGGCTCCGGATCCGCCGCGATCCTGGAGACCGCGCTCACCGTCTCCCGCACCCAGTTCCAGCCCACGAAGCACCTGCGCTTCGCCTGGTGGGGCGCCGAGGAGCTCGGCCTGGTCGGGTCGAAGTACTACGTCAACAACCTGCCCGCCACCGAGCGTTCGAAGATCAGCGGCTACCTGAACTTCGACATGATCGGCTCGCCGAACCCGGGCTACTTCGTCTACGACGACGACCCGACCATCGAGCAGACCTTCAAGACCTACTTCGCCGGGCTCGGCATCCAGACGGAGATCGAGACCGAGGGCGACGGCCGCTCCGACCACGCCCCCTTCAAGAACGTGGGCGTCCCGGTCGGCGGACTCTTCACCGGCGCCGACTACACCAAGACCTCCGCGCAGGCGCAGAAGTGGGGCGGCACGGCCGGCCAGGCCTTCGACCGCTGCTACCACTCCTCGTGCGACACCACGGCGAACATCAACGACACCGCCCTGGACCGCAACGCCGACGCCATCGCGTACGCGATCTGGAACCTGTCGAGCGGCACCACCACCCCGCCGACCGGCAAGGTCTTCGAGAACACCGCCGACGTGTCCGTCCCGGACAACGGCGCCGCGGTGACCTCCTCGGTGACCGTCTCCGGTGTCACCGGCAACGCCCCGAGCAACCTCTCCGTCGGTGTGAACATCGTCCACACCTACATCGGTGACCTCGTCGTCGACCTCATCGCCCCCGACGGCTCGGTCTACAACCTGCACAACCGCGCCGGCGGCAGCGCCGACAACATCAACCAGACCTACACCGTCAACGCCTCCTCCGAGGTCGCCAACGGCGTCTGGAAGCTCCGTGTCCAGGACAAGGCGTCCATCGACACCGGCTACATCAACAGCTTCAAGCTGACCTTCCCGTAAGGAAAAGGGCGCGTGCCGCACGGCACGCGCCCCCAGAAACGCCCGGGTGGGTCGGTGACCATCGCCCCCGACCCACCCGGGGTCCCAACCGGTCCGTCACTTGCCGGAGTTCGCCGCGTCCACGAGGGTCTGCGGGGTGACCGCGCCGACGTAGACCTTGCCGTCGTCCGTCATCAGGGCGTTGACGATCTTCGTCTTGAAGACGGTGCCCGAGCCGAACTTCCCGCTCACCTTGTCGCCGAGGGCGTCCAGGAAGCCCTGGACCTCCTGCGGCGCCTCCTCGGTCTTCGGGGCCGGGGCGCCGGAGTCCAGCTTGGCGATGGTGGTCCAGCCCTCGCCGATGACGGTGAAGCCGCCGCCCGCCCCGCCGTGGCCGCCCTTCGGGCCCTTCTCCAGGCCGTCCAGGCCGTTCAGGCCGCCGAGACCGCCGAACAGCCCGTCCAGCTCCGCGGGGCCCTTGCCGGCCCCCTTCTCCGCAGCGCCCTCCGTCACCTTGGCGCCCTTCGGGGCCTTGAAGTCGAAGGTGCCGGCGTCCGGCTTGCCGAAGTCGACCTTGGTGAAGCCCGCGTCGACGACCGGCTTGCCGCCGCCGACGGTGGCGAGGGTGAACTTCAGCGGGGTGCCGCTGGCCGCGTCGACCGCGATCTTGACCGACTCGACCGTCGAGCCGGACTGCTTGGGCTTGATCACGAGCTGGTACGCGTCCCGGCCGGCCACCTTGGCCGTGCCGCCGACGGTGATCGAGGTCGTGTCGCCGGCGGCCTTGAGGACCTCGTCCGCGAGCTCCTTCGGCGTGGCCGGCAGCTTCTCCCCCTCGGGCGCCCGGCCCTGGGCGTCCTTCTCGTGGAAGACCTCGTTCGACTTGCTGTCGTAGCCCCAGACGTCGCTGCCGTTGTGGATCAGGCTGTACTCGTCCGAGCCGTCCAGGAGCGTCAGCTTCTGCCGGTCCGGGCCGTCGGCCGCCACCCGGAGGGTGTGCGAGCCGGAGGCGAGCTGGGTCAGCTTCTCCGACGGGTCGGCCGAGGAGGAGTCGCCGCCCGGGGCCGACGGGAGCAGGCCCGCGAAGGACGGCAGGCCCAGGTCGGTGTCGATCTTGAAGGTGCCGGACAGGGTCTGGGTGTCCGACGCGGCGATCTTCTCGATGAGCTGCTGCGCCGTGATCTCCGGCAGATCCGGGTCGCCCGACGCGGCGAGCGCCGGGACCAGCCCGATGGTCGCCGCAGCCGCACCGGCCACCGCGACCGGGACGATGTATCGGCTCGCCTTGCGCTGTCCTGCCATGGTCTGCGTTCCCTCCGTGCCCTCGTGGACCGTGCTTGGTGGTTCCATCTCACCAGGACGGCGGGGCGTATTCGTCAGCCCCCGGGATCAAACCGGCGTACCTCTCGGGGATGACCCGCCCCTAGGGCGCGTAGCCCGGACGGGCCCCCGCCCCCCACATCCTCCCGTGCTCGGATGAGGGCTCACGGGGCGAAGGAGGCGCCGATCGAGCGGTAGAGCCGCTCGTCCGCGTCCGCCTGCCCGCTCAGGGCGCCAACGCCGTCCGCCTGCCCGCCCAGGGCGCGCCAACGCCGTCCGCCTTCGGGCGGCGCGGACTCCTGTCGCCGGACGCGACGGCAGGCCGGCTCAGCCCGCCCGGTGGACCACCGCGTCGCACAGTTCCTGCAGGGCCGACTTCGCGTAGCCGTCGGCGAGCGGGGCGAGCATCGCACGGGCCTCCTCCGCGTAGCGGACCGTCTCCCGGCGGGCCTGCTCCAGGGCGGGGTGGACGCGCAGTCGGCGCAGGGCCTCGGCGTGCCGGGCGTCGTCGGTCAGGTCGCCGTCGACGAGGGCGAGCAGCTCCAGGTCCTCGGGGCGGCCGTGGGCGGTCGCGGCGGCCCGCAGGTAGAGCACGGGCAGGGTGGGGACGCCCTCGCGGAGGTCCGTCCCCGGGGTCTTGCCGGACTCGTGGGAGTCGGAGGCGATGTCGAGGACGTCGTCGGCGAGCTGGAAGGCGACGCCGAGCCGCTCCCCGTACTGGGTGAGGGTGTCGACGACGGACTCGTCGGCGCCGGACATCATGGCGCCGAAGCGGCAGGAGACGGCGACGAGGGAGCCGGTCTTGCCGCCGAGGACGTCGAGGTAGTGGTCGACGGGGTCGCGGCCCTCCTGGGGGCCGGCCGTCTCCAGGATCTGGCCGGTGACGAGCCGTTCGAACGCCTCGGACTGGATGCGTACGGCCTCGGGTCCGAGGTCCGCGAGCGTGTGCGAGGCGCGGGCGAAGAGGAAGTCACCCGTGAGGACGGCGAGCGAGTTGCCCCAGCGGGTGTTCGCGCTGTCGACGCCGCGCCGCACGGCCGCCTCGTCCATGACGTCGTCGTGGTAGAGCGTGGCGAGGTGGGTGAGTTCGACGACGACGGCCGAGGGCACGACGCCCGGCGCGTAGGGGTCGCCGAACTGGGCGGCGAGCATCACCAGCAGCGGACGGAACCGCTTGCCGCCGGCGAGCACGAGGTGCTGGGCGGCCTCCGTGATGAACGGTACGTCGCTCTTGGTGGCGTCGAGGAGACCCGCCTCCACGGCGGCGAGGCCGGTCTGGACATCGGCTTCGAGAGCCTGGTCCCGCACGCTAAGACCGAACGGCCCGACGACGGTCACGAGGGGATCTCCTGTCTGCTGACGCCTGCTGACGCTGTCCGGACCACACGCCGATCACTCGGATTGTCGATGTGTCGGTCCACTCACTCAAGCCAGCGTATCCGGTCACGTTTCGATCACCGTGGGCGCCTTCCCGTCACCCCCGGTATGTTCGTGATCAGCTCATACGACCAGGAGTAGGCGTTTTGTACCGAACAGTGATCGACACCGGAACGAACGGCGAGCGGCCGCCGCCCGAAGTCGACCGGGCCGTCTTCGGCCGGCCGAGGGGGTTGCTCACTCTCCCGGGCCTGGAGGTCCGGCAGCGCTTCCCGGCCTCGGGGCGCGGGCGGCCCCCGTCCTCTCCTTCGCCGACACCGCCGCCCACGGCGGCACGGTCGGGGACCCCGGCACGGCCGCCTCCGTCCCCGCCGCCCACGGCACGCTCGTCCACCCGGTCCCGGTGGCCTGCGGCCGGCTCGCCGTGATCGTCCTGGCGCCCGTGGCCGCGCCGCACCATGCACCCCGTCCACTGAGGTGACCGATGCACCCGAAGCCGAAGATCCGCACCGAGTTCCCGTACGAGACCCGTCACGAGGACGTCCGCATCCCGATGCCGGACGGGACGCGGCTCTACGCCCGGATCTGGCGCCCGCTCACCGACGAGCCCGTCCCCGCCCTCCTGGAGTACCTGCCCCACCGGCTGACCGACTGGACGGCGCCCCGCGACTGGCAGCGCCACCCCTGGTACGCGGGCCACGGCTACGCCTCCGTACGCGTCGACGTCCGCGGCCACGGCAACAGCGAGGGCCTGCCCGGCGACGAGTACGACGCCACCGAGCTCGCCGACGGCGTGGCCGTCGTGCACTGGCTCGCCGAGCAGCCCTGGTGCACCGGCAGGGTCGGCATGTTCGGCATCTCCTGGGGCGGCGCGAACTCCCTCCAGATCGCCGCGCTCGCCCCCGAACCGCTGAAGGCCGTCGTCACCGTCTGCGCCACGGACGACCGCTACGACAACGACGTGCACTACATGGGCGGCTCCGTGCTCGCCGTCGACACGCACGCCTGGGCCGCGACCATGCTCGCCTTCGTCTGCCGCCCGCCCGACCCCCGGTACGCGGGCGAGGAGTGGCGGGCGCTGTGGCTGCGGCGGCTGGAGGCGGTGGAACCGTTCGTCCACACCTGGCTGGCCCACCAGACCCGCGACGCGTACTGGCGGCACGGCAGCGTCCGCGAGGACTACGGGGCCGTCCGTGCCGCCGTGCTCGCCGTGGGCGGCTGGCACGACCCGTACCGGGACACCGTGCTCCGGCTCGCCGAGCACCTCCCCCAGGACCGGATCCGCGGCATCATCGGCCCCTGGGCGCACCAGTACCCGGACCGCGGACTGCCGCCGGGCCCCGCGATCGGCTTCCTCCAGGAGACCCTGCGCTGGTGGGACCACCACCTCAAGGGCCACGAGAACGACGTGATGGCCGAGCCGCTGCTGCGCTCCTGGATCAGCGAGTCGCACCCGCCGGCCACGGTGTACACGGAGCTGCCGGGCCGCTGGGTCGCCGACCCCGCCTGGCCCTCGCCGTACGTCACCCCCGTCACGTACGCCTTCCAGGGCGTCCCGGTCGTCGTCGACTCGCCCCAGCAGACCGGCCTCGGCGCGGGCCGCTTCCTCCCCTGCGGCAACGACGCCGACCTGCCGCCCGACCAGCGCGACGAGGACGCCCACTCGGCCTGCTTCGACTTCCCGGTCCCCGAGGACGGGGAGCCGATCGAGATCCTGGGCAGGCCCTCCGTCGGCCTCCACCTCATGACGCCCGCGCCCACCGGCCAGGTGATCGCCCGGCTCTGCGACGTCGCCCCGGACGGCTCCTCGACCCTGGTCACCCGGGGCGTGCTGAACCTCTCCGCCCGCTACGGGCGCGACCGGGCGGTCGAGGCGCAGGTCGGCGAGTGGGAGACGTACGACCTCGAACTGAACGGCATCGGCCACGCCTTCCCGCCCGGCCACCGGGTCCGGCTCGCCGTCTCCTCCGCGTACTGGCCCTGGATCTGGCCCCAGCCCGACGCGGCCGGCTTCACCCTGGACCCGGCCGGCTCCTCCCTGACCCTCCCGGTCCGCGCCCGCACCACCGACGCCGTCGAGTTCGAGGAACCGGAGCAGTCCACACCGCTGGGCGTCAGCCACCCCGGCACCCTGGAGGAGCCCCGGCCGGAGCGGATCGTGGCCCGGGACGTCGCGAAGGGCGAGTGGAAGCTGGAGGTCGATCCCCGCCACGGCGGCACCCGGGTCCATCCGGACGGGCTGGAGGTCACCGAGGACGCCCTGGAGACCTACACGATCACCGAGCCCGACCCGCTCTCCGCGCGCACCCGCTCGGACTGGTCGATCCGGCTGCACCGCCCGGAAATCGCCTGGGACGTCACCATCACCACCCGCTCGGAGATCTCGTGCGACGCGGACGCGTTTCTCACGTCGGACGAAGTCGTCTGCAAGGAGGGCGGGGAGGTCGTTTTCCACCGCACCTGGGAGAAACGCATTCCGCGGACGGCGGGGTGAATTCCGGGTGAGCGTGCGACCGCAACCGGTCGACGAAAGGGCCCGCATTCCGTCACGGAATGCGGGCCCTTCAGTGCGTTGCGTCACCGGCACCGGGGCGCGCGGTTACGCGTCCGCGCCGGCCTTGCGGCGGCGGACGACGACCATCGCGCCGGCGCCCAGGGCCACGGCCGCGGCGCCCGCGAGGGCGATCGGCATCGTGGAGGAGCCGGCACCGGTCTTGGCGAGCGTGCCGCCGGTGGAGCCGGAGGTGCCGTCGGTCACCGGGGTGTTCGACTGACCGCCCTGCTGGGTGGTGTTGCCGTTGCCGCCGGTGGAACCGGTGCCGGGCTTGGAGGGCTTGGCCGCCTTGACGATGCCGAACTCCGCGTAGGAGCCCTCCTCGGCCCAGCCGCAGGAGCCGTCCTTGTTGACGTAGGCGCCGCCGGCGACCACGACGCCGTCACCGGCGGGGGCCTTGGCGTCGACCGCGACCTTCAGCTTGAAGTCGAAGGACTTGCCCGGCTTGAGGGCGGAGAGGCTGGAGAAGCCCTCCTCCTGGTCGACCGCCTGCCACTTCGGGCTGGTCGCGGAGGACCAGGTGAGGTGCAGGTACTTGTCGAGGTCGTCGCTCATGTTGAAGGCCTCGGCGTAGCCGCCGATCTCGTCGAGCTCGACCTTGCCCTTGTTGGTGACGCGGAAGGTGAAGACGCCGCTGGCACCGGCGGTGATCTTCTTCGGGCCGGTCACGGAGGTGACGAGGTTCTCGTCGACCTCGCACTCCTCGCCCGGCTCCTCCTCCAGCGCGTCGGCGAGCGCCTTCTTGGCGGCGTCGAGTTCCTTGTCGGCCTTCTTCTTGGCCTCCTGGGCCTTCGCGATCTCCCGGGCGGCGGCGACGCGCGCGTCGTCCAGGGCGTCGACGGCCTTGGCCGAGTCGGTGGCCTTGGCCTCCGCGGTGGCCTTGGCGGTGGCCGCCTCGGTCTCGGCGGTGGTGACGGCCTGCTGGGCGGCGGTCTTCTGCTCCTCCGTGGCGTCGGCGGGCAGCTCGGCCAGGGCCTTCTTGGCGGCGTCCAGCTTCGCGTCGGCGGCCTTCTGCGCGTCGGCGGCGGCTGCCGCGGCCTTCTTCGCGTCGGCGGCGGCGGCGAACAGCGGGTGGTCGGCCTTGTCGAGGGCCTCCAGGGCGTCCTTGGCCTTCTGCTCCGCGAGGACCGAGGCGTCGTAGGCGGCCTGCGCCTTGGCGACGGCGAGGCGGAGCGCCTCGATGTCCGTCTTCTGGTCCTGCGTCTGGGCGGTGCCCGGCTTCGTGTCGGCGAAAGCGGGCACGGCGGACAGGAGCACGACCGGAGTGGTCACGGCGGCGGCCACTGCGGTCGCCACAATGCGGCGAATCTTCAAGATGGACCCTTTCTGGGTCGGACGAAGATGAAAGGAAACAGAGTTGTGGGGTCGCGCCTGCGGATACCTCACGCGGTGCGACATCGCACTGATCGTATGACCGGAATAAGGCGCGGGAATAGCCGGATTAGCGAGCCCGCGGCAAGCGCTTTGTCGACACAGGCGCCCCACAGCTGTCACAAAGCCCACGAAGGTGGACAGTTGCCCACGGAGGCCGCACTTTCTGTGTGACACATGTCATCCGCCGCTCGACGCCCGCCCCGTAACGTGTCCCCCACACACCTGGAAAGCGAGGCAAGCACCGATGCCCGAGCAGAGCCCGCTCGACCTGGCCGAGGGCGACCCCTTCGGCCCGCACAACCTCCCGTACGGCGTCTTCTCCACCGCCGACGAGCCCCACCGGCGTCGGCTCGGCGTCCGGATCGGCGGGCACGTGCTCGACGCGGGAGCCGCGGCGCACGCGCTCGGTTCGCCGTACGCCGCGCTGCTCGCGCAGCCCAGCCTGAACCCGCTGCTCGCGGCCGGCCGCACCGCCTGGCGCGACGTGCGCCGCGCCCTGACCGGCTGGCTGACGGTGCCCGCGCACCGCCCGGTCGTGGAGCCGCTGCTGCACCCGCTGGACGCGGTCACCCTGCAACTGCCGTACGAGGTCGCCGACTACGTCGACTTCTACGCGAGCGAGCACCACGCCACCAACGTCGGGCACATCTTCCGCCCGGACGGCGAGCCGCTCACCCCGAACTGGAAGCACCTGCCCATCGGCTACCACGGGCGTTCGGGCACCGTCGTGGTCTCCGGCACGGACGTGATCCGTCCGGCCGGCCAGCGCAAGACCCCCACCGACGCGGCACCGGTCTTCGGGCCCTCGGTCAAGCTGGACATCGAGGCGGAGGTCGGCTTCCTGGTCGGCACCCCGTCCACGCTGGGCACCCCGGTCCCGCTCGCCGACTTCCGCGAGCACGTCTTCGGTCTGACGCTGCTCAACGACTGGTCGGCCCGGGACATCCAGGCCTGGGAGTACGTGCCGCTCGGCCCCTTCCTCGGCAAGTCCTTCCAGACCTCCGTCTCCGCCTGGGTGACCCCCCTGGAGGCGCTGGACGCGGCCCGGGTCGCCCCGCCCGCGCGGGACTTCCCGCTGCTTCCGTACCTGGACGACGCCGGCGAGGAGGAGCCCGGCGGCTTCGACCTGCGGATCACCGTCACCATCAACGGCGAGGTGGTGGCCGAGCCGCCGTTCTCCACCATGTACTGGACGGCCGCCCAGCAGCTCGCCCACATGACCGTCAACGGCGCCTCGCTGCGCACCGGTGACCTGTACGGCTCCGGCACGGTCTCCGGGCCCGAGGTCGGTCAGCGCGGCTCGCTGCTCGAACTCACCTGGAACGGGCGCGACGCGCTGGAGCTCACCGGCGGCAAGCGCACGTTCCTGGAGGACGGCGACGAGGTCACGCTCACCGCCTGGGCCCCGGGCCCGGACGGCGTCCGGGTCGCCCTGGGCGAGGTCACCGGCCGGATCGCGCCGAACAGCGCCGCCTGAGCCGCCCCGGCCGGCCCCGGAGCCGTCCTCGGCCCCGGAGCCGGCCCGACGCGGTCCCGAGCAGACCCCGACGCGGTGCCGGGACCGGCACGGCCCGCCCCGGGACCGGCACGGCCCGCCTCGGCCCCGGGGCCGGCCCGACGCGGTCCGGGGCCGGTGCGGGCAGTCGCGGGCCGTTCCGGTGGCTCAGACCGCCCGCCACAGGGCCGGGACGGCCGGCGGCTCCCAGCCGCGCTGGGCCGTGTGCGCCTGGAGGCACACATAGCCCCGCCCCGCGTACGTGACCGCGTCGCCGGCCCGGTACGCGGTCCCCGCCGCCCAGGTGCCGCCGGGAGCGGTCGCCGTGGGCGTCGGGGTCGGGCTCGGCCCCGGATCCTGCGGCACGTCGAGCACGAAGTCGAAGGCCGCCTCCTTCGCCGCGCCCGCGTCCCGGACGCTCATCAGCAGCCGGGCGTCGAAGATCGAGTCCGTGTTGTTGCGGGGCTCGCCCGGGAAGTACAGCTGGGTGGTGAGCACCGGGCGGCCCGGCGCCTGCACCTTCACGTGGAGGTGCCGGGTGCGGCCGGGGTAGAGACCCGGCACGATCGTGGTGAGCGCGAAAGCGCCGTCCGCGCCGGTGAACTGGTGCCCGCGGAAGCGGAATCCGGTGTTGTCGTAGGCGCCGTCGGTGTCGGCCTGCCAGAAGTCGAGGAGGGCGCCGACGACCGGCCGGCAGGCCCGTCCGAAGACGTAGCCGCTCACGGTCAGCCGCACACCGGGGGTGCCGGCGTCCGCAAGGCTGCTCCGTAAGGGCGAGTCGGGCTTGAAGTAGGGGCCTTCGATCTGCGCCGGTGTGGGGTGGTCCCCGTCGTCGCACGCCGGGGTGAGCTCGGACGTGACGGTGCCGGCGTCGAGGGTGCGTGCGAGCGCGGGGACGCCCATGAGCACCGCGGGGGCGGCCAGGCCGGCCGCGAGGGCGGCGCGCAGCACGGTCTTGCGGGTGACGTGTCCGGTCGAGGTCTCTCGGTCCATGCCTGCTCCTCTGTGGGGGGGCGGAACGATCGACCAGAAACCTAGGCGGGTCCGGACTCCGCTTCGATGGACGCAAGCCGGTGGTCGTGGTGCTTTCGGAAGTCGCCGGGGCTCATGCCGGTCTCCCGGCGGAAGAAGCGGCAGAAGTACGCGGGGTCGTCGAATCCGGTCCGGGCGGCGACCTGACGCACCGACAGGGCGGTTCGGGCGAGCAGGCGTTGGGCCTCGCGGGTGCGGGCCTCGCGGAGCAGGCCGGCCGGGGTGCGGCCGAGGGCGGCCCGGACGGCTTCGGTGAGATAGCCGGGGGTGACCCCGAGCCGCTCGGCGCACTCCCGTACGGACCGGGGCCCGGCGGCCGCGCCGTCCGCGTCGGTACGGGCGATCAGGCGGGTGAACGCGTCGGCGACGGAGGCGGGCCGCCCGGACGGGGCCGGCGGCTCCGGCGGGGCGCCGAGCCGGGCCGTACGGACGAGCAGCACGTGCAGCAACGAGCGCAGCACGGTGGCGAATCCGGCGTCCCCGTGCCCGTACTCCTCGCTGAGTTCGGCGATCAGCCGCGCGGTGCGGCGGTGCGCGGCGGGATCGAGGCGGAGCCAGGGGCGGGCCCCGATGCGGCGCAGCAGGTCCTGGTCGCCGGGGTGGTCGAGGAGGAACTCGGGCGTGAACAGGACGACGGAGCCGTCGAGGCCGTGGACGTCCTCCCAGTGGTGGAGCTGTCCGGGCAGGATCAGGCCGAGGTGCGGCGGGCGGAGCTCCCAGCGGTTCAGGTCGACGACGTGCGTGCCGGTGCCGTGGGTGACGTGCACGATCTCGTAGAAGGTGTGCCGGTGGGGGAAGGCGGCCCGGGAGAGGGGGCCGATGGTGTCGAAGGTGCCGACGGCGAACGGCACGTCGTCGGGGAGTCTCAACTCCAGTCGGTGCAGGGGTGGTTCCCCGTGCCGGGGCGCGGTGCAGGGGGCGTCGGGCGACGCGGTGGTGCCGCGCATGGGGCGACCCTCCTCAATGGTCGAGACCAATCGGGCGGTGACTCACGATGGCATGCCACCCGGCGACGGGTCACCCCCGCGTGCGCCGCTCCCGGCCCCGTGCACACGCCGAGGGCCCGGCTCCCGCGGCTGCGGGGACCGGGCCCTCGGGGCCCTGCGGACGCCTAGCGCACGAACACGCCCGCCTGGCCGGCCAGGTCCAGGAAGTACTGCGGCGCGAAGCCGAGCACCAGTGTGACCACCACGCCGGCCGTGATCGCGATCGAGGTGAGGCCCGAGGGCACGGCGACCGTGGGGCCGTCCGCCTTCGGCTCGCTGAAGAACATCAGCACGATCACCCGGATGTAGAAGAACGCGGCGACCGCGGACGAGATCACACCGACCACGACCAGCGCGCCCGCACCGCCCTCCGCCGCCGCCTTGAAGACCGCGAACTTCCCGGAGAACCCGGAGGTCAGCGGGATGCCGGCGAAGGCGAGCAGGAAGACCGCGAAGACCGCGGCGACGAGCGGCGAACGCCGGCCGAGACCGGCCCACTTGGACAGGTGGGTGGCCTCGCCGCCCGCGTCCCGCACCAGCGTGACGACGGCGAAGGCGCCGATCGTCACGAAGGAGTAGGCGCCCAGGTAGAACAGCACCGACGAGACGCCGCTGGGCGTGGCCGCGATGACACCGGCGAGGATGAAGCCGGCGTGGGCGATCGACGAGTAGGCGAGCAGCCGCTTGATGTCGGTCTGGGTGATGGCCACGATCGCGCCGCCCAGCATGGTGACGATGGCGACGGCCCACATGACCGGCCGCCAGTCCCAGGTGAGGCCCGGCAGCACCACGTAGAGCAGGCGCAGCATCGCGCCGAAGGCGGCGACCTTCGTCGCGGCGGCCATGAAGCCGGTGACGGGGGTCGGGGCGCCCTGGTAGACGTCCGGGGTCCACATGTGGAAGGGGACGGCGCCGACCTTGAAGAGCAGGCCCATCATGACGAGGGCGAAGCCGATGAGCAGCAGTGCGTCGTTGCCCATGGTGTCGGCGAGCGCCGGGTCGATCGCGGTGACGTCCCCGCCGACGACGTCGGCGATGGTGGCGTACGAGACGGAGCCCGCGTAGCCGTAGAGCAGGGCGATCCCGAAGAGCAGGAAGGCCGAGGAGAAGGCGCCGAGCAGGAAGTACTTGACCGCGGCCTCCTGCGACAGCAGGCGCTTGCGGCGGGCCACGGCACACAGCAGGTAGAGCGGGAGCGAGAAGACCTCCAGCGCCACGAACAGCGTCAGCAGGTCGTTGGCGGCGGGGAAGACCAGCATGCCGGCGACCGCGAACAGGGCCAGCGGGAAGACCTCGGTGGTGGTGAAGCCGGCCTTGACCGCCGCCCTCTCCTGCTCGCTGCCGGGGACGGCGGCCGCCTCGGCGGCGAAGGAGTCGACCCGGTGGCCGTGGTCGGCCGGGTCGAGCCTGCGCTCCGCGAAGGTGAGGACGGAGACCACCGCGGCGAGCAGGATGGTGCCCTGGAGGAACAGGGCGGGTCCGTCGACGGCGATGGCGCCCATGGCCGCGATGTGGGCCTTGGTGGAGCCGTAGCCGCCGGCGGCGAGGCCGACGACCGCGGCGAAGGCGGCGGCGAGGGCCAGGATGCTCAGGAACACCTGGGTGTAGTGGCGGGCCCGGCGCGGCACGAAGGCCTCGACGAGGACGCCGACGAGGGCCGCGCCCACCACGATGAGCACGGGCGACAGCTGGGTGTACTCGATGTGGGGTGCCGGGATCTTGTCGATCGGCCCGGCGGCCGCCGTCGTCCACAGGCTGTGGACAGCGGGTGCGACGGCTGAAGCACTCACTTGGCCGCCTCCACTTCGGGGCTCGGGTCCTTCTGCTGGACATCGGACATGGTGTACTGCACCGCCGGGTTGACGACGTCCGTCAGCGGCTTCGGGAAGACCCCGAGGAAGATCAGCACCGCGATCAGCGGGGCCACCACCGCGAGCTCGCGCACCCGCAGGTCCGGCAGCTCGCGCACCTCCTCCTTCACCGGGCCGGTCATCGTCCGCTGGTAGAGGACGAGGACGTAGAGCGCGGCGAGGACGATGCCGGTGGTGGCGACGATCCCGGCCACCGGATAGCGCGAGAAGGTGCCGACCAGGACCAGGAACTCGCTGACGAACGGGGCGAGTCCGGGCAGCGACAAGGTGGCCAGACCACCGATCAGGAAGGTGCCGGCGAGCACCGGGGCGACCTTCTGCACCCCGCCGTAGTCGGCGATGAGCCGCGAGCCGCGCCGGGAGATCAGGAAGCCGGCGACCAGCATCAGCGCGGCCGTCGAGATCCCGTGGTTGACCATGTAGAGCGTGGCGCCGGACTGGCCCTGGCTGGTCATCGCGAAGATGCCCATGATGATGAAGCCGAAGTGGGAGATCGACGCGTACGCGACCAGGCGCTTGATGTCCCGCTGGCCGACGGCGAGCAGGGCTCCGTAGACGATGCTGATCAGGGCGAGGACGACGATCGCGGGAGTGGCCCACTTCGATGCCTCGGGGAAGAGGCCGAGGCAGAAGCGGAGCATCGCGAAGGTGCCGACCTTGTCGACGACGGCGGTGATGAGGACGGCGACCGGGGCGGTGGCCTCCCCCATCGCGTTGGGCAGCCAGGTGTGCAGCGGCCACAGCGGCGCCTTCACGGCGAAGGCGAAGAAGAAGCCGAGGAACAGCCACCGTTCGGTGGAGGTGGCCATCTCCAGCGAGCCGTTCGCGCGCGCCGCGGTGATCTCGGTGAGCGAGAAGTCGCCGGCGACGACGTAGAGGCCGATGACCGCGGCCAGCATGATCAGGCCGCCGACCAGGTTGTAGAGCAGGAACTTGACCGCCGCGTAGGAGCGCTGCGCGGCCGCGTTCTCGTCGGTGCCGGAGTGGGCGCGGTCGCCGAAGCCGCCGATGAGGAAGTACATCGGGATGAGCATGGCTTCGAACAGGATGTAGAAGAGGAAGACGTCGGTGGCCTCGAAGGAGAGGATCACCATCGCCTCGACCATGAGGATCAGGGCGAAGAAGCCCTGGGTGGGCCGCCACCGCTTGGAGGAGGTCTCCAGGGGGTCGGCGTCGTGCCAGCCGGCGAGGACGATGAAGGGGATCAGCAGCGCGGTGAGCGCGATGAGCGCCACCCCGATGCCGTCCACGCCGAGTTCGTAGCGGACGCCGAAGGCCGGGATCCAGGGGTGCGACTCGACGAGCTGGTAGCGGTCGCCGCCGGGCTCGAAGCGGACGAAGACGACCGCGGCGAGCACGAGGGTGACGAGCGAGACGAGCAGCGCGAACCACTTGGCGGCGGTGCGCCGGGCGGCGGGGACGGCGGCGGTGAGAACGGCACCGACCGCCGGGACCCCCGCCGTCACGGTAAGGAGCGGGAAGCCCGCGTTGACCACTTGGGACATGGGAGTCACACCGCCCTCATCAGCAGGGTCGCGGCGATGAGCACCGCCGTACCTCCGAACATGGAGACCGCGTACGACCGGGCGTAGCCGTTCTGGAGCTTGCGCAGCCGGCCGGAGAGCCCGCCGACCGAGGCCGCGGTGCCGTTGACCACCCCGTCGACGAGGCTGTGGTCGACGTAGACGAGGGAGCGGGTCAGGTGGGTGCCGCCGCGGACGAAGACGACGTGGTTGAAGTCGTCCTGGAGCAGGTCGCGGCGGGCGGCCCGGGTGAGCAGCGAGCCGCGCGGGGCGACCACCGGCACCGGGCGGCGCCCGTACTGGAGGTAGGCGAGCCCGACGCCGAGGAGCATGACCACGACGGTGGCGGTGGTGATGGCACCGGCGCCGATCGGCGGGTGCCCGTGCTCGAAGCTCGTGACCGGTTCCAGCCACTTCACGAACCGGTCGCCGATGCCGAAGAGGGCGCCGGCGAAGACCGAGCCGAAGGCCAGCAGGACCATCGGGATCGTCATCGTCTTCGGCGACTCGTGCGGGTGCGGCAGCTCGCCGTGGGCGTCGGGCTGCCAGCGCTTCTCGCCGAAGAAGGTCATCAGCATCACGCGGGTCATGTAGAACGCGGTGATGGCGGCGCCGAGGAGGGCGCAGCCGCCGAGGATCCAGCCCTCGGTGCCGCCCTTGGCGAAGGCCGCCTCGATGATCTTGTCCTTGGAGAAGAAGCCGGACAGGCCGGGGAAGCCGATGATCGCGAGGTAGCCGAGGCCGAAGGTGACGAAGGTGACGGGCAGGTACTTCCGCAGGCCGCCGTAGTGCCGCATGTCGACCTCGTCGTTCATGCCGTGCATGACCGATCCGGCGCCGAGGAACAGCCCGGCCTTGAAGAAGCCGTGGGTGACCAGGTGCATGATCGCGAAGGCGTAGCCGATCGGGCCGAGGCCGGCCGCGAGGACCATGTAGCCGATCTGCGACATCGTCGAACCGGCCAGCGCCTTCTTGATGTCGTCCTTCGCGCAACCGACGATCGCACCGAAGAGGAGCGTGACGGTGCCGACCATGGTGACGACGAGCTGGGCGTCGGGGGCGGCGTTGAAGATCGCGCCGGAGCGGACGATCAGATAGACGCCGGCGGTCACCATGGTGGCCGCGTGGATGAGGGCCGAGACCGGGGTCGGGCCCTCCATCGCGTCCCCCAGCCAGGACTGCAGCGGCACCTGGGCCGACTTGCCGCAGGCCGCGAGGAGCAGCATCAGGCCGATCGCGGTCAGCTTGCCCTCGGAGGCCTCTGCGGTGGAGTCGAGGACCGGGCCGAAGGCGAAGGTGCCGAAGGTGGTGAACATCAGCATGATCGCGATCGACAGGCCCATGTCGCCCACCCGGTTGACCAGGAAGGCCTTCTTCGCGGCGGTGGCCGCGCTGGGCTTGTGCTGCCAGAAGCCGATCAGGAGGTACGAGGCGAGGCCGACGCCCTCCCAGCCGAAGTACAGCAGCAGGTAGTTGTCGGCGAGGACGAGCAGCAGCATCGCCGCGACGAACAGGTTGAGGTAGCCGAAGAAGCGGCGGCGCCGCTCGTCGTGCTCCATGTAGCCGACGGAGTACAGGTGGATGAGCGTGCCGACACCGGTGATCAGGAGCACGAAGGTCATCGACAGCTGGTCGAGCTGGAAGGCGATGTCCGCCTGGAAACCCCCCACCGAGATCCAGGTGAAGAGGTGCTGGTGCAGGAGCCGGTCGTCGGCGCTCTTGGAGAGCATGTCGGCGAACAGGACCAGCCCGATCACGAAGGACGAGGCGGCGAGCAGGGTGCCGAGCCAGTGCCCGGTCTTGTCGAGGCGCCGTCCGCCACACAGCAGGACGGCCGCTCCGAGCAGGGGCGCCGCGATCAGCAGCGCAATGAGGTTGTCCACGGTCAGCCCCTCACAGCTTCATCAGGCTGGCGTCGTCGACCGAGGCCGAGTGGCGGGCACGGAAGACGGACACGATGATCGCGAGTCCGACGACGACCTCGGCGGCGGCCACGACCATCGTGAAGAAGGCGATGACCTGGCCGTCGAGGTTGCCGTGCATACGGGAGAAGGTGACGAACGCGAGGTTGCAGGCGTTGAGCATCAGCTCGACGCACATGAAGAGCACGATCGCGTTCCGCCGGATGAGCACCCCGACCGCGCCGATGGTGAACAGCAGGGCGGCGAGGTACAGGTAGTTGACGGGATTCACCGGGAGGCCTCCTCTTCGTCCCGCGTACGGCCCAGGCGCTCCTCGGAGCGCTGTTCCAGGGCCTTGAGGTCCGCGAGCGCCTCGCCGGACACGTCCCGGATCTGGCCCCGCTTGCGCAGGGTCGAGATGACGGTCAGGTCGGCCGGGGTGCCGTCGGGCAGCAGGCCGGCGATGTCCACGGCGTTGTGCCGGGCGTAGACGCCGGGCGCCGGGAGCGGCGGGACGTGCTTGCCTTCCCGTACGCGCTGCTCGGCCAGCTCGCGCTGGGTGCGGGCGCGTTCGGTGCGCTCGCGGTGGGTGAGGACCATCGCGCCGACGGCCGCGGTGATGAGCAGCGCGCCGGTGATCTCGAAGGCGAAGACGTACTTGGTGAAGATGAGGGCGGCGAGGCCCTCCACGTTTCCGCCGTTGGCCGTGTTGGCCGTGCCGAGACCGTTGAAGCGGGTCAGCGAGGCGTGGCCGAGGCCGGCGATCAGCAGGACGCCGAAGCCGAGCCCGCAGGCGGCGGCCCACCAGCGCTGGCCCTTGATGGTCTCCTTCAGCGAGTCGGCGGCGGTGACGCCGACGAGCATGACGACGAAGAGGAACAGCATCATGATCGCGCCGGTGTAGACGACGATCTGGACGATGCCGAGGAAGTACGCGCCGTTCGCGAGGTAGAAGACCGCCAGGACGATCATGGTCCCGGCGAGGCAGAGCGCGGAGTGGACGGCCCTCCTCATGAGGATCGTGCACAGCGCGCCGACGACGGCGACGGTGCCGAGCACCCAGAACTGGAACGCCTCTCCGGTGGAGGTGGTGGAGGCGGCGAGCGCGTTCATCGGCCCACCACCTTCCCGGACGCCGGCTCGGACTCGCCGAACGTCGACTCGCCCTCCTGCGTCTCCCCCTGGGAGGCGGCGGTCTGGCGCACGGTCCCGGGCGCCGCCTCGGTGACCCGGCCGCGGTAGTAGTCCTGCTCGTCCGTGCCCGGGAAGATGGCGTGCGGGGTGTCGACCATGCCCTCGGTGAGGCCCGCGAGCAGCTGCTCCTTGGTGTAGATCAGGTTCTCGCGGGAGGAGTCGGCCAGTTCGAACTCGTTGGTCATCGTCAGCGCGCGCGTGGGGCAGGCCTCGATGCAGAGCCCGCACAGGATGCAGCGGGCGTAGTTGATCTGGTAGACGCGGCCGTACCGCTCGCCCGGCGAGTAGCGTTCCTCGTCGGTGTTGTCGGCGCCCTCCACGTAGATGGCGTCGGCGGGGCAGGCCCAGGCGCACAGCTCGCAGCCGACGCACTTCTCCAGCCCGTCGGGGTGGCGGTTGAGCTGGTGCCGGCCGTGGAAGCGGGGTGCCGTCGTCTTCTGCTGCTCCGGGTACTGCTCGGTCAGCCGCTTCTTGAACATGGCCTTGAAGGTCACGCCGAAGCCGGCCACCGGATTCTGGAAATCAGACACCGTCCGTCTCCTTTCCATCAGTCGCCGTAGCGGAATCGGGGCCACCACTGACGATCAGCTCCCGCTCGCCGCGGGGCCGGCGCCGCGGTACGGGCGGCAGGGTCTGTCCGGGCTTGGGCGGTACGGGGAACCCGCCGGACATCGGGTCGAAGGGGCGGGTGTCCTCGGCCGAGGGCTCCCGCGTCTTCGCCTTCTTGTCGCGGAAGACGTCCGCGGCGAAGGAGAGCAGCAGCACCCCGAGGACGGCTCCGGCCACGTAGAGCACGATGGTCTGGAAGTCGTAGTTCTCGTTGCGCAGCGCCCGGACCGTGGCGACCAGCATCAGCCAGACCACCGAGACCGGGATGAGCACCTTCCAGCCCAGCTTCATCAGCTGGTCGTAGCGGACACGGGGCAGCGTGCCGCGCAGCCAGATGAAGAAGAACAGCAGCAGCTGGACCTTGAGGACGAACCAGAGCATCGGCCACCAGCCGTGGTTCGCGCCCTCCCAGAAGCCGGAGACCGGCCAGGGGGCGCGCCAGCCGCCGAGGAACAGGGTCACCGACACGGCCGAGACCGTCACCATGTTCACGTACTCGGCGAGCATGAACATCGCGAACTTGATCGACGAGTACTCGGTGTTGAAGCCGCCGACCAGGTCGCCCTCGGACTCCGGCATGTCGAAGGGGGCGCGGTTGGTCTCGCCCACCATCGTGATGACGTAGATGATGAAGGAGACCGGCAGCAGCACGATGTACCAGCGGTCCGCCTGCGCCTCGACGATCGTCGAGGTCGACATCGACCCGGAGTAGAGGAAGACGGAGGCGAAGGCGGCGCCCATGGCGATCTCGTAGGAGATCATCTGCGCGCAGGAGCGCAGTCCGCCGAGGAGCGGGTACGTCGAGCCGGAGGACCAGCCGGCGAGGACGATGCCGTAGATGCCGACGGACGCGACCGCGAGGACGTACAGCATCGCGATCGGCAGGTCGGTCAGCTGCATCGCGGTGCGCTGGCCGAAGATCGACACCTCGTTGCCGGCCGGGCCGAAGGGGATCACCGCGATCGCCATGAACGCCGGGATGGCGGCGATGATCGGGGCGAGCACGTAGACGACCTTGTCGGCCCGCCGGACGATCACGTCCTCCTTCAGCATCAGCTTGATGCCGTCGGCGAGCGACTGGAGCATGCCCCAGGGGCCGTGCCGGTTGGGGCCGACGCGCAGCTGCATCCAGGCGACGACCTTGCGCTCCCACACGATGGAGAAGAGCACCGTCACCATGAGGAACGCGAAGCAGAAGACCGCCTTGATCGCGACGAGCCACCAGGGGTCCGTGCCGAACATGGAGAGGTCTTCGGCGGCGAGTGGCGTGGTCATGCCTGCACCTCCGTCGAAGGGGTGGCCGGGCCGATGCGGACCAGGTCGCCGGGGCGGGCGCCGGTGCCGGTGAGGACGCCGTGGCCGGTGGAGTTCAGCGGGAGCCAGACCACCCGGTCGGGCATCTCGGTGACGGCCAGCGGCAGGGCGACCGAGCCGGCGGGGCCGGTGACGTCGAGCAGGTCGCCGTCCTTGACCCCGGTGTCGGCGGCGGTCGTCGCCGACAAGCGGGCCACGGCCGCGTGCCGGGTGCCGGCCAGGGCCTCGTCGCCCTCCTGGAGGCGGCCCAGGTCGAGCAGCAGCCGGTGTCCCGCGAGCACGGCCTCGCCGTCGCCCGGGCGGGGCGCGGCCTGGCCGGGCTCGGCCGGCTCGGAGGCCCGCTCGCCGGTCCAGCCGCCGAGCCGGTCCAGCTCGCGCCGTACGGAGCGCAGGTCGGGCAGGCCCAGGTGGGTGTCCATGGCGTCGGCCAGCATGTGCAGCACGCGGGCGTCGGCGGGCGGCAGCGGCCGGGTCATCTGCTCCGGCTTCAGCGCGGCCTCGAACAGCCGGGCGCGGCCTTCCCAGTTGAGGAAGGTGCCGGGCTTCTCGGCGACCGCGGCGACCGGCAGGATCACGTCGGCCCGCTCGGTGACCGCGCCGGGGCGCAGCTCCAGGGAGACGACGAAGGCCGCGTCGAGCGCCTCACGCGCGCGTGCCGGGTCCGGCAGGTCGTCGACGTCGACGCCGCCGACGAGCAGCGCGGCGAGTTCGCCGGTCGCGGCTGCCTCGACGATCTGCCCGGTGTCGCGTCCGTAGCCGTGCGGGAGTTCGCGGACGCCCCAGACGGCGGCGACCTCTTCCCGCGCGCGGGGGTCGGTGACGGGCCGTCCGCCGGGCAGCAGCGCCGGGATGGCGCCCGCCTCGACGGCGCCGCGCTCGCCGGCCCGGCGCGGGATCCACACCAGCTGGGCGCCGGTGGCGGTCGCGGCCCGTACGGCGGCGGTGAGCGCGCCGGGCACCCCGGCGAGCCGCTCGCCGACGGCGATGACGGCGCCGTCCTGGCGGAGCGCCTCGGCCGCGGCCTGTCCGTCCGCCGAGAGGCCGACGCGGGAGGTGAGGGCGTCGAGCCACTCGCTCTCGGTGCCGGGCGCGGCCGGCAGCAGGGTGCCGCCGGTCTTCTCCAGGCCGCGGGTGGCGAAGGCGGCGACCGCGTACGTCCGTTGGCCCTTCCTGCGCCAGGCCTTGCGCAGCCGCAGGAAGACGCCGGGGGCCTCCTCCTCCGACTCCAGGCCGACGAGGAGCACGGCCGGGGCGGCTTCCAGCGAGGTGTACGTGACCCCTCGGCCGTCCAGGTCGCGGCCGCGGCCGGCGACGACGGAGGCCAGGAAGTCGGCCTCCTCGCCGGAGTGGACGCGGGCCCGGAAGTCGACGTCGTTGGTGTCGAGGGCGACCCGGGCGAACTTGGCGTACGCGTAGGCGTCCTCGACGGTCAGCCGGCCGCCGGCCAGGACGCCGGTGCGGCCGCGGACGAGGCCGCGGGCCGCCGCCTCCAGGGCCTCCGGCCAGGAGGCCGGCTCCAGGCGGCCGGTCTCCTGGTCGCGGACCAGCGGGGTGGTGAGCCGGTCGCGCTGCTGCGCGTACCGGAAGCCGAACCGCCCCTTGTCGCAGATCCACTCCTCGTTGACCTCGGGGTCCTCGGCGGCGAGCCGCCGCATGACCTTGCCGCGCCGGTGGTCGGTGCGGGTCGCGCAGCCGCCCGCGCAGTGCTCGCAGACGCTCGGCGAGGACACGAGGTCGAAGGGGCGGGAGCGGAAGCGGTAGGCGGCCGAGGTGAGCGCGCCGACCGGGCAGATCTGGATGGTGTTGCCGGAGAAGTACGACTCGAAGGGGTCGCCGTTGCCGAGGCCGACCTGCTGGAGCGCGCCGCGCTCGATCAGTTCGATCATCGGGTCGCCGGCCACCTGGTTGGAGAAGCGGGTGCAGCGCGCGCACAGCACGCACCGCTCGCGGTCCAGGAGCACCTGCGTGGACAGCGGGATCGGCTTCTCGTAGGTCCGCTTGCTGCCCTCGAAGCGGGACTCGGCCTGCCCGTGGGACATGGCCTGGTTCTGCAGCGGGCACTCGCCGCCCTTGTCGCAGACCGGGCAGTCCAGCGGGTGGTTGATGAGCAGCAGCTCCATCACGCCGTGCTGGGCCTTCTCGGCGACCGGCGAGGTCAGCTGCGACTTCACGACCATGCCGTCGGTGCAGGTGATGGTGCAGGAGGCCATCGGCTTGCGCTGCCCCTCGACCTCGACGATGCACTGCCGGCAGGCGCCGGCCGGGTCGAGGAGCGGGTGGTCGCAGAAGCGGGGGATCTCGATGCCGAGCTGTTCGGCGGCCCGGATCACCAGGGTCCCCTTGGGGACGGAGACCTCGATGCCGTCGATCGTCAGCGTCACGAGGTCCTCCGGCGGCACCGCCGCACCTCCCCCTCCGGGGGCGGACGTGGTGACGGTCATGCGTTCACCTCCCGGTGCTTGTCGGCCCAGGCGGTCGACTTGGCGGGGTCGAAGGGGCAGCCCTTGCCCGTGATGTGCTGCTCGTACTCGTCGCGGAAGTACTTCAGGGACGAGAAGATCGGCGAGGCGGCGCCGTCGCCGAGCGCGCAGAAGGACTTGCCGTTGATGTTGTCGGCGATGTCGTTCAGCTTGTCGAGGTCGGCCATCACGCCCTTGCCGGCCTCGATGTCGCGGAGCAGCTGGACGAGCCAGTAGGTGCCCTCGCGGCACGGCGTGCACTTGCCGCAGGACTCGTGGGCGTAGAACTCGGTCCAGCGGGTGACGGCCCGCACGACGCAGGTGGTCTCGTCGAAGCACTGGAGCGCCTTGGTGCCGAGCATGGAGCCGGCGGCGCCGACGCCCTCGTAGTCGAGCGGGACGTCGAGGTGCTCGTCGGTGAACATCGGGGTGGAGGAGCCGCCCGGGGTCCAGAACTTGAGCCGGTGGCCGGGCCGCATCCCGCCGCTCATGTCGAGGAGCTGGCGCAGCGTGATGCCGAGCGGGGCCTCGTACTGGCCGGGAGAGGCGACGTGGCCGCTGAGCGAGTAGAGCGTGAAACCGGGGGACTTCTCGGTCCCCATGGAGGTGAACCAGTCCTTGCCCTTGTGCAGGATCGCGGGAACCGAGGCGATGGACTCGACGTTGTTCACCACGGTGGGGCAGGCGTACAGGCCGGCGACCGCGGGGAAGGGGGGCCGCAGCCGGGGCTGGCCGCGGCGCCCTTCGAGCGAGTCGAGCAGGGCGGTCTCCTCACCGCAGATGTACGCGCCGGCGCCGGCGTGCACGGTGAGTTCGAGGTCGAGTCCGCTGCCCAGGATGTTCCGGCCGAGGTAGCCCGCCTCGTACGCCTCCCGCACCGCGTGGTGCAGCCGGCGCAGCACGGGGACGACCTCGCCGCGCAGGTAGATGAAGGCGTGCGAGGAGCGGATCGCGTAGCAGGCGATCACGATGCCCTCGATGAGCGAGTGCGGGTTGGCGAAGAGGAGCGGGATGTCCTTGCAGGTGCCGGGCTCCGACTCGTCGGCGTTGACGACGAGGTAGTGCGGCTTGCCGTCGCCCTGCGGGATGAACTGCCACTTCATCCCGGTCGGGAAGCCGGCGCCGCCGCGGCCGCGGAGGCCCGATTCCTTGACGTAGGCGATGAGGTCGTCGGGTGACATCGCGAGGGCCTTGCGCAGGCCCTCGTAGCCGTCGTACCGGCGGTAGGTCTCCAGGGTCCAGGAGTCGGGCTGGTCCCAGAAGGCCGACAGGACCGGTGAGAGCAGCTTCTCGGGGCTGCTGTTGTTGATCTCGGCTGCCAAGGTCATCACTCCCCCTCCCCACTGGCCGATTCGCCGCGCGGGTGGACGATCTTGTGGTGCGGGGTCTCTCCCTTGGCCAGCCGCAGCCCGACGAGCGAGGCCGGTCCGGCACCGCCGGTGGCCTCGACGGCGCCCTCGCGCTCGTCGGGGAAGCCGGCCAGGATGCGGGCGGTCTCCTTGAAGGTGCACAGCGGCGCGCCGCGGGTGGGCGAGACGGGGCGTCCGGCGACCAGGTCGTCGACGAGCCGCTTGGCGGACTCGGGCGTCTGGTTGTCGAAGAACTCCCAGTTCACCATCACGACGGGAGCGAAGTCGCAGGCCGCGTTGCACTCGATGTGCTCGAGGGTGACCTTGCCGTCCTCGGTCGTCTCGTCGTTGCCCACCCCGAGGTGCTCCTTGAGCTCCTCGAAGATGGCGTCGCCGCCCATGACCGCGCACAGGGTGTTGGTGCAGACGCCGACCTGGTAGTCGCCGGACGGCTTGCGCCGGTACATCGAGTAGAAGGTGGCGACCGCCGTGACCTCGGCGGTGGTGAGGCCGAGCAGGTCGGCGCAGAACCGCATGCCCGTCCGGGTCACGTGGCCCTCCTCCGCCTGCACGAGGTGCAGCATCGGCAGGAGCGCGGAGCGGGATCCCGGGTAGCGGGCGATGATCTCCTGCGCGTCCGCCGTGAGCCGGGCGCGTACCTCGGCCGGGTAGTCGGGCGCGGGCAGCTGGGGCATCCCGAGACTGGTGTGTCCGTCCGTCATCGGTCGACGCCTCCCATCACGGGGTCGATGGACGCGACGGCGACGATGACGTCGGCGACCTGGCCGCCTTCGCACATCGCGGCCATGGCCTGGAGGTTGGTGAAGGACGGGTCGCGGAAGTGGACCCGGTACGGGCGGGTGCCGCCGTCGGAGACGACGTGGACGCCGAGTTCGCCCTTGGGCGACTCGACCGCGGCGTAGGCCTGTCCGGCCGGGACCCGGAAGCCCTCGGTGACCAGCTTGAAGTGGTGGATCAGGGCCTCCATCGAGGTGCCCATGATCTTCTTGATGTGGTCGAGGGAGTTGCCGAGGCCGTCGGGGCCGAGGGCCAGCTGGGCGGGCCAGGCGATCTTCTTGTCGCCGACCATGACCGGGCCGGGCTCCAGGCGGTCGAGGCACTGCTCGACGATCCGCAGCGACTGGCGCATCTCCTCCAGGCGGACCAGGAAGCGGCCGTAGGAGTCGCAGCTGTCGGCGGTGGGGACCTCGAAGTCGTAGGTCTCGTAGCCGCAGTACGGGTCGGTCTTGCGCAGGTCGTGCGGGAGGCCCGCGGAGCGCAGGATCGGTCCGGTGGCGCCGAGGGCCATGCAGCCGGTGAGGTCGAGGTAGCCGACGTCCTGCATGCGGGCCTTGAAGATCGGGTTGCCGGTGGCGAGCTTGTCGTACTCCGGCAGGTTCTTCTTCATGGTCTTCACGAACTCGCGCACGGCGTCGACGCCGCCGGGCGGCAGGTCCTGGGCGAGGCCGCCGGGCCGGATGAACGCGTGGTTCATCCGCAGGCCGGTGATCAGCTCGTACAGGTCCAGGATCATCTCGCGGTCCCGGAAGCCGTAGATCATGATCGTGGTGGCGCCGAGCTCCATGCCGCCGGTGGCGATGCAGACCAGGTGCGAGGAGAGCCGGTTGAGCTCCATGAGGAGCACCCGGATGATGCTCGCCCGGTCCGGGACCTGCTCGGTGATGCCGAGCAGCTTCTCCACGCCCAGGCAGTACGCCGTCTCGTTGTAGAACGAGGTGAGGTAGTCCATGCGCGTGACGAAGGTGGTGCCCTGCGTCCAGGTCCGGTACTCGAGGTTCTTCTCGATGCCGGTGTGGAGGTAGCCGATGCCGCAGCGGGCCTCGGTGACGGTCTCGCCGTCGATCTCCAGGATGAGCCGGAGCACGCCGTGGGTGGACGGGTGCTGGGGACCCATGTTGACGACGATGCGCTCGTCGTCGGCCTTGGCCGCGGACTGGACGACCTCGTCCCAGTCGCCGCCGGTGACCGTGTAGACGGTTCCCTCGGTGGTCTCGCGCGCGGAGGCGCCGGGGGTGTTCACGAGTACGACCTCCGCTGGTCCGGAGCCGGGATCTGGGCGCCCTTGTACTCGACGGCGATGCCGCCGAGGGGGTAGTCCTTGCGCTGCGGGTGGCCCTGCCAGTCGTCCGGCATCATGATCCGGGTGAGGGCGGGGTGGCCGTCGAAGACGATGCCGAAGAAGTCGTAGGTCTCGCGCTCGTGCCAGTCGTTGGTCGGGTAGACCGGGACCAGCGACGGGATGCGCGGGTCGGCGTCGGGGGCCGAGACCTCCAGGCGGATCAGCCGCCCGTGGGTGAGCGAGCGCAGGTGGTAGACGGCGTGCAGCTCGCGGCCCTTGTCACCGGGGTAGTGGACGCCGGAGACGCCGGTGCAGAGCTCGAAGCGCAGGGCGGGGTCGTCGCGCAGGGTGCGGGCGACCCGGACGAGGTGTTCGCGCTCGATGTGGAAGGTGAGCTCCCCGCGGTCGACCACCGTCTTCCCGATGGCGTTCTCGGGGACCAGGCCCTGCTCCTCCAGGGCTCCCTCCAGCTCGTCGGCGACCTCGTCGAACCAGCCGCCGTAGGGGCGGGTGGCCGGCCCGGGCAGGCGCACGGAGCGGACCAGGCCGCCGTAGCCGGAGGTGTCGCCGCCCTTGTCGGCGCCGAACATGCCGCGCTGGACGCGGATCTCCTCCCCGTGGTCGCCGCGCTGGCCCGGCAGGTTCTGCTCGCTGAGCTCCCTCTCGGGGTTCGGGGTCTCGTCGCTTGCCTCGGTCACCTCAGCAGGCCCTTCATCTCGATGGTCGGCAGCGCCTTGAGCGCCGCCTCCTCCGCCTCGCGGGCCGCTTCCTTCGCGTTCACGCCGAGCTTGGAGCCCTGGATCTTCTGGTGGAGCTTGAGAATCGCGTCCATCAGCATCTCCGGGCGCGGCGGGCAACCCGGCAGATAGATGTCGACCGGGACGATGTGGTCGACTCCCTGCACAATCGCGTAATTGTTGAACATTCCGCCCGAGGATGCGCAAACCCCCATGGAGATGACCCACTTGGGGTTCGGCATCTGGTCGTAGACCTGCCGCAGGACGGGCGCCATCTTCTGGCTGACGCGGCCGGCCACGATCATCAGATCGGCCTGGCGCGGGGAGCCGCGGAAGACTTCCATGCCGAAACGCGCCAGGTCGTAACGGCCCGCTCCGGTGGTCATCATCTCGATGGCGCAGCACGCGAGGCCGAAGGTCGCGGGGAAGACGGAGGCCTTCCGGACCCAGCCCGCGGCCTGTTCGACGGTCGTCAGCAGAAAACCGCTCGGCAGCTTCTCTTCGAGTCCCATGGGTGCTCCTCAGCCCCTCAGTCCCATTCCAGGCCGCCGCGCCGCCACACGTACGCGTAGGCGACGAAGACGGTGAGCACGAAGAGCAGCATCTCCACGAGCCCGAAAAGCCCCAGGGCGTCGAAGGTGACCGCCCAGGGGTAGAGGAAGACGATCTCGATGTCGAAGACGATGAAGAGCATCGCCGTCAGGTAGTACTTGATCGGGAAGCGACCGCCTCCGGTCGGCGTCGGCGTCGGCTCGATGCCGCACTCGTACGCCTCAAGTTTTGCCCTGTTGTACCGCTTTGGCCCGATCAGCGTGGCCATGACCACGGAGAAGATCGCAAACCCCGCTCCCAGGGCACCGAGCACGAGGATGGGCGCGTACGCATTCACGCTCCTCGCTCCTTCCAGTCGTCCTTGACCGTTGGACCGCACCGTCGGCTCGTGGGGGCCTCGCGAAAGATCGCCAACATGTGAGGCAGTTCACAAGCCCGACTGCCGCGTATCTTAAGCCCGCCCCTCTGTGATCTGCGACACGGGGTGCACCAAGGACTTTGTGATCTCCACCACCTGACGAAGGATCATGAAGCCGGATGAGCGGTGATCTTGCCACGCGAAGCGCCCAGGTGATCACCAGATGTGACATCCGCACCGGAAAACGCTGGTCGGAGGGGGTCCCGCACTATCAAGCCAGTCGCTCTCCAGGCAAATTGGCGATGGATGCGTACGAGTGATAAAGGAACCGGCCATCGCCCGGTCGGGGGGTCCGGCGTACCCAGGTGGACACGTGCGCGGATTCACGAGCTCGACTGTGACCTGCGCCACACATGAGAGGGGCATGAAAGAACGGGGCTTGGCCATCGAGGTGAAGAGGTGGTAAGTGACGGGCAATTCGGACCTTTCATTGAAAACCCGTGATCAAGGCCGGATTGAGTCGTGCCCGTTTTGCCCGTTACGGCGTCAATAAGGGCGCAGAGGAAGCGGATTCGAAGGTTCCGAACGTAACTGTGGCGCAATCCACGTTTCTTGAAGGGAACCGTGAAGCCCTGATAGCGGTTGTTCTCATGTCCCAGACCGCTCACATACCCAGCCACCGGAAGCCTCGCCGCAGCGCCTCGAAGCTCGCGTTCCGGGCCGGAGTTGCCGGTGGCGTCCTCAGCACCATCGCGGTGGCCGGCGCCGCCGCGCCGGCGAACGCCGAACCGGTGACCGAGAAGACCCTCGAGATGCCCACGCTGGGCTCCCTCGACGCCGACCTCGCGAGCGCCGTCTCCGCCTCCGCCGAGGCGAGCCAGCAGGAGGCCCTGGACCAGAGCCTCGCCGCCCAGGAGAACGCGGCCCTGCAGAAGGCCGCCAAGGACGCCAGGAAGGCCAAGGCCGAGGCGGACCGCAAGGCCGAGGCCGAGAAGGCCCGCGCCGAAGCCCGCGAGCGCGCCTCCCGCACGGCGGAGCGCACCTCGCTGGCCGGCACCTCGTCCTACAGCGCCTCCGACAGCGACGACTCCGGCAGCTCGCAGGTCGCCACCGGCTCCGCGGCCGCCATCGTCGCCTTCGCCAAGGCCCAGGTCGGCGACGCCTACGTCTCCGGCGGCACCGGCCCCAACTCCTGGGACTGCTCGGGCCTCGTGCAGGCCGCCTACCGCCAGGCCGGGATCGACCTGCCGCGCATCTCGTACGACCAGTCGAGCATGGGCACGTCCGTCTCCCTGAGCGACCTCCAGCCGGGCGACATCCTGTACTGGGGCAGCCGCAGCGGCTCGTACCACGTCGCGATCTACGTCGGCGGCGGCAAGTACGTCGGCGCGCAGAACCCGTCCACGGGTGTCGTCGAGCGCGACCTGGACTGGGACCCGCCGTCGGGCGCCGTGCGGATCCTCTGATCCCACCCCGTTCACACGGAAGGGCCGTCACTCCTCGGGGGAATGACGGCCCTTCGGTCTTGCCCGGACGGGGCCTACCTCCGCGTCGGGGCCTTCCGGAAGTTCTCGACGATCCGGGCGTAGCTGTCGCCGCCGTGGCCCGCCGCCACCGCCTCCCGCATCAGCTCCAGGTGGAGCCGCGGCAGCCGGTCGTCGATCCCCCGCTCCTCGCCCGCGTGCAGCAGGTGTCCGACGGCGGCCACCTGGACGTCGATGGTGGCGTCGTCGCCGGGGTACTCCCCCGCGTCGACCTGGTCCGCGTACGCGGTCATGAACCAGGCGACCGTGCGCAGCCAGCGCACCGCGACGCCGGTGAACTCCGTGGCCGGCACCCCGTCGGCGCCCGCCAGGGCGACGGCGTGCAGCCAGCCGCCGAAGACCGACCACATCAGGCCGAGCAGCCCGGCGTCGTACAGCGAGGCGAGGCCGGCGTCCGCGCCCAGGTCCACCGGGTCGCCGAGGACGGCGAGGGCGGGGCGGTGCGCGGCCAGGAGCTCGGGGCCGCCGGCGTAGAGGATCATGTGGGCGCTGTCGCCGATGCCGGGCGGCGTGGTCATGACGCCGCCGTCGAGATAGCCGATGCCGTGCCCGGCGGCCCAGGCGGCCTCCGCGCGGGCCTGTCCGGGCGAGCCGGAGGTGAGGTTGACCAGGACCCGGCCGCGCAGCTCCGCGGCGACGGGTTCGAGGAGGGCGCGGACCGCCGGGTAGTCGAGGACGCAGACCACCACGAGTTCGCTCGCCGTGACCGCCTCGGCGACGGTGGCGGCGTGGACGGCGCCGCGGGCGACGAGCGGGCGGGCCTTCTCCGGGCTGCGGTTGAAGACGGTGGTGGGGTGGCCGGCGTCCAGGAAGGCGGCGGCGAGGGCGGAGCCCATCTGGCCGAGGCCGATGACGGTGACGGGCTGCGGGGCAGGGTGGTTCGTGGTCATGGCTCCACGCTCGCAGCGGCGGAATCAGGCCGACAGGCGAAGGACTGCCGCCCGGCGCACGATTCCTGCCATAGGGTCGCGGACATGAGCGCAGGAACCGTGGCCGTCGTCCTGGTGCCCGACGAGCGCGGCGGGATCTCCCCCTGGGACCTGTACGAACTCTCCGTCGCGTCGATGGTGTTCGGCATCGCGCACACCGATCTGGCCGACCCCTGGTACACCCTGCGGGTCTGCGGCCCCGCCCCGCACGCCACCCACGGGACGGACGGCCTGACGGGCGCGGACACCGTCGTCGTGCCGTCGGTGCCGGACGCGGTGGTCGAGGGCCGCCAGGAGCTGCCCCCCGACGTGGTCGGGGCGCTGCGGGCGGCGGCGGGGGCCGGGGCGCGGATGGTGTCGATGTGCAGCGGGGCGTTCGCGCTCGCCGCGGCCGGGGTGCTCGACGGGCGCCGGGCGACGCTGCACCACGCGTACGCGGCCCGACTCGCGGTCCGGCACCCGGAGGTGACGGTCGACGCGTCGGTCCTCTACACCGACGAGGGGACGGTCCTGACGAGCGCGGGCGCCGCGGCCGGCCTGGACCTGTGCCTGCATCTCGTACGGAAGGACCTGGGCGCCGGGGTCGCGGGCGCGCTCGCGGACCGGCTCGTGGTGCCGGCCCACCGGGCGGGCGACCGGCCGCAGTCCGTGGCCGTCCCGCTGCCGCCGGCCGGGGAGCCGGACACGCTCGGCCCGGCCCTCCAGTGGGCGGTGGAGCACCTGCACGAGCCGCTGAGCGTGGACGAGCTGGCCCGCCGGGCCCACATGAGCCCGCGGACCTTCCACCGGCGGGTGCGCGAGACACAGGGCACGACACCGCTGCAGTGGCTGCTCGGGCAGCGCGTGGCGCGGGCCCAGGCGCTGCTGGAGTCCACCGACCTGCCCGTCGAGCAGATCGGCGCACGCAGCGGGCTGGGCACCTCGGCCAATCTGCGCCGCCACTTCACCCGGGCGGTCGGGGTGTCCCCGACCGCCTACCGGGCGGGCTTCAGGCCTTCGGGGCCACCTTCGAGAGACCGTTGATGATGCGGTCCATCGCGTCGCCGCCCGTCGGGTCGGTGAGGTTGGCCAGCATCTTCAGGGTGAACTTCATCAGGACGGGGTGGGTCAGGCCGCGCTGGGTGGCGATCTTCATGATCTTCGGGTTGCCGATGATCTTCACGAAGGCGCGGCCCAGCGTGTAGTAGCCGCCGTAGGTGTCCTTGAGGATCTTCGGGTAGTTGTGCAGGGCCAGTTCGCGCTGGGCCGGGGTCTGGCGGGCGTGGGCCTGGACGATGACGTCGGCGGCGATCTGTCCGGACTCCATCGCGTAGGCGATGCCCTCGCCGTTGAACGGGTTGACCAGGCCGCCGGCGTCGCCGACGAGCAGCAGGCCCTTGGTGTAGTGCGGCTGGCGGTTGAAGGCCATCGGGAGGGCGGCGCCGCGGATCGGCGTCGTCATGTTCTCCGGGGTGAAGCCCCAGTCCTCCGGCATCGACGCGCACCAGGCCTTCAGGACCTCGCGCCAGTCCAGCTCCCGGAAGGCCTTCGAGGAGTTCAGGATGCCGAGGCCGACGTTGGAGGTGCCGTCGCCCATGCCGAAGACCCAGCCGTAGCCGGGCAGCAGCCGGTCCTGCGGGCCGCGCCGGTCCCACAGCTCCAGCCAGGACTCCAGGTAGTCGTCGTCGTGCCGCGGCGAGGTGAAGTACGTCCGGACGGCGACGCCCATCGGCCGGTCCTCGCGCCGGTGCAGGCCCATCGCCAGCGACAGGCGGGTGGAGTTGCCGTCGGCGGCGACGACGAGCGGCGCGTGGAAGGTGACCTCGCGCTTGTCCTCGCCGAGCTTGGCGTGGACGCCGGTGATCCGGCCGGTGCGGTCGTCGACGATCGGCGCGCCGACGTTGCAGCGCTCGTGGAGGCGGGCGCCGGCCTTCTGCGCCTGGCGGGCCAGCATCTCGTCGAAGTCGTCGCGCTTGCGGACCAGGCCGTAGTCCGGGTACGAGGCGAGATCCGGCCAGTCCAGCTGGAGCCGGACGCCGCCGCCGATGATCCGCAGGCCCTTGTTGCGCAGCCAGCCGGCCTCTTCGGAGATGTCGATGCCCATGGCGACGAGCTGCTTGGTGGCGCGCGGGGTCAGACCGTCGCCGCAGACCTTCTCGCGGGGGAAGGCGGTCTTCTCCAGGAGCAGGACGTCGAGCCCGGCCTTCGCGAGGTAGTACGCGGTGGTCGAGCCCGCCGGGCCCGCCCCGACGACGATCACATCTGCGGTGTGCTCGGAGAGAGGCTGCTCGGTCACGGCGGAGGCTCCCGGGGATGCGGCGATTCAGGACGCTTCGCAGTCTATGGGGGCCGGTTCCACCCGTCGTCGCCGGGCGCAGACCGTCCGCCCCGGGCGTAAACGGCTCGCCGCCCACGGACCGTACGTGCAAGATCATCCGGTGTGACCATCACTCGTACACAGATAAGGAGGGGCTCGCTGCTCGCGGCCCTCCTCGCCCTGCTCTGCTCGGCGTTCCTCGTCCTGCCCGCCAACGCCGAACCCCTCCCCTTCGAGGACTGCCCCACCGGACGGTTGTGTCTCTACGACGGCAGCCAGGGGTCCGGCACCCGCGTGGACGTCGCCGAGGGCGGCAAGGCGGAGCGGGACGCCGGCACCGTCCTCTCCGTGAAGAACACCACCGGCATGTGGGCCTGCATGTACGGCAGGCCCGAGTACGGCGGCGGCCTCCAGACCGTCAAGCCGGGCAACGGCGACGAGTACGTCACCGCCGGCGTCCGCTGGGTCGTCGGCTCGTACAAGCTGGTGCCCACCCGCGCCCTGTGCTTCACCGGCTACGAGCGCTGCCAGGACGGTCAGGTCTGCACCTTCGCCGAGAAGAACGGGCGCGGCGCCCTGACCGTCCACACGCCGGGACTCGACGCCGCCACCGGGAACCACGGCAGCAGCTACGGCCCCGAGGTCGCCCCCGTCTCCGTGTTCAACCGGACGGCCGAGCACCTCTGCTTCTACCCGAACGCCGACTACAGCGGCAGCTGGACCCAGGGCGCCACGACCTACGGCGCGTACGTCGTGCTGCGCGGCCAGAGCGTCACCGTCCCCCCGCCCTTCACGGGCACGTTCCGCTCCCACGAGCTCGTCGCCGGAACCTCGGAGTGCCAGTGAACACGCCCCTGCGCCCGGCCCTCGCGGTCGCCGTCGCCCTCACCGCGACCCTCGCCCTGTCCACGTCGAACGCCCCCTCCTCCACGGCGGTCGACGTCGTGGAAAGCCCGCTCGCCACCTCCTGGCAGCCGACTCCGGTGCCGGGCGCCACCGAGCTTCCCGCCGGCATCACGGTCACCAACTGGACCGAGAAGGATCCGGGCAAGGACAACCGGAGCAGATCCCGTCTCCTCCAGGTCGTCGAGATCGACCCCACGGCCGCCCCGCTCGACCTGTCGGGCACCGTCGGCGCGGGCGACGGCCTGGCCGAGACGGTCGCCGACCAGCTCGCCGGGGCCGGCGCGCCCTCCCGGCACCCCGTGGCCGGCGTCAACGGCAGCCTGTTCAAGTCGGAGAAGCCGCACCCCGACCTGGCGGCCGCGGCGCCCGTCACCCTCCAGCACATGGGCGTCTCGGTCACCGACGGCGTCCTGCACGGCTCCAGCTGCTGGGGCGGCGGCCAGGGCACGTCGGGGGCCGTCATCCAGTACGGCGTCCCCTACATCACCAAGCTGCGCACCGACCTCGGTCTGACGGCGGCCGACGGGGCGCCCGCCCGCCTCGACGACATCAACCGGGACCCCGGGCGCGCCCGCGGCTGCGCCCGTGACGGCGAGGACAAGCTCGTCGCCGAGTCGGTCACCGGCCAGAAGGGCGTCTACACCGACCCCGACGAGATCGTCCTGTTCACCTCCGACTACAGGTACCCGGTGCCCAAGCCCGACCTGGACCCGACCGTCGCCACGGACGACGACCCCGGTTTCGAGGTCGTCCTCGACGCCACGGGCAAGGTGACGGCCGCCCGCGCGAGCCGCGGCGGCGGCAAGGGCAGCACCGTCCAGGTCAAGGTGCCGTCCGGCGGCCGCATCCTCCAGGGCGTCGGCACCGGCGCCACCTGGCTGCGCGACCACGCGCTCCTCGGCAGCACGCTCAAGGTCTCCCGGAAGCTGACCGACACCCGGTTCGGCCGGGAGATCCCGCTGGACCCCTCGGTGGACGTCGTGAGCTCCTTCCATCAGCTCCTGCGCGACGGCGAGATCCCGGCCGAACTGCCCAACACCTGCGGCGACACGGACACCGGCGTCGACGGCACCCCGATCTGCACCGACTCGCGCGTGGCCCTCGGCACGAACGTGCGCGGCCACACGGTCCTCGTCACCCTGACCGGGCAGCCCCAGGCGAGCAGCGCCACGACCCACGAGGACGGCGCCTGGCTGCACGACCTGGCGGAACTCCTGGACTCCGAGGAGCTCGGCCTGATCGACGCGCTCAACCTCGACGGCGGCGGCTCGGCGACCCTGATCACCGCCACCACCGCGGGCACCACCACCGTGCGCACGCCGCCGACGGACCGGGTGAACGGCGTGTACGTGCACCGTGCCGTCGCCGACGCCGTGTACGCCGGGATCAGCGGCTACGGCATGTACCGGAAGTAGCCCGCGACGCGACGCGTCACGCGGCCTTGAAGCCCCGGTGCATCGCGACGATCCCGCCCGTCAGGTTGCGCCAGGCCACCCGCTCCCAGCCGGCCTTCTGCAGCATTCCCGCGAGGGTCGGCTGGTCGGGCCAGGACTGGATGGACTCGGCGAGGTAGACGTAGGCGTCGGGGTTGGACGACACGGCGCGCGCGACCGGCGGCAGGGCGCGCATCAGGTACTCCTCGTACACGGTGCGGAAGGGCGCCCAGGTGGCGTGCGAGAACTCGCAGATGACGACCCGGCCGCCGGGCTTCGTCACGCGGTACAGCTCGCGCAGCGCCTGGTCGGTGTCCTGGATGTTGCGCAGCCCGAAGGAGATGGTGACGGCGTCGAAGACGTCGTCCTTGAAGGGCAGCCGGGTGCCGTCGCCGGCCGTGAACGGCATCCAGGGGTGGTTCTTCTTGCCGACCCGCAGCATGCCCAGCGAGAAGTCGCAGGGCACGACGTACGCCCCGGCCCGCGCGAACGGCTGCGAGGAGGTCGCGGTGCCGGCGGCGAGGTCCAGGATCCGCTGCGCGGGGCGCGCGTCGACCGCCTTGGCGACCTCCCTGCGCCACCGGCGGTCCTGCCCGAGGGAGAGCACGTCGTTGGTGAGGTCGTAGTTCGCCGCCACGTCGTCGAACATCGACGCGACTTCGTGCGGCTGCTTGTCCAGGGTGGCGCGGGTCACTGGGTTTCGCCTCACTTGTGTCGTACTGCCGGCTGACGCTACGCCCGCATTGTCGCAGGGCGCCCCGTGACCCGCGGTCAGCGGGCCCGGTAGACGAGGCGGCCGCCGACGACGGTGGCCACGCAGGTGGCGGGGCCCCGCCGCACCAGCGCGGCCCGGTCGGGCACGTCGAAGACGGCGAAGCGGGCCGGGCCGCCCGCCACGAGTCCGGGCAGCAGGACGAGCGGGGCCGGCGCGAGCGACGGCGGACCCGGCAGGTTCGGCGGGCGCTGCCCGACGGCGAGCCCGGCCCGGCGCACCGCGTCCTGGGCGGCCCGTCCGCGCAGTTCGCCGGCGACGGCGACCGTGCCGTGCGCGAGGAGCCGCTGCACCCCGCGCCGCGCGCTGGCGCCGAGCCGCGCGGGGTCGGCGCGGAGGATCTCCCGGGCCCGCTCCCCCGTGATCGGCTCGGTGCCGTACGCGTCGGCCTCGCGCGGATCGGGGTGGTAGGTCTCTTCGAGGAGCTCGGGACCGTACGGGTTGAGCAGCCCGGGGGTGAGGATGCCGGGCCACCTGCGCAGCCGCGCGTCCTGGTGGGCGGCGGCCAGTTCCTCGTACGGGCCGACGGCCGCGAGGAGGGCGCCGTCGACGAGGACCGCGTTCTCGGGCGACGCGTCGGCGACGTGCAGCGTCAGCATGGAGCCTCGGTTCCGGTCAGTTCGCGTCGAGCAGCTTCAGCTCGGGGTGGGCCGTGCCGCCCTCGATCGCGATGGACGAGATGTGGGAGGCCACGCGCTCGTCGACCGGGTCGTTCGCCGGGTCGTCGTGGACGACCAGGTGCTCGTAGGTGGTCGAGCGCTGGGCCGGGACCCGGTCCGCGGTGCGGATCATGTCGATCATCTCGCGCAGGTTGGAGCGGTGCTTGGCACCGGCCGAGGAGACGACGTTCTCCTCCAGCATGATCGAGCCGAGGTCGTCGGCGCCGTAGTGCAGGGTGAGCTGGCCGATCTCCTTGCCGGTGGTCAGCCAGGAGCCCTGGATGTGGGCGATGTTGTCCATGAAGAGCCGGCCGATGGCGATCATCCGCAGGTACTCGAAGACCGTGGCCTGCGTGCGGCCCTTCAGGTGGTTGTTCTCGGGCTGGTACAGGTACGGGATGAAGGCCCGGAAGCCGCCCGTCCGGTCCTGCGTGTCGCGGATCATCCGCAGGTGCTCGATGCGCTCGGCGTTGGTCTCGCCGGTGCCCATGAGCATCGTGGAGGTGGATTCGACGCCCAGCTTGTGGGCGATCTCCATGATCTCCAGCCAGCGCTCGCCGGACTCCTTGAGCGGCGCGATGGCCTTGCGGGGGCGCGCGGGGAGCAGCTCCGCGCCGGCGCCGGCGAAGGAGTCGAGGCCGGCCGCGTGGATGCGGGTGATGGCCTCCTCGGCGGAGACGCCGGAGATGCGGGCCATGTGCTCGACCTCGGACGCGCCGAGGGAGTGGATGACCAGCTGCGGGAACTCCGCCTTGATGGCGGCGAAGTGCTTCTCGTAGTACTCGACGCCGAAGTCCGGGTGGTGCCCGCCCTGGAACATGATCTGGGTGCCGCCGAGCTCCACGGTCTCCGCGCAGCGGCGCAGGATGTCGTCGAGGTCGCGCGTCCAGCCCTTCTTGGTGTCCTTCGGCGGCGCGTAGAAGGCGCAGAACTTGCACGCCGTCACACAGACGTTCGTGTAGTTGATGTTGCGCTCGATGATGTACGTGGCGATGTGCTCGGTCCCCGCGTACCGGCGGCGGCGCACGGCGTCGGCGGCGGCGCCGAGGGCGTGCAGCGGCGCCGAGCGGTAGAGGTCGAGCGCCTCCTCGGGGGTGATCCGGCCACCCGCGGCGGCGCGGTCGAGAACGGACTGGAGTTCGGCCTTCTCGGTCACCGGGTGTGTCCCTTTCGGAGGGTTCGGACGCGTACTGCACGGACCGAACCAGCCTACGCCAGGGCCTCCGCGCGGATTCGTCCCGGTCCCGAGCCAACCGAACGCCGCCGGCGTCCCTCTCCCTCACCGGAATCGCCGTATTCCGCGCAACGCACGCCGAACCGCACCGGAGCCCCGTCATGACACGTCGCAGCCCGCTCGCCCGGACCCTCGCGGCCACCCTCGCCCTCGGCACCACCCTGGCCGTGGTGAGCGGCTGCTCGAAGGACGAGGACGAACCGGTCTCCTTCGACACGCCGCGCGGCAACCGGACCGCCAACCACCAGGTCGCCCGGAAGCACAGCGGCACCGGCAGGACCAAGGTGCCCGAGACCGTCTTCCCCACCGGGCCGAAGGCGGACTTCGTGACGGCCAGCACGGTCGAGGACGGCACGAAGATCGGGGTCACCGAGGTCCACGGCGAGAAGTCCGGATTCACGGGCAAGGTGTGGGTGTGGGCCCCCAAGCAGTATTTCGACCCGAAGTACGCGGACAGCGGCTTCCCCGTCCTCATCTCGCTGCCCGGCGGCGTCGGCTATCCGACGAATTACTGGATGGGCACGGACCTCAAACTCCAGTCGAGCGTCGCCCGGTGGTCGGAGGAGGGAAAGAGCCTTCCGTTCATTCTGGTGATGCCCGTACTCAACCCGGACGACAAGCACTACTACGACGGCAGTGATATCCCGGGCCAGCCGAGAATGGGCACCTGGCTGACCGAGGACGTGCCGGATTTCGTCCGGGCCAATTTCCGGACCTTCAAGTCCCGGGACGGCTGGGCGTTCATGGGCTCGTCCTCGGGCGGCTTCGTCGCACTCAAGTCCGTGCTGCAGAAGCCGGACAGGTTCAAGGCCGCCATCGCCTCCGGACCCGACTACGTCCCCGACTCCCCGCTGTGGAAGGGGCACCAGAAGGAGCTCCAGGCGAACAACCCGGAGAAGCTGGCGGCCGCCCTGAACAGGAAGCCCGACACGCCGGAGAACCGGGTCTACCTGGGCTTCCAGATCGGCACCCGGGAGAAGACCCGCGCCAGGATGGACGCCTTCATGAAGGCCTACACGAACAGGGGCCCGGTGAAGGCCCGTCTGCAGGTCGTGCAGAACGGCGGGCACAACGCGGTCAGCTACGTCAGGGGCATGGACGAGGGCACCATCGCCTGGATCAGCAAGCAGCTCCAGGCGCCGATCCCCTCGTCCTGACCGGCTCCGCCCGTCAGCGGGCGCCGAACAGCTCCACCCGTACGTCCGCCGGGAAGCCGGTGGTCGGGCCGGTCCTGCGGGCGAACTCCCGCACGCCGGCGAGCTGCTCGGGCCCGAAGCGGAAGTCGAGGGTGCGGAAGTACCGCTCCAGGAGCTCCGCGTCGAAGGACTCCCAGCGCGCCGCCTGTTCGGCCACCTTGGCGACCTCCTCCAGGGACAGGTCGCGCGAGGCCAGGAAGGCCTGGTGCACCTCGCGGACCGTCTCCGGCTCGCGGGCCAGGAAGTCCTTGCGGGCCGCCCACACGGCGAAGACGAACGGGAGGCCCGTCCAGTCCTTCCACATCAGGCCCAGGTCGTGGACCTGCAGCCCGAGCCGGGGCGCGTCGTGCAGCGAGGCCCGCAGCGCCGCGTCGCCGATCAGCACCGCCGCGTCGGCCTCCTGCATCATCAGGCCGAGGTCGGGCGGGCAGGTGTAGTAGTCGGGGGACACGCCGTAGCGCTCGGCGAGCAGCAGCTGCGCCAGCCGTACGGACGTGCGGGAGGTGGAGCCGAGCGCCACCCGCGCCCCGTCCAGCTGCTCCAGCGGGCGCTGGGAGACGATCACGCAGGACATCACGGGACCGTCGCAGCCCACGGCGATGTCGGGGAGGGCGACGAGGTCGTCGGCATGGCGGAGGTACTCGACGAGGGTGACCGGCCCGATGTCGAGATCGCCCCGGACGAGCCGCTCGCTGAGCTTCTCGGGGGTGTCCTTCGTGAGGTCCAGATCGAGAAGCGTCCCGGTCCTGGCGAGCCCCCAGTAGAGGGGCAGGCAGTTCAGGAACTGGATGTGTCCGACGCGGGGCCGGGTGCGCTGGTGGTCGTCGGTTGCATTGTCCACATCGCGAGGCTAGTCCCGTCTCGCACGGTGGACATCGCCGGGGGCGCGTCAGCATGTGGGGGTGGATCAAACATGCGGGTGACGTGATCTTTACCTCTACCGCTTCGACCACGCTGCGTGCTACGCTCGACGCAAGTTGCAGTTTGGTTTCCCTTGCAGTACAGAGCCTGCGGAGCATGTGACCCGCAGGCTTTTGTAGTTTTCAGACTTGGTATGCATGTTCTGGAGCAGGGCGACCCTTTGGCCCATAGGAGGGCTCATGGCTACCGGAACCGTGAAGTGGTTCAACGCTGAAAAGGGCTTTGGCTTCATTGCCCAGGAAGGCGGCGGCCCGGATGTCTTCGTCCACTACTCCGCGATCAACGCCTCTGGCTTCCGCTCCCTCGAGGAGAACCAGCAGGTGAACTTCGACGTCACGCAGGGCCCGAAGGGTCCGCAGGCGGAGAACGTCACCCCGGTCTGAGTGACCCGGGTCGACTGATCGCGATCTCTAGAGCTGTACCCAAGGAGCCCCGCTCCGTGCGCGCCGAGCGCACGGGGCGGGGCCCCTGCCGTTTTCCACCCGTTCCGGCCGCGGCCGTCCGGGTGAGCGGGTCCGTAGGCTGGAGGCATGACCGAACGGAAACCGCCCGGAGTGAGCTTCGAGTCGTTCGTCGACAAGCAGATCCGCGAGGCGACGGAGCGCGGTGAGTTCTCCCGCCTGGAGGGCTTCGGCAAGCCGCTCGCGGACGAGGCCGCTCCCTATGACGAGCTGTGGTGGATCAAGCGGAAGATGCACCGCGAGGGGGCGTCGGTGCTGCCGCCGGCCCTGACCCTGCGCAAGGAGGCCGAGGACGCGGCGGAGGCCGTGCGGACCGCCGTCTCGGAGTCCCAGCTGCGCCGCGTCCTCGGTGACGTCAACACCAGGATCATCGAAGCCCTGGCCCGGCCGCCGGCCGGTCCGCCGCTGCGGCTGACGCCGTTCGACGTGGAGGCGGCGGTGGCGGAGTGGCGCAGGACGCATCCTCCGAAGACGCCGTGAGGGCGTTCGGCTAGGATCCCCCGATCCGGGGGGGGACAGGGGGCCGGGGCCGCGCCGCACAGGCGTGACCTGGCGAGATCTCCTCCCGCGCACAGGGAGGGGACCCACACATGCTTCGTCACGCCCGCAGAGCCCGCCGCACCGCGCTCTCGCGCACCGCGCTCGCCACCGCCACCGTCCTGGCCGCCACGACCGGCCTGAGCCTCGCCACGACCGGCCCGGCCCTCGCCGAGGACCCGGCGCCGTCGTCGGTCGGCGACGAGGTGGTGATCCCGGATCCGGGGCGGTACAAGCCGCGGACCGACGCCGTCCACAGCGCGGGCGCCACCGGGTTCCTGCACAGCCCGGAGGGCGCCGGGAAGCCCGTGTGGACGGACTACGCCACGGGCACCGAAACGCCGCGCGACACCGTTCCGAACGGGGGCCATTCCGGTCTGGGCGCGAGCCTCCACACGTTCTCCACCGGCCGCAAGGTGCTGATCACGGACATCGCCACCGGCACCGGGACCTACGTCCCCGTTCCCGCGGACCAGGAGTGGACGCAGGCCTACAACGCCGACACCGTCCTCACCTCCACCAAGGCGTCCGACGGCAAGATCACCGGGCTCTACCTGCGCACGGCCGCGAACGGCACGGTCACCGAGCGGCCCGTCACCGGCCTGGGCGAGGCCACCACACTGGTGGTCGCGGCCCAGGACGCACGCGGAGCCGTCCTGAGCACCAAGGCGACGCCCACCGCGCCGTACACCTCGTTCCTCCTCGACTACGAGAGCGCCACCCTCACCCCGACCCTCCAGGTGAGCTCGTACGCCGCCGCGCGACTGGGAGCCGACCGCCTCCTGGTGACCAAGAGCGACCTGGAGGTCCTGACCGTCCGCCGGAACGACGCCGCCGCGACGCCGGAGACGACACCCCTGCCGCCCGCCGCGCCGTACGAGACCCGTTGGGGCTCCCACGCCGTGATCGGCGACTGGGTCATCACGCACCACGACGTGAGCAGCCTCTCCCCCGAGCACGTGGGCGGGAAGCTCTACGCCGTCCCCGTCGGCGGCGGAGCCGCCAGGGAACTCCTGCCGGCCGCGGTGGGACGGCCCACCGTCGCCGCGGACGGCAGTGTGCTCGTCGTCGGCGGCAGCGGCGCGACCGACTGGGCCGTGCACCGCATCACCCTCGGCGAGGACGGGGCGCCACGGCTCACGAAGCTCCGCGACCTGCCCCGGATGCCCGCGAACTACGCCGGTCTCGACATCGCCGGAGGCCGGGTGAACTTCCTCGCCGACAGCGGGCCGAGGACCGGCCTCTACGAGGCCGACACCAGCGCCCCGGGCGAGGTGAGGCGGCTGGCCGAGCCCTACGCGCCCGACGGGCTGCGCGCCCTCGGCGACGGGCAGAGCGTCTACTTCTACGGCAGCTCGGCGGTGTCCCCGTCCGGCTCTCGCACCTCGCGCCAGGTGAACTTCCCTGCGACCGACCGCCTGGCCGACGCCGCGGGCCGGTTCGTGATCGCCGAGTCCGGCGACCAGCAGTACGTCGGCGACCTCGGCGAACGTCCCGGCGAGGAGCGGGTCCTGCTCACCAGGTCTCGCACCGCCGCCGCCCTGTGGGGCACGAAGCTGTGGAAGCCCGCCGCGGCCACCGGCAAGGTGAACGCCTACGACCTGGTGGGGAAGTGGACCGAGGCCGACGTCGACCTGGGCTCCGGGTGCGTGCCCACCGAGCTCCAGGTGCTGGACCGCTGGATCTACTGGGCCTGCGGGCCGGACGGCAAGGCCGGTGTCCACGACCGGTGGCAGCACAGGAACGTCGCCGTCCCGGCGGGCGAGGCGCTGCTCGGCGACGGTTATGTCGTACGGCGCGACAACGCGGCCGGGAAGCTGATGCTCACCGACGCGGCCACGGGCACGACCTCCGAGTTCGCCGACGTCCCGGTCGTCACCGGCAACGCGGGCCGGCGCACCGACTGGGCGGTGGACAAGTACGGCGGCGGCGTCGGGTTCGTGGACGCTCAGCGGAACATCCACGTGAAGCACGTCCCGATCGCCCCGGCGGGCCCCGCCCTGACCCACGCCTCCGCCGACGAGCGGTTCGACGTCGCCTCCGCCCAGGACCCGGCCTGGGACGGCCTGTTCCGCCTGTCCCGACCGGTGGCGCAGTGGAAGGTCGAGATCCGGGACCGCTCCCGGCGGCTCGTCCGCACGCTCACCGGGACGGGCGGCCCGGCGGCCACCGTCACGGCGCGCTGGGACGGCAGGGACGACGCCGGCCGCGGCGTCTTCGCGGACACCTACGGGTACGAGCTGCTCGTCGCGCCGGAGGCGGGGGACGGGTTCGTCCTGGAGACGAGCGGGTCCGTCGAGGCCCGGAACACCGTTCTGACCACCCTCCCCGGCGGTTTCCTGCCGCTCCAGCCGCACCGGGTCCTCGACACGCGCAGCGGCGTCGGCGCGCCCAAGGCCAAGGTCGGCCCCTGGCAGCGGGTCTCGCTGAAGGTCGCGGGCGCCGGAGGCGTCCCGGCCACCGGGGCGACCAGCGTCGTCCTGAACGTGACGGTCACCGGCCCGACGAAGCCGGGCCACATCAACGTCGCGCCGGCGTCCGCCACCTGGACCCCGTCCTCCCACCTCAACTTCGGGGCCGGGGAGACGACCTCCAACCTGGTCGTCATGCCCGTCGTCGACGGCAGGGTGGAGCTGCTGGCCGACACCGGCGGGACCGTCGACCTCGTCGCCGACGTCGCCGGCTACTACACCCCCGGCGCCGCCGGCTCGGCCTACCAGCCGCTCGCCCCGGCCCGCTTCATGGACACGCGCAGCGGGACGGGCGTGCCGAAGGCCAAGATCGGCCCCGGAGCGACCGCGCGGCTGCGGGTGGCAGGCGTCCAGGGCGTCCCGGAGAGCGGGGTCACGGCCGTGGTGATGAACGTGACCGCCACCAACGCGAGTTCGTCCACCTTCGTCACCGCCTACCCGGACGGCACCCCCCTCCCCGGCACGTCGAACCTGAACGTCCCCGCGGGCCGGACCGTCGCGGGCCTGGTCGTCGTGCCGGTCGTCAACGGCAGGGTCGCCTTCACCAACCGCTTCGGCTCGCTGGACCTGGTCGGAGACGTCGTCGGCTACTACACGAGCGGCACCGGACACGCCTTCACCGGCTCGGAGAGCCGCCGGCTCATGGACACCCGCAGCGGCCTCGGCGTCCGCAAGGGCGCGGTCGGGGCCGGGCAGTCCGTGACGCTGCCGGTCGCGGGCGTCGGCGCGGTCCCCGCCGGGGTGAAGGCCGTCGTCCTGAACGTCACCGCGACCCAGCCCACGGTCGCCGGCTTCGTCTCCGTGTATCCCTCGGGCACCCCGCGCACCACCGCGTCGAGCCTGAACTTCCGTGCCGGGCAGACCGTGCCGAACCAGGTCGTCGTCCCGGTCGTCGACGGCAAGGTGACGTTCTACAACCACTCCGGCAGCGTTCAGCTGATCGCGGACGTGGAGGGCTGGTTCCGGTAAGGAGAGGGCGCCAGGAGGAACCCAAGTCCCCGTCCCGGACGTCCATGTGACGCGCACTCATCTACGCTGTGCGCGTTCGGGGCGACCAACGGGGCAGGGACGACCAGGGGGACCAGACCGGCATGAGCGGTGGCGGGAACGACGAACGGCGGCGCAAGGGGAGCGGCGCCGGCGGCAGCGGACTGGAGCCGCTCGCCTCCGGCGACCCGCGGCTGATCGGCCCGTACCGGCTGCTCGGCCGGCTCGGGTCCGGCGGCATGGGACGGGTGTACCTGGCCCGCTCCGGGAGCGGGCGCACCGTGGCCGTGAAGGTCGTCCACGAGGAGCACGCGCAGGATCCGCAGTTCCGGGCCCGCTTCCGCCGCGAGATCGACGCCGTGCGCAAGGTGGGCGAGCACTACACGGCGCCCGTCCTGGACGCCGACCCGGAGGCGGCCCGGCCCTGGGTGGTGACCGGCTTCGTGCCCGGTCCCTCCCTGGAGCAGGTGGTCAGGGAGCACGGGCCGCTGCCCGCCGACTCGATCCTCGCGCTCGCGCTGGGCCTGCTGCGGGCCCTCCAGGGCATCCACGGCGCCGGGATCCTGCACCGGGACCTCAAGCCGTCGAACGTGATGCTCACGGTCGAGGGCCCGCGGGTGATCGACTTCGGCATCGCGCGGGCCCTGGAGCCCTCCGTCGAGTCGCTGCTGACCAGCACCGGCATGGTGGTCGGCTCCCCCGGTTTCATGGCCCCCGAGCAGGTCCGCGGCGAGAGGCTCGGCCCGGCGGCCGACGTCTTCGCGCTCGGCTGCGTGCTCATGTACGCGGCGACGGGGCGGCTGCCCTTCGGGCACGGGGCCAGCAACCAGCACGCGATCATGTTCCAGATCGTGGAGGCCGAACCGGAGCTCGACCGGGTGGAGTCCGAGGAGCTGCGTGCCTTCATCGGACGCTGCCTGACCAAGGACCCCGCGGAGCGGCCGGCCATCGCCGCCCTGCTCGCGGACCCCGCGCTGCCGGGCGAGGAGTCGGGCCGCGGGCCGACCGCCGGGGCCTGGCTGCCTCCGGAGCTCGTGGCGCGGCTGGCGCGGCAGGCGGCCCGGCTGCTCGACGCGGAGGCGCTGTCGGAGGAGCTGGAGCGGGAGGCGGCGGAGACGGCGGCGAAGGCGCCGGCCTCCGGCACGATGGGGCTGCTCCCGCGGACCGGGGGCGACGGGGCCGTGGCCGGGACCCCTCCCGGCACCCCCGCCGGGACGCCCGCCACCGCCGGGACCACCGGTCGCGAGCCGCGCCGGGCCTCCCGCGTGTGGGCGATCGTGGCCGCCGTCTTCGTGGTCCTCGGCGTCAGCGGCACGGTCGTGAAGCTGATCGACGACGGCGCGCGGGAACGCGGCCTCCAGGGCGCCCCCGGCGCCACGGCCACCACCACGGCGCCACCCGCGGGCGGCCCCTCGTCCGCGCCGCCGTCCGTCCCGCCGACCAAGGCCCCGGGCGGGGCGCCGACGACGGCCGCCGTGCCGCCGCCGGGGGGCGCGGCCGGGGGTGCGGCCGGCGGCGCGGCCGGGGGTGCGGCCGTCGGCGGCGGTTCCGGCGGGGGCGTCCCGGCGAGCGGCGGGGGTACGGGCTCGGGCGGCGGCTCGGTCACGACCACGGGCGGCGGCTCGGCGGCGTCCTCGGGCGGCGGTTCCCCGTCCTCGGGCGGTACGGCGCCGAAGCCCGCCACGACCGCGCCCAGGCCTCCGGCCGGCAGCGACAACCGTGTTCCGTCGGCCTTCGTCGGCACGTGGAAGTACACGGCCGCGTACAACATCGGGCAGCCCGAGACGGTGTCCATCTTCCGGGTGGCACCGGGCCAGATCGCGGCCCGGCTGATCACCGAGATCAACGGCGCCCACTGCGAGTACGTGGCCAAGCTGGTGTCGGTCACCGACGGCGGCAGCCGCATCAACCTGGGCACCACGATCGTGGACCAGGCCCGTTCCGGCTCGTATCCCTACTGCGCGAACGGCGACACCTCGGCGTTCAAGCTCGCCGTGCCGAGCGGGCTCATCCACGACGTGGGCCCCTCCCACGGCGAGGGGTACCACTACCACCGGATCTGATCCCCGCCCCGGCCGTCTACGCGCGGCCGGCCAGCCACTCCAGGGCCGCGCCGGCCTCCCGCAGCACCGACAGATGCCCGTCCCCGGCCCCGAGCCGCAGTTCGGCGGCCGGGCAGCGGGCGGCCAGCCGGTGCGCGTGCGCGACGGGCACGACGCGGTCCCGCTCCCCGTGCAGGAGCAGCACGGGCACGGCCACCTCCTCCGGCCGGAAGCCCCAGGGCGCCACGTAGGCGAGGTCGTCGTCGACCAGGCCCCCGGGCCCCTGCGCGAGCGCGGGCCCGACGACCTCGTCGAACCAGGCCCAGTCCCCGGTCAGGGCCGCGTGGTCGGCCGGGGTGAACATCTCGGGGTCGTAGCCCGCGGAGGCCTCGTACGCCTCCTTCGCGGCCCGCCCCCGGAGGGCGGCCCGCAGCCCGGCCTCCCCGGACGGAGTCATCCCGGCGAACCAGTCCCGGTCGGCCTCCGGCTCGTAGGGCGCGAGACCGGAGACGCCGACGGCGGCGGTCACCCGGCCGGGCAGCAGAGCCGCGCAGGCCAGGGCGTGCGGCCCGCCGCCGGAATGCCCGAGGACGCCGAAACGCCCGATCCCGAGGGCGTCGGCGACCGCCCGTACGTCCTCGGCGGCGGAGCCCACGGTCCGCCCGGGACGCGCCCCGGAACCGCCGTAGCCCGGCCGGTCGTAGGCCACCCAGCGCACCCCGAGCCGGTCACCCGCGGGGAACAGCGGACGGGGCGGGGTGCCGATGTTCGGCGTACCGTGGTGCCAGAGGACGACGGGTCCGTCACCACCGCTGTCGTAGACGTGCAGCGAGCGCCCATCGGCCAGAGCCAGATCCGTCTCTCTCACGTCGCCAGCGTACGAGGAGGGCCATGAAGACCGCCGAGCTGCTGACGGACGCGTTCGCCCGGGTCCAGGAGGCCGTGCACCAGGCCGTCGAGGGACTCTCGGAGAAGGAGCTGGTGGCCCGCGTCGACGCCGAGTCGAACTCGATCGCCTGGCTCGTCTGGCACCTGACCCGCATTCAGGACGACCACGTGGCGGACGCGTTCGGGACGGAGCAGGTGTGGACGTCCGAGGGCTGGTCCGGCCGCTTCGGCCTGCCCTTCCCCGAGGGTGCCACCGGCTTCGGCCACAGCGCCCAGCAGGTCGCCGCCGTCCACGCCCCCGCGGACCTCCTCCTCGCCTACTACGACGCGGTCCACGCCCGCACGCTCACCCACGTCGCCCCGCTGAGCGACACCGACCTCGACCGCGTGGTCGACACCCGCTGGACCCCGCACGTCACCCTGGGCGTCCGCCTCGTCAGCGTCATCGCGGAGGACAACCAGCACGCGGGCCAGGCGGCGTACGTACGGGGCGTGGTGGAACGCGGCGAGGCGGTCTAGCCGGGCCGCCCTCCCACGCCGGGGGCGCTCGGGTCCGCCGCGTGCGCCTCTCCCTCTCCCGGCGTCACGTTCCGTGTCCGCCCTCCGGGCCGGTTCGTTGTCCGGGCAACCCTGGCGGACCACCCGGAGTCCGTCGAACGTCGTGGGCGACCCGCCCACGGACCGGGCGGGAGACGGGCCCGCGGGTAACGGCCGGACACCACGAGGGCGGTGTCCGGCCGTTCCGGTGCGCGCAGGACCCGAGGAGGCCGCCCTGCGCGGCGGGCCCGGCGCACAGGGCCGCCGGCACGCCCGCGCCCAGCAGCGGGAGCGCCGCCCGCCGGCAGGGGGCCGGGCGGGTCACACGCCCACCCTCTCGCGGGCCTCGCGATGCCTCGCGATGTTGCGCTCCAGGAGGCGGGTCGAGGCGGCGACGCCGATGCCGCTCTCCGGGTCGAAGGACGGCAGGCGCCCGTCCGACGCCCGCAGTTCGGCGAGGGCCGAGTCGATGGCCGAGTGTGCGGCGAAGAGGCAGGGAGTGGAGTAGATCGCCACGTCCACGCCGAGCTCGGCGAGTTCGGAGAGGGAGAGGCGCGGGGACCTGCCGCCGGCGATCTGGTTGAAGAGCAGGGGCTTGCCGCCGACCACCTCGCGGATGCGGTGGATCCACTCCACGCTCCGTACGCCGTCCACGAGGACGACGTCCGCGTCGGTGGCCGCCAGCCGCTCGGCCCGCCGCAGGATGTCGTCCTCGTCCGTCGCGTCCGTCCGGGCCACGACCACCATGTCCCGCCGGGTCTGCAGCACCATCTCCAGCTTGGCCAGGTACTCGTCGAGCGGCAGCACCTGCTTGCCGTCCGCGTGCCCGCAGCGGCGTGGCCGCTTCTGGTCCTCCAGGATCACCCCCGACGCGCCGATCCGCTCCAGGCCCTCCACCACGTGACACGCCACCTCGGGGTCGACGTAGCCGTCGTCGATGTCCACGAGCAGGTGGTGCCGCGGGAACGCCCCGCGCAGCCGCTGCACGAACGCCACCATGTCCGGCCACGCGATGAAGCCGATGTCCGGCAGCCCGTAGTGCGAGGCCGCGAAGCCGAAGCCGGACACGAACATCCCGTCGTAGTGCGCGGCGGCGACGGACGCCGAGTACATGTCGTAGACGCCGATCAGCGGAGTGGTCCCGGGCGCGGCGATCCGCGCCCGCAGGTCGTTGCCGTAACTGGTGTGGCGCATCGTCCGACTCCTCATCAACACGCTGGCGGTTTGCCGAAACAGGATGATTTCTGGAGAAAAGCGCGAACTTCTCCCTACGAGCCCCTCACTCACTCTCCAGGCGGACGGCTTTCACCCGCAGATACGTCACCTCACGCACGGGGCGGGGGCGGCCGACGGCTCCGGCACGCCTCGCTGCGGGAGGTGGCGGATTCCGGCCGCCGCCGCGAATCGACCGTCCGCACCGGCCCGCCGGCCGTCGGCCACGGCGGGCCCGGCGCCCGGCGCACCGTGGCGTAGCAACCGCGACCGATTCATTTGACCGTGTACCCACAAAGCCGCCAAGATCGGGAACGCTCTTGATCGGCTCGCCGGAGGGCGTACGGCGCGCTGCCCGTGCCGTCGCCTCCGAGGTCGAGACCTGTCGGGCGCACGGGAAGCGCGGACACCCACGGCGATCCGAGCGATCAGCCGAACGAACGAACGGGGCAGCACGATGAAGCGTCTGGCGCAGGCCGGGATCGCGGTAGGGGCGGCACTGGCGCTCACCGCGTGCGGCGGAGGCGGGACGAAGGCGGACGGTCAGGGCGGGAGCGGGACGGGAGTCGGCGGGGAGAAGCCCCTCGACGTCAAGGTGGCCTCGCTCGCCCAGACGGACAGCCTGACCCTGGCCTACTGCCACGAGATCCCCTCCGGGGGCGGCGAGGTCTTCGGGATCACTTTGCGTTCGTACGCGGTGAAGAACGGTGCGCTGCTCGCGGAGCGGAGCATGGTGCTGCCCGAACAGGTGGAGCCGGTCACGGTGTGCGAGAGCGGCAGCTACCGCAATCTGGCCACCTCCGCCTTCGACAAGGACTTCACCCTGATGGCCGGGATCACCAGCGCGGGCGCCTCCGAACGGGCGGCCGTCTACGACCTGACCACGGGCAAGGAGGTCTCCCCGCCCGACCCGGACGAGTTCAGCGAGCGGGCGGAGAACAAGGGTGCCGCCTTCCACCCCGACTCCGGCCTCTTCTGGTACGACGAGAAGCGTGCCTACGGGGACAAGGACGGCTACGCCCAGCGTGACCCCAAGGCCGGCTACCCGACCGAGAAGCGCCTCAGCCCCGACGAGGCCGCGAAGGTCGTGACCCGGGACGCCGCCACCGCCGCCACGGTGCTGGCGGCGAACTCCTGGCCGCAGGCCGTCTCCCCCTCCGCGAAGGTCACGGCCGAGCTCTCGGGAAGCGTGGACACCGGCCCCGTCCTCACCCTGCACCGCCTCACCGCGGCCGGGGCGTCCGACGGCGGCTACACCCTCACCGACCTCAAGGGCGCCGACGGCAAGGAGACGTGCGCTCCGGCCTTCTGGCGCGACGAGACCCGGCTGGTGTGCGATCTGGAGCAGATCACCTTCGCACCCGACTACTCGCGCGTGGTGAAGAAGGAGAACCTGGTCCCCGCCAACGACCGCTCCAACATGACGCCGGTCGCCTCGCCGGACGGCAAGCACTTCGCCTTCCTCTCCGGCGGGGAGGGCGGAAAGCTCACGCTCTACCGGGGCGACCTGTCCTCTCCGGGCGCCCGGCCGGTGAAGGTCGCCGACCTCGACCCGCCGATGGACGGCTCCGACGACCACCTGGAAACCCTCATCCGCTGGAACTGACGCGACGGCGCGGACCGGCACCTCCACCACGGCCCCCGGCCGGGCGGCGGCGGTGCCGCCGGCGCCCCGGTGCGCCGGGGGCCGCCTCACCCCCGCCCGGCGTCAGGCGATGACGGTCGCCCAGACCGTCTTGCCGACCGAGCGGTCCTGCACGCCCCACGCGGTGGACAGGGCCGCCACGAGGGGGAGGCCGTAGCCACCCTCGGCGGGACAGCCGGGCACGGGCACCGCCGGGGGCCGCGGCCCGCGCTCGGTCCGGGCATCGGAGACCTCGACCCGGACGCACCCCTCCCCCAGCACCAGCCGCACCTCGAAGTCCCGGCCCGGTACGCGACCGTGCGTCACCGCGTTGTTCGCGAGCTCCGCGACGACGAGCTCGGCGGCGTCGGTGTCCGTCAGCCCCCAGTCGCGCATCTGCTGCACCGCCAGCAGCCGCGCCAGCCGTGCGCCCCGGCGCGTCGACGAGAGCCGGTGCGCGAACTCGCCGCCGAACTCACCGGTTGGGGTGGTGGTTTCCGTCTTCATGGCCCCGAGCCTGGTGTGCCGGACTTACCCTGACCAGGGGCGACACCACGACGCTGAGTAGCGGTACGAGCACGCCAAGAGGGCGGTACGGATGTCGGGCAACGAGGAGGAACGGCCGGAACGGCCGTCCGAGGTCGACGGTACGGCGCACCTGTTCAGGGCGCTGGGCAAGATGATCAAAGTGCTGCGCAGGAACGCGGGCCTGAGCCAGGCGGAGCTCGCGGAGGCGACGCACTGCAGCGAGGACCTGATCTCGGCGCTGGAGCGCGGGGTCCGGACCCCGCAGCCGGACTTCCTGCTCCGCGCGGATCCGGTCCTGGGCGCGGGCGGCGTCCTGACCGCGGCGGTCGACGACGTACGGGAGGCACTGGCGCGGGCGCGGGTGCGGCATCCGGATTGGTTCCAGGATTTCGCGAAGGCGGAGGCGGAAGCAGTGGCGATGCACTACTACGAGGTGCAGGCGGTGCCGGGCATCCTGCAGACACCTTCCTACGCACGCTTCCTCTTCGAGAACCGCCGCCCCATGCTGGACGAAGAGACGATCGAGAAGCGCATCGCTGACCGGATCTCCCGGCAGGCCATCCTCGACAAGTGGCCATCTCCGACATTCAGCTTCGTCCTTGAGGCCGCCGTGCTGGTCCGTCCGTTCGGCGGGCCCGAAGTCCACCGAGAACAGCTGCACCGCATCCTCGATGTGGCTCGGCAACGGACAGTAGAGCTCCAGATCATGCCGCTGGACGGGGCAGAACACCCCTACCTGGACGGGGCTTTCACTCTCCTGACTCCAAAGGGAAGGCGGGAGGTGGCGTACACGGAAATCTACGGACATGCACGACTGATCACCGACCCCGAACTCGTACGCCAGTACACCGAGCGGTATGGGATCATCCGGGCGCGGGCTCTCTCACCTCAGGAGTCCCTGGTCTGGGTCGAAAAACTGCTGGGAGAACGATGAACACCACCGGGTTGGCGTGGTTCAAGAGCAGCCACAGCAGCTCCGAAGGCGGCAACTGCATCGAAGTCGCCTACGAATGGCGCAAGTCCAGCTACAGCGGCGGCGAAGGCGGTAACTGTATCGAGGTCGCCGCTCACCCCACCACCGTCCACATCCGCGACTCCAAGAACCCCGACGGCCCCCGGCTCGCCGTCACCCCCTCGGCCTGGGCCGTGTTCGTCGGCGTAGCCTCGGGCGCGTGACCAGGAACAACTTCGTACTCTTCGACGTCGACGGCACCCTGATGGACGCCGTCGAGAACCAACGGCGCGTCTGGCATGCCTGGGCGGACCGGCACGGGCTCGACGGGGACGAGGTCTACGCCGTCGCGCTGCGGACGCGGCCGGTGGAGACGTTCGCGGCCGTGGCGCCGGGGGCGGACCCGGACGCGTGCCTCGCCCTGCTGCACGCGCTGGAGGACGAGGACGTACGGACGGGGACGTACGCGGCCTTCGGCGGCGCCGCCGAGCTGCTGCACGCGCTGCCCGCCGACCGCTGGGCGCTGGTCACGTCCAACTACGAGCACCGGGTGCGCGGGCGGTTCGACCGGACCGGGCTGCCGATGCCCGGTCTGATCGTGGACGCGGCATCCGTCAGCGAGGGGAAGCCCTCGCCGGTGCCGTATCTCCTGGCCGCGGAGAAGCTGGGCGCGGATCCGGCCGACTGCCTCGTGATCGAGGACGCCCCCTCGGGCGTACGGTCCGGGCGCGCGGCCGGGATGACGGTGTGGACCGTCAACACGCCCGCCCCGGCCGAGGGTTCGCACCGGCACTTCGGCAGCCTGGCCGAGGCCGCGCCCGAGATCCTGGCGCGGGTCAGGAGCTGACGGCCGCCGATGCGGTGTCGATGAACTCGTCCAGGACCTCGCGGGAGCGGAGCAGGTCCGTGATGAGGCGGTCGATGCGCGCGCGTTCGGCGGTCAGCTCGGCGACCAGCTGCCCGTCGGTCAGCGCCGTCGGACCGGCGTCCACGTCCCGCATGCACGGGAGGAGTCGGGCGATCTTCTGGCTGTTGAGGCCGGCGGCGTAGAGCGACTGGATGCGGATGACGCGGTCGACGGCCCAGTCCCCGTAGTCCCGGTGGCCGCCGGGGGTGCGCTCGGAGCGGAGGATGCCCTGCTTCTCGTAGTAGCGCAGGGAGCGCTCGCTCACGCCGCTCCGTCGGGCCAGTTCACCGATCCGCACGGTCCGTCCTCCCCTTCGACGCCCGAAGACGCTTGAACCTGACACCGGTGTCAACTTCTACCGTACCGGCATGACGAGCAACGCGAACTCCCCCAGGGAATCAGGCCTCTTCGAGCCCGCCCGCCTCGGCCCGCTCCCGCTGCCGAACCGGCTGGTCATGGCCCCGCTGACGCGTAACCGGGCCTCGGCCGACGGCGTGCCGACCGCCCTCATGGCCACGCACTACGCCCAGCGCGCCTCCGCCGGGCTGATCATCGCCGAGGGCACGACGCCCAACGCCGTCGGCCAGACCTACCCCGACATCCCCGGCATCCACACGCCGGAGCAGGTGGCCGGGTGGCGCGCGGTGACCGGTGCCGTGCGGGCGGCCGGCGGGCGCATGTTCCTGCAGTTGCAGCACGGCGGCCGGATCGGGCACCCCGACACCAGCGGGTTCACGCCGGTCGCGCCGTCGCCGCTGCCGCTGCCCGACGGGCTCCACACGCGCGGCGGGCACACCCCGTCCGTCGTGCCGCACGAGCTCACCCTGGACGAGGTCCGGGCCACCGTCTCCGACTACGCCGCCGCCGCGCGGCGGGCCGTCGAGGCCGGCTTCGAGGGGGTCGAGGTGCACTCGGCCAACGGCATGCTGCCGCACCAGTTCCTGGCGCCGAACACGAACCGGCGGACCGACGCGTACGGCGGTCCGATCGTCCACCGGATCCGCTTCACGGTCGAGGTCGTCCGCGCGGTGGCCGCCGCGATCGGGCCGGAGCGGGTGGGGCTGCGCGTGTCGCCCGGCGTCTCGATCAACGGCATCGACGAGGGCGGCGAGACGGAGACGATCTACCCGGCGCTGGTCGCCGCCCTGGCCGACGAGGGCCTCGCCTATCTGCACCTGATCTTCGCCGAGCCGGAGCAGCCCCTGTTCCGGGCCCTCCGGAAGGCCTGGCCGGGCACCCTGATCGCCAACCCGAACCTGGGCTGGGGTGCGCCGCTGCCCGCCGACGGGGGCCGCGCGGCCGGTGAGCGGCTGCTGGCCGCCGGGGCGGACCTGATCTCCCTCGGGCGCGGCTTCCTGGCCAACCCCGATCTGGTCGAACGGATGCGGACCGGCGCGCCGCTCAACCCCGTTCGGGTGGAGTACCTGATGTACACGGGCGGGGAGGAGGGTTACAACGACTACCCGACGCTGGACGGGACGCGTGTGCTCGCGGCGGCGGAGTGAGGTCCGCACGCTGCGCCTTCGAGGACGTCCCCCGCCACGCACCCCCACGCACCCGCCTCCGCAGGCCGTCGACGGTCTGCAGCCCGTCGACCGCCCCCACGCCCGGCTCGTGGCCCCCTCGGGCGGGCCGGCCCGACCGCATCAGCCCGGCCTGCCCGGACCCGACCAGCCCGGCTCTGACCGAATGAGCCCAGCCCGGCCGGCCCCGCCCGACCGGATCAGCCCAGCCCGACCAGCCCACCCGGCGCGGCCCGGCCCGGCTCAGCTCAGCCGGGCGTCCGCGTAGACAGCCATCGCATCGCGCTGATAGTCGGCAAGACCGGGAGCGATCCTGTCGAAGTTCTCGCGAAAGCGCGGATCCTCGGCGTACGTCGCCGCCAGACCCCGGTACGCCTCGGCGTCAGGGGTCCAGAAGCGGCGGACGCCGCGGTGGTGGGCGTCCACCAGGTCCTGCACCGCCGGGTCGTCGGCCGGGGTGCCGGCCGCCATGAACTCGGCGAAGCGGATCATCTGGGCGGTGGCCTCGCGCTGCCACTCCTCGGTGGTCGCCGGGTCCATCCCCGCGACGGCGCGCCGGGACTCCTCGTACGCCGCCGGCCATCGCTCCCGGGCCTCGGCCTCCATCTCGGGGTCCGGCTGGAACCCCTCGAAGAGGTTCTCCGGGCGGTTGATCCTCACCATGTCCTCCTCTTCCTCGCTCTCCTCGAGATCGGCGATGGTGCGGGCCACCGTCCGGGCCAGGGTTCCGATCCGGTCCTGCTCCGCGAGCAGCCGTGCGTGGTGCTCACGGAGCACGGACACCCGGTCGGCCTGGCGGTCCAGGACGGCCTGGATCTCCCGCAGTCCCACGTCCAGTTCCCGCATGAGCAGGATCTGCTGGAGCCGCAGCAGCTGCGCCTCCTCGTAGTAGCGGTGCCCGTTGCCCGCGACGTACGCGGGCGGCAGCAGGCCGATGTCGTCGTAGTGCCGCAGCGTCCGGGACGTCACCCCGGACATCCGGACCACGTCCGTGATCGACCAGGCCATCGGCGGTGTCCCTCCCTCGCATGGGGCCGGTCGGTCCGGCCCCGTACGAAGACCGTAGGAGTTGACGTCGCGTCAACCGCAAGTCCGGGGCCCGTGTCCCTCCGGGCCCGTCACGCGGGCGGGGACGCCGCGGGCTCGGGAAGGGGGCCGTCCCCCGACAGCGCCTTACCTGCGGCGCGCCCTCGGTCGGTCGGCGCCGCACCCGCGCAGCCGAGCGCCCCCGCGACCGGACGCCGCACCTGCGGAAGGATGAGAGGCACGCCGACGTCACCCGGCCGCGCCCGGCCGCCCGCGGGAGCACCGTCCGGCCGGTCCGGCCACCCGACCTTTCCGGGCACCGATGGTCGGGTCCCGGGAGGGTGCCGGTTCCTACGGTGGAGACGTCAAAGGGAAGGACACGCACCCGTGCTGGAGCAGCTCAACCAGGCACTGGACCACATCGAGCGGTGCCTCGGCGCGGAGGCCGGCCGGGAGGTCGACGTCTCCGAGGTGGCGCGGATCGCGATGACGTCGGAGTACCACTTCCGGCGCCTGTTCTCGGCGCTCGCCGGGATGCCGCTCTCCGTGTACGTGCGGCGGCGGCGCATGACGCTCGCCGGGGCCGAGGTGCTGGACGGGGAGCGGACGCTGCTCGACGTGGCCGTGCGGTACGGATACGGCTCGGGCGAGGCGTTCGCGCGGGCGTTCCGGTCGGTGCACGGCATCGGGCCGGGCGAGGCCCGGCGCACGGGCGCGACGCTCACGGCGCAGCCGCGCATGTCCTTCCGTGTCGTCGTCGAAGGGAGTACGACCATGCGGTACCGGATCGTCGAGAAGGACGCGTTTCGGGTCGCCGGCAGGAAGGCGCGGATCCCGCTCGTGCACGAGGGGGTCAACGCGGCCGCCGCGGCGCACGTCGGGAGCCTGGACGAGCGGGCGATCGTACGGATGAAGGAGCTGGCCGACGGGGAGCCGGAGGGGGTCCTGTCGGCGGTGGTGCACCTGACCGACAGCCGGGAGGAGGGCGCCGAGCTGGACTACTGGATCGGTGTCGTCACCGGTGCCGGGGAGCCCGTGGAGGGGCTCGACGCCCTCGACGTGCCGGCCGGGACCTGGGCGGTCTTCGACAACCACGGGCCCTATCCGAGCGCGCTGCAGGAGCTGTGGCGGGACGTGTTCACGCAGTGGTTCCCGTCCAACCCGTACGCGAGCCGGCCGGGTCCCGAGCTGCTGCGGACCCGGCCGGTGGAGATCGGCGCGGAGACGGACTCCCAGCTGTGGATCCCGGTCGAGCGGCTCAGCGGGGGCGCCGGGGCGTGAACACCGGCACCTGGACGTCGCCCTCCGCCCGGAAGGCGACGTCCAGGTCCATGCCGATGCGCAGTGCGGACTCGGGGCAGTCCACGATCTCGGTCATCATCCGCGGGCCCTCGGCGAGGTCGACGACCGCCGCCACGTAGGGGACGCGCTCGCCGAAGGGCGGGAGGTCGTTGCGGTGCACGACGGACCACGTGTAGAGCACGGCGCGCCCGCTCGCCCGCCGCCATTCGACGGCCTCGCTCCAGCAGTGCGGGCAGAACTCGCGCGGGTAGTGGTGTGGCCGGTCGCAGACGGTGCAGTGGCGCAGCAGGAGGTGTCCCTCGGCGGCGGCGTCCCAGTAGGGGCGGGTGAAGGCGTCGACCTCCGGGAGGCTCGCGGGGGTGCCCGTCATCAGAAGAGTCCGATCGCGTGGTCGACGGACCAGGTCTGCCAGGACATCGCGAAGAGGGCGACGAGGGAGATCAGCGCCATCATCGCGTTCTGGCCCTGCTCGGCCCAGTCGTGGATCATCAGGGTGAGGTAGAGCAGGTTGAGCAGCAGGCCGCCGACGAGGGCGACGGGGGTGAGGAGTCCGGCGACCAGGCCCAGCCCGAGGGCGAGTTCGGCGTACACGACCACGTACGCCATGAGCCTGGGGCGCGGGGCGACGACCGCGTCGAAGCCGTTCCGCACCGCCGCCCAGCGGTGCTGGGCCGCGACCCCGGCCGCCCAGGCGATGCCGGTGCCGCGCTCGAACCAGCCCTTGCGGTCCTTGTGGCGCCAGCTCTCCAGCCACCACAGGCCGAGGCCTATGCGCAGGACGGCGAGCCATTCGGCGCCGGTGAGCCAGATCGTCTGCATGTGCCCCGACCGCCCTTCGGGTATGGAATCTGACAGGTCGTCAGTTCAGTCGTCAGTTCAGCGGAAGGCCACCCCTCTCCGCAAGACCTCTGCCGAACCTCTGCATGCGTGATCGATTCGCAACCGAACTCCCTCTTGACCGAGACCCACGACGTGTACGCGTCATTACGCTCAGCAGTCATGACCGTCACCCCCCAGCCCCACCCCGTCTACGTCATCGGCGGCGGACCCGGCGGACTCGCCGTCGCCGCCGCCCTCCGCGCGCGGGGCGTACGGGCCGTCGTCCTGGAGAAGTCCGACGCCGTCGGCCACTCCTGGCGCCACCACTACGACCGGCTGCGGCTGCACACCACCCGCCGGCTCTCCGCCCTGCCCGGCCTCAAGATCCCCCGCTCCTTCGGCCGCTGGGTCGCCCGGGCCGACGTGGTGCGCTACCTGGAGAAGTACGCCGAGTTCCACGACCTGGAGATCGTGACCGGGGTGGAGGTGGACCGGGTCGAGCGGGCGGAGGCCCCGGACGAGGGCCGCTGGATCCTGCACGCGACGGGGGGCCGCCGGCTCGTCGGCAGCGCCGTGGTCGTCGCCACCGGTCACAACCACACGCCCCGCGTCCCCGACTGGCCGGGCCTCGGCACCTACACCGGGACCGGGCGCGGCACCCTCGTGCACGCCCGCGAGTACCGCAACCCCGAGCCCTACCAGGGCCTGGACGTCCTCGTCGTCGGCGCCGGAAACACCGGCGCCGAGATAGCCGCCGACCTCGCCGAGGGCGGCGCCGCGCGCGTACGCCTCGCGGTGCGCACCGCGCCGTACATCGTGCGCCGCGCCACGCTCGGCTGGCCCTCCCAGCGCAACGGCATCCTGGTGCGGCGACTGCCGGTGGGCCTGGTGGACCGGGTGACCGGGCTGTTCGGCCGCTTCCTGACGGCCGACCTCTCGGCGTACGGACTGCCGAGGCCCGAGGGCGGCCTCTACTCACGGGTGCGCCAGGGCGCGATCCCGGTGCAGGACGTGGGCCTCGTCGCCGCCGTACGGGCCGGCAGGGTCGAACCGGTCGCCGCCGTCGACTCCTTCGACGGCCCCGAGGTCGTCCTCGCCGACGGCTCCCGCATCACCCCGGACGCGGTGATCGCGGCGACCGGCTACCGGCGCGCCCTGGAGCCCCTGATCGGCCACCTCGGCGTCCTGGACGCCCGGGGCCGCCCGGTGACCCGGGGCGCCCGCTGCCCCGCCGAGGCCCCGGGGCTCTACTTCACCGGATTCACCAACCCGATCAGCGGGATGTTCCGCGAGATGGCGCTCGACGCGGAGCGGATCGCCCGGCGGATCGCCCGGAGCCACTCCGCCAAGCGCTGAGGCCCACCGCACGGGCCGCGCCGGCCGCCGCACGGACCGGCTCGGCGCCGTCCGGGCCGGCGTCACCGTACGGACCCGCCCGCCGCCGCCCGCCCGCCCAGGGCCGGGTGAAGCCGCCGCCCCGCGGCAGCGCGGTCCGAGTCGCGGCCCGACGCGGCCCGACCCGCGGTCCGACGCGCGGCCCGACCCGCGGTCCGACGCGCGGGCGCCGGGCGCGCCGGGTGCGCCGGGCCCGGGTCGTGGCGCGGCCCGGGTCCGGCGGTCCGCGAAGGCCGGCGCCGGGGGCACCGGAACGGCGCCCGTGCGGGCACGGATCGACGGCGTCGTCACCCTTCCCTTCCGGTCCGCGGCCCTCCACCGCGCGGGCGCTCGCACTCCTTTGCCCGCACACCCATTCCTGACTGACCGTCAGTTCTGTAATCTGACTGAGTGTCAGAGAAGGGAATCGGAACGGACGGGCGGAGCGACACGATGCTTGGATCCACTCACGGCACCTTCACCACGGACCTCCGCGCCCGCGTCGACGCCTGCGGCGAGCAGCCCGCCCGGGCCGTCGTGCACGGCGTCGCCGCCCTGGAGGGCGATACGGACGTCAGCGGGCGCCCGCTGTACGCGCCGGTGCCCGAGCTCGACCGGTTCTTCCGGCCCGAGGTCGTCGCCGTCGTCGGCGCCTCCGACACCGAGGGACGGCCCAACACCGGGATCACCCGACAGCTGATCGACTGGGCAGGACGCGTGGGGGCCCGCGTCGTCCCCGTGCACCCGTCCCGCGCCGCCGTCTTCGGCATCGACTGCGTGGCGTCCGTGGCCGACCTCGACGAGGCCGTCGACCTGGCCGTCCTCCTCGTCGCCGACCCGCTGCCCGTGATCGAACAACTGGGCTCCACCAAGGTCAGGTTCGCGGTCGCCTTCGCCTCGGGCTTCGCCGAGACCGGCCAGGCGGGCGAGCGGGCCCAGGAGCGGCTCGCCGCCGCCGTCGCGCGGTCCGGCATCCGGCTGCTCGGCCCCAACACCAACCTCAACGCCTTCGAGCGCTTCCGCGAGGACCTCGACGGGCCCGCCGTCGCGCTCATCACCCAGTCCGGCCACCAGGGCCGGCCCGTCTTCACCATGCAGGAGCTCGGCGTCCGCCTCTCGCACTGGGCCCCCACCGGCAACGAGGCCGACCTGGAGACCGCCGACTTCCTCTCGTACTTCGCCCACCGCCCCGAGGTCGGGGCCATCGCCTGCTACGTCGAGGGGCTCAAGGACGGGCGCTCGTTCCTGCTCGCCGCCGACCAGGCCGCCCGCCGCCGGGTGCCGGTGGTCGCCGTCAAGGTCGGCCGCACCGAGGCCGGGGCACGGATGGCCGCCTCCCACACCGGCAAGCTCACCGGCGCCGACCAGGTCGTCGACGCCGCCATGCGGCAGTTCGGGGTGATCCGGGTCGACGGGCTCGACCAGCTCCAGGACACCGCGGCGCTGCTCGCCCGGGCCCGCCGGCCGGTCGCCGAGGGAGTCGTCGTCTACTCCATCTCCGGCGGCACCGGCGCCCACTTCTCCGACCTGGCCACCGCCGCCGGACTGACCCTGCCGACGCTCTCGCAGGCCCGCCAGGACGAGCTGCACCAGTGGATCCCCGACTACCTGAGCGTGGCCAACCCGGTCGACAACGGCGGGCACCCGGTGGGCGACTGGCGCGGCCGGAAGATCATCGACGCGATCCTCGCCGACCCGGCGGTCGGGGTGCTGATCTGTCCCATCACCGGCCCCTTCCCGCCCATGAGCGACAAGCTCGCCCAGGACCTCGTCGACGCGGCCGAGCAGACCGACAAGCTGATCTGCGTGGTGTGGGGCTCCCCGGTCGGGACCGAGGAGGCCTACCGGACGACCCTGCTCGGCTCCTCGCGCGTCGCCACCTTCCGCACCTTCGGCAACTGCATCGGCGCGGTGAAGGCGTACCTCGACCACCACCGCTTCACCACCGGCTACCGCTCCCCCTTCGACGAGGCCCCGCGCACCCCCTCCCCCTCGTTCCGCAAGGCCCAGGCCCTGCTGCGGCCCGGCCACCGGCTCAGCGAGCACGCGGCCAAGCAGCTGCTGCGCGCGTACGGGATACGGGTGCCGCGCGAGCAGCTGGTGACCAGCGCCGCCGCGGCCGTACGGGCCGCGGGCCTGGTCGGCTACCCGGTCGTCATGAAGGCCTCGGGCCCGCGGCTCGCCCACAAGACGGAGCTGGGCCTGGTGAAGGTCGGACTCACCTCCGCGAGCCAGATCAGGGACGCCTACCGGGAGTTGACCGACATCGCCCGCTACGAGGGCATCGACCTGGACGGCGTCCTGGTCTGCCAGATGGTGGGACACGGGGTCGAGATGGTGGTCGGCGTCACCCACGACCCGCTCTTCGGGCCGACGGTCACCGTCGGGCTCGGCGGGGTCCTCGTGGAGGTCCTGAACGACGCGGCCGTGCGCGTACCGCCCTTCGGGGAACGTGAGGCCCGGGACATGCTCGGCGAACTGCGCGGCCGGGCCCTGCTCGACGGCGTGCGCGGCGCTCCCGCGGCCGACGTCGACGCGCTCGTGGAGGTCGTCCTGCGGGTGCAGCGCATGGCCCTCGAACTCGACGGGCAGCTGTCCGAGCTGGACATCAACCCGCTGATGGTGCTGCCGCGCGGGCAGGGCGCGGTGGCCCTGGACGCGCTCGCCGTGTGCCGGTAGGAGACGACGATGGCCGAGGTACTGCACACCGTCGGGAACGGCGTCGCGTGGATCACGCTCAACCGCCCCGAGGCGATGAACGCGCTGACGTGGGACCAGCGGGAGCGGATCATCGCGCTGCTCGCGGACGCCTCCGCCGACCCGGCGGTGCGGGCGGTGGTCGTGACCGCGACCGGACGCGGCTTCTGCGCGGGCGCGGACCTGCGCGGAGGCCCGTCCGCGCCGGCGCGGGAGCGGGTCACGGGCGACGTGGCCCGGATGATCCGGCAGGGCGCGCAACGCTTCATCGGGGCCGTACTGGACTGCGAGAAGCCGGTGATCGCGGCGGTCAACGGGACGGCGGCCGGGCTCGGCGCACATCTGGCGTTCGCCTGCGACCTGGTGCTCGCGGCGGAGCAGGCGACGTTCGTGGAGGTCTTCGTCCGGCGCGGGATCGTGCCGGACGGCGGCGGGGCGTATCTGCTGCCGCGCCTGGTGGGGCCCCAGCGCGCCAAGGAGCTGATGTTCTTCGGCGACGCGCTGCCCGCCGCCGAGGCCCGGGCGATGGGCCTGGTCAACCGGGTCGTACCGGCCCAGGACCTGGAGAAGACGGCCCGCGAGTGGGCGGAGCGGCTGGCCCAGGGCCCGACCCGCGCACTCGCCCTGACGAAGCACCTGGTGAACGTCTCCCTGGAGTCCGACCGGGCGGCCGCCTTCGCGGCGGAGGCGGCGGCGCAGGAGCTCTGCATGACCTCGCGGGACGCGCAGGAGGGGGTGGCGGCCTTCGTGGAACGCCGGACGCCGGCGTACGAGGGGAGCTGACGCCGTCATGCGAGGGCCGCTGGACGCCGTCGTACGAGGGGCGCTGGACGCCGTCGTACGAGGGCGTCGCCGGGGGCCGGCCGGGCCCGGCACCGGGCCGACGGGCCCCCGGGGCGCGCGCCGTCGCACCGCACGGCGCCGGGGCGCGCCGGCCCCGGCGGGAGCCGGTGCCGGCGCGCGCGGTGTCAGGTCCGGTACTCCCGGCCGTAGACCGTCCAGCGGAGCGGAGGGTCGAGTTCCAGCCGTCCTTCTTCGAGGAAGCGGCGCAGGGTCGTGTCGACCCTGCTGGTGTCGTTGTCGTTGCGCTTCGCCCGGATGGCCTCGCGGTGCACGTCCAGGAAGACGTCGAGGTAGGCCTTCTCGTCGCCCCCCTCGGCCGGGGTGTCCGCCTCCGCCGTGGCCCGTTCGCGCAGTTCGTAGAAGCCGTTCGCGCTGATGTCCGGGCCGTGGAAGACCATCGCGTCGTAGTAGACGAACTGCCCCAGGGTGCCGAGCCCGTCGAGCTTGGCCAGGCGGACGGCGGGGTCGAAGTAGACCCGGTCCCGCTCCTCGTCCTGGGCCTCGCGGAACGCCTCGACCTCCGCCTCCGCCCGCCACGCCGCGGTGAAGCCGGGGTCGAGGCCCTCGTGCGAGTCCGTGCCGTCGACCGCGCGCAGGGCCGGCAGGTAGCGGGCCAGGCCGTTGCCCGGATGCGCGGCGGTGTAGCGCTCCACGAGGCCGAGCAGGTCGTGGGTTCCCGTACAGAATCCGACGATGCCCGCGGTGTAGCCCTGCCCGTCGCCGATGTCCTTGACGGTGCCGTACGTCCCGCGCCAGTCGAGGGTGGCGTGCACGGCGCTCGCCTCGATCCGCCCCGCCAGCTCCTTCTTCGCCGGGGCGGCAAGACCGGCGGGCATCCCCGCGACCGCCTCCTCGTCCTCCGGGTCCCCGGGGTTCTCGGCGGCGGCCTTCGCCTCCTGACGCGACAGCGGGGCCGTGGCCCCGGCCGGGCCGTCGGCCTCCGGATGTCCGGGTGCGAAGAGGTAGGCGGCCGCCGTCACCACGACGGGAAGGGCCGCGGCGAGGAGGCATCCGGCGCGTTTCATGGCGCACAGAGTAATCGCGGCTCCCGCCCGGCCCGGCGGCACGCGTCCCGGCCCGGGCGCCGCCTCCCGCACCGTCCCCTCGACGCGGACCCGCGGCGGAACCGCGGACGGGCAGATCGCCGTCCCCGTGGGTGACGGTTCGGCCCTACGGGCCAGTAGGAATCCGGGTTGGGCTGGTTTCAGCCATATCCCGATCCTTCACAGGAACTTCACAGTCGAGGAGAACATCTTCTCGACGGATCCATGCGCTAACCTCATGGCCCCCGGGCACAGTGTGACAGAGGGGGCGTTCGAGCCGACGAGGGTTCGATCCTGTGAACAGGTACGTCGACCCGGGAGCGTACGTGCGCCCGTGAATGTTTCTTGGGGATGTGCGACGCAGTGGAAAAGTGGCCTGATCACAGCCAACCCGGCAGATGGATACCCCTGCACGGGAGCGACCCCCTGGCCGAAAGGGGAGGGCACCCCACCTTCTCCGAGGCGAGCGGCGCCCCCTTCGAGGTCGGCACGACGAGACTGCCGGCAGCCGTCGCGGGCATGGACGGACGACTCCCCACGGACCGCGATCCGTCACTGAGCGTGTTCGACGACGGGGGCGCCGCGACGTCGGTCCTCTCCTCAGCGCACCCGGCCGCTTCACTGCCGCGAAGTGACACGGGCATGACACAACCGTTCGTCACGACCCCCTTCGAGGCCGCCCCGGCGTCCCTCTTCGAGAAGGCCCCCGCGGCCCCCTTCGAGGACGTCGACGCGCTCGACGGAGCGCACGATCCGCACGAGGTCACGGTCCAGATGGACGCCATCCGGATCGGCGGGCAGGACGGCGCCCGGCGCCTCCAGCCGGCCGAGGCCGCACCGGCGCCCCGCCCCGAGCCCAACGGCCCCGTCTTCGTCGACGAGTCCGGCCGTCGCAGCCGCCGCTACCGGCGCATCGGCACCCTGGTCGGGATCGCCTGCGCCGTCTACGCCGTGGTCATCGTGGTCACGCTGCTGACCGGCAACTCCTCCGCGCCCTGGGTGCCCGTCCCCGAGCAGGAGAAGGCCGTGCCCGCCGGGCAGGACGGCGCCTCGCCGTCGGCGACCGATTCCGCCTCCCCGTCCGCCTCGCCGAGCGACTCCCCCTCGCCGAGCGCCGGCGACGACAGGCGCTCCGCGACGCCCACCCGGACGCCCGGCTCCTCGTCGCGCACCCCGGTCACGACCACCGCCGCGCCCTCCAGGAGCGCCACCGCGCCCACCCCGGGCCGCATCACCCAGAGCCCCCGTCCCGGGCCCACCGCCACGGCCACCGCCACGCCGTCCCCCTCCGCCCCCACCGGTGTCGGCACACCCGACACCTCCGCGTCCCCCGCCGACGGCGCACCCATGAACCTCGGCCTGGGCCGTCCGGCACCCACCCGGTACGGCAACGCCGTCGCCCCCACCTCTCCCGAGAACATCCTGTGACCTCACCGCGCAACCGAAGACGCCGCTCTCCCCGCGGCGCCGCACGGGGCGGCCCGCGCCGCTCGCTGCCCCTCCGCTTCGTCCTTCCCTCACTGGTCCTGGTCGCCGTGGTGACCATGCTGATGCTGCGCGGCTACGTGCACAGCGAGATCCTCGCCGACCACCGTGTCCGCGGCGAGGTCGCCGCCGACGCGGTGCCCGAGGAGGTGCTCGACGGCGGACCGATCATCGACACCCGTGACGGCGGCCGGCCGACCAGCCTGAGCGTGCCCGACCACAGCCTCGTCCTCACCTTCGACGACGGCCCGGACCCCACCTGGACCCCCAGGGTGCTCGACGTGCTGAAGAAGCACCGGGCGCACGCGGTCTTCTTCGTCACCGGCACCATGGCGTCCCGCCACCCCGAACTCGTCCGCCGCATGGTGGCCGAGGGGCACGAGGTCGGCCTGCACACCTTCAACCACCCCGACCTCTCCTACCAGTCCCCGCGCCGCATCGACTGGGAGCTGTCCCAGAACCAGCTGGCGCTGGTCGGGGCCGCCGGCATCCGCTCCTCCCTCTTCCGGCCGCCGTACTCCTCCTTCGCCGACGCCATGGACAACGCGTCCTGGCCGGTGACCGAGTACGTCGGCACCCGCGGCTACCTCACCGTCGTCAACAACACCGACAGCGAGGACTGGCGGCGGCCCGGCGTCGACCGGATCATCCGCAACGCGACCCCGAAGCACGGCGCGGGCGCGATCGTCCTCATGCACGACTCCGGCGGCGACCGCAGCCAGACGGTGCGGGCGCTGGACACGTTCCTGCCCCGGATGCAGGACGAGGGCTACCGCTTCCAGAACCTCACCGAGGCGCTCGACGCCCCCAGCGCCAACACCCCGGTCACCGGCGTGGAGCTGTGGAAGGGCAAGGCCTGGGTCGGCATGGTGCAGGCCTCCGACGACCTCACCGACGGGCTGGTCGTCGCCCTGGCGGTCATCGGCGTGCTGGTCTTCACCCGCTTCGGCCTGATGCTGGTCCTGTCCGGCGCCCATGCGCACCGGGTGCGCCGCAAGGGCTTCCGCTGGGGACCGCAGCCGGTCACCGAACCCGTCTCGGTGCTGGTGCCGGCGTACAACGAGGCCAAGTGCATCGAGAACACCGTGCGCTCCCTCATGACGAGCGAGCACCCCATCGAGATCGTCGTCATCGACGACGGCTCCAGCGACGGCACCGCCCGCATCGTCGAGGACATGCGGCTGCCGAACGTCCGCGTCGTGCGCCAGCTCAACGCCGGCAAGCCCGCCGCCCTCAACCGGGGCGTGGCGAACGCCCGTCACGACCTGATCGTGATGATGGACGGCGACACCGTCTTCGAACCGTCCACCGTGGGCGAGCTGGTCCAGCCCTTCGCCGACCCCCGGGTCGGAGCGGTCGCCGGCAACGCCAAGGTCGGCAACAAGGACTCGATGATCGGCGCCTGGCAGCACATCGAGTACGTGATGGGCTTCAACCTGGACCGCCGGATGTACGACATGCTGCGCTGCATGCCGACGATCCCCGGCGCGGTCGGCGCCTTCCGGCGTACGGCGCTGGAGCGCGTCGGCGGCATGAGCGACGACACGCTCGCCGAGGACACCGACATCACCATGGCCCTGCACCGCGACGGCTGGCGGGTCGTGTACGCGGAGAACGCGCGCGCCTGGACCGAGGCGCCGGAGACCGTCCAGCAACTGTGGTCCCAGCGCTACCGCTGGTCGTACGGCACGATGCAGGCGATCTGGAAGCACCGCCGTGCCGTGGTCGACCGGGGCCCCTCGGGCCGCTTCGGCCGCCTGGGCCTGCCCCTGGTCGCGCTGTTCATGGTCGTGGCGCCGCTCCTGGCGCCGCTGATCGACGTGTTCCTCCTCTACGGCCTCGTCTTCGGTCCCACCGGGAAGACCGTCGTCGCCTGGCTGGGCGTCCTGGCCGTCCAGGCGGTCTGTGCCGCCTACGCCTTCAGGCTGGACCGGGAGAAGATGACCCATCTCATCTCCCTGCCCCTCCAGCAGATCCTCTACCGGCAGCTCATGTACGTCGTGCTGCTCCAGTCCTGGATCACCGCTCTCACCGGCGGCCGGCTGCGCTGGCAGAAGCTGCGCCGCACCGGAGTGGTGGAGGCGGCGCCGGGCGCGCTGCCGCAGCAGCAGTCCGCCGGTGCCCCGGCGCCCGATCGGAGGCCCGTCGGATGACGACGCACGAGCAGGCGGTCACCCCGCCACGGGCCGCACCGGCGGCCCTCCCCGGGCAGGACGGCCCGGCCGGGGCCGCACCGGTCCCGGCAGCCCCCCGGCCCGGCCGGGACCGCTATCTGGACCTGCTGCGCTCGGTCGCCCTGGTCCGCGTGGTGGCGTACCACGTCTTCGGCTGGGGCTGGCTGTCGGTCGTCTTCCCCTCCATGGGCGTGATGTTCGCGCTGGCGGGCATGCTGATGGCCCGCTCCCTCGACCGCCCGGCCCGCCAGGTGATCGCGAGCCGGGTGCGTCGACTCCTGCCGCCCCTGTGGGCGTTCAGCGCGGTGACGCTGGTCCTGCTGCTCGTCGACGGCTGGAATCCGCTGAAGGACCCCGACGAGGGCGGCACCTGGGGCCTGGTCCGGCTGCTGACGTACCTGGTGCCGGTCGGCGCGCCGCCCTATCCGTCCGACGACGACTGGGCGATGCAGGCGGCGGGCCCGCTCTGGTACCTGCGCACCTACCTGTGGTTCGTGGTGGCCTCGCCCCTGCTGCTCCGGGCCTTCCGCCGGGTGCCGTGGGCGATGCTGCTGGCCCCGCTGGGGCTGACGGCGCTCATCGGGACCGGCCTGGTCGCCATTCCCGGCGAGACCGGCGAGGGAGTCACCGACTTCGCGGTCTACGCCGCCTGCTGGATGCTCGGCTTCGCGCACCACGACGGCCTGCTGCAGCGGATCCCGCGGTACGCCGCCGTGTCCTGGGCCGTCCTGGTGATGGCGTTCGGCCTGTGGTGGGCCTCGGGCCACCTGACCGAGGAGGGCTGGGACCTCAACGAGATCCCGCTGGCGCAGGCGACCTGGTCGTTCGGCTTCGTGGTGATCCTGCTCCAGTACGCACCCTCGTGGCAGCGCCTGCCGGGACGGCTGGCGAAGTGGGACGGGTTCGTCACCCTGTCCAACAACCGCGCGGTCACCATCTACCTGTGGCACAACCTGCTGATCGGCCTGGCCGAGGTGATCGTCAACCTGGGCTACCGGCTGCCGTTCCTGGACAGCGAGCGGGGCAACGCGGCGCTCGACGCGACGTACATGCTGTGGAGCTTCGTCCTGGTCTGGCCCTTGATCGCGCTGGCGATCCTGGCGTTCGGCTGGATCGAGGACCTGGCGGCACGGCGCGGACCGCGGCTGTGGCCGGACGGGGCCGCCCGGCCCGCCGCGCGGCGCGCGCGCCGCAGGTAGTCCGCGCCGGAAGGACGGGCCGGCGCCGGCGACCGGCCGGCCCGTCCGGATCGCACGTGGTCCCGCACAAGGCTTCTCATCTGACGAACCGTCAGCTTCAATGGCCGATGTGATGGGACACGCTGGGATGGCGGCCACCGCCGTCCGATACCTCAGGTCGGCCGGAGCGCCCACGGCCGTGGAACCCCTGCCCCGACCCGCGCTCCGGGCGGTACGGGACGACGAGCGGCTGCCCGTCGATCCGGCCGAGTTCCGGCGGGTGCTGGGGCACTTCGCGAGCGGCGTCACGATCGTGACCGCCCTCGACGCCGACGGCCCGGCCGGCTTCGCCTGCCAGTCCTTCGCCTCGCTGTCGCTCGACCCGCCGCTGATCGCCTTCATGGTCGCCCGCACGTCGACGACCTGGCCGCGGATCGCCCGCGCCGGGCGCTTCTGCGTCAACATCCTGGGGGCGCGACAGGGCGGGCTGTGCCGGGCGTTCGCGGTGAGCGGCGCGGACAAGTTCGCGGGCGTGGACTGGACCCCGGCCCCGTCGACCGGGTCGCCGCTGCTCCCGGACGCCCCGGCCTGGGTGGACTGCACGATCGCGACGGTCCACACGGGCGGCGACCACCTCATCGTGGTGGGCCGGGTGGAGGCGCTGGGCGCCACCGCCGGAGGCGGGGACCCGCTGCTGTTCCACCGGGGGCGGTTCGGGCGCTTCGAGGGCTGACCCGGCCCCCGGAGACGCCCGCCCGCGGCCGGCCGCCGCGAACCGGGTCAGACCGCCGGGAGCGGCCGCGCGCCGGGGCGCCGGATCACCAGGGCCATCAGCGCCGCCGCCGCGCACAGGGCACCCGAGGCGTACCAGACGAGGTCGTACGAGCCGAAGACGTCGCGGGCGACGCCGCCCGCGAAGGCGATGACGGCGGCGCCGACCTGGTGGGAGGCGAGGACCCAGCCGAAGACGATGGCGCTGTCCTCGCCGTAGTGCTCACGGCACAGGGCGATGGTCGGCGGGACCGTGGCGACCCAGTCGAGACCGTAGAAGACGATGAAGAAGAGCATCGGCGGGTGCACGGAGGGGGCCATGAGCATCGGGAGGAAGAGGAGCGAGACGCCGCGCAGGGCGTAGTAGACGGCGAGCAGGCGGCGCGGCGAGAAGCGGTCGGTGAACCAGCCGGAGGCGATCGTGCCGACGACGTCGAAGACGCCGATGACCGCGAGGAGTCCGGCCGCCGCCTGGACGGGCATGCCGTGGTCGTGGGCGGCGGGCACGAAGTGGGTCTTGACGAGGCCGTTCGTGGAGGCGCCGCAGATCGCGAAGGTGCCGGCGAGCAGCCAGAACGGGCCGGTGCGGGCCGCCTTGAGGAGGACGGTGACCGCGCGGCGCGCGGCACCGGTGACGGGCGCCGGCTTCTCGGCGTACTCCCCGCCGTACGGGGCGAGGCCCGTGTCGGCCGGATGGTCGCGCAGCAGCAGCCACACGAACGGGACGACGGCGAGCGCCGCGAGGGCGACGGTCACGGCGGCCGGGCGCCAGCCGTGGTGCTCGACCAGCCAGGACAGCAGCGGCAGGAAGACCAGCTGGCCGGAGGCGCCGGCCGCCGTGAGGATGCCGGTGACCAGGCCGCGCCTCGCCACGAACCAGCGGTTGGTGACCGTCGCGGCGAAGGCGAGCGCCATGGAGCCGCTGCCGAGGCCGACGAGGACGCCCCAGTAGAGGACCAGCTGCCAGGTCGCCGTCATCCACACGGTCAGGAGCGAGCCGAGCGCGATGACGCTCAGCGCCGCCGCGACGACCCGGCGGATGCCGAAGCGGTCCATGAGCGCGGCCGCGAACGGTGCCGTCAGGCCGTACAGCGCCAGGTTCACCGAGACCGCGAAGCCGATCGCGCCGCGCGACCAGTGGAACTCCCCGTGCAGCGGCTCGATGAGCAGCCCGGGCAGGGAGGCGAAGGCCGCCGCGCCGATGATCGTGACGAAGGTGACGGCGGCGACGAACCACGCCCGGTGGACGCGGGGCGCGCGGCCGGGACCGCCGGGAACACGGGTGGGGGGCGGGCCGGAGGCGGCGGGGGTCTCGGTTGTCTGGGTCACGTCACCCAGACTCGCCGGTCGGGCCCGGCCACGCCATTGGCCCGAATGACAGCTTTCCAACGGATCGGGCCATGTCCGGTCACCCCCGGGGCGCCGCCCTCGGCAGCGTCCTGATCGGGCGCACCGCCAGTAGCGCCACCACCACCAGCACCGCGATGCCCGCCCCCGAGAGCAGCACCTCGTGCGTGCCCACCACGGCCGCCACCGGACCCGACAGGGCCCGGCCGACGCCCATCATCAGCAGGGATCCGGCCACGTCGTACGCGTGCATACGGTTCAGCGCGTCCTGCGGGACGTGCGTCTGGACCGAGGTCGACCACATGACCAGCCAGAAGGCGAAGGCCGCGCCGCCGACGAACTGACCCGCACCGAGCAGCGGCACCGGCGCGCCCGTACCGAGCAGCGTCAGGCTGACCGGCAGACCGAGCAGCGCGACCGCACCGGCGGCGAGCGGGCGGACCGGACGCAGCCGCAGGGCGAGCAGCCCGCCGGCGGCACTGCCCGCGCCGCCGACCGCCATCAGCACGCCGTACGTCGCCGAGCCGTGGTCCTCGGTGACCAGGCTCGCGGTGAGCGGCACCATCGGGCCGGCGACGGTCAGACCGTAGACGGTCCAGATGGCGATCACGCCCCACAGCCAGCTGCGGGAGCGGAACTCCCGCCAGCCGACTGCCAGTTCCGCGAGCATCGAGCCGCGCCGGACGGTGTCGGAGGGCACCGGGGCGATCCGCATGAGGAGGAAGCAGACGGCGCTGACCGCGAAGACGGAGGCGTTGACGGCCCAGGCCGCGCCCGCGTTCCACAGGGCGACGAGCAGACCGGCGAGGGCCGGGCCCGCCATCGTCATCAGGGCCTCGACGACCCGCAGGACGGCGTTGGCGCGCTGCACGTCGGGGGCGATGCGGGGGATCGTGGAGGCGACGCCGGGCTGGAAGAGCGCGGCGCCGACGCCGCTGACCACGGACAGCGCGTACACGGCCCACAGCGGGGGACTGCCGAGCGCGAAGGCGACCGCGAGCAGCACGGTGCCGGGCAGCCGGATCAGATCGGCGGTGATCATCATCCGGCGGGCGCTGAAACGGTCGGCGAGCACCCCGCCGAAGAGCACGAAGCAGGCGAAGGCGGCGGTCCACAGGCCGAGCGCGTAGCCGACGGCGGAGCCGGAGTGCCCGGCTCCGATGAGTCCGGCGGCGAAGGCGACCGGGACCATGCCCTCACCGAGGACGGCGACCGCGCGGGCGACGAAGAAGAGCCGGAAGTTGCGGTTCCACAGGGCGGGCGGCCCGGCCCGTCCGGATTCGGGGGGCGGCCCCGGTACGGGAATCCGTTCGGCGGCCTCAGACTGGTACGTGTTGTCCGTCACGAACAGACACACGTACCAGGGCGTGGTCTGGACCACCACTCTTTTACGGAGGGATCTCACTGTGCGACCCGTGCGGCCCCTGCGACCCCATCGCGTCGCCGTCCTCGCCCTCCCCGGCCTCCTCCCCTTCGAACTGGGGATCCCCCACCGGATCTTCGGGCGGGCCAAGGACCCGGCGGGCCGGCCGCTGTACGAGACGGTGACCTGCGCGACCGCCCCCGGCCCGGTCCCGACGGACGCCGACTTCTCCGTGCACGTCGAGCACGGCCCCGAGATCCTGGCCACGGCCGACACGGTCGTCGTCCCCGCCTCCTACGAGCTCGGCCCGGTGTACGAGGAGGGCAGGCTCGGCCCCGAGCTCGCGGCGGCCCTCACGCACATCCGGCCCGGCACGCGGCTCGTCTCCATCTGCACCGGCGGCTACGTGCTCGCCGCCGCCGGATTCCTCGACGGGCGCCCCGCCACCACCCACTGGGCCTCCGCGGACCACTTCCAGCGGCTCTTCCCGAAGGTGCGGGTGGACGCGGACGTGCTGTTCGTGGACGACGGCGACGTGCTCACCTCGGCCGGCGTCGCCGCGGGCATCGACCTGTGCCTGCACATCGTGCGCCGCGACCACGGCACGGCCGTCGCCAACGAGGTGGCCCGGCGCACCGTCGTACCCCCGCACCGGGACGGCGGCCAGGCGCAGTTCATCGCGCGGCCGGTGCCCGAGCCGGGGACCTCGACCACGACCGCGGCCCGCGCCTGGGCGCTCGCCCACCTCCACGAGCCCATCCAGCTGCGGGACCTGGCCGTACGGGAGTCGATGAGCGTGCGGACCTTCACCCGCCGCTTCCGTGACGAGGTCGGTGTCAGCCCCGGCCAGTGGCTCACCCAGCAGCGCGTGGAACGTGCCCGGCACCTGCTGGAGTCCACGGACCTGCCGGTCGACCAGATCGCCCACGACGCCGGTTTCGGCACCGCCCAGTCGCTGCGGGTGCACCTGCAGTCGGCGATCGGCGTGACCCCGACGGCCTACCGGCGCACCTTCCGGGCGGCGGACTCACCCGCCTGACGCCGGCCGTGCGGGCGCGAGCCCTCAGAAGGTGAGCACGCCCCGCGCCACCTTCCCCTGCTCCATGTCCGCCACCGCCCGGGCGAAGTCCTCGACCGGGTAGGTGGTGGTGACCAGTTCGTCGAGCAGGAGGCGTCCCGCCCCGTACAGCTCGGCGTAGAGCGCGATGTCCTTCTGCGGCCGGGAGGAGCCGTAACGGCAGCCCAGGATGGACTTGTCGAGGAACATCGCGGCCGGCAGGAACGTCGCCTCGGCCTTCGGCGCCGTCATGCCGAGCAGGATCGCCTGCCCGTGGCGGTCGAGCAGGTCGACGGCGGCGCGGACGAGCGCCGTGTGCCCGACGCACTCGAAGACGTGGTCGGCGCCGGTGGGCAGGACCTCCCGTACGGCGTCGGTGGACGTCAGGAAGTGCGTGGCGCCGAACCGCCGGGCGGGCCCCTCCTTGGCCGGGTTGGTGTCGACGGCCACGATCGTCGTCGCGCCGGCGATCCGGGCGCCCTGGAGGACGTTGAGGCCGATGCCGCCGGTGCCGATGACGACGACGCTCTCGCCCCGGTCGACCCTGGCGCGGTTGAGCACGGCGCCGACGCCGGTGAGGACGCCGCAGCCCATGAGGGCGGCGGAGGCGAGGGGGATCGCCTCGGGGATCCTCACCGCCTGGACGGCCTTGACGACGGTCCGTTCGGCGAAGGAGGAGTTGGCGGCGAACTGGAACAGCGGCGTGCCGCCCCGGGAGAACGGCTGCCCCGGCATGCCGATCGCCTTGCGGCACATGGTGGGGCGGCCCCGGTCGCAGTCGGCGCAGGCCCCGCAGTTGGCGAGGGTGGACAGGGCGACGTGGTCGCCGGGGGCGACGTGGGTGACGCCGGGGCCGACGGCCTCGACGACACCGGCGCCCTCGTGCCCGAGGACCACGGGCGACGGGAAGGGGATCGTGCCGTCGACGACGGACAGATCGCTGTGACAGAGCCCCGCGGCGGCGACGCCGACGAGCACCTCGCCGGGGCCGGGCGCACGGACCTCCAGGTCGTCGACGACCAGGACCCGCTCGCCGTCGAAGACGACACCCCTCATGATCCCTTCCCCTCACGGGCGTTGGGGCGGTCACCGGCAGCGGCCGCACGGGCCATCTCCTCCAGCTGCCGGAGCATCGGCATGGGGTCGGTCCCCACCGTCCCCGGCAGGAAGTCCGCGATCCGCTCCGGGGTCCAGGCGCCGCCCTCCGCGTAGCCGGCGCGCAGTTCGCGCGGCTGGGCCCAGACCGCGATCTTGGGCCCGGCGATCGTGTAGACCTGGCCGGTGATCCGCTCGGCCCTGGCCCGGTCGGAGAGCAGGTAGACGACGAGCGCGGCGACGTCCTCGGGCTCGCCGATCTCCTTGAGCTCCATGGGGACGTTGGCCGACATCCGGGTGCGGGCCACCGGGGCGACGGCGTTGGCCGTCACGCCGTACTTGTGCAGCCCGAGCGCGGCGCTGCGGACCAGGGAGATGATGCCGCCCTTGGCCGCGGAGTAGTTGGCCTGGGCGACCGAGCCCTGGTGGTTGCCGCTGGTGAAGCCGATGAGCGTCCCGGAAGCCTGCCGCCGCATCACGGCGGACGCGGCCCGGAAGAGGGTGAAGGTGCCCTTCAGATGCGTGGCGACCACGGGGTCCCACTCCTCCTCGGACATGTTGAAGAGCATGCGCTCGCGCAGGATGCCCGCGACGCAGACCACCCCGTCGATCCGCCCGTACTCGGCGAGCGCCACGTCGACCACGCGCTGTCCGCCCGCCATCGTCGAGATGTCGTCGGCGACGGCCACGGCCGCGCCGCCCGCCGCCTCGATCTCCTTGACGACGGACTCGGCGATCTCGCTCGTCGGTTCGCCGCCCTCGACGGAGACGCCGTAGTCGTTGACGACGACCTTCGCGCCCTCCGCCGCGCAGGCGAGGGCGACCGCACGACCGATCCCCCGGCCCGCGCCCGTCACGGCGACGACCTTTCCTGCCAAGAAGTTCCCCACGCCCGGCCCCTTCCCGCATTTTCTGACGGTCCGTTAGATTCATTCGTCGACAGGATTCTACGACCCGTCAGATACCGGAGAACAAGACCCCGGAGGCGCCCGATGTCCACCCCGCCCCCTCACCCCCCGGACCCCCAGGCCCCCCCGGCCCCTCCTCTCCCGACCCTCCCTCGCGCGTTTCACGACCTCGCCAAGCGCGTGAACAACTGGGGGCGCTGGGGCCGGGACGACGAGATCGGCACCCTCAACCTGATCACCGACGAGGTGGTGCGGGAGGCGGTCGCGACCGTCCGCACCGGCCTGCGCGTCCCGCTCGCCGTCGACCTCAAACAGGACGGCGTGCAGACCGGCGTGATCCCCGGCCGGGTCAACCCGCTGCACGTCATGGTGCAGGTCAACCAGGAACTCTTCGGCCCCGGCACCGTCGCCACCAGCGACGACGCCGTGACCCTCGGCCTCCAGGCGGGGACCCACTGGGACGCCCTCACCCACGTCTCGCACTCGGGCCGGATCTACAACGGGCGCCCCGCCGCGACCATCACCCCGCACGGGCGCTCCGAGTTCAGCGGCATCCACACCGCACGGCACGTCGTCAGCCGCGGCGTCCTGCTCGACGTGGCGGCGGCCAAGGGTGTCGACCGGCTGCCCGGCGACCACGCCGTCACCCCGGAAGACCTGGACGAGGCCGCCGAGTTCGGCGGGGTCACCGTCCGGGCCGGGGACATCGTGCTCGTGCGCACCGGACAGCTCCAGGCCTATCTGGCCGGCGACCGGCACGGTTACGCGTTCCCGTCACCCGGCCTGTCCGTCCGGACGCCCGAGTGGTTCCACGCCCGGGACGTGGCGGCCGTCGCCAACGACACGCTCACCTTCGAGATCTTCCCGCCCGAGATCGAGAACCTGTGGCTGCCCGTGCACGCCCTCCACCTCGTCGAGATGGGCATGCTCCAGGGCCAGAACTGGAATCTGGAAAAGTTGTCCACAGCCTGTGCACAGGAACGCCGCTACGGCTTCCTGCTCTCCGCGATGCCCGAGCCCTTCGTGGGCGGCACGGGCACACCGGTGGCCCCGGTCGCGGTCCTCTGAACGCGCCGACCCCGGCGCCGCACAGGAGCGTTCGCGGGTGGCGGCGCACTCGCGCGCGCCCCGAGCACGGCACGACCGCCGCCACCCGTCACGACCCGCACTCGTCGAGGGGCCGGGCCCCTCGACTCCCCTCGCAGAACGAATCGCTCACCCAAGGGTGATCAATTCGCCACGAACCGTCAACAGTGCACCCGGGCGGGTGACACCTGCGGGACGGGTCCGGCACTCGGAGCGCGGTCCACCTCGCACCAGATGCTCTTGCCGGCGCCCTCACGCTGCCAACCCCAGCGGTCCGCCAGCCCGTCCACCAGCTCCAGGCCGCGTCCGTTGGTGTCCTCGCCGTCCGCGTGCCGTGGCCGCGGCGGGCGGTCGCTCGTGTCGGCGACCTCGACCCGCACCCCGGCGCCGCCGAAGAGCATCCGCAGCACCGCCGGGCAGCCCGTGTGCACCACGGCGTTCGTCACGAGTTCGGAGATGAGCAGCACCAGCGTCTCCGCCAGCGGCTCGTCGTCCCGTATCCCCGAGCCGACCAGTCGCGACCGCGCCCACCGTCGGGCGCGCCCCACCTCTGCCGGGTCCGGCCCGACCTCCAACTGAACCTGAAGCACCTGCACCGTTCACACCATCCGAACCGGCGTCCTCGACGACCTAACGGAACGTGATTCCCTTGTGAGACAGCATGGTTGACGTACAGTCACCGCAACAAGCGCTTCGGGCATATTCCAGCGCGAAGGAGTACGCATGGTCCATACTGTGCGACGCGCGTTGCGGGGAGTCGAACAGAGGCGCGCGCCAGGCCGCCAGGGCGTGCGAGCGGCGGGCATTCCCGACCGCGGAGCCGCCGCAGGGGCGGCACCGGCGCGATCCGGACACGCAATCACTCGCATCTCACGGAGCGTACCCGAGCGGGGAGCCGACTCCGGCCCGTGACGACCGCGCCGCAGGACACAACCCGATATCGACGCTGCGTGATCCCGTGACCACCCGGCCGTCACAGCGCCGCCGCCACCGACTCCTCCGCCGCCGCCCCCGACCCCCCGCGCTCGGCCCGCACCCACGCCCGCTTCAGATGCAGGTGCACATCCGCCTCCCAGGTGAAGCCCATCCCCCCGTGCACCTGCAGGCAGTCCCGGGCACCGTCCACCGCCGCCTCGTCCGCGAGCAGCCGGGCCCCGGCGATCTCGACCGGATCGGCCGTGACGGCCGCCGCGTAGACCGCGGCCCGGGCGACCTCCGTTCGTACGAGCATCTGCGCGCACAGGTGCTTGACGGCCTGGAAGGCGCCGATCGCCTGTCCGAACTGCTCCCGGCTCCGGGCGTGGCCGACGGCCAGCTCCGTGGTCCGGGCGGCGCTGCCGAGCTGTTCGGCCGCGGTGAGCAGGGACGCCTCGTCCCCCGGCGGAGCGGCCGGGGCGGGCAGCCGGTGCAGGGGCGTCAGCGGATCCACCGACCGGACCGGTGCGGCGCCCCCGACCGGGCCGAGCACCGCGTCCGCCGCGTCCAGCCACTCGACGAGCTCCCCGTCGGCCGCCGCGACCACGACCTCCCCCTCCGCGGCCCCCGCCACCCGGCCCGCCGCGAGGTGCGTCGCGATCAGCGGCCCCGGCAGCAGGGCCCGGCCCGCCTCCTCGAAGAGGAGCACCGCCTCGGGGAGGCCGAGCCCCACCCCGCCCTCGTCCTCCGGCAGCCGCAGCGCGAAGAAGCCGGCCGCGCCGAGCTCGCGCCACAGGGCACGGTCGAGCACGCCGCCCGCGTCGACGGCGGCCCGCAGCGCGTCCCGGCCGAAGCGGCGGTCGAGCAGCTCCCGCACCCCGCGCCGCAACGCCCGCTGGTCCTCGGTGAGTCGGAAGTCCATGCGGCGGTCACCGGCCCTTCGGCAGGCCGAGGATGCGCTCGGCGACGATGTTCTGCTGGATCTGCGAGGTGCCCGCGGCGATGGTGTACGACAGGGAGGACAGCCGGTCCAGGTTCCAGTCGCGCCCCAGGTCGAGGGCGTCGGGCCCGAGGACCGCGGCGGCCGCGGCGTACAGCTCCTGGCGGGCGTGCGAGTAGCGGAGCTTGAAGACCGAGCCGCCGACGCCGGGAACCCCGCCGGTCGCCTGGGCCTCGCTGACGTTCCACTGGGTCAGCCGCCACAGGGCCTGGAACTCGGCGCCGAGCCGGCCGAGCCGGCGGCGCAGCACGGGGTCGTCCCAGCGCCCGTTCCCGCGGGCCGCGCGGGCGAGTTCGCCGAGGACGCGGCGGCAGGCGACGACCTCGCCGACGAAGGCCGTGCCGCGCTCGAAGGACAGGGTCACCATGGTGACCCGCCAGCCGTCGTTCTCCTCCCCCACCCGGTTGCCCACCGGCACCCGCACCTCGTCGAGGAACATCTCGGCGAACTCCGCCGACCCGGCGAGGGTCCGCAGCGGCCGGACCGTGATCCCGGGCGTGTCCATGGGCATCGCGAGCCAGGTGATGCCGCGGTGCTTCGGCGCGTCCGGGTCGGTGCGCACGAGGAGTTCGCACCAGTCGGCGACCTCGGCGTGCGAGGTCCAGATCTTCTGGCCGCTGACGACGTACGCGTCCCCGTCCCGTACCGCCCGGGTCCGCAGGGAGGCCAGGTCGGAGCCGGCCTCGGGCTCGCTGAAGCCCTGGCACCACACCTCGTCGCCGCGCAGCACCGGATCCAGCCAGCGCTCCCGCTGCCCGGGCGTCCCCTCGGCGGCGATCGTGGGCCCGGCGTGCAGGAGGCCGACGAAGTTGGCGCCGACGTACGGGGCGCCGGCGCGTTCGGTCTCCTCCAGGAAGATCAGCCGCTGGGTCGGGGAGGCGTCCCAGTGGACGTGCCCGTACCCGGCGTCGTACAGCCGCCGCTGCCAGCCGCAGTCGTAGGCGCGCCGGCCCGGCCAGTCGAGCGGGTCGGGCCGGTCCGGCAGGGTCGGCAGCTCGGCGGCCAGCCACTCCCGCAGCCGGGCCCGGAACTCCTCCTCCTCCGCCGTGTACGCGAGCTCCATCAGACGATTCCGAGGTCGAGCATGCGGATGGCGTTGCCGCGCATCAGCTTGTAGACCGTCTCGTCGTCGAGGCCCTTCACATGGTCGAGGGCGACCTCCTTCGTGTGCGGGAAGGTCGAGTCGACGTGCGGGTAGTCGGTCTCGAAGGTGGCGTTGTCGCGGCCGACGACGTCGAGCGAGGCGATGCCGTGCTTGTCGCGGAAGAAGCAGCAGAAGATCTGCCGGTAGTAGTACGTGGACGGCGGTTCGGGGATCAGGTCGCGGACGCCGCCCCAGGCGCGGTGCTCCTCCCACACGTCGTCGGCGCGCTCCAGGGCGTACGGGATCCAGCCCATCTGCCCTTCGCTGTAGGCCAGCTTCAGCCGCGGGAACCTCACCAGCACGCCGCTGAAGAGGAAGTCCATCATCGAGGCCATCGCGTTGTTGAAGCTGAGCGAGGCCTGGACGGCGGGCGGGGCGTCGGGCGAGGCGGCGGGCATCTGGCTGGACGAGCCGATGTGCATGTTGACCACGGTCCCGGTCTCCTGGCAGACCGCGAAGAAGGGGTCCCAGTAGCCGGAGTGGATCGACGGCAGGCCGAGGTGGGTGGGGATCTCGGAGAAGGTCACGGCCTTGACGCCGCGGGCCGCGTTGCGCCGGATCTCGGCCACCGCCAGGTCGATGTCCCACAGCGGGATGATGCACAGCGGGATGAGCCGGCCGCCGCTGTCGCCGCACCACTCCTCGACCATCCAGTCGTTGTAGGCGCGGACGCAGGCGAGGGCGACCTCCTTGTCCTGCGCCTCGGCGAAGGTCTGCCCGCAGAAGCGAGGGAAGGTGGGGAAGCAGAGCGAGGCCTCGACGTGGTTGAGGTCCATGTCGGCGAGCCGGGCCTTCGGGTCCCAGCAGCCGCGGCGCATCTCCTCGCGGGTGATCCCCTCCAGGGTCATGTCGTCGCGGTCGAAGCCGACGGCGGCGATGTTCCGCTTGTACGGGAACCGGAGGTCCTCGTAGATCCACCAGTCGGTGGGCGGGCCGTCGGGGTCCATCGTGATCCGGTACTTGCCGCCGACGTACGCGAGCTCACCGATCCCCGCGGTCAGCGGCCGGGGCCCCCGGTCCCGGTACCTGGCCGGCAGCCAGGTCTCGAAGAGATGCGCGGGCTCGATCACGTGGTCGTCGACGCTGATGATGCGGGGCAGTTCCGTCATGACCCCTCCGGTTCCTGATGACCCGTCAGATACGGGCTCCGCATCAGGCTAGCCCCGCACCCCTGGACCGACAAGGACCGGCCCTCTACGCTCTCCGCACGATCTGACGGATAGTCAGTTATGGGGAGTCGTCAGCCAGGGGAGCCGCCGTGAGCGAAGCCGAGACCGAAACCGCACGGGCCCTGGGCGCGTCCCGGACCCTCTGGGAGCTCGTCGAGCGCCGGGCCGCCCTCACCCCCGACCGGCCCGTCCTGCTCCAGGGGGACCGCACCCTCACCTTCGGCGGACTGCGCGACCGCGCCGAGCGCTGCGCCGCCGGGCTCCACGACAGGGGGGTGCGGCCCGGCAGCGTCGTCGCCTGGCAGCTGCCCACCCGGATCGAGACCGCGGTGCTCTCCTTCGCGCTGGCCCGGCTCGGAGCCGTGCAGTCGCCGGTCATCCCCTTCTACCGGGAGAAGGAGGTCGGCTTCGCGCTGCGCGAGTCCGGCGCCGAGTTCTTCGCGGTGCCCGGCGTCTGGCGCGGCTTCGACCACACCGGGATGGCCCGCCGGCTCGGCGCGCGGGGGGTCTTCGAGGCGTACGGGACCCTGCCCGAGGGCGACCCGGCCGTCCTGCCGCCGCCGCCGGCCGACGGCACCTCCGTGCGCTGGATCTACTGGACCTCCGGAACCACCTCCGACCCCAAGGGGGTCCTGCACACCGACCGTTCACTGATCGCCGGCGGCTCCTGCCTGGCCCACGCCCTGCACCTGAGCGAGGCCGACGTCGGCTCGATGGCCTTCCCCTACGCCCACATCGCGGGCCCCGACTACACCGTCATGCTGCTGCTGTACGGATTCCCCGCCGTCATGTTCGAACATTTCGCGCTGCCGGACGCGCTGGACGAGTACCGCAGGCACGGGGTCACCGTGGCCGGCGGGTCCACCGCCTTCTACGCGATGTTCCTCGCCGAGCAGCGCAAGCAGCCGGGCGAGCCGGTCATCCCCACCCTGCGGCTGCTCGCCGGCGGCGGCGCGCCCAAGCCGCCGGAGATCTACCACTCCGTCGTCCGGGAGATGGGCTGCCAGCTCACCCACGGCTACGGCATGACGGAGGTCCCCATGATCACCATGGGCGACCCCGGCGACACCCCCGAGAACCTGGCCACGACCGAGGGCCGCCCGCCCGCCGGCATGGAGATACGCATCACGGAGAACGGCGAGGTCCGGCTGCGCGGCGAGGCGGTCTGCCGCGGCTACCTCGACCCGGCGCAGACGGCGGCGGCCTTCGACGCGGACGGGTTCCTCGTCACGGGAGACGTGGGACACCTGACCGCGAGCGGCCATCTCGTCCTGACCGGGCGGATCAAGGACATCATCATCCGCAAGGGCGAGAACATCTCGGCCAAGGAGATCGAGGACCTCCTCCACGGACATCCCGGCGTCGGCGACGCCGCCGTCGTCGGCCTGCCCGACGCCGAGCGCGGCGAACGGGTCTGCGCGGTCGTCGAGCAGCCCCCGGGCGCCGCACCGCTGACCCTGGAGTCGGTGACGGCCTTCCTGCGCGAGGCCGGCCTGTCCGTCCACAAACTGCCCGAGCAGCTGGAGGTGGTGGACGCGCTGCCGCGGAACGACACCCTGCGCAAGGTGCTCAAGTACAAGCTGCGCGAGCGGTTCGGGGGGTCCTAGGTGGGCGCCTGGGCCGGCTCCCGGGAGGCGTGCGTCCGGGCGTGGGCGGGACGGTCAGGCCGAGAGGGGCGGGGCCGTGTCGTCGAGGGCGGCCGGCACGTCCGCGTACACCTCGAAGAGGCGGCGGACGCCCAGCGCGGCGAGGACCCGGTTCACGTGGGCGCCGTCCTCGGCGCCGCGGGCGGGCAGGATGAGCCGGAGGCGACCGCCGCAGGAGCGCATGAGGCGCCGGGCGGCGACGAGGACGCCCACGCCGCTGGAGTCACAGAAGTGGACCGCGGACAGGTCAAGGACCACGTCGTGGCGTCCGCCGGCCACGGCCGCGTGGACACGTCTGCGGATCAGCGGAGAGGAGACCAGGTCCACCTCTCCGCTGATCCGCAGCACGGTCCACGTTTCCTGCTCGTCCTCGTCGACCTGGATCGTCACGAGCGGCGCCTTTCAAGCGGAGGCAGTGCTTCCTGTCCCCTCCCGCTGCCCGCTGCGACCTGATCGAAACCCGAACCGCCGCGGTTGACGCTTTCCTTACCATTCGGCGATCCGTCAAGGGCGCACTTGCGGCAAAGAGAGGTGCGCCGGGTCCGGGCGCATTACTTTGGAACGTGAACTCGGGTCGGGAGGGCTGTCGGGAGGGGCTTCGAATGGCGGCGAAGAACACACCACCGCGCTGGGACCGCAGGATGCAGCAGCGGTTGGCGCGTGGTGAGGCGGCCGCGCTCGGCGAGCTCTACGACCGCTTCGCCTCCCTCGTCCACAGCCTCGCGCACCGGGTCCTCGACGACGACGAGGCCGCCGACCAGATCACCCGCGAGGTCTTCGGCTACATCTGGGAGAACCCCGACGCGTACGACCCCAAGCAGGGCAATCTGCGTTCGTGGGTGGCCCGGCTGACCCAGCGGCAGGCCGTGTACCGGCTGCGGCAGGCCGAGGCCGTGGCGTACGCGGAGCGCGGCGAGGGCTCGGCGGAGGAGCTGGAGCAGAAGGTGCGCCGCGCCTCGGTCGCGGCCCGCGCCGACTACATCGTGACGTCCATGCCGACCCCGCTGCGGCAGGCCCTGGAGCTGGCCTACTTCCAGCGCCGGGACTACCGGCAGACGGCGGCGGACCTCGGGGTGACCGAGGACGAGGCACGGCGTCGGCTGCGGCTCGGGCTGCAGCTGCTGTCGACGGCCAACACCCGCCCCCTGGAGGGCTCTTCGCCGCCCGGCACCGGCGGCCTGGGACGGGCACTGTGACCGGGGCGAACGACGATCCCGAGGAGACCGCACGCGCCCCCTGGATACCGGGCCCGCGGCCGGCCGCGGACGACCACGCCGACCTGACGTCCTCCCTGCGGGACATCCAGGACATGAGGGACGCCCGGAGCGGCCGGGACGCCGGAGCGGACCAGGGGCCTCCGGGACCCGCGGACGCCGGTGCGCCCGCCGTGCCGTCGGCCGAGGTCGCCGGGCCGGTCCCGGAACTCCCCCACCGCGTGCTCAAGTCGCTGCTCGGGGCATGGGCGCTGTCGGCCTGCTCGGCCGAGGAGACGCAGGCCGTCGAGAACCACCTCACCGAGTGCGCCCCCTGCGCGGACGAGGCGCTGCGGCTGCGCGACGCGGTCGGGCTGCTGCACGCCGAGCGCGATCTGGACCTCGACCCGCTGCTGCGCTCCCGGGTCCTGGAGAACTGCCTGGGCCGGCGCCCGGCCCGCATCCCCGTGCCGACCTGGGCCACGCCCTACGACGCGGAGACCGCGCGGCTCGACGCGCTGCTGCGGGACATCGGCGAGTCGGAGTGGCACGCGCCGGTGCGGCTCAAGTGGTTCGAGGGCGAACGCCGGCTGCACCGGAAGACGACGGTCGCCGGGGTGATCGGCCACCTGCTCGCGGTGGACGGCCTGGTGGCCGCCTCCCTCGGGCTGGACGACCCGCTGGGCGCGGGCACGGACGAGCTGTCGCCGACCGAGCGGACGGACGTCTACTGGGACTCCGCGAGCCGCCCGCCGACCCGGACCGTCCGCGAGCCCTGGCGGGAGCAGAGCCACACCCTGATCCGCACGGTCTCGTTCGCGGGCCGCGGGGTGGCGGACCTCACGGTGACGTACGGGGACTTCGCCCTGCCGCTGCGGGACTCGCTCCTGGAGCGGGCCTTCGAGTGCTGGGTGCACGCGGAGGACATCGCGCAGGCGGTGGCGTATCCGTACGACCCGCCGGCCGGCGCCCACATGCACGGCATGATCGACCTGGCGGCCCGGCTGCTCCCGGCGGCCCTGGCCGGCCGGCGCCGCGCGGGCCTGGCCTCCCCGGCCCGCGAGCTCGTCACGGCCGGCGCGCCCGGCCGCTCGCTCCACCTGGAGATCGAGGGCGCGGGCGGCGGCCACTGGTACATCGCGCTGGACTCACCGGCGGCCCTCGGCTCGCGCGACCACGCGGTGGCGCAGGTGGCGATGGACGCGGTCGAGTTCTGCCAGCTGGTCGCGGGCCACGTCCCGCCCGAGGAGGCCGCGGCGGGCCAGGACGGCGACCGCGAGGCCATCCGTGACGTGCTGTTCGCCGCGGCCTCGCTGAGCCGGCTGTAGCCGCCGCGTCCGGGACGGATCAGGCGAAGACGACGGTGCGGCGCCCGTTGAGGAGGATGCGGCGCTCCGCGTGCCACTTGACCGCGCGGGCCAGCGCCTGGCACTCCACGTCGCGGCCGACGGCGACCAGCTGGTCCGGAGTCACCTCGTGGCCGACCCGCTCGACCTCCTGCTCGATGATCGGGCCCTCGTCGAGGTCGGCCGTCACGTAGTGGGCCGTCGCGCCGATCAGCTTCACCCCGCGGGCATGCGCCTGGTGGTAGGGCTTGGCGCCCTTGAAGCTCGGGAGGAAGGAGTGGTGGATGTTGATGATCCGGCCCGAGAGCCGCTTGCACAGGTCGTCGGAGAGGACCTGCATGTAGCGGGCCAGGACGACCAGCTCGACGTTCTGCTCCTCCACCAGGGCCAGCAGCTCCGCCTCCGCCGCCGGCTTGGTGTCCTTCGTCACCGGGATGTGGCGGAAGGGGATGCCGTAGGAGCCGACCAGCTCGGCGAAGTCGGTGTGGTTGGAGACGACCGCGACGATCTCGACCGGCAGGGCGCCGATCCGGGAGCGGAACAGCAGGTCGTTCAGGCAGTGGCCGAACTTCGACACCATCAGCACGATCCGCATCGGCTCGTCGGCCCGGTCGATGTGCCAGTCCATCTGGAAGGCGTCGCCGACCGCCGTGAAGCTCGCCCGCAGCTTCTCCACCGTGACGGGGGACTCGGCCGAGAAGTGGACCCGCATGAAGAAGAGACCCGTGTCACGGTCTCCGAACTGCTGACTGTCCTCGATGTTGCATCCCGTGATGAAGAGGTAGCTCGACACGGCGTGCACGATGCCCTGTTTGTCCGGGCACGAGAGGGTGAGGACGTACTGGTCGGTCATCCGGCTAGCCTGCCACACCGGGCGGGCCCGGCCGCCCCGTCGTCCGTCTGACGGACGCCGGACGACCGCCGGACGGACACCGCACCGAGACCCGGCGACCGCCGGACGAACGGCGCGCGGAACCCCGGCGACCGCCGGACCGGCGCCGGACGGACCTCAGGCCGCGCCCGTCATGATGCGCAGGACCTCCAGCGAGCGCGGCGGCGCGTCCGGGTCCTCCTCGTCCGCCGTCGCGAGCCGTACGTGCGCCTCGCGGGCCGCCCGTACCGCCTCCGGCCAGCCGTGGTGCTCCAGGTACGCGGAGACCGGGGCGTCCGCGCCGACCTGGTGCATGATGCGCAGCACCCGCAGCACGGCCACGTCGACGAGCGCGGCCTCGCCGGAGTCGCGGAAGATCGTCCCCACGTACTTCTCGGCTGACCAGCTGTCCAGCCAGGTGTCCTCGACCAGTCGGTAGACGGCGTCGGTGACGTCGCCGAACCCGTCCTGGCCGGCCAGCCAGGTCGTCTCGTGGAACTCCGGGTCCGAGAGCATGTGCAGCGCCGAGCGCACATTGGCGCGCCAGCGCCACCACGGCATGTCGTTGAGCGGCATGCCGCCCATGGTGGAGGAGCGACGGCCGCGACGGGAAGAGTTCACCGAACCGGAGGTGGGGGTGGACGGGGTACCGGACATCGTTCGATCGTACGTTTCCCCACTGACAGCGCCGTTCCCGGCCCCGGCCGACCCCTGCAATTCACCTCGACGTCACTCGGCGTTGAGTCTCGCTCACTCCCGCGTTACCCATGAGGCGGAAGTGTGCATGGTCATGACCGGTAGGCGACTCCTTCCCCTTCTCGCGTACGTCTCGACAGCGGCGGCCGCAGCGTCGCTGCTCACCGGCTGCGGCGTACTCCCTGGTGCCACGGGGGGCTCCAGGGAGCCCGTCACCGTCATGACGTGGGCCCCCGACCAGACCCGCGCCACCAACATGCCCGGAATGCCCGCCATGGCCCAGGCCTACGCCCGCTGGGTCAACGCCAACGGCGGCATCAACGGCCACGAGCTCCGCGTCCTCACCTGCAACGAGCAGAACAGCAACTCCGGCGCCGCGGCCTGCGCGCGCCAGGCCGTCCAGGAGGGCGCCGTCGCCGTCGTCGGCTCCTACAGCCAGCACGGGCGCGCCTTCATGGCCCCCCTGGAGGGCGCCGGCATCCCCTACATCGGCGGCTACGGCATCTCCGAGGACGAGTTCACCAGCCCGCTGTCCTATCCCGTCAACGGCGGCCAGGCCTCCCTCATCGCCGGGCACGGCATGCAGCTCGCCGCGAGCTGCCGCAAGGTCTCCCTGGTCCGCCCCGACACCATCGCCGGCGACAAACTGCCCGACCTGCTCAACTCCGGCCTGCGCGACGCCAGCCACCGCGGCGCCGTCGACATCCCGGCCGTCGAGGACGCCGCCGAGTACACGGAGCAGGCCGACAAGGCCCGCAACCGGGCCGGCGGCGAGAACGGCTGCGTCACCGCCGTCCTCGGCGAGCGCACCCAGACCTTCTTCGACTCCTTCCGGCGCCTCCCGGAGCGCAAGGGCGAGGACGGCGAGTCCGTCCGCATCTCCTCCGTCCTCGGCAGCGTCGGGCAGCCGCTCATCGACCGCACCGGCGGCCCGCACAGCCCCTTCGAGGGCGCGTACGTCACCGGGTGGTACCCGGACGCCGACAGCCGGGCCTGGCAGCCGATGCGGAAGGTGATCAAGGAGCACGCCTTCGTGGACAACCGGGTCGACCCCAACGACGCGGGCGTGCAGACGACCTGGATCGCGTACACCGTCCTCCGGCAGGTGATCGAGTCGCTGGGCGGCGACAAGGTCACCGCCCTGCAGATCAGCCACGCCCTCGACCAGGGCGCCAAGATCGACACCGGCGGCCTGACACCCCCGCTGCGCTGGCGCTACGACGACCTCCTCGGCGCCCGCGACTTCCCCCGGATCGTCAACCGCGACGTGACGTTCCAGGTGGTGCGCAACGGGCGCCTCGTGGCGCAGAAGCCCGGCTTCGTCGACGTCGGCGGTACGGTCCTGGCCGCTCCGTGACGACCAGGACCCGCACCCGCTAGAGCTGGGTGGGCTCGCGCTTCGTCAGTCCGTACTTGTCGGCGGTCGGGTTCCACAGCCCGGCCGCCTCGCGCTTGGCGGTCGTCGCCTCGCCGCTCTTCTTGGTGGCCTCGACCGTCTGCGAGGTCGACCGGGCGTGCCCGCCCTTGCAGACCTTCTTGCTCTTCGCCTGCTCGGCCCAGGCCGCGTAGTGGTCGTCGGCGGCGGCCGAGGCCTGCCAGGCCCTGGTGAGCGCCCCGGTCAGCGCCGTGCTGTTCGGCAGCTGGTCCACCGAGAGGCCCTCGAGCCGCTTGACCAGGCCGCGGCGCTGCTCGGCGGCGCCGCGCAGATCGCTGGCCGCCTGGTCGAGGTTGTCACAGCTCTTGATCGCCTCGACGGAACGGATCACCGCGCCGCGGCTGTTGTTGCTGTCGGCGAGCAGCTTGTCCAGCGCCTTCGCCTGCCCCTCCGCCGGGTCGGCGGCCTTCTCGGTCACCCCGCCGGACGGTGCGGCCGAGCTGGCCGCCACGTTCTGTCCGCCCTTGGCCGTGTCGTTCTTCTTGTCGTCGTCGCCGCCGCTGAGCAGCATGCCCGCGCCGAGGCCGATCACGGCGCAGCCGACGACCACGGCCGCGATCAGCACCGCCGGGGACCGGCGGCGCTGCGGCTCCGGCTCGTCGTCGTAGTAGGCGTCCTGGTAGGCGTCCTGCTGGTACGCGTCCTGGTAGCCGTACTGCTGCGGCGGCGGCTGCGGCGGCTGGTACTGCCGCTGCGGCTGGACCGGGGGTGCCGGGGCCGGCTGCGGGGTCTCGCTGCGGAACAGGTTGTCGAAGTCGGCGAGCGGCGGCCGCTCGTGCTGTAGGTGCGGGGCCTGCGGGGCCGGGGGCTGCGGGGCCGGGGGCTGCGGGGCCTGGGCCTGCGGCGGCACGGGCGCGATGTACTGCGTCGCCTGGGCGTCCGGGCCGCCCGCGACCGGCGGCAGGTACTGCGTCGCCTGGGCGTCCTGCGGGGCCTGCGGCGGTACGGGGGCCAGGTACTGCGTGGCCTGGGCGTCCTGCGCGGACTGCGGGGCCTGCGACGGCACCGGCGCGATGTACTGCGTCGCCTGCGAGTCGGGGCCCGGGTAGCCGTACCCGGGCTGCGGCGGCTGGGCGGCCTGCTGCGGATAGCCGTAACCCGGCTGCGGCGCCTGGGCGGCCTGCGGATAGCCGTACCCGGGCTGCGGCGGCGCCCCCGGCGGCTGGGCCGGGACCGGTGGCAGGTACTGCGTCGCATGGGCGTCCGAGGGGCCACCAGGGGTCACCTCAGGGGGGAGGGGCTGAGCGGCCGGATACTGCTGCTCCGGCCCCTGTCCGCTGTGCGTCACCGGGACTCCTGTTGATGGACTGCTGGACCGAACCTACGGAATCGTCGGCCCACGCTACCCGGTGCGCACAGCGCCCCGCACACGTGTGTGACAGAGGTGTGACGTAGGCCCCGTCCGGCGGCCCCGGCCCCGATCCGCCCCACGGGCCCTACGCCGCATAGAGGTCGAGCCGCGCCCCGAACTCCCGCACCACCGCCTCCCCCGCGTACGGCTCCAGGCGCTCCCGCAGGTCACCCAGGTACTCCGTCCCGCGCGAGGAACGCAGCGTGGCGAGCAGCTCCAGGGCGCGGGTGCCGGTGTGGCAGGCCTGCTCGACCTCGCGCTGCTGGAGCTGCGCGGAGGCGAGCAGGGCGAGGCCGATCGCCCGCCGCCGGGCCCTGGTCTCGGGGTGGCCCGCCAGCGACCGCTCGGCCGCCCGGGCCGCCTCCCGCGCCTGCCCCAGGTCGCGGTGGCAGTGCGCCAGCTCGTCCGCGAGGTACGCCTCGTCGAAGTGGCCGATCCAGGTGGGGTCGTCACCCGCCTCCGGATCGGCCTGCGCCAGGGCCTCCTCGGCGAGGCCCGCGACCCGCTCGAAGGCGTGCGCGTCGCCGAGCAGCGCGTGGCCGCGGGCCTCCGCCGCCAGGAACATCGCCTCGGCCCGCGGCGGCACCTGGCCCCGGGCGCCCTCCTGGGCGGCCCGGGCGAGCTGCGCGATCTCCCGCGGGTTGCCGAGCTGGGCGGCCAGGTGACTCATCGACGCGGCCAGCACGTAGCCGCCGTAGGCACGGTCGCCGGCGGCCTGCGCGAGCCGCAGGGCCTGGATGTAGTAGCGCTGGGCGAGCCCGGCCTGGCCGGTGTCCACGGCCATGTAGCCGGCGAGCTCGGTCAGCCGGGCGACCGCCGCGAAGAGCTCCCGGCCCACCGTCTCCCGGTACGAGCCGGAGAGCAGGCCCGACACCACGCTGTTGAGGTAGTGGACGACCACGGGCCGCACGTGCCCGCTGCCGAACCGCCGGTCCAGGTCGACCAGGGCGGAGGTCATCGCCCGTACCGCCGCGACGTCCGAGGCCCCGACCCGCGCCCCGGCGGCCCGCGCCACCTGCGGGTCGGCGGCGGTGATCAGCCAGTCCCGGCTCGGCTCGACGAGCGCGGAGGCGGCGACCGTCGAGCCGGACAGGAAGTCCCGCCGGCCCACGTCGCTGCGCCACAGCTCGCAGACCTGCTCGATGGCCCCGAGCACGGTCGGCGCGAACTGGAGCCCGACGCCCGAGGCGAGGTTGCGGCCGTTGGCCATGCCGACCTCGTCGATGGTGACCGTGCGCCCGAGCTTGCGGCCCAGCGCCTCGGCGATGATGCCGGGCGCCCGGCCGCGCGGCTGCTGCCCGCGCAGCCAGCGCGCGACCGAGGTCTTGTCGTACCGCAGGTCGAGGCCGCGCTCCGTGCCGACCATGTTGACCCTGCGGGCGAGGCCGGCGTTGGAGCATCCGGCCTCCTGGATGAGCGCCTGCAGCCGTTCGTTGGGCTGGCGGGCGACGAGTGGCCTGGCTGCCATGATGACTACCCCCTGAGGCCGGTGCGGTGATCACGTCCGTCCCACGGTCAACGGCCGTTGATCGACGGGACTGTTGATCACTGCCCTGCGGATATCCGGTCAATGCAGATGTGAACACGCGAAACCGGACACGTCGGCCGCCGCTCTCGGTACGGCACGCCACCGACGCCCCCCGACGACGGATACCCGGCCGCCGCTCACCGGCCCCACGCGCGCCCCCGCCCGTGCACCCGTGCGCCCCGCATGCAGGATCGATGCGCCACCCCGCTCTCGGCCGCGCCCGTAACCCCAGGTGACGGCGGGAGTTGAGTTCGACGTGGAAGAGACCATCGGAGTCACCGAAGCCGCACAGATCCCCCAGCAGCGAGGCGAGCTGCTCCTGGACAGCGCCGTGCGGTACGCGGAAGAGCGGCACTGGGACGTGTTCCCCGGGACCTGGCTGGAGGCGGTCGAGGGCGGTGAGCGCTGCTCCTGCGGTGCGGACGCCTGCCCGGCACCCGGCGCGCACCCGGCCAGGCCCGACTGGTCGACCCAGGCGACGGGCAGCGCCGTCGGGGCCCGGCGGATGTGGTCGAAGCAGCCGAAGGCGTCGATCCTGCTCCCCACGGGCCGCACCTTCGACGCGATCGAGGTGCCCGAGTCCGCCGGCTTCCTCGCCCTGGCCCGGATGGAGCGCATGGAGCTGACCCTCGGCCCCGTGACCTGCACGCCCGACCGCCGGATGTTCTTCTTCGTGCTGCCCGGCGCCGCGGTCAAGGTCCCCGACCTGGTGCGCAAGCTGGGCTGGGTCCCGTCCTCGATCGACCTCACCACCCGCGGCGAGGGGCACTACGTGGCCGCCCCGCCGACCCGGGTCGGCGCCTTCGGCGCGGTGCAGTGGGCCCGCAAGCCCACCGCGGCCAACCGCTGGCTGCCGGACGCCGAGGAGCTGATCAGCCCGCTCGCCTACGCCAGCGGGCGGGAGGCCGCGGACGCGCGGGCGCGGCAGGCCTGAGACGCCGAGACCCCTGCCGCCAGGGCGCTTTGGCCATATGGCCGGAAGGAGCTCAGCCGTAAGGTGGTGCCCTCACAACGGGGACAACCGAAGGGTTGACGCAACATGATGCCTGACCAGGCATTTGACGGAGCGTTCGAAACGGGGGGCGACGGATGGGGATCCGAAGCCGCGCCCGCCGTGCACGTCGAGGGGCTGTGGAAGCGTTTCGGCCAGCAGATCGCGGTGAACGGGATCGACCTGATCCTGCCCGCGGGCAAGTTCATCGGTCTCGTCGGTCCCAACGGGGCCGGCAAGACCACCACCCTGTCGATGATCACGGGGCTGCTCCGCCCCGACGCCGGCCGCATCCGGGTGGCGGGGCACGACGTGTGGGCCGACCCCGAGTCCGTCGCCCAGGTCAAGGCGCGGATCGGCATCCTGCCCGAGGGACTGCGGCTCTTCGAGCGCCTCTCGGGCCGTGAACTCCTGGCGTACAGCGGCCGGCTGCGGGGGCTGCCGGGCGCCGAGGTCGACAAGCGGGCGACCCAGCTGCTCGACGTGCTCGACCTCGCCGGCTCGCAGCACAAACTGGTCGTGGACTACTCGACGGGCATGCGCAAGAAGATCGGCCTCGCCGCCGCGCTGCTGCACAACCCCGAAGTCCTCTTCCTGGACGAGCCGTTCGAGGGGGTCGACCCGGTCTCCGCGCAGACCATCCGCGGCGTCCTGGAGCGCTACACGTCCTCCGGCGCGACCGTCGTCTTCTCCAGCCACGTCATGGAGCTCGTGGAGTCGCTGTGCGACTGGGTCGCCGTGATGGCGGCCGGCCAGATCCGCGCACAGGGCCCGCTGGAGCAGGTACGGGGCTCGGCGCCGTCGCTGCAGGCCGCGTTCCTGGAACTGGTCGGCGCGAACAGGCAGGACAACGGCGACTCCCTGGACTGGCTGGGCGGTCGGCCCCGATGACCACCGCCGACCCGACGGCCCCGGCGGCGGCCGGCGTCCCCTCCCTCACCTCCGTCTTCGTGCGGCTGAAGCTGTCGCTGCTGAGGAACGGCCTGAAACAGTCGGGCGGCCGTACCGCCGCCTTCGTCTCCTCGATCGTCGTCGGCATACTCTTCGCCGCCGGGATGCTGTTCGCCTTCGTCCTGATGCGCGGGCACGCGGCGGCGCCGACCGTCACCGTCCTGCTGGCCGCCGTCGTCGCGCTCTCGTGGACGGTCATGCCGCTGTTCGTGCCGAGCGGCGACGAGACCCTCGACCCCACCCGGCTCGTGATGCTGCCGCTGCGGCCCCGGCCCCTGGTCCGGGCGCTGTTCGTGGCCTCCCTCGTCGGCATCGCCCCGCTCGTCACCACGATCCTGGCGGTCGGCGCGGGCCTGGCACTCGCGGAGGGCGCCGCCGGGACGGTCGCCGCCGTCCTCGGCGTGCCGCTCCTCGTGGTGTCCTGCGTGGCGCTGTCGCGCTCGGTGGCCGCCGCGAACGTCCGGCTCCTCACCTCCCGCAAGGGCCGCGACCTGGCCGTCCTGTCGGGCCTGGTGATCGCGGTGGGCATGCAGTTCGTCAACTTCGGCGCGCAGCGGCTCGGCCGGGCCGGCGGCGTCTCGTCGCTGGAGCCGGCCGCCGAGGTGGTGGGCTGGCTGCCGCCCGCCTCCGCGGTCTCCGCGATCGACGCGGCGGGCGACGGCGACTACGCGGTCGCCGCCGCCAAACTGCTGCTCAGCGCGGCCGCGGTCGCCGGGCTGCTGTACTGGTGGCAGCGCAGTCTGGTCCGCCTGATGACCGAGCCCGACGGCTCCACCATCGGCGCGTCCCCCGACGCCGGCGCCAAGGACAAGTCGGCCTCGTCCGGGCGGCTCGGCCGACTGCTGCCGGGCGGGCGCACGGGCACCGTGATGGAGCGCAGCCTGCGCTACATCTGGCGTGACCCGAAGACGAAGGCGGCCTGGGTGACCTCGCTCGCCATCGGCGCGATCGTCCCGCTCTTCAACGCCCTGCAGGGCACGGGCTCGATCTACTTCGCCTGCTTCGCCTCGGGCATGCTCGGCATGCAGATGTACAACCAGTTCGGCCAGGACACCTCCGCCTTCTGGATGGTGGCGCAGACCCTCTCGACGGCGGCCGACGCCTACGCCGAACTCCGGGCCCGGGCCCTCGCCCTGCTGGTGATCACGGTGCCGTTCACGGCCCTGGTGACGGCGGCGACGGCCGGGCTGCTCGGCCAGTGGGACCGCCTGCCGGAGGCCCTGGGCATCGCGTTCGCGCTGCTCGGCGCGATGGTGGCGAGCGGGGCGATGGCTTCGGCGAACTTCCCGTACTCGATCCCGCAGGACGGCTACAAGAACGTGGCGCCGGGACAGGGCGGGCTCGCCTGGATCTCCATCTTCGGCGGCATGCTCGCCTCGGCGCTGCTGTGCCTCCCGGTGATCGGCCTGGCCCTCTTCCTCCACCTCGCGGACCACGAGTCCCTGCTGTGGCTGCTATTCCCGGGCGGCGCGCTCTACGGCGTCCTGCTCGTCTGGGGCGGGCTCCGGCTGGCGGCACCGCGCGTGTCGGGACGCCTGCCGGAGATCCTGGCGGCGGTGAGCAAGGGCTGACGCCTCGGTGACCTCGGCACGAACGAGGGAGGGCCGGACTTCCACGGGAGTCCGGCCCTTCGGCATGTTCCGGTCGAGCCGAGCGGGTCGGATGTCCTACAAGGCCGAACCGGTTTTGGATCCCCGCAGGTCAGAGGGTCGTCCGGGCTTGAACCGCCGGGGCGTTCGAGGCCTCGGGGGGCGTCCCGGAAGCGGGCGTTCCCCCGTCCGAGCTGCCCGAACGACCAGTCGGTCGGCTCCCCGCGGCCGGACCGGCCGGAAACCGGCGTACGGATGTGCGATCACCCTCCGCGTCGACAAGACTCCACTCCGCATCCACAACTCGTGCACAACAGTGCACACCGGCATCTGCGTGCACATCAGCACCCGCAGCCACAAGCGAAGGGATTCCACCCGTGCGCTACTTCCGCGCATTCGGCGCCACCGCGCTCGCCACCGCGAGCGGTCTCGCCCTCCTCGGCACCGCGATCACCGGCACCGGCACCGCCCAGGCCGCCCCGACGAGCCTCTACGCGCCCTCGGCCCTCGTCCTCACCATCGGCAAGGGCCAGCGTCCCGCCACCGCCACGATCGTCCGCGCGGTCACCCTCACCTGCGGCCCGGCCACCGCCGGCAGCCACCCCGACCCCGCCTCGGCCTGCGCCGAACTGAACTCCGTGGACGGCGACTTCGCCCGCCTGACGGCCTTACGGGACGGCGGCCGCCCGTGCACCCGCGAGTGGAACCCGGTCACGGTCACGAGCGAGGGCGTGTGGGAGGGCAAGCGCGTGCGCTGGTCGGCCACCTACGGCAACTCCTGCGAGCTGCAGGCGCGTACGGGCGAGAGCGCGGTCTTCTCGTTCTGACGCCACCGGGGTGGACCCGACGGCTCACGGGCCCACCCGGCAGGTCCTCCGGCCCCGTCCGGCACCGGACGGGGCCCACGGCCGGCCTCCCCGGCCGGCCGCCGTGCGTCCGGCGCTCCGGCGCGGTCGCGCAGGGCCGCGGCGCACGCCCTCGGGCGGGCCGGTCACGAGGTGAGGGCGCCGTTCAGGAACGGCTCCACCGCCTCCCACCAGGCGTCCGCGTGCTCGTAGTGGAGGAGGTGGCCGGCGTCCGGGATCTCCGCGTAGGCGCCGTGCGGGAGGACGCGGACCATCTCCTGGGCCTCGGCGCGGCCCAGCTCGCCGTCGAGGCCGCGCACCACGAGGGTGGGGCAGCGGACCTGGGCGAGCGAGTCCCAGTGGGCGTCGTGGACCCAGGTCTCGCGGGAGGTCAGCATCTGGGCCGGGTCGAAGACCGGCCGCCAGCCGTCGGGCCGCTCGGTCATCACCTCGGCGAAGAACGCGCCGCGCGCCGGACGGGGGCGCTCCACCCAGGGGTCGTCCTCGGCGAACCACCGGCGGACGGCGTCGAGCGAGGCGAAGGGGACGGGCCAGCGGGCGAACCAGTCCCCCCACTCGCGCTGGGAGGCGGCGCCGAGCGCGGAGGCCCGCATGTCGCAGATGACGAGGGCCCGCACCAGGTCGGGACGCTCGGCGGCGAGCTGCCAGGCGGTGAGCGCGCCCATGGAGTGCCCGACGAGGGTGACGGGGCCGAGACCGAGCCCCTCGACGACGGCGATCGCGTCGGCCACGTACGCCTCGCGCGTGAAGGGGCCGGCCGTGGGCTTCTCGCTGCGGCCGTGACCGCGCTGGTCCAGGGCGACGGTGCGGTGGCGCGGGGCGAGCCGGCGGGCGGCGGGCGCCCAGTGCGAGGCGCTGCCCATCAGGCCGTGGAGCAGTAAGACACCGGGCCCGGACTGCGGGGCGGTCTGTTCCGTGAAGTCCCAGGCCGCCAGGCGTACGCCGTCGGCTCCCGTGACGTCGAGTCGTCGCACCATGCTGCTCGGCACCCCCTCTTTCCATGGCCCCGTGGCTGACCCCGTGGAACTGCCTCGTGGAACTACGCCAGACTATCGAACCTGTATTCGAAAATGCGCTTCTGCCACTCAACACCCCACGTTCGAGTGACGGCGCTCAAGGATTGACGGCTGCTGCCGAGGGGAGATCTTCAGCGGGAGGCGGACCGCTCGGGGAAAACGGTCCGAGGGGAACGACCCTGGGAGCTCGGGGCTCCGGGTCGACACAGGGGAGGACGGACCCCGGCGCCGCGAGGCGCCGGGGTTCTCCGTATGAAGGGTGGCCCTCATCCCCCCAGCGTGGCACGGGACAGGGCGCGGCCGTGGCGGTTCCGCCGTAAACGGGCCGGGAGTCCGGAAGGACGGGGCGCCGCCGCCGCTCCACGACGGCGGACCCCACGCCCCGCGGCGGACCCGGGACGCCGGTGCCGGGTCTAACCCGGGACGCCGGTGCCGGGTCTAGCCCTTGGCGACGAAGACGTGCGCCGCGACCTCGGAGTCCAGCTCCGCCGCCTCGCCGCTGCTGCCCACCAGGACACCGCCGGGCGACTCGGTCACCGACACCACCGAGCCGGGCTGCACGCCCGCACGGCGCAGCGTGTACATCAGCTGGGCGTCCGTCTGGATCGGCTCGCCGATCCGGCGGACGATCACGGTCTTGCCCTCGCCGCCGGCCTCCAGGTCGGCGAGCGAGACCATCGAGTCGTCCAGGAAGGACTCCGCCTCGGCCTTCTCGCCCAGCTCCTCGAGGCCCGGGATCGGGTTGCCGTACGGCGACTCCGTCGGGTGCCGCAGGAGCTCCAGGACACGGCGCTCCACGGCCTCGCTCATCACGTGCTCCCAGCGGCAGGCCTCGGCGTGGACCTGCTCCCACTCCAGACCGATCACGTCCACGAGCAGGCACTCGGCGAGCCGGTGCTTGCGCATCACGCGGGTGGCCAGACGCCGGCCCTCCTCCGTGAGCTCCAGGTGGCGGTCGCTCGCCACGGCCACCAGACCGTCGCGCTCCATGCGGGCCACGGTCTGGCTCACGGTCGGACCGCTCTGGTCCAGCCGTTCGGCGATCCGGGCGCGCATGGGGACCACACCTTCCTCTTCGAGCTCAAGGATGGTGCGGAGATACATCTCCGTGGTGTCGATCAGTCCGGACATACGTGCCCCTCGATGAGTCGTGCGCTGGCCCTGCCCCAATTCTTGCGCATCGCACCGACAACCGGGGCGCGCCGGGGCGAGGTGGTATTGACAGAGCAATGGTCCAGACCGCACCGTGATCCGCGACCACGACGAGAAGGAGCCGCCGCCATGGGCGAGAGCAAGCTGGCCGGACAGTTCTTCGACGCCGCGATCGGCCTGCTCCAGAAGGTGCGGGACGAGGACGCGGAAGAGATCGCGGCCGCCGGGACCGCCATCGCCGAGGCGGTCGCGAACGGCAACCGGCTGTTCGCGTTCGGCGCCGGTCATTCGTCGCTCGCGGCGCAGGACGTGGTCTACCGCGCGGGCGGCCTCGCCCTGATGAACCTGCTCGCGGTCCCCGGGGTGGTCGGCGTCGACGTGATGCCCGCGACCCTCGGCTCCGCCCTGGAGCGCGTGGACGGCCTGGCGAGCGCGGTCCTGGACTCCTCCCCCGCCAAGGCCGGCGACGTCCTGATCATCATCTCCCTGTCCGGGCGCAACGCCCTGCCGGTCGAGATGGCGATGAACGCGCGCGCCCTCGGCCTCACCGTGATCGGCGTGACCTCGGTGGCCTACGCGACCGAGACGAAGTCCCGGCACACCTCGGGCACGTACCTGAAGGACCACTGCGACATCGTCCTCGACTCCCGGATCGCCGTCGGCGACGCGGAGCTCACCCACGAGGGCATCGAGGCTCCCTTCGCGCCCGCGTCCACGGTCGTCACCAGCGCCCTGATGCAGGCCACGATGGCGGCGGCGGCCGAGGAGCTGGTGCACCGCGGCATCGAGCCGCCGCTGCTGCGCTCGGGGAACGTCGACGGCGGGCACGAGTGGAACGGCCGTGTGATGACGGAGTACCGCGACCGGATCTTCTTCCGCCACTGAGGCCGGAAAGCGACGTGGGGGCCGCGGCGAGTGCTCGCCGCGGCCCCCACGTTCTCCGTCAGGTCCTAGGAGACGTAGTAGCCGGCGACGTCCGCCAGCAGGTCCACGGACCCCGCGTGGTTGTAGAAACTCACCTTTCCGTTCACCACGGGCACCACCACGAGGTTCGGGATCGTGGTCCCGGCGGTGAAGTTCAGGTTGGACGCGGAGGTGCGCGTGGTCCCGGCCGGGAAGACGGACACGAAGCCCCCCGCCGTCGGCGCGACCGCCGTCACGTTCAGCACGACGGCCGTGACCCCGGTGTCCGGGATGCCGGCCCGCCCCGCGACCTGGAGGGTCACGGTCTGCCCCGCCCCGACCTTCGCCCCGGCCACGCCGGTCCCGGACCGCGTGTCCATCAGGCGGGTGGGGGTCATCGGCCGGTAGGCGGATCCCGTCCCGTCCATGGTGAAGAAGCCGGCCACGTCGGCGATCAGGTCCACCGCCCCGGCGTGGTTGTAGAAGGTCACCTCACCGTTGGCCGAGACGGGGACGAAGACGAGGTTCGGGATCGTCTGCCCGGCCGTGAAGTTGAGGTTCGACGCGGAGGTGCGCGGGCGGTCGGCCGGATGGACCGAGACGAAGCTCGCGGCCGTGGGCGCCGTCGCCGTCACGTTCAGGACCACGGCCGTGACCCCGGCGGCGGGAAGCCCGCCGTGTCCGGTCACCTTGAGGGTCACCGACTTCTGGGCCCCGACCTTGGCCCGGGGCACGCCGAGGCCGGCCCGCGTGTCCATCAGCCGGGTCGGCGTCACGGGCCGGTAGGTGGCCCCCGAGCCGTCCGTGACGTAGTAGCCGGCCGCGTCGGCGATCAGGTCGACGGAGCCCGCCCTGTTGTAGAAGGTCACCCTGCCGTTGACCACCGGCACGACCACCAGGTTCGGGATCGTCTGTCCCGCCGTGAAGTTGAGGTTCGACGCGGAGGTGCGCGTGGTCCCGTCCGGGTACACCGAGACGAAGCCGCCGGCGGTGGGCGAGGTCGCGGTCACGTTGAGGACGACGGCGCCGACACCGGTGGCGGGGATGCCCTTCGCGCCCGTCACCTGGAGGGTGACGGTGCCGCCCGGACCGACCTTGCCCGGTGCCACGCCGGTCCCGCTGCGCGTGTCCATCAGGCGGGTGGGCGCCAGGGGCACGTAGCGGCCGAGGCCGGACGCGGCCTCGGCGGGCGTGACGGTGAAGGTGCCGCGGCCGTACTGGGCGCCCTGCGCGATCACGGAGAGGCTCCAGACGCCCTCGGCGGCGGACCGCAGGTCCAGCGTCGCCGTCAGGGTCCTGGCGTCCGGCGAGACGGACACCGTGGTGGCGGTGAGCTGCCGCGCGCCGTCGGACAGCACGACCTGGTCCTTCATGCCGAGGGCCGTGCCGGTCAGCGTGAGGGTGGTGACCTTGCCGCTCGCGGCGGACGTCGGCGAGACCGTGCCCACGGTGAGCTTCTCGGTGCCGCAGCGGCCGAAGGTGCAGTCGAGCCGGGTGCTGTAGTCCGTCACCGAAGCCTTCTCGGGCAGACCGAGCACGAAGGTGCTGGGCGAGGCGGCGTCGTAGCCCGGCTCCTGCAGGTAGCACTGGTACGTCGCCGCGGCCGTGCCCATGCACCAGGAGTCGCCGCTCGCGTCGTACAGCGCGGGCACCGCGGTGTCCGGCCGGCCGGCGGTGTCGGCGACCACCAGGTCGAACCGGTCCCGGGCGGCGGTGGGCAGTGCCAGGCAGACCGCCGTGTGCTGCTCGTCCAGCCGGCCGGCGATCGGCCCGTAGCCGTAGGTGATGTTCGGGACCCTGGTGCACTCCGGGGCCGGGCCGGCCGGGGTGCCGATGCGCAGCGCGTCGAGGCGGTAGGTCTCGGCGCCCTTCAGGCTCGGCGGCACGTAGAGCACCACCTGGTAGGCGGTCGATCCGGTGACCGAGCAGGACCTGTTGCGGTAGCCGCAGGTGGGGACGCCCGCGCCCGCCGCGTCGTACGCCAGGATGTTCGCCGTCCCGAGGGCGTCGCGGACGTTGAGGTGCAGCACGTCGCCCGCGGCGCCGGTCGTCACCTGACGGCAGATCAGCGCACCCGGGGCGCCGAGGGCGCCGCCGGAGGAGGGACCTCCGACCGCGGTGGCCGGGATCGCCGGGCAGCCCTTCGCGGTCGCGGTGACGTCCCGGCGGGCGAGGGTGTACGCCGCCGGGGTGTCACGGCCCACGAAGAGCACGGTGTGGGCGAGGCCCGGGGTCAGCGCGCAGGTGGTCCAGCTGCCGTAGTTGGACCAGCCCTTGCAGACCGGCGTGCCGGTCGAGTCGAGGACGGCGTACTGGGCGGCGGGCGCCGCCCCGGCGGTGATCTGCACGTTCTCGTTGGCGGAGTGCGCGTCGGCCGGGATAGTGAGGCAGTGGGAGAAGACCCCGCCGCCGGTGGTCAGACGGGCGACGGCGCCGGTCCCGGTGAAGTCGCCCGCGGCGAACACCGGGCAGTCGTTGGCGGCGTCCGTGCGGTGGAGCATCAGCCGGTAGGCGCCGGTGGGCGGCTGGGTGTCGTCGGTCGACACGAGGGCGCGGTACGGCGCGGGGCCGGTCAGGACGCAGGTGCCGTCGAGGAGCTTCTCCTCGCCGCAGACGTAGCCGCCGTCCGCGTTCCGGACGACGACGTCCGGGCGGGGCTCCGGGCCGCCGGTCGGCTTGAGGAGCGCCACGTGCGCGTCCTGCGGCAGCGGCAGCGTCAGGCAGTCGATCTCGCCGGGCGAGGCGAACGAGCCGTCGACCGCGCCGAGGCCGGCGGGCACACAGCCCTCCGTGGCGGCGGGGTCCAGGATCAGGGTCGGGTCGTCGGTCGTCACCGTGTACGTGACGCCGTCCTTCAGCACGCAGGTGTCGTAGGTCTGACAGATGATCGTGCCCGCGCGGTCGTACACCCGGAGGTGCGAGCGCTGGCCCTCCTGACCGACGCCGTAGACGTCGTACGTGGCGGCCTTGGGCACGGTGAAGGTCTTGCAGCCCGTCGGCGGGGACACGGCCGTGGGGGCCGAGCCGTAGGCGTTCGGCGCCACGGTCGCGCAGCCCTCGGGGTCCGAGAGGCGGCGGATCTTCAGCCGGTAGGCGGCCGGGTAGCCCTCCGAGGCGTAGATGCCCTCGCCGATGATCCGGTAGGGGCCGTCACCGGGCAGGACGCAGCCCTCGCCCTCCGCGCGCAGGTCGCAGACGGGGCCGCCGGTCTCGTCGGTGATCCAGGCCCGCTCGTCGCCGTACACGACCATCGCGAAGTCGTGGGTGATGCGCTCGCCCGGCTCGGCCGCGAACGGCTGGCAGACGAGGCCCAGTCGGTGGAGGGTCCCCGACAGCGGCTGCTGGTCCCACGACGTGCGGGCCTCGGGGAGGCACCCCTCGGTCGTGACCAGCGGGGTGACGGTCACCGACGGCTCGTCGGGGTCGACCGAGCTGTTGTCGAGGCGCAGCGTGAACGCACCGGTGCGCGGCAGCACGCACCAGCCCGCGCCCCGGTCGTGGTCGTAGCAGTCGAGGGCCGTCTCACCGTCGAAGACGGTGGCACGGGTGTTGTAGTGGGCGGCCGGCAGCACCCGGTGCATGCCGGGCTGCTCGGCGGTGAACGTGAAGCACGCCGTGCCGTTGCCGGCCAGCGCGACCGTGCCGACCGCCGGTCCCGGGTCTCCGAAGTGCGCGAGCGCGAGCGGCGCGCAGTCCCCGGCGGCGGGCGCCTCGGCCGCGGGAGCGGCGGGCGCCTCGGCCGCGGCGGGCCTGTCCGCCGCCGGTGCGGCCGGGACGCCCGGCTGCGCGGCGGGTGCGTCGGCGGCCCGTGCGGCTTCGGCGGTGATCACCGGGAGCAGCAGGGACGACAGCAGGGTGAGCACAGCGAGAAGTGCGGCGTACGGCGCGGATCTGGGCGGCGTACCCGAAGGTCGAGGCATGACCGGTCCCCCCGGAGCGGTGAAGTTTGGTGATTCGCCGTGATGATCGCACAGGCGAACGACAAGTCCCCCCTGGATTAGGACGGCTCCGGGCTACCCGCCCCCACCGGGCCCCAGCGCCTCCCCCACGTCCAGGGCCGCCGCGACGCGCGCCGCGACCGTCTCCGCGTACACCGCGTCCTCGCGTTCGAAGGCCGGGCGGGACGGGGTGCGCAGGAAGGTGGCGATGCCGAGGGTGCGCGCGCGGGCGCGGAGGGGGAGGCAGAGGGCGTGGGCCGTGCCGGCGGGCCAGAGCCGGTCGGTGGACCAGCGCGGGGAGCCGGGGGTGGCGCTGGCGCGGGTGGGGCCCTGGCGGCCGAGGGCCTGGAGGGCGGGGTGGGTCGCGGGGTAGCGCAGCGGGATGCCGCCGCTGGCCACGGGGGCGACCGGGCCGGGGGCGCCGGCGGGGCTCGCGAGGGCGCGGACCAGACGCCCCTCGGGGGTGGCGTGGTCGACGAGGACGTGGTCGGCGAAGCCGGCCAGCGCGAAGTCGAGGAGGACGGCGGCGGCCCGCGCCGGGTCCTCGCACTCCGCGGCCGCGGCTCCGGCACGGTGCAGCTGGCTCCAGCGGAACCGCATCCGGTCGGCGTCCTGTTCGGCGAGACGTGCCTCGGTGACGTCCTGGAAGAGCCAGCCGACACCCAGCGGGACGGGCTCGGGCTCCTCGGCGAGCGGGGAGGCGAGCCGGACGAAGCCGCAGCGCCAGCAGCGGCGGCGCTCGCCGCGGGCGCCGCGCAGGGTCACCCAGATGTCCGCCGGTTCGGGCGGGGAGCCGGCCGCCAGGACGTGCTGGAGGGCGCTCTCCAGCTCCTCGACGCCCTGGGTGACGAGTTCGCCGAGCGGGCGGCCCAGGAGCGAGCCGCGGGCGGTGCCGAGGGCGCGGGCCGCGTAGCCGTTGACGACGGCGGGGCGCAGGTCGACGTCGACGAGGACGACGCCCCAGGCGGCGTCGGTGAACAGGGCCTCGCTCAGGGCGAGGGAGCGTTCCAGGTCGATCTGGGTGTGGACCTCGCTGAACGCGCAGTAGACGCCGGCCGGCCGCCCGTCCGCGGCGCGGACGCCGGCGGTCTGGGTGCGGACCAGGACCCGGCCGCCGTCCTTGCGCAGCAGCGCGAACTCGTGGACCTGGCGGCCGGGCGCGCTCATCGCGCGCAGCAGGCGGGCCCGGATCTCCCCGGCGTCGGCGCTGCGGGCCGCCCAGCCGTCGAAGCCGGGCCGGCCGACGGCCTCGCGGGCGGTCCAGCCGAGGATCCGTTCGGCCTCGCGGTTCCAGTGGGTGACGGTCCCGGAGGCGTCGAGCGCGCAGAGCGCCGCGTCCATCCCGTCCAGCAGGGCGGCGAGGAGGTCGGCCCCCGGCACCCCGGGAACCCTCGCCGTATCGGCCGTGTCACTCGCAGAGCCACTCATCCGGGCACCCCCCGGCCTCATTCAACTGGAACGTGACCCAGGACACAGCCCTTTCGGGGAAACCGGGGGGAAACGGGGACCGACTCCCCGGCGCACGGCACTCATTCGCCGTGGACGCGGACGATCCCCTTCTCCGCGAACGGCGCGTAGTACTCGGTGAAGAGCTTGCCGACCAGCTCGCCCCGGCTGGAGACGCCGACCTTCTCGAAGACGCCCTTGATGTAGTCGCGGACGGTGTGCGGCGAGAGGTGGAGCTGCTCGGCGATCTTCCCGGTGGGCAGCCCGCGCGCGATGCACTGGGTCACCTCGGTCTCCCGCTCGGTCAGTTCGAAGGCGTCCACGATCAGCGGCACGATCTCGGAGGTCTTGGCCGGCTCGATCACCACGGCCGAGGGGCCGAGTCGCCCGTCCGCCTCGCGCAGGCAGGAGGCGTGGCAGACCAGCCAGTGACCCGTCCGGGTGCGCACCCGGACCCGGGCGTGGCCGCGGTCGCGGTCCTGGGAGATGGCACGGGCCTTGAGCGCGGTGGCCTGGACCCAGGCGGGGACGCGGAGACCGGCGGCGTCGATGGCCGGGCCCTCCGGGAGGTCCGCGAGGTGGGCGCGGGCGTCGTCGTTGGCGGAGAGGAGCGCGCCGGAGGCGTCGAAGAGGAGCAGGCCGGGGCCGTGCGGGGAGTCCGGCAGCGGCTGCGGGGCGGTGCCGGCGAAGGAGCGCAGCCGGCGGGCGAGCGGGGTCACCAGGCTCTCGACGAGCCGGGTCTCGGCGGGGCCGAAGGCCGGCCTGCCGTGGGCACGGAAGAGGCTGATGTGGCCGTGCGGCCGGCCGCCGATGCGCAGCACGGCCCTCAACTCGTCCTGCAGGCCACGGGGCTTCATGAAGGAGTGGTAGAGGCTGCTGCGGGCCGGCAGGTCGCCGGTGACCTGGCGCAGGCCCGCGACCGGCACCTTGGCCTGGGCGAGGTCACGGAACAGGTTCACGTTCTCGGTGAAGAGCTCGGTCTCCCAGTAGACGGCGCAGCCGTGCTCGTCCAGGTTCTCCGCGCGGATGGGCGCGGCCATCATGCCGGTCTCCGGGTCCGTGACGCGCCAGACGGCGGCGTCGTACGGGATGAGCCGGCGGACGTGCTGGGACGCCTCGGCGAACATGCCGAGGGCGTCGTCGCTCTTCGCGGCCCGCGCCAGCAGCTCGGCGCGACCGATCTCGATTCGGGAGGCGCGTGAAACGCGGCCGGCACTGGTCACCCCCCGATCCTGGCAGGACCGGGGCGGAGCGCCAACCCCTCACTTGAGGGGGTCGAATCCACAGCGTCGTTAACGCGGGATTACGCCGCCGGGAGGGCGCCCATTCGAAGACCGTCCGGGTTCTCGCGCAACCCCTCGAAAGGGGGGATGAAACGGAGGGCGCCCTGCGAGAAAATGTGACGGCACGCATTCCGGCAGGGCTCCGGCGGGGAATCTACGAAGCTCTTTCGGACAGCGACTTCTCGGCAGGCGGTGGGTACGCGTATGAGAGTGGGCATCATCGGCGCGGGCGCGATGGGCAGGGCCATGGCCCGCCGGGCCGCGCTGGCCGGATCGGGCGTGCTGCTCGCCGACGGCAGCGCCGGCCGGGCGCGGCGGGTGGCCCGTGAGACCTCGTGCGGTACCCCCGGTTCCGTCGAGGCCGTCACCGTCCGGGCCGCGCTGCGGCCGGGCCTGGTGATCCTGGCCGTGGACCGGGCCGAGTCCCTGGAGTTCCTGCGCGCCCACCACGGGACGCTCGCCGGGAAGGTGCTCGTGGAGGTGACCGCGCCGCGGACCGGCGCGTACGGCTCGGACCCGTCCGGGACCAGCGCCTACGCCGCCGAGGCGTACGGCACCGAGATGTGCGACCTGATGGCGGCGGCACCCGGCGCCTCCTGGGTGCGGGCCTGCGCCGCCGGCGACGCGGAGTCGATCTACCGTGGCCTGATCGACGGGCATCCCGTCGACATATTCGTCGCGGCCGACGAGGAATCGGCCAAGATCCGGGTGATCGAGCTGGCCAATCGATCGGGTCTGCGGGCCCTGGACGCCGGACGGCTCGACCGCGCGCGGGTTCTCGACGAATTGACATCTTTGGGTAGGGAAATCAGCCACAGACTGGCTGCGCCGGAAGGCTGGGCAATAAAGTTGCTGCCCAGCTGGTGAACGGCCGTCAGACCAACGTCCATTCCACTGGCAATCCGATCTTGGGGGAAGATCCATGACCAGAGAACCGACGACTTTTCATGCCCTGGGGGCCCTTGTCGTGCACGGTGCGCACGGCGAGGTGAAGCTGAGCGGAAACCGGCAGCGCATATTGCTGACGATGCTGTTACTCGAGAGCAACCGGGTGGTCGGCGTCGACCGCCTCATCCGGGCCATCTGGGGGGACGCGCCGCCGGCCACCGCCCGGAGCCAGATCCGCATCTGCGTGTCCTCGCTGCGCCGCCAGTTCGCGTCCGGTGACGTCGCCGCGACGATCGAGACCCACAAGACCGGCTACCGGCTGCGGACCCCGGAGGCCGGCATCGACCTGCACCGCTTCGGACAGCTGATATCCCGGGCCAGAGGCGAGGCGGCCGACCGCCCCGACCTCGAACTGGCGTTGCTCTACCGAGAGGCCCTCGCCCTGTGGCGGGGGCCTCTCGGCGAAGGGCTCGGCAGCCCGCTGCTCGACACGGTGGCCCTCAAGTACCACGAGGACTACCACTCCGCCCTGGAGGACTGCTACGAGCTGGAGTTGGGGCTCGGCTACCACCGCCGGGTCCTCGGCGAGCTGACCCACCACGTCTCCGAGCACCCGTTCCGCGAGACGCTCATCGCGCAGCTGATGATCGCCCTCTACCGCTCGGGGCGGACCGCGGACGCCCTCGCGCTGTTCCGCGACACCCACCGGCGCTTCCGCGACGAGCTCGGCATCGTTCCCGGGGAACGCCTCCAGTCGATCGAGAGCCTGATCCTCGGCGCCACCGACAAGACCACCACCGACCGCTGCGGGCTGCTCGACGGTCCCGCCCAGCACCCCTGCCCCGACGAGGCCCTGCTCTTCGGGCAGCCGGCCGCCGCCGGCCGCGTCCGTCGCTGACCGGCTTCCCCCCTCAGCTGAGGGGGGCGGCCGGCGCGAAGTCCCTCCTCCGCGGGGGATGGGACGCCCCACCCGCCACGGAAAGACTCGGAGGCGCATCCAGGCACGGCACCCAGGGGCCGTACGCAGAGAGAGGGGCCGTCCATGGCTCGCCAGCCTCAGTACACCGTCATCCCGGACAGCGCGGTGGACCGGCTCGTCTCCGAGGTGAAGGGCGAGGTCTTCCTCCCGGACGACCCGGGGTACGAGGCCGAGCTCGACGGCTTCAACCGGATCGGCCGGCACCGGCCGGCGATCGTGGTGGGCGCGGTCGCCGCCGAGGACGTGGTCGCCGCCGTCCGCACCGCCACCGAACTCGGGCTGCCCGTCGGCGTGCAGGCCACCGGCCACGGCATCGCCGCCCCCGCCGGGGAGGCGCTCCTGGTCACCACCCACCGGATGAACGCCGTCGCCGTCGACCCGATCGCCCGGATCGCCCGCGTCGAGGCCGGCGCCCAGTGGCACCAGGTCATCGCGACCGCCGCGTACCACGGCCTCGCGCCCCTCAACGGCTCCTCGCACCTGGTCGGCGTCGTCGGCTACACCCTCGGCGGCGGCCTCGGCCCGCTCGGGCGCCTCTACGGCTACGCGGCCGACCACGTCACCCGGGTGCACCTCGTCACCGCCGACGGCCGGCACCGCACGGTCACCCCCGACTCGGACGAGGACCTGTTCTGGGCGCTGCGCGGCGGCAAGGGCAACTTCGGCATCGTCACCGCCATGGAGTTCCGCCTCGTTCCCGTCGCCCGGCTCTACGGCGGCGGCCTCTACTTCTCCGGCGCGCAGGCCGCGGAGGTGCTGGAGGCCTGGCGCACCTGGACGCGGACCGTGCCCGAGACCCTGACCTCCTCCGTGGCCCTGCTCCGGCTGCCCGGCCTGCACCAGGTGCCCGGACACCCGGCCGGTGAACTCGCCGTCCACGTGCGGATCGCGTTCACCGGCACCGAGGAGGACGGCGAGGAGCTGCTGCGCCCGCTGCGCGAGGCCGGCCCGCTGCTCGCCGACACCGTCGCCGAGATGCCGTACCGGGACGTCGCCGAGATCCACCAGGACCCGACCGAGCCGCTGCCGTACCACGAACGCAACCTCGTGCTCCGGGACCTCGACGAGGACGCGCTGGACGCCCTGCTCGCCGCGGCGGGCCCGGACAGCGGCTGCACCGACCCGATGGTGGAGCTCCGGCACCTGGGCGGGGCGCTGTCCCGGCCGCCGGCCGTGGCCAACGCGGTCGGCCGCGACGGGGCTTACACCCTGTCCACGCTCTCCCTGCCGGGCTCGCCCGACGTCGTGCTGCGGCCGCTCTCCGGCTGGTCCACCGGGCGCCGCTACCTCAACTTCCTCGCCGGGGCCGACACCGCGGGCTCCGCCCCGGAGTGCTTCGACCGGGCGACCTTCGCCCGGCTGCTCCAGGTCAAGAAGCACTACGACCCGCACAACACGTTCCGGCTCGGGCACGCGCTGCTCCCCGACGGCGCCGCCTGAGCCTTCCGACCGGCCGGGCCGGGCCCGCACCCCCGGACGGGCCCGACCCGGCCTCCCCTCCCCCCGTGGCCCCCGCCGTCCCGGCCGCCCCGGCCTCGCCTGTCCCCCGGCCCCCGGCTCCCCGCTCCCCCGACCCGCACCGCCCCGCTTCCCCTGCCATGTCTGCTCCCCCGGCTCCCCCGGGCCGCCTCTGCTCCCCCGCGGTCACCGGTCCCTTCCCCCTTCTCCGATCCCCCGTCCACCGATCCACGACCCGCTCGTCTCCGTAGGAGGAGACCCATGACCACCGATCAGGCCGTGTCCACCCCTTCCGGGCAGCCGGCCGCCGTCCTCAGCGCCCGGTCCGCCGGGCTCCGCTACGGTGCCCTGTTCGGGCCCGCCGTCTTCGGCGTCACCGCCGCCGGCGTCGCCCTGCCCGACGTCGCCAAGGCCCTCTCCGCCACTCCGGCCACCGCGGCCTGGGTGCTCACCGCCCACGCACTGGCGCTCGGCGTCGGCACCGCCCTCTTCGGCCGGCTCGCCGACTCGAAGGGCGTCCGCACCTCGCTGCTCATCGGCTCCGTCGTCCTCGCCGTCGGCACCGTGATCTGCCTGCTGGCCCCGAACATCGGCGTCCTCGTCGGCGGCCGCTTCGTGCTCGCCGCCGGTTCCGGCGCCATGACCTCCGGCGCCCTGGCGCTGTCCGCGGGAGCTCCCCCGGCGGACCGGCCCAAGGTGTTGGGCGGCTTCGGCGCCACGATGGCGGTCTTCTCCGCCAGCGCCACCCTCGCGGGCGGCGTGTTCACCCAGTGGGTGACCTGGCGGATCGCGCTCGTCCTGCCCGCCCTGTCGCTGCTCGCGGTGCCGCTGTGCCTGCGCGCCGCCTCGGTCCGGGCCGGCAGCGGACGCAGGCTCGACCTGCCCGGCGCGGTGCTCCTGACCGTCGCCGCCATGTCCTTCCTGCTGCTCATCCAGTCGTACTCGCTCGGTCTGACCACGTCGGTCGTGATCGCCCTCGCCGCCGCGCTCGTGGTGTCCCTGGCCGGCCTGATCCAGCGGGTGCGGACCACCGAGGGCTCGTTCGTGCCGCGCCGCCTGGTCGCCGACAGCGTGTTCCTGCGCGCCTCGATCACCGGCGTCGGCGCCTACGCGGGCCTCTTCGCCGCCATGTACCTCGTGCCGCAGATCCTCGTCGGCGGACACGGCTGGAGCGTCCTCGCCGTGGGCTCCTGGCTGCTGCCCGGCGCGGCCGTCGGCGCCGTGCTGTCCCGTTTCGCCGGCAAGTTCGCCGGCGGGCAGGCCGGTGCGGTGATGCTCAGCCTGATCGCCCTCGCGATGGCCGCGGTGCTCGCCCTGACGGCCGCCACGACCAACCCGACGCCGCTGCTGATCGGCGCCTCGCTCGGCTTCGCCGGCTTCGCCGTCACCCAGGTCATCACCACCGCCCTGATGTCGGCGCACGTCGAACCCGCCCTGCGCGGCGGTGCGATGGGCCTGCTCAACCTGACCTTCTTCGTGGGCGGCGGCGTCGGCAGCGCCACCGCCGGCGCGCTGGTCAAGTCGCTGGACCTGACCACCGTGCTCGCGGTCGTCGCGGTCTTCCCGCTGATCGCCGCGGTGTCCGCGCTCACCCTGCGCTCCGGCGGCGGAGCGGCCAGGGCCTGAGCCGGAGCCCGCTCCGACGTCCCACCCGGCGCCGGGCCCCCACGGGGCCCGGCGCCGAAACAACACCAATACAGCCGCGATAGGCGCCGACCGAAGGATGGGCTCGTCGGCGCCTCTTCGCGTTGAAGGAGACCAGTACTCGTCATGACCGACTCCCCGACCACGGAATTCGACCTTCACATACGGAAGCTGATGTCCTGGCACTTCGGTGTGGACACCGGCTCGCCGTTCTGGCTCGCCAAGCGCGACAGCCTCGGCTTCGACCCGCTCACCGACATCGGCGGCCTCGCCGACCTGACCCGGTTCCCCGACGTCAGCGCCGAGCTGCGCACGGTGCCCGTCGGCGACCTCATCCCGCGCGGGGTGTCCGACCGCGTCTTCCGCGTCTACGACTCCGGCGGCACGACGGGTTCCCCGAAGCGGATCGTGGACAGCGCCGCCCGCGCCGAACTCCTCGTGTGGGCGCGGCAGCGGCTCATCGAGAGCGGGGTGCCCGCCGAGGGCGACTGGCTGCACCTGGGCCCGAGCGGCCCGCACGTCATCGGCTACGACGTGTCCCGCTACGCCGCCCTGTCCGGCGCCCTCTTCCACACCGTCGACCTCGACCCGCGCTGGGTGAAGCGGCTGCTCGGCGACGGCCGCGAGGACGAGGCGGAGCGCTACGTCCAGCACCTGCTGGACCAGGCCGAGACCATCCTCACCACGCAGAAGGTGGCCGTCCTCAGCTCCACCCCGCCGCTCCTGGAGGCCATCTGCGCCCGCCCCGCGCTCTACGAGCTGGTGCGGAGCAACGTGAAGGCGGTCATCTGGGCCGGCACCTCCATCAGCGCCGAGAGCCTGCGGATGCTCGACCGGGAGTTCTTCCCCGACGCGGCCGTCGTCGGCGTCTACGGCAACAGCCTGATGGGCGTCGCCCCGCAGCGCCCGGCCGCCCCCGGCGACAGCCACCCCTGCGTCTTCGAGCCGTACCCGGCCACCACCCGCCTGGAACTCGTCGACGACCGGGGTGAGCCCGTGGCCTACGGGGAGCGCGGCCGGGTCCGGCTGCACCTGGTCGCCGAGGAGATGTTCCTGCCGAACGTCCTGGAACGCGACAGCGCCATCCGGATCGCCCCGCGCCCCGGCTCCCCCGTGGACGGTCTCGCCGACGTCCAGACCTACCGCGCCGTCGACGACGTGCGCGTCATCGAGGGGGTCTACTGATGGCGGACACCCAGCTGATCGGCATCGATCCGCTCGTCTGCGGCCGGCCCGTCACCAGCTCCGACCGCGGCCGGCTGCCCGACGTGCGCGGCGGCGACCTCGCCGACGTCGGCTCCGCCCCACGGCTCATGGCGCTCGCCGCCCTGCGCGAGCTGCGGGACCACGCCGACGGCGTCCCGGTCCCCCAGGAGGTCTTCGACCGGGCGGCCGAGCTCTTCGAGGAGGCCGTCCTGGGGGGCGAGTCGCCCGAGGACTACGCCGACCGCGTCTCCTACGCCACCGGGCTCACGGCCGCCGCCGTCGCCCAGTCCGTCCGCGACCTCGTGGACGAGCTGCGCGAGCTGTCCGAGACGACCGCCGCCGAGCTGCCGGGCACCGGCTTCGGCGCCGGGTTCGCGACCCGCTGGGTGCCGCGCGGCCGGGTCTTCGCCGCCGTCATGGCCAGCAACCACCCGACGCCCAACGTCACCTGGGCGCAGGCCCTCTTCCACGGCTACAGCGTCGCCGTGAAGCCGGGCAGCCGCGACCCGTTCACCCCGCTGCGGCTGACCCGGGCGCTGCTCGCCGCCGGACTGCCCGCGCACAGGCTGGCGTTCCTGCCGGCCTCGCACCAGACCGGCGAGTTCCTGCTCAAGGAGGCCGACCGCGGCATCGTCTACGGCGGGGACAGCGCCGTGCGCCGCTGGCAGGGCGACGAGTCGGTCGCCGTACGCGGCCCGGGGCGTACGAAGGCGCTCCTGGACGCCGAGCCCGACGAGCCGACCGTCGCCCACCTGGCGCTCGCGGCGTCCTTCGACGGCGGCACCCGCTGCACCAACCTCTCGGCGGTCCTGACCACCCGCCCCGTGCACGACGTCGCCGACGCGCTCGCCCGGCGGCTGGCCGCCCTGCCGAGCGTGCCCGTGACCACCGCCGGCGCCACCCTCCTGGTCGCCGACCGGGAGCGGGCGGCGCGGATCCGGCACCAGGTCGACGAGCTCCGGGCGGCGCCCGGGGTGACCGACCACAGCGCGGGCCACGATCCGGAGGCCACCGCCGTCGTCGTCGAACTCGGCGACGGCTCACAGCTGTTGCGTCCGCTGGTGCTGTCGGTCGACCGGGTGGACCATCCGGCGGTCGGCACCGAGCTGCCGTTCCCGTTCGTGGTCGTGGCGCCCTGGACGCCCGCCGACGGGGTGGCCCCGCTGCGCGGGTCGCTGGCCCTCAACCTGCTCACCGAGGACGAGGGGCTGGTCGACGCGGCCGTCCGCGAGCCGAGCGTCCGCAAGGTCACGCGCGGCGCGGTCCTGCCGTGGACGGCGGTCCCGGGCATCCCGCACGACGACAACTACACGCAGTTCCTGCTGGAGCCGAAGGGCGTCGTGGCCGCGGCCTCCTGACGCGCCTGCCGTACCGCTCCCGCTGAATCGTTCCCTCCGGATCCGTTCCCCCTCAGAGAGGAATCACGCGTGTCCATCAAGCGACGCGACATGGTCAAACTGACCGCCGGCGCGGCCCTCGCCGCCTCCGCCGCCGCGGTCCCGTTCGCCACCGGCGCCGTCGGCGCCGACCAGGCCCCCGCCCAGGCCGCCGGCACCCCCGGGGGCGACTACACCGAGACGTACCAGGGCCGCACCATCCGGGTCGCGTCCGCGGCGGCCGGCGGCGGCGTGTACATCGACGGGCGGCCGCTGCACCTCATGAAGTTCGCCGACGACGCCTACCTCAGCTCGCTGTGCCACTACGAGATGGCGCCGACCCCGCTGGTCGCCGCGCGTCGCGCCGTCGAGGAGCTCCGCGGCGCCCACCTGCTCCCGAACGTCCACGGCGCCCACGTCATGGACGCCACGACGCCCGCCTGACCCGCCCGCCTGTGAAACGGAGCTCCGCCATGGTGCACGTACGCAAGAACCACCTCGACATGACGGCCGAGGAGAAGCGCCGATTCATCCACGCGGTCAAGGAGATCAAGCGGAGAGGCATCTACGACCGCTTCGTCGACCTGCACATACGCGTCAACTCCCAGGACTACCTGGACAAGGTGACCGGCAAGCGGCTCGGCCACATCAACCCCGGCTTCCTGCCCTGGCACCGGCAGTACCTGCTGCGCTTCGAGCGGGAGCTGCAGAAGGTCGACCCGCGGGTCACCCTGCCCTACTGGGACTGGACCATCGACCACGGCGTGGACTCCCCGCTGTGGGCCGACGACTTCATGGGCGGCAACGGGCGCCCCGGCGACCGCCGGGTCATGACCGGGCCGTTCGCCCGTGACAACGGCTGGGTCCTCAACATCAGCGTCATCCCCGTCGGCGACGAGAACCCGGCGCTGAACGGCAACTACACCCATGACGACCGGGACTTCCTCGTCCGCGACATGGGCACCCTGACCGACAAGCTGCCCACCCCGAAGCAGCTGGACGACACCCTGAGCCTGAAGGTGTACGACTCGGCGCCGTTCAACCACACGGCGGGCAGCGAGCCGCCGTACGCGAGCTTCCGCAACCACCTGGAGGGCTACACCAAGTTCGCCTGGGAGGAGAGCGCCGGCAAGCTGCACGCGGCCGGTCACGTCTGGGTCGGCGGCCACATGATGTACATCGGCTCGCCCAACGACCCGGTGTTCTTCCTCAACCACTGCATGATCGACCGCTGTTGGGCCCTCTGGCAGGCCCGGAACCCCGAGGTCCCGCCCTACCTGCCCGTCAAGCCCACCCAGGACGTCCCCGACCTCAACACCTCGCTGGGTCCCTGGCACACCATGACGCCCAAGGACCTGATCGACCACACCAAGTGGTACCGCTACGACAAGTGACACCCGGCAGGCGCCGGACCTCGGTCTCCCCGGAGGCCGGGGTCCGGCGCCTTCGTGTCTCCCCACCCTGTGGAGGTAATCGTGCTCGCCCGAAGACACTCCCCCGTGGCCGTCCTCACCCTGTGCTGGGCGGCCGTCTTCTTCGACGGTTTCGACGTCATGGTGTACGGCGCAGGCCTGCCGTACATGCTCGACGACCCCGCGTTCGGTCTCGACGCGGCGACCGCCGGCACCATCGGCAGCTGGACCACCTTCGGCATGCTGCTCGGCGCCCTCGGCTGCGGCAGCCTCACCGACGGCGTCGGGCGCCGCCCGGTGCTCGTCGGCTGCATCCTCGCCTTCTCCGCCGGCTCCGGCGTCTGCGCGGCGGCCGGCTCGGTCGGCGTGTTCGGCGCCGGACGCTTCCTCACCGGGCTCGGCCTGGGCGGCCTGATCCCCGTGTGCCTCGCCGTCGTCGCCGAGTTCACGCCCGGGCGCCGGGTGCCGCTGGCCACCGGCATCCTCATGTCGGCGTACCACGCGGGCGGCATGACCGCGACGGGCGTCGGCCTGGCGCTGGCCCCCGCCTACGGCTGGCGCTGGGCCTTCGCCGCGGGCGTGCTGCCCGCGCTCGTCGCCGTACCGCTGCTGCTGCGCTTCCTGCCCGAGTCACCGACCGTCCTGGCCGCCAGGGGCCGGGCCCGCCAGGGGCGGTCCGGGGAGCGGCGGCGGGCCGTGGCCGCGCTCGTCGGCCCCGAACACCGCACGTCCACGCTGCTGCTGTGGCTGGCCTCCGCCTGCGGGCTGATGCTCGTGTACGGCCTGAGCACCTGGCTGCCACAGCTGATGCGGGTCTCGGGCTACGGCCTCGGGTCCTCGGTCGGTTTCCTGATGGCGGTCAACGCGGGCGGCATCGTCGGCATGCTGCTGGCGGGCTGGGTCGCCTCCCGGTTCGGCGCCGTACCGGTGGCCGGGACCTGGTTCGTGCTCACGGCCGGCTCCCTGCTGCTGCTCTCGGTACGGATGCCGGTGCCGGTGACGTACGTCGTCGTCACCGTGACCGGGATCTGGCTCTACAGCGCCTCGACGATGGTCTACGCGGTGGCCGGCGGCTTCTACCCGGCGGCGCTGCGGGCCCCGGGACTCGGCTGGGTCGCCGGGGTCGGCCGGCTCGGCGCCGTCCTGAGCCCCTGGCTGGGCGGCTACCTCTTCTCCCACGGCCACGGGCGATGGGGGTTCTTCGTCTTCGCGGCGGCCGGCCTGCTCGGCGCGGTCGCGGTGCTCCTCAGCCGGGCGGTGCGGCGCCCGCCGGCCGTACCGGCACCGGAGGTCCCGGCCGGCACGGCCGGCGTGTGAGAACGGCCCCGGCCGTGCCACCCGTGAGGGGTGGCACGGCCGGGAGCGCACCGCGCGGGACCTACTTCTCCAGGCAGAACTCGTCGATCGGGTAGCCGACGTGCCGGTCCTCGCTCGGCAGGTAGCCGAGCACCACGTCACCCGGCTTCAGCTCCGTGCTGTTGAGCACGACGCCGTTGGGGCCGAGGACCCGGACGTGCCAGTCGTCCTGCAGGATCAGGTTGACCCGCTGCCCGTTGGGGGCCTCGGCGTCGATGGAGATCAGCGGACGGGACTCGATCTTCACCCGGCCGACCGTGACCAGACGCGTGTTGCCCTTCACGTCGACCGCGGTGACCTTGCTGCCGGCCTTGAGCTCGCTGAGGTAGTTGGTGCGCTCGTCCTTGCCCAGCGTGTACGAGTGGATCGCGCCGGCGTTCACCCGGAACGGGCGGGTCGGCATGTACGGCAGCGGGTGGGTCTCGCTGACGCACAGGATCATGCCCTTGGAGTGCGAGCCCACCAGGATGCCCTCGTCCTCGCGGAAGTGGGTGCAGGTGTCGACGCAGGCCCGCTCGCCCATGCCGATGTGGCTGGTCTCCACGATGCGCAGCTCGGTGAGGTTGACGTTCGGGACGTCGGCCTCGGCGGCCCGCTTCAGGGCGGCGGTGTCGCCGACCTTCGCCGGGGCCATCATGACGCCGTCCGAGCCGTGCTCCAGGACGCCGAAGATGATCTCGGCCTCCTCGACGTCCTGCGCGACGGTCACGAGCGAACCGGTGGACCGGGCGGCCGCCGCGATCACGATCTCCAGCGGGATCTTCGTGGGGTCGCGGAACAGCAGCACGCTCCACTTCTCGGTGCGCGCCGACTCACAGGCGTCCTCCAGGGTGGGGGCGTCGATGATCTCGACGAAGCGGCCGACCTCCACCTCGGGGTGCTTCAGGGCGAGCTCGGCGGGGGTCACGCCGTGCTTGGCGGGGTCGACGATGACGACGGTCGCGTCGCCGAAGTCCTCCGGCAGCGGCTTGTTCTGCGGGAACAGGACCTTGGTGATGGTCGGCGGCAGGTCCTTGAGGTGCGCGGTGTCGTCGGCGACGACCGCCTCCACACGGTGGTGCAGCGCCTCCTGGAGGATCGCCTCACGGGCCTCGCCGAGCGAACGGATGTCGAGCCAGCTGATCTTCACGGAACTCTCCTGATCTGTCGGTCTGCTTGCGCTTCAGCGAGTCGTCTGAGCGACGCGGTGCGGGTGGTGCGGCGGGGTGGAGGCGGTGGTGCGCCGTCCGTGTACGAGGTCGGAAAGCTTGTCGGTGAGGGCGCCCGGGTTCGGGGCCTGGAAGACGTTGCGGCCCATGGCGATGCCGGCGGCACCGCCGCCGAGGGCGTCCTCGACGTAGGCGAGGGTGGCCGCCTCGTCGTCGTTGCGGGGTCCGCCGGTCACGATGACCGGGACCGCGGCGGTGGCGGTGACGTCGCGCATCGCCTCGACGGAGCCGACGTACGGGCTCTTCACGATGTCGGCGCCGAGGTCGGCGGCGAGCTGGATCGCGTGGGCGACCAGGGCGGGGTCCCGCGGATTGGCGATCTTGGGGCCGCGCGGGTACATCATCGCGAGCAGCGGCACGTTCCAGCGGTCGCAGGCGTCGCCCACCGCCGCGAGGTCCGCGACCTGCTGCCGCTCCTCGTCGGCGCCCAGGTTGACGTGCACGCTGACCGCGTCGGCGCCCAGCCGCAGCGCCTCCTCGACGCCCGCGACCAGGTACTTGGCGTCGGGGTCGGGGGCGTGCACGGTGCTGGCGCTCAGGTGCACGATCAGCGAGGTGTGCGCGAACCACTCGGGGTCGATCCGCCGCAGCGCGCCCTTGTGCAGCACGACGGCGTCCACGTGGTGGCGGGCCAGGTCGCCGACGAGCTCGCCCACCCGGCTGCCGCCGGTCACGGGGCCGTCGGTGACGGAGTGGTCGAGCGGCACGACGAGGAGCCGGTCCGGGGCGTGGCGGTACAGCCTCCGCAGCCGTAAGCGGCGGGCGAAGGACAACTGCTCGGTCATCGGTTCTTCTCCCAGAGGGGGGCGAGGTGCGGGTGGCTCGGATGCGGGCGGCTCACACGGGCAGGGCTCACGTGCGGCTCGCGAGGGTCAGGGGGGTGTCGTCCGGCGAGCCGTCGAGCTCGAACTCGGTGTGCAGCAGCCGGACCGCCCGGTCCGCCTCGGCGCGCGGCACGGTCACCGAGATGCGCAGCTGGGAGGCGGAGAAGGCGCCGGCGCTGATGCCGCGGTCGGTGAGCGCGGACAGCATCCGGGCCGCGTACTGGGGGCGGCTGAGCAGGCCCTTGCCGACGATCGACACCTTCGCCACCGTGTCGTCCACGGTGAGCGCGTCGGCGCTGTCGGCGGCGTGCGCGGCGAGGAACTCCCGTACCGCCGCGACCCGGGTGTGCGGCACGGTCATGCCGATGGTGTGGCCGCCGCCGCGCTCCTCGTGCACCGAGGTCATGTCCGCGGGTACGGCCTGCTGGCCGAGCGCGCGGAAGACGGTCAGCGCCGGGTTCTCCGACGTCCGCGCGGTGCGGACGGTGACGCGGGCCGCGTCGTGGTCGTGGACGACCGCCATCACGGCCGCCTGGGTCTCGAGCATGGTGTCTCCGTCCGTCGCGTGGATACGGGTGCCGACCTCGGGGGCCGCGGAGTGGCCGACGTGGATGTCCAGGCCGCAGAGCGCGGCGAGTTCGACCGCCCGGGAGTGCATGACCTTCGCGCCGGCGAAGGCCATCTCCGCCATGACGTCCATGTCGAGCCGGTCCATCAGCCGGGCCGTCGGGACCAGGCGGGGGTCGGCGGTGAGCACGCCGGGGACGTCGGTGTAGATCTCGCAGTGGGTGGCGCCGAGTTCGGCCGCGACGGCGACGGCGGTGGTGTCGGAGCCGCCGCGGCCCAGCGTGATGATGTCGCCGGCCGCGTCGACGCCCTGGAAGCCGGCGACGACCACGACCCGGCCGGCGTCGAGGAGCCGCACGGCGCGCTCGGTGTCGATGGCGACGATGACGCCGGCGCCCGGTGGTCCGGAGGCGAGGATGCCGGTCTGGGCGCCCGCGAGGGCGGTCGCCGGGGTGCCGAGCCGCTGCAGGGCCATGGCCATGAGCGCCGCGGAGGCCGCCTCGCCGGTGGCGAGGAGCTGGTCGAGCTCCCGGCCGTCGGCGTCCGGGTTGATCTCGCCGGCGGTGCCGAGGAGGTCGTCGGTGGTCTTGCCCTGCGCCGAGACGACGACGGCGACGCGCCGGCCGGACGCGGCGACGCGGGCGATCCTGCGGGCGACCCGGCGCAGGTGTCCGGTGGTGGCCAGCGAGCTGCCGCCAAACTTCTGCACCACTGTGCTGCCCATGACTCCCCCGCTCGTCGGTGAACTCGTGCCACCGAGCCAACCCGAGCGCCGTATCGGGCCCCGTATTGCGCGGGCTATCCGGAGCGCATCGGGGTCGCATCGGAGCGTGACGGCGAGAAAAAAGGGGTTGAAGGAGGAGCGGAGAGGTTCTTAGGGTGTGGTCACACGCGAAAGGAGGTGATCCGAAAAAATGGTTTCTTTTCGGACTCGTGAGGTGACTGCGGGCTAAGGCCTGCCGTCGCACTCTGTGCACCTCGGCAGGCCCTCTGCCGAACACCAACGCAGTCACCCGACCCGTGGGCCGCCGGTCAGTCCGGCCGGCTCCCGTCCGGACCTAGGCGGACGGGACCCAGGCCCACGGGTCGTCTGCGTCTCCGGGGCCCGGGGCGGGGCGCGCCGTCAGGGCGCGAGGCGCTCCACGCGCCAGGATCCGGCCTCCCGTACGTACCGCAGCCGGTCGTGCAGGCGGTTCTCGTGCCCCTGCCAGAACTCCACCGTCTCCGGCACCACCCGGAAGCCGCCCCACTCCGGCGGCACCGGCACCTGCTCGTGCTCCGGATGGCGGGCGGCGAGCTCCTCGTAGCGGGCGAGCAGCTCGGCCCGCGACCCGATCACCGTGGACTGGTGGCTGGCCCACGCCCCCAGCTGCGAGCCGTGCGGGCGGGTGCGGAAGTAGGCGACCGTCTCGTCGCGGCCGGTGCGGGCCGCGCGGCCGGTGACGATGACCTGGCGGGCCAGCGGGTGCCAGGGGAAGAGCAGGGACACGTACGGGTTGGCCGTCAGCTCCCGCCCCTTGCGCGAGCCGTAGTTGGTGTAGAAGACGAATCCGTCCTCGTCGTAGTGCTTGAGCAGCACCGTGCGGGAGGACGGGCGGCCGTCGGGGGCGGCGGTGGAGACGACCATCGCGTTGGGTTCGTGGATCGCCGGGCTGCCGGCGGTCTCCTTGAACCAGCGCGCGAACTGTTCGATCGGTTCGGGTGCGAGGTCGGCCGGGGTCAGCTCCAAGGTCCGGTACACCTCGCGCATGTCGGCGGGATCGAGAGCGTCGGTCACGGGCCCATCCTGCCGTAGCGGCGGAGTTTGCCCGGCACCGCGTGGCGCCAATCCTTCCTCGCCGGATCGGAGGAGTGTGCCGGATGTCACCTTTCCCCGCATCATCGAAACCGTACAGACTCGTCCCCTGGATCGCTGTTGCCCTCCACCAAGCCAACGCCCGAATGATTGATCATCGATCAGTTGTTCTCGTGAATCAGGAGCCGCCTCATGTCCGACTTCGTACCCGGGCTCGAAGGAGTCGTCGCGTTCGAGACGGAGATCGCCGAACCCGACAAGGAGGGCGGCGCCCTCCGCTACCGCGGGGTCGACATCGAGGACCTGGTCGGTCACGTCTCCTTCGGCAACGTCTGGGGCCTGCTCGTCGACGGCGCCTTCAACCCCGGCCTGCCGGCCGCCGAGCCGTTCCCGATCCCCGTCCACTCCGGTGACATCCGCGTCGACGTGCAGTCCGCGCTCGCCATGCTCGCGCCGGTCTGGGGCCTGAAACCGCTCCTGGACATCTCCGCCGAGCAGGCCCGCGACGACCTCGCCCGCGCCGCCGTCATGGCCCTCTCCTACGTCGCGCAGTCGGCGCGCGGACAGGGCCTGGCGATGGTGCCGCAGAGCGAGATCGACAAGGCGCAGTCCGTCGTCGAGCGCTTCATGATCCGCTGGCGCGGCGAGCCGGACCCGAAGCACGTCAAGGCCGTCGACGCCTACTGGACCTCGGCCGCCGAGCACGGCATGAACGCCTCCACGTTCACCGCCCGCGTCATCGCCTCCACGGGCGCCGACGTGGCCGCCGCCCTGTCCGGTGCCGTCGGCGCCATGTCCGGCCCGCTCCACGGCGGCGCGCCGTCCCGCGTCCTCGGCATGATCGAGGAGATCGAGCGCACCGGCGACGCCACGGCCTACGTGAAGCAGGCCCTCGACAAGGGCGAGCGCCTCATGGGCTTCGGCCACCGCGTCTACCGCGCCGAGGACCCCCGCGCCCGCGTCCTGCGCCGTACGGCCAAGGAACTCGCCGCGCCGCGCTTCGAGGTGGCGGAGGCCCTGGAGAAGGCGGCCCTGGAAGAGCTGCACAACCGGCGTCCCGACCGCGTCCTCGCGACCAACGTCGAGTTCTGGGCGGCCATCGTCCTGGACTTCGCCGAGGTCCCGGCGCACATGTTCACCTCGATGTTCACCTGCGCCCGGACGGCCGGCTGGTCGGCGCACATCCTGGAGCAGAAGCGCACCGGCCGCCTCGTCCGCCCGTCCGCGCGCTACACGGGCCCCGGCCAGCGGAACCCGCGCGAGATCGAGGGCTACTCCGACATCACCGACATCACCGGCTGACCGTCCTTGACCAGCAGGTCCGCGTGGTGCCGGGCCGCCGCCAGCGGGTGGGCGCGCAGCTTGCCCTTCAGCTCGTTGAAGCCGTACTCGGCGAACAGGGGGTTCGCCGGGTCGGCCGTGACACCGGGCGCGGCGGCGGCGTACGGGAACTCCAGCGGGGCGATCCGGGCGTCGAGCCGCGGGTTGTAGAAGAACGGGACGGAGAATCGTTCCGTCGCCCCCGGCGGTGACACCACGCGATGGTTGGTGGCGACGAGATACCCGTTCGTCGCCACCTCCAGCAGCTCGCCCAGATTCACCACGAACGCCCCGGGCAAGGGGGGCACGTCGTGGAAGAGGCCGTCCTCCCGCTGCACCTGGAGCCCGCCCACGTCGTCCTGGAGCAGCAGGGTCAGGAAGCCGTAGTCCTTGTGCGCGCCGACGCCCTGGTCGTCGCCCTCGCCGCTGCTGCCCGGGTAGCGGACCAGCTTCAGGTGCGGGTGGGCGTGCGCGCCGAAGTCCGCCTCGTAGTAGTCCGGCCGGGCGCCGATCGACGCGAGCAGCTCGTGCAGCAGGCGCTCGGCGACACCGGAGAGACGCTCGATCCAGTTCAGCGCGGCGAGCCGCAGTTCGGGCAGCGCCTCGGGCCACTGGTTCGGGCCCTGCAGCCACCAGTACGCGGGCTCCCCCGCCGCCGGTACGTGCGCGGGCCGCTCGGCCCCGATGTCCAGCTGGTCCCGCCAGTCCCGGGCCCCGCCGGTCCGCTCGTCGCCGATCCTGGTGTACCCGCGGAAGTGGGGCGAGTGCGTGGTGTCGAGCGCCAGCCGCTGCGCCTCCGGCAGCGCGAAGAAGGCCCGCGTCGCGGACGTCAGCGCCTGCTTCTCGGCCTCCGTCACGCCGTGCCCGACCAGCTGGAAGAAGCCCACGTCATGGGCGGCGGAATGGAGCTGCGCGTGCAGCAGCCGCCGGGCCTGGGGGCCTCGGTCGGCGGCGGAGAGGTCGACGATGGGGAGCTGCGAGGGATAACTCATGGTGTGCGTCCGCGGGGGGTGTACGAGAGGGGTGGGGCGACGGGTCAGCGAGAACCCGGACAGCCCATGCTCGCGACGCGGAGGAGATCCACGTGGCGGCGACGTACGAGCGAAAGCATGCGACAAGCGTACTGCGGGGGCGGAGGGGCGGCGGGGGCCGCACCGTGTCGGCCGGATCACGCCGACGGCCCCGGCCCGCCGCCCGGAAGGACGCCCGCCGCACGACGGCGTGGCGGGGCCGGCCGGTCAGCGCAGGGCCGGGGCGCGCGACGGCAGGGCTGGGGCGACCGACAAGGGCGGGACGACCGGCAGGGCGGGGCCGGGCGCAGGCAGGGCGGGCGCGGCAGGCGGGGCGGGACGACCGGGAGGGCGGGCGCGGCAGGGCGGGGCCGGGCGGCAGGGCGGGGCCGGGCGCAGGGCAGGGCCGGGCGCAGGGCGGGGCCGGGCGGCAGGGCGGGGCCGGGCGCAGGGCAGGGCCGGGCGCAGGGCAGGGCCGGGACGCAGGGCGGGGCCGGGCCGCAGGGCGGGCGCGTCAGGCAGGGCGGCCCGGGCGCAGGGCGGGACGACCGGACGGCGGGACGACCGGCAGGGCGGGCGGGGCGGGCGCAGGGCCGAGCCCTCAGCTCAGGGCTTCGTCCAGCAGGGTCGCCCACTGGGCCACGACCCGTTCGCGCCGGGCGCGGTCGTCGGTCAGGAGGGTGGCGAGGCCGAGGCCGCGGGCCATGTCCAGAAGGCCCTGGACGGATTCGCGCACCCCCGGGCGGGACTCGTCCGCTCCGAGCAGCTCGACGGCGATGCGGTGGGACTCGCGGCCCACCCGGGCCTCCAGTTCGGTGACGCGGGCGCGCAGCTGGTCCTCGTTGGAGGCGGCGACCCACAGATGGAGGGCGGCCCGGAAGAGGGGGCCGGTGTAGAGGTCGACCAGGGCTGCGACGACCGCCCGGCGGTTCTGGGGGGGCAGGGTGCGCAGGGCCTGGGAGCGTTCCTCGGCGACGTACTCGACGGCGGCCGTGAACAGGTCCTCCCGGGTCGGGAAGTGGTGCTGGGCGGCGCCCCGGGACACCCCGGCCCGTTCGGCGACCGCCGAGACGGTGGAGCCCGCCCAGCCGTGCTCGGCCAGGCAGGCCACCGCCGCCTCCAGGAGCCGCTGCCGGGTGGCGCGGCTCCGGTCCTGCTTGGGGCCGGTCAGAGCCGCCACGTCGGGTCCCGTCGTTCGAGGAAGGCCGTCATCCCTTCACGCGCCTCGGCCGAGGCGAACAGCGAGGCGGAGAGCTGGACCAGCTCCTCCGCGTCGCGCTCGAAGGTCTCCAGGACTTTAGCCGTGACCAGCCGCTTCGCCTCGCGCAGCCCCTGCGGGGAGGCGCCGCGCAGCCCGTCGAGGATCGCGTCCAGTTCCTCCGTGCCGGCCGTCACGAGGCCCATGGCGCGGGCCTGGGCCGTACCGAACCGTTCGCCGGTCAGGTAGTGGCGGGCGGCCGCGCGGGGCTCCAGCTTCGGCAGCAGCGTCAGCGAGATCACCGCGGGCGCGACCCCGATCCGGACCTCCGTGAGCGCGAAGTCCGAGCCCTCCGAGGCCAGGACGATGTCGCAGGCGCCGAGGATTCCGAGGCCGCCGGCCCGGGCGTGCCCGTCGACGACGCCGACCACCGGTTTCGGCAGCGCGACGATCTGCCGGAGCAGTTCCACGAAGGCGTACGGCCCCGGCGGGGCCTTGAGGTCGGCTCCCGCGCTGAAGGTGGCGCCGGTGTGACCGAGGACCACCGCCCGGACACCGGGGTCCTTGCCGCACGCGCTGAGCGCGTCCGCGAGCTCGGTCACCAGGGGCGCCGAGAGCGCGTTGCGGTTGGCCGGGGAGTCCAGGGTCAGGGTGGTGATCCCCCGCTCGGTGGCGATGCCGACGAGGCTCGTTTCCGTGCTCATGCGCGGTCCCTCAGTTCCCGGCGCAGGATCTTGCCCGACGCCGCTCGGGGCACGGTGTCGATGAACTCCACGTGCCGGATCTTCTTGTACGGGGCGACGCGCTCGGCCACGTACGCCATGACGTCCTCGCCGCCCAGGCCGGCCGCGGCCGGCTGGCGGACCACGAACGCCTTGGGCATCTCGGTGCCGTCCGCGTCCGTCACGCCGATGACGGCGGCGTCCGCGATTCCCTCGTGGGTGAGCAGCAGCGCCTCCAGTTCCGCCGGGGCCACCTGGAAGCCCTTGTACTTGATGAGCTCCTTCACCCGGTCCACGACGTACAGCCAGCCGTCCTCGTCGACCCACCCGACGTCCCCGGTGTGCAGCCAGCCGTCCGCGTCGACCATGGCGGCGGTGGCCTCGGGCCGGCCGAGGTAGCCCTTCATCACCTGCGGGCCGCGGATGGCGATCTCGCCCTCCTCGCCGGGCCCGGCGTCCTTCGCCGGGTCGTCGAGGGCGACGAGCCGCATCTCGGTGGCCGGCAGCAGCTTGCCGACCGTGCCGGGCGGCGGGTTCTCCGCGGAGAGCGGCACCAGGTGCGTGGCCGGGGACAGTTCGGTCATGCCGTACGCCTGGAGGATCGGCGGCAGCCCGAGCCGCGCCGAACAGGCCTCGGCGAGCGCCGCGTCGAGCGGTGCCGCGGAGCTGACGATGTACTTCAGGGACGACAGGTCGTACTGCGCGACCGCCGGGTGCTTGGCGAGCGCGAGGACGATCGGCGGCGCCACGTAGAGGGCGTTGATGCGGTGCCGTTCGATGGCGGCGAGGAAGCCGTCGAGCTCGAAGCGGGGCAGCACGACGACGGTGGCGCCGCGCCGCAGCGGCGCGTTCATCAGGGCGGTCAGCCCGTACACGTGGAAGAAGGGCAGGACGGCCAGGATGCGGTCGCCCGGACCCATCGGCATGAACGGTTCGAGCTGGGCGAGGTTGGTGGCGATGGAGGCGTGGGTGAGCATCACGCCCTTGGGGACGCCGGTGGTGCCGGAGGAGTACGGCAGCGCCGCGACGTCCGTCGCGGGGTCCAGGACGGGCTCCGGCTCGGGCGCGGTGGAACCGAGGAAGGCCTGGAGCGAGCGGGCGCCGTCCCCGTCCGGCGCGGCGTCGCAGACGAAGACCTCCTCGATGCCGCCCGCGAGTTCGGCCGCCGCGCGGGCGGTGGCGAGCAGCGGCGACACGGTGACGATCCACCGGACGGCCGAGTCGCGCAGCTGCTTGGCGAACTCCTCGGGCGTGGCCAGGGGATGCACGGTGGTGACGGACGCACCGGCGCGGGTGGCGGCGTAGAACGCGACCGGGAACAGCACGGTGTTGGGGCTGTGCAGCGCGAGCACGTCGCCCTGCCGGACACCCGCCTCGGCGAGCCCCGCGGCGACCCGCCGGTGGAAGGCGTCGACCTGTCCGTAGGTGAGGGTGAGCGCCCCGTCTCCGCCGGCGCCGTCGATCAGCGCCGGCAGGTCGCCGAACTCGGCGGCGCGGCCGAGGACGGCGTCGTGGATGGGGAGGGAGGCGACCGGGACATCCTCGTACTCGCTGCAGAACACCATGCGCGCGTGGCCCCTGACTCTGGGTGGGTGGTGGCGACGGAACGGCTTGTACGGGTACGGCTCGGGAAGACCCCGGAAGGTCTTGGCAGGACCCTGGCAGCCGGACGCAGAACAAGCAAGCGCGCATGCATGATTCGACGTGGGGGCCGGAGCGGCCCCGGAACCCGGCCCGGGGCCGCTCCGCCCCCGCGGGCGGCTCTCGACGTGCCCGCCGCACCCCTACGAGGCGACCGCCTCGCGGCCCGCCGTCCGGATCACCAGGGTCCCGGCGAGCGCGGCCGCCGCGATGAGGGTCGCGAAGGCCGTGGAGGCCGTGACGACGTCGGTGGCGTCGATGGCGTATCCCGTCAGGATGGGCAGGATGCCCGCGAACAGGTAACCGCCCGCGCTGAGCGCGGCGTTGGCCTCGGCGAGACGGGGCGGGGGGACCTCGGTGGCCAGCCGGGTGAAGCCGCCGTACTGGCTCATGCCCTGGCCGGCGCCCGCGAGGATCGCGGCGCAGCCCAGGGCGGTGAGGGACCGGGAGTGGACCGCGGCGGCCGTGCCGAGCATGGCCAGCCCGGTGACGACTCCCGCGAGGGTCAGGACGCGCCCCGTCGGCAGCCTCTTGGCGAGGAACTGGACCGCGGTGGACGCCCCGAACATCAGGAAGCCGATACCGCCGGTGACCAGGCGGTCGGAGGTGTGCAGGAGCGAGCCGAGCAGGGTGGGGCCCAGGGCGAGCAGCAGCGAGGTTCCCGTCATGCCGGGGGCGTAGGCCATGAGGCTCGTGACGAGGCCGCGCCGGTTGGCGGGGGGCACGGAGGGCAGGCGCAGCCATCCGGGGCCGTGGCCGTGCCGTCCGGCGGGAGCGGGGCGGGGCAGGAGCAGGTGGACGACGGCCGCGGCGGACAGCAGCAGCAGGCCCTCGGCCACGAAGGCGGTGACGGTGGGGGCGCCCAGGTACTGGGAGACGGCCCCGCCCACCAGCGGGCCCGCCGCGAGGCCGGTGCCGATGGAGACGGACGCGGCCAGGGACGCCTGGGCGCGGCGCCCGGGGCCGCCGACGTGGACGACGGCGGCGGTGCCGGCCGAGAGGACGGCGCCGACGGCCACTCCGGTGAGCAGCCGCGCGACGATCAGGGTGAGGACGTGACCCGCCGCCATGAACAGGACACAGGAGACGAGGGCGGCCGCCAGGGCGGGGCCCAGGACGCGGCGGGCGCCGTACCGGTCGGCGAGCGCCCCGGTGAAGGGGAGGGCCAGGAGCAGGCCTCCGATGTAGGCGGCGAAGATCACGGTCGTGGTGCCGGTGGAGTAGCCGATGCGGTGCTGCCACAGGCCGAGGAGCGGGGTCGGGATGTTGGACAGCATGAACACGGCCGTGATCGGCCACGCCGCTGCCCAGACATCCCAGGACCGCCGGGGTCCGCGCGTCACAGGTCGCGGAGGAGGGGGAGCAGTTCGTCCGCCGTGCGCCGTACCGCGGCGCGGTAGCCGGCCTCCGTCAGCTCGCCGGTGGGCAGGCGCAGGATCAGGTGGCGGGCGCCGTTCGCGACGTACCGCCCCAGCCAGTCGGCGACCTCGCCGGGAGTGCCGCCGAAGATGCCCTGGGTCGTGCGCATGGTGGTGAGGGGCAGTCCGTAATAGGCCTGGAAGTAGGACCAGAGGGTCTCCTCGGCCTGCTCCCTGGTCCGGTCGACCGCGACGGAGAGGTAGACGGCTCCGGTGACGGCCCCGTCCGGGCGGCCCGCCTCCCGGCGCGCGGCGTCGACCTGGTTCCAGCCCTCGGCGTACTTCTCGGGCGTGGTCGAGGTGGGCATCCAGCCGTCGAACCGCTGCCCCGCCCGTTGCAGCATCTTGGGCCCGGAATGGGCGATCCACAGCGGGGGGCCCTGCGGCTGGTGCGGTACGGGCAGCAGGGCGGCGTCCCGGAGCCGGTAGTGCCGTCCCTCGTAGGAGACCGGGTCGCCCTTGGCCGCCCACAGCGCCTGACAGATCTCGACGGTCTCGCGCATGCGCCCGAGGCGGGTGGTGAAGTCGATCCCGTAGTTGCCGAATTCGCGCTCCGTGGCCGGCGAGGCGAATCCGGATCCGATGCCCGCGACGAGCCGGCCGCCCGACATCCTGTCGAGGCACGCGAGTTCGTGGGCCAGATGAACGGGCGGGCGCAGCGGCATGAGGACGGCGGTCCCCAGCTGCAGGCGCTCGGTGGCGGTGGCGGCCGCGGTGAGGGCGAGCAACGGGTTCATCCGGGAGCGGGCCAGCGGGGACTCGCCCGCCCACACGGAGTCGAAGCCGCTCTCCTCGGCCAGGGCCGCTATGGAGGCGAGGTTCTCGGGGTAGGGGCCGTCGTCGATGACGGACTCGCGCCCGGGCAGGACGATGCCCACTTTCAGCTCGGTCACAGGTTCCACCCCGCCCCGGGGACGATGCCCTCGATCTCGACGAGGAGGTCGTCGCGGCAGACGGCGACGTTGAGGTACTTCACCTCGACGCCGGCGCCGAGCGTCTCCTCACAGACCTCACGGACCGCCGGGATGTCGCCGTCGTGCCGCACGTAGACCTTGATCAGCCGGAGGTCCTTGAGGCCGTGGTCGGCGTCGACGCCCTGCGGCGCGAGGTTGTCGCGGGAGATGAGGTGGGCGATGTTGTCCAGCGTCTGGCGGGTCTGTCGGCGCACGTCGCCCCGGTGGACGGTCTCGTGGCCGAGGATGGAGGCGGTGCCCGAGACGTAGAGGGCGTCGTCCAGGAGGGTGGCCCGGGCGAAGCTGGGCGGCTTGGGACCGTACTGGTCGGGATAGTGGTACGCGGCCGTCTGGTTGCTGTTCTCCAGGTGGCGGGGCGCTCCCCCGCGGGAGGCGAGCAGGACGAAGGATATGCCGCGGCCCTGGGTGCCGATGCCGGTGGCGGCGGGCAGCTGGGCGGTGCCGTCGCCGAGGTGGGTCCGGAAGGCCTGGGCCCGGCCCTGGACGAAGTCCTGGTAGACCTCCATGCCCTCGGCGTTGGTGCCGACGATGTCGCCGACGAAGTTCCACATCCGGAAGACGTGCCCGTAGTCGAGGTGGCTCGCGAGCGCGAACGCCTTCTCGTACAGGGCGCGGACCGGGGGCGTGTAGACGTCCTGTTCCGGCAGGATCCCGGCGATGAACAGGTGGTGGCCGTCGTGGGCGTAGGCGAGGTCGTCGCGCAGGGCCCAGCGGGGGCGGCCGGCCACGGTCCACACCTCGCGGAACGGTTCGCCGCCGCCCGTGACGGCCATGGGCACGGTCAGGTCGGGGTTGCCGTGGGCGGTGAAGGCGAGGCGGGCGGTGTCGCCGTAGGTGACCGTGGCCAGGACGTGCCGGCCCGGTTCGGTGCCGGGTAACTCGGTGGCCGGGGTGAAGTGGGCGCGGATGCTCATGTCAGCAGCCCCCGTCCACGCTGCAGGCCGCTCCGTGCACCGCGTCCTGGCCGTCCTGCGCCGCCTGTGCGTCGAGGATCGCCTTGCGCAGCTGGGCAACGCCGGGAACGCCTTCGATGCGGGTGTCGCCGACGAGGAGGGTGGGCACGGACTGGATGCGGTGGGCGGCGGCCTCGCGCAGGGCGTCCTGGTGGGCGGCACCGTACGTGCCGTCGTCCAGCGCCGTACGGAACGCCGCGCCGTCCAGGCCGATCTCCTCCGCGAGCCGGACGAGGACGTCCGTCTGCCCGAGGTCCCGGTCCTCCTGGAAGAAGGCGCGGAACATGCGGGCGGTGTACTCGGCGCCCCTGCCCTGTGCGACGGCGTACTGGTAGCCCTCGAACGCGAGCCGCGTGTAGGGCTGCGGGGAGACGGTGGGCAGCGTGATGTCGACGCCCATGCGCCGCGCCATGGGGTAGACGGCGCGCTGCCAGATGGCGGGCAGGTACGCGTCCTCGGGCCGCAGGGTGGGGTGCGGGTGAGGCCGCAGCTCGAAGGGCATCCACTCGATCTCGACGTCGAGGCCCTCGGCCGCCTCTTCCAGCGGGCCCTCCGCCAGCATGCAGAAGGGGCAGACGTAGTCGGACCAGATCCGGATCTTCACCGGCTTGTTCACCGGTCGGTCACCCGCCGGTGCACCGCTCGTCGGCCGGTCGCTCACCGCCTGGCCGGTCAATGCCTGTTCTTTCACTGCCTGTTCGTTCACTGCCTGGTCGCTCACTGCCTGGTCGTTCACTGCCTGGTCACTCACCGCATCCGGCCTTTCTGGCCGGTCAGGAACTCCTGGAACGGCACTTCGTGCCCCTCGACGGGGGCGTGCGTCACCTTGAGCGGCCACGTGGTGGGGTCGTTGGAGAAGATGGCGTACGAGCCGGCGTAGTCGAAGCCGTAGGCGGCCGCGGTCGTGCGGTCGGCGGCGTACACGATGTGCTCGACGTTGAAGTAGAGGGCCGCCATGTAGCACAGGGCGCAGGGCTCGCCCGAGGCGATGAGGGTCGCCCCCGCGACGCCGAACCTGCCGGCCTTGCGCGTCGCCTCGCGCAGGGCGACGACCTCGGCGTGGGCGGTGGGGTCGTTGTCCTCGGCGACGCGGTTGAAACCGGTGCCCAGGACGTGGCCGTCGCGTACGACGATCCCGGAGAAGGGGATGCCGCCCTCGGCGACGTGCTGTCGGCTGATCCTGACCGCTTCCTCCACGTGGGAGGTGAGCCGGCCGAGTGTGTCACGTGACATGGGAAGTGGGTCCTTGGGGGACGAGGGCCGTCGGCGGGGATACCAGGCGGTCGGCGCACCCGGGGCGGCCCGTCGTTCCGGCCGCGGGCTGCCCGGGGGTGCCGTACGCCTCAGACGCTCGCGCTGCGGACCTCCTGCGGCCGCTCGGCCGTCTCCTGGGTGTCGTCCGCGCCGCTGGTCTTGTCCGCGAGCTTCAGCCAGACGACGCCGGCGATGATGACGGCGAGCCACACGGACTGGACGAGGTTGAGCCCCTCGTCGAAGAAGACGGGACCGAGTGCCGCGGCTCCGGCGGCTCCGATGCCCGCCCACACGGCGTAGCCGGTGCCGACGTCGATGGTCTTCAGGGCGACGCTCAGCGCCCACAGGGTCAGCAGGAAGAAGACGACGGCCACCAGCGACCAGGTCAGGCGGGTGAAGCCGTGGCTTCCGCCGACCGAGAGCGCGTAGCCGATCTCGAACACACCGGCGAGCAGGAGCATGAGCCAGGCGTTGGCCGCGGAGCCGTTGGGCGTGTGGGTCGAGGACATGAGCGGAGTTCCTTTCGGGAGGGCGTGGAGGCCTGGGGGTTACGGGGCAGGGGACGGCGCGGGCGCGGGCTCAGGCGGCGCCGCTGAGCTGGAGACCGACGACTCCGACGATGATGACCACGATGCCCAGGGCCTTGCTCCAGTTGAGCTTCTGACCGAAGAGCAGGGCACCGAGGAGCGTGATGCCGACGCCGGAGACCGAGGTCCACAGGGCGTAGCCGACCCCGACGTTGAACGTCAGCAGGGCCCGGCTGAGGAAGTAGGTGCCCAGGGCGCCGCTGACCAGGGTCACGGCGGTCCACTTCCGGTTCTTGAAGCCTTCGGCCTTGCCGGCCGCGAGTGCGACGCCGATCTCGAAGACGACGGCGATGGCGAGGTAGAGCCACTGCATGAGGGGGGTCCCTTCGCTTCATTGCTTGTGCATGCAAAAACATGGTGGCCGATTACTCCCTGGGGTGCAATCGGGGAAACGGCAGGAGCTTGCATGAGCATGTACTCTGCTGTCAAACAGCCACTCCCGTGAGGACGCATCTATGGCAACTCCACCCCTCGCAGCCCAGCGCAACTCCGATCACGCCGTGTGGAACCGCGTCCTCGCCCTCCATGCGCACGTGGAACGCGAGCTGACGGTGGCACTGCAGCGCCGGCACGCGATCGGCCTGTCGGAGTTCCGCTCCCTCGAATACCTGCACCGCTCCGACACGAGCGAGCTGCGCATGCAGGACCTGGCCGACAAGGTGGGCCTCACCCAGTCGTCGGTGACGCGCCTGGTGGGCCGGCTGGAGTCGGCGGGCTTCGCCTTCAAGGACCTCTGCCCCTCGGACAAGCGGGGCGTCTACGCGGTCATCACGGACGAGGGCCGGCAGCGTTACGAGGCCGCGCGCGCCACCTACGCGGAAGTGCTGTCGTCGGCGCTGAACACCTTCGCCGCCGATCCCCTGCTCGGCCCCACGGTCCGGGCGCTGCGCACGCCGCAGGACTGACGGCCCCCCTCTCGCGACCCGACCGCACGGCACGACACACCCACAGACCCCAGAGCACGGCCCCGCGACGCGGTGCGGCCGTCCGACACCGGTGACATTCCGGTTACGGACGGCCGCACCGCGTCGCGGCGCAGAGGGGGCGCCGCGGCGGATTCCGCATCACAGATCCTTGCTTGATCAAGCAAAACTGAGTGGGTTGCGTCACGCCGACTTCGCCAAGTAAGTGCTTGACCAAGCATGCAGTTGTCCGGATACCTTCGTGCTCGACACCGCACGATTCGAACAGCCGAGCGACTCTTCTCGTCGCGGCTGAGCCGACCGCAAGGAATCCGCCGTGCCATCGCCCCGCTTGGCCGAGACCGTCGCCGTCCACGGTCACCACCGGCCCCACAGCATCGCGCTCCACTTCCACGATCAGGCCGTCACCTACGGCCGACTCCACGAGCTGACGCAGGACCTGCGCGGCCGACTGCACCACCTCGGCCTGCCGGCGGGCAGCACCGTGTGTGTGCCGGCGCACAAGACGCCGCAGACCATCGCCCTGCTGCTCGCCGTCTGCCACGAGGGCCACATCGCGCTGGCCCCCTCCCCCGACCTGGGCAGCGCCGCCCTCGATCGGCTCGCCCGCCAGGCCCGGGTCCGCCACCTGCTGGCCGTCGACGCCGAGGGCGTCCTCGACGCGACGCCCGTGGCGCCCGACGAGGACGAGGCCGCGGGATTCGCCACGCCGGATCCGGAGCGGACGCGTCTGCTGCTGACCACGTCCGGCTCGACCGGCACCCCCAAGATCGTCCCGATCGAGGCCGCCGGGTTCGACGCCTTCGCCGACTGGGCCGTCGAGGAGTTCGCCCTGACGCCGGGCGAGACGGCGCTGTCGTACGCGCCCCTCAACTTCGACCTCGCCCTCCTCGACATCTGGACCTTCCTGCGCCTCGGCGCGTCCGTGGTGCTGGTGGACAAGGAGCGGGCCGCCGACGCCGGGCACCTGGCCGCGCTCGCCGCCGAACACCGGCTCACCTTCGTCCAGGGCGTGCCGATGATGTACAGGCTGCTCCTGGAGGGCCGTGCGGGCCGCGGCGAGGCCGGCGGCGACACCTTCGACACCGTGCGCCACGCCGTCTTCACCGGGGACCGGCTGCCCGCCGACCTGCTGGCCCCGATCGCGTCCGCGTTCCCCGGCGCCGCCTTCCACAACGTGTTCGGCTGCACGGAGACCAACGACTCCTTCCTCCACCGCGTCGACCCCGCGGCGACCGGGCCGATGCCCATCGGCCGCCCCGTCCGCGGCACCGAAGCCCTCGTCCTGGACGCGGACGGGCGGCGGGTGGAGGGGCCGGGCACCGGCGAGCTGCTGGTGGCCACGCCGTTCCAGACCGGCGGCTACCTGCGCCGGGAGCTGAACGAGACCGCGTTCACCCGCCTCGACGGCCGCGACTTCTACCGCACCGGCGACATCGTCTCGCGCGACGCCGACGGCCTGTACGTCCTCGAAGGCCGCGCGGACTGGCACGTGAAGGTCAGGGGGGTGCGCACGAACCTCCAGGAGGTCGAGAGCGTGCTCGCGGCCCACCCCGACGTCGCCGAGGCCGTCGTCGTACCGCTGCCCGACCCGGAGGCCGGTGTCCGGCTGCACGCCCACGTCACCCGCCGTCCGGGCACCGGACTCACCAGCCTGCGCCTGCGCACCCACTCGGGCCGGCACCTGCCCCGTCACGCCATACCGGCCTCGGTGCACCTCACCGACACGCCGCTGCCCCGCACTTCGACCGGCAAGCCCGACCGAAACCTCATCAAGCAGAACCGTATGAAGGAGATCGACGCATGAGCACCACGGACATCGCCGGTGAGATCCGCGCCTACGTCGTGGCCCAGTTCCTCGCCGGGGAGGACACCTCGGACCTGACCGGGGACTACGACCTGATCGACTCCGGCGTCATCGACAGCCTCGGCCTGGTGCGCCTGCTCTCGCACCTCACCCAGGCCTTCGACATACCCGTCGAGGACATCGAGTTCACGCCGGACGACTTCCGCACCCTCGACTCCATCACGGCCCTCGTCGAGGCGCACGCCCCGGCCCACGCCGCCTGACCTCCGCCGCACCCGGCGCCGAGGCACCCGGCACCACCGAGCACCACCGAGCACCACCGAGCACCGAACACCCCTCATCAACCCAAGGAGAACCGGACATGTTCACTCGCAGCCTCGATGACGTCGCTCCCGTCGAGTGGGGCAACGGCCTGAGCACCCGGCTGCTGACCGAGTCCGACGGCATGGGCTTCGCGGTCTGCGACACGATCGTGCGCCAGGGCACCACCAGCGCCCTCCAGTACCGCAACCACCTGGAGGCCTGCTACTGCATCGGCGGTTCCGGCGAGGTCGTGGAGAAGGACGGCACCCGTCACAAGATCCTGCCGGGCACCATCTACGTCCTCGACAAGCACGACCCGCACTACCTCGTCGCCTCCGACTACGAGGACCTGCACCTGGTGTCGATCTTCAACCCGCCGATCGTCGGCAACGAGAGGCACACCCTGTCCGAGGACGGCTTCTCGCAGTACTGAGCCGCCCGGTCCGGGCCGGCCCGCCTTCCCTCCCCCCGCCGCGGGCCGGCCCGGACCCGGGCCCGTCACCCGACCACTGCCGACCTAGGACCCGCCTTGACCGACGACCTCTTCACCCTCACCGCCCCGTGGGCCCAGCAGCTCAACGCGGACACCCGCGAGCTGGACGCGACGGGCGCCTTCCCGCACGACAAGTGGAAGGTCCTGCAGGAGACCGGTCTCCTGCGCACCCACTTCGCACCGGAGTTCGGAGGCGCCGGTCACGGCGTGACGGCGACCATGCGCGCGCTGGAGGGCCTGGGCTACGTCTCCCACGACGCCGGCCTGTCCTTCTCCGCCTCCACCCAGATCGTCTCCGTGGGCGTGCCGCTGCAGCGCTTCGGCAGCCAGGAGCTGAAGGAGCGGTACCTGCCGAGGATCATGTCCGGCGAGGCGATCACCGCGCACGCGATCACGGAGGAGTCCGGCGGATCGGACGCGCTGAACCTGTCCGCCGTCGCCCGCCGCGACGGCGACCACTACGTGGTCAGCGGCGGCAAGATGTTCATCACGAACGCCCCCGTCGCCGACCTGTTCCTGCTGTACGTACGCACCGGCAAGCCGGGGCCCTTCGGCCTCACCACCCTGCTCGTCGAAGCCGGCACGCCCGGCCTGACCGCGGGCCCCGCGATGGACAAGATCGGGCTGCGCACCAGCCCGGTCGGCACGCTCTCCTTCGACGAGCTGCGCGTTCCCGTCCGTCAGCGGGTCGGGCAGGAAGGCACCGGCTTCCTCGTCCTCGACCACGTGATGAAGCGCGAGGTGCTCTTCGGCTTCTCCATCACGCTGGGCGAGATGACCAGGCGTCTGGAGCAGACCATCGCGTTCGCCCGCGAGCGCCACCAGTTCGGGCAGCCCATCGGCTCCTACCAGGCCGTCTCCCACAAGATCGCCGACATGAAGATGCGGGTCGAGACGGCCCGCAAGTGGCTCGCCGACACCGGCGCGAAGGTCGAGGCGGGTCAGGACGCCGCACTCGACCTGGCGGCCACGAAGACGATCGTGTCCGAGGCCAACGTGCAGACCGCGCTGGACGCGGTGCAGATCCACGGCGGCCGCGGCGTGCTCACCGAGCACGGCATCGAGCGCGACCTGCGCAACTCGATCGCCGGAACGATCTACTCGGGCACCTCCGAGATCCAGCGCAACCGCATCGCCACGCTCCTCGGTCTCTGACCGACCGGCCGCCGGCCGAGCCCTCGACCGACAGGACACCCACATGACCGACCAGCTGGAACGACTCACCCGGCCCACCGAGTTCCTCGACTACGAGACCGACGCGGTGCAGGCCTTCATCGACCACGCCGTCAAGGACCGCGGCGCGGACCGGACGACCAACGCCATCGAGCTGTACTACGCGGTGCGCGACGACGTCTTCTACGAGGTCTACGGCGCCCCCCTCTCCCGGGAGGGCTTCAAGGCCTCGCACACCGCCACCACCAAGGAGGGCTTCTGCCTGCACAAGTCCGCGCTGTACGCGGCCTGTGCGCGCGCCCTCGGCATCCCCTCCCGGCTCGTCTACGGCGACGTGCGCAACCACCTCGCCTCGCCGCGTCTGCTGCAGCACATCGGCGGCGACGTGTTCTTCCACGGCCTCGCCCAGGTCTATCTGAACGGCCGGTGGGTCAAGGCCACCCCGGTGTTCAACAAGATGCTGTGCAAGCTGTACGGCATGGAGGCCCTGGAGTTCGACGGCGTCAGCGACAGCCTCTACCACCCCTACGCCGAGGGCGGCGGCTCCATGGAGTTCCTCACCGACCACGGCGCCTTCGACGACCTCCCCTACGAGTTCGTCATGTCCTCGATGCGCAGCAAGCACCCCGGGTTCCTCGACGCGGACGGCAACGGAACCGTCCGCGGCGGCAGCCTGGCCGACGAGTCCGCCTCCGTGCGGTAGGAGACACACCCATGTCCAACGCCACCTCTCCGACCGACGGTTGGGACGCCTCGACCAGGATCGGCGTCGTCGTGCCGCACGCCGACGTCGGCCCGGAGGCCGAACTGCAGGCCATCGCCCCCTCCTCCGTGTCCGTCCACGGCTCGCGCATCCACTTCGCCGCGATGCGCGCGGGCGGCGAGATGGACGAGAAGATCCCGCACGACCCCGTGCGCGCCTTCGTCGAGCCGCCCTACCTCGACCAGGCCGTGGAGCTGCTCGCCGCGTCCCCGCTGCACGCGCTCACCCTCGGCTTCACCTCCTCCAGCTACGTGCTGAAGGCGCAGGGCGAGCGGGAGCTGTACGAGCGGCTGCGACCCGTCACCCGTGACCTGCCGATCACCGGCACCACGAAGGCCGCCCGGGCGGCGTTCGATGCGCTGGGCGCGCGTCGGATCGCGGTGGTCAACCCCCCGTGGTTCGACGACCGGCTCTCGGGCCAGGGCGCCGACTACTTCCGCGAGTTCGGGTTCGAGGTCGTCCACCACGGACCGTGCGGACTGCCGTCGAACCAGAAGGCCATCACACCGGACAACCTGTCGGCGTGGATCCGCACCACGGTCGCCGCGCACCGTCCGGACGCCGTGCTCGTCGCCGGCAACGGGATCCGGGCCGTGGGCACCATCAAGCCCCTGGAGGCCGAGCTCGGATTCCACGTGGTCACCGCCAACCAGGTGATCATGTGGCACGCCCTGCACCTGGCCGGCGCCGCCGACACCGCCTTCGGCATCACCGACTACGGGCACCTGTTCGCCACCGAGCCGAAGGGCGAGGACGCGTGAGCCTGCTGGACGCGGCCGGCTACGAGGCCGTCTTCGCGACGCCCGAGGGCGACACGTACCGCATCCCGCTGGTGTGCTGGCGCGAGGACGGGGACCGGGTGTACGGCATGGTCCTGGTCAAGGGGCAGCTGCGGTGCGCGGACGGGGTGCGGCACTTCCTGCGGTACGGCACCCGGACCGCGTCCGCGGCGGACGACGACGCCGGCGGCTCCCCCGCCGCGTCGCGCGCCACGGCCCTGACCGGGGTGCTCGGCTGACCCGAGCAGGACGAGGGGCCCGTGACACACCGGGGTGGTGGTCACGGGCCCCTCATCTGCTGAGCCCGCTACGCGGAGAGCAGGTGCACGCTCCGGCCGAAGTCGTCCTCCCGCGCCCAGTCCCCGGGCACCGTGAGGGCGCCGTACGCCTCGGGGCCGGCCGCGAGCCGGCTGTAGGCGAAGGCCGCCGAGACGAGCGTCATGTGGTGGTGCCAGCCGGGGAAGGAACGGCCCTCGAAGTCCTTCAGACCGAAGCGCCGCTCGAGCTGGTCGACGGTCTCGCCGACTCCCGCGGTCCGTTCCGCGTACCGCGTGAGTTCCCCGACCGTGCGGTCCACCATGTTGGTGAGCCACAGCCGCCCGAGCCCGTTGGCACGGGTGCCGGGTCCCGCGAACAGCCGGAACGGCTGCGGCCGCTGCTCGCCCGGTGTGAAGGGCAGCTGCACCAGCTGATGGCGGACCGGGCCCCGCACCGCCCGCTCCGGCCCGCCCGGGCCGGCCAGCAAGCGGGCCGCGGGCCTCGGCTGGGCGCGGACGGGCCGGGCGGCGGTGAAGGGGGCGAGCGGCAGGCCGTCGGGGACGGCGACGACGAAGTCGTGACGACCCCGGATCAGGCCCTGCAGCAGTGGGCGCACGTCCAGGTAGCCGTCGACGTCGACGACGACGGGGACCGGCTCGTGCCGCGAGGGCCGCGTCAGCAGCTCGATCAGCCTCAGGACGTGCGTCTCGGGCCGGGCCACGGCCCCGTCGGGGACGCGGGCCCGCTCCCGCAGGTCACCCCGCACCCACGGCTCGGGCAGCAGGAGGTTCCAGCCGACCGGGAAGTCGCCCTCGTCGGTCGACAGGAACAGGGCGGTGCCCACCTGGCAGTTGACGGTGCGGCCGGTGTGCGGCACGAACCGCCGGTGCACACCGCAGGACTTCTCTCCCCGCTTGGGCACGACGACCGGGGCGACCGTCCAGGCGCGGGGCCGCACCCGGCCCTCGGTCCAGTGCCGTAATCGGTCGCACACCGGCGTCCAGTCCCAGGGGCTCTCGTTGATGAACTGGTGCAGCGCCTGCGACGCCGTCGGCGAGTCGCTCGCGGCCTCGGCCAGGCGGCGCATCGACTTCTTTCCCGGCGTGGTGAGCAGACCCAGCACATAGGCGTGGGCCCATCTGCGTTGGTCGATCCTGCGCAGGTGTCCGAAGAGCTGGTCAGTGAACCGGCTGACGGAATCCGATTCTCCGGATCCGGCTGTCCCCCTCATGCCTTCTCCCTTTCTCGGTGCGGCAGCTCCGTGTGGGCTGCGCATCAGAATAAAGAGAATGAGCACTATTTTCTTCTGAGGGAGGCGTTTTCGGCCTCGACTTCGCCAACTCGCAGGGCAGGCCGTCGATCGGGTGCGCCGAGGCCGCGTCCGGGGCAGGGACGAGCGCCCACGCGCCCTCCGGACGCGGGTTCGGTGACGCACGGACCAGGACGGAATCGGGTCCGGAGCGGCGCCGGGTCCGTACGGGACCGGGGCCGGAACGGGGCCTGGTCCCCCGCGCGGTCGAGGCCGGACGGGTGCCGGATCAGTGAGGGTCCGAGGCCGGACCGGGGCCGGATCGGGGCCGGAAAGAGTCGGACCGGCGCGGCGTCAGGCGGGGAGGCCGGCCGCGAACCGCCGCCACAGGCGGCCCAGGTCGTGCCGGACCGTCGCCACCGATCGGCCGGCCCGGATCCGTGCCCCGGCACCGGCCAGCAGGTAGGAGATCAGCAGCTGGACGTCGGTCACGACCGCGTCGTCCGCTCCGCCCGCCCGGGCCCGGTCCAGGGCGTGGTCGAGGGCCGGACGCCAGGCCGCCCGCCAGGCCTCGCACGCCTCGGGGCACTCGTCGGGACACTCGTCCAGGAGGCGTACGGTCGCCCGGACGTGCACGTCCTGTTCCAGGAGGACGGCGAGGACCTGGGTGAGACGCTCGGCCGCGGCCAGACCCGGGGCGGCCAGCCGCTCCACCTCGCCCACCGCGGAGCGGACCGCCTCGACGCCGACGTCGGCCACCGCCCGGGCCAGGTCTTCCTTGGACACGAAGTGGAAGGTCAGCGCGCCCGAGGTCACACCCGCCGCGGTGCTGATGCGCGCCACGGTGGCGCCGGCGTAGCCGAGCCGGGCGAACTCACCGGCGGCGGCGGTGATCAGGGCCGAGCGGGTCAGCCGGGCCCGGACCTGCCTCACCACGGCCGCGCGTCCCGGGGCGGGGCGGCGGATCCGGCCGGCCGGGCGTCCCCGGCACTTCGTACGAGCTGCACAGCTCCTCCCGCACTCCTATGGCCGGCTCCCGTCACAACGCCTCGACCGTACCCGGGAGGTCGGCGGACCCTTCTTCATCCTCCGTTCACGGTGACGGCTTTGGCAGGTTGCCCCAGGTCCGTTCCGTCACGCCGCCGCGCGGCCGGCCTCGGCCCGTCGCCGCAGGTAGGCGCGGTACCACGGCGCCGCCGCCGCGAGGCGGGCCAGCGGTCCCGGGCCCGCGGTGGCACGGGCCGCGATCCAGATCCCGTCGCTGCGGTACCAGTGGTCGCCGGCCAGCAGCGCGAACTGGCGTTCGCTCACACCGCCGGGACCCTCACGGAGCCGCTCCAGGCACTCCTGCCACGACCAGTCCGCCGGCACGGCCGGCAGGACGTCGAGCTCGGACAGCCTGGCCATCAGGTCCGCGTTGCGCACCGGCGTGGGGTGGCTGGCGTGGTGAACGCCCGTGGGCACCGGGTCCGGGGCCAGGACGAGCGCCACGACGAGCCGGGCGAGGTCGTGCACGTCGACCATGGACAGCAGCCCGCGGCCGCCGTCCCAGCGGGCGGGCAGCAGGGTGAGCAGGTCGGCGAGGGTGGGCACCACCCACCGGTCGCCGGCTCCGGTGACCAGCCCGGGCCGCAGCACCGTGCCGCCCGCGGCCAGCACCGCCGCCTCCCCCGCCAGGCGGGACCGGCTGGCCGGGGACAGCGGCGCGGGCACGACCTCGTTCTCGGTGATGCCGCGGTGTGGGCCCGCGCCGTAGACGGCCGCCGTGGACAGCTGGACGATGCGGCGCACACCGGCCCGCCCGGCCTCGGCGACGAGCGCCTCGGTGCCGCGGTGGTTGACCGCCGAGCAGGCGGCCTCGTCGCCCACGACCAGGGCGGCCATGTGCACGAGAACGTCCACGTCCCGGGCGAGGCCGCGCAGCGACGCCGGATCGGCGAGGTCGGCAGGTCGGCAGTCCACTCCGGGGACGTTCGCCGAGCGTCCTGCCACCACGACCTCGACCTCGCGGCCCGCGCGGCCCGCCTCGAGGAGCCGGCCCAGCACCTTGGAGCCGATGAAGCCGGTGGCCCCGGTCAGCAGGACGGTCGTCATCGCGCGCCCCCGCCGCCGCCGGCGAACTCCAGACCCGCGATGACGTCGGCCGGAGCGAGCCCCGGCAGCAGGCACCGCCACACGTTCGTGATGCGCTGGGGCAGGTCGGCCCGGCCGGTGGCGAGCCGCGACATGATCTGCGAGCCGGTGAAGGCGGCCACCAGCGTCGTGGCGAACACCGTGGCGTCGGCCTCCGGAAGGAGTTCGTCCCGGTCCCGGGCCGCCGCGAGGTCCTGGGCGAAGCGGTCGGCCCACCACTCGTAGATCGAGTACTCCTGCAGCCCCGCCTCGCTCTGCTCCACCGCGAGGCGGACGCCGGCCCGCAGCAGGGTGTCGTGCTGCAGCCGTTCGGCCAGGTACAGGGTCAGGTCGAGGAGCCGCTGCAGGCCCGCCTCGCCCTCGGGGAAGTCCAGATCGGCGGCCTGCTCCCGGATCACGGCGCGGGCCAGGCCCTCCTTGGAGCGGAAGTGGAAGTAGACCGCGCCGGTCGTCACCCCGGCCCGGTCGATGATCTTGGTGATGCTCGCCCCCGGGTAGCCGACCTCGTCGAAGACCGCCGCCGCCGCACGCAGGAGCACCTCCCTCGTTCGCACCGCTCGCTCCTGCATGACCCGGCTCATCCGTTCACCTTTCCGTCATGAAAAAAAGAATCACCACTATGTTAAATTCGGCGGCGGCCAATGGCCAGTCAGGGCACATCAGTTGAGTCAGTAGGGGGAGAACTGGCATGTCACAACTGCACCTTGAGCACAGAGTCGACGTGAAGCACGGGGACGCGACCCCCGTCACGCAGGGGCACACGCACAAGACGAATCCGGACGAGGTCCTGCTCACGGACTGGCGGCGGACGGGGGACCACGCCTTCGTCGTACGGGCCCACTGGCCCGCATCACACGACTTCTACGCCACCCGGCACGGGATGCACGATCCGATGCTGCTCGGCGAGACGGTGCGGCAGACGCTCCCGCTGATCTCGCACGTGGGGTACGGGATACCGCTCGGCCACCAGCTGCTGTGGCACGACTTCCGCTGGGAGCTGGCCCCGGAGGCGCTGTTAGCGGCCGAGCGGGAGACCGAGGTGGAGCTGCACATCACGTGCACGGAAGTGAAGTACCGCCGGGGAAGGGCGGCGTCCATGCTGCTGACGGCGCTCGGGTACCGGGAGGGCCGGCTGTTCGCCTCCAGCAGCACCCGGTTCGCCATCCAGGACCGCGCCGTCTACGAGCGCCTGCGCGGACGGTACGCCGACATCGGGCTGGCCAACGCCCGCGCGCTGCCGCCCGCGCCCCCGGTGCCGGCCCCCTCCGTCGGACGCGCCCATGCCGCGGACGTCGTCCTCTCCCCCGCCGGCCGGCCGCACCGGTGGTTACTCAGGGTGGACACCACCCACCCCATCCTCTTCGACCACCCGGTCGACCACGCCCCCGGCATGCTGCTGCTGGAGGCCAGCCGTCAGGCGGCGCAGACCGTCACCGCGCCCCTGTCCAGCCTGGTCGTCGGCATGGACACCACCTTCGTCCGGTACGCCGAACTCGACGCGCCCTGCCGGATCCACGCCCGCCGTCACGCCGTCGACGCGGCCGGGCGCCGGCGCGTGCTGGTCACCGCCCGTCAGCACGACGTCGAGATCTTCCGCAACCTCGTCACCCTGACCGGGGCGCCCCTGGGCTGAACCCGCGCGCCCACCCGGCTCAGTACGACTTCGGCAGCCCCAGGGTGTGGATCGACACGTAGTTCAGGATCATCTCGCGGCTGACCGGGGCGATGCGGGCCACGCGGGCCGCCGTGATCAGGCGGGCGAGGCCGAACTCGCGGGTGAGGCCGTTGCCGCCGAGGGTGTGGACGGCCTGGTCGACGGCGCGGACGCAGGCCTCGGCGGCGGCGTACTTGGCCATGTTGGCGGCCTCGCCCGCCGCCAGGTCGTCCCCCGCGTCGTAGAGGGCGGCGGCCTTCTGCATCATCAGGCGGGCCAGTTCGAGTTCGATGTGGGCCTGGGCGAGCGGGTGCGCGATGGCCTGGTGGGCGCCGATGGGGGTCTTCCAGACCTGGCGCTCCTTCGCGTACGTCACCGCCTGGGCGAGGGCGTAGCGGCCCATGCCGATGGCGAAGGCGGCGGTCATGATGCGCTCGGGGTTGAGGCCGGCGAAGAGCTGGAGCAGGCCGGCGTCCTCGTCGCCGACGAGGGCGTCGGCGGGCAGGTGCACGTCGTCGAGGGTCAGTTCGAACTGCTTCTCGTCGGCGGCGAGTTCCATGTCGATCTGGCGGCGTCCGAAGCCGGGGGTGTCGCGCGGGACGATGAACAGACACGCCTTGAGGTTGCCGGTGCGGGCGTCGGAGGTGCGGCCCACGACGAGGGTCGCGTCGGCGATGTCGACGCCGGAGACGAAGACCTTGCGCCCGTTCAGGACCCAGCCCTGCTCGGTGCGGGCGGCGGTGGTGGTGATGCGGTGGGAGTTGGAGCCGGCGTCGGGCTCGGTGATGCCGAAGGCCATGGTGCGGCTGCCGTCGGCCAGGCCGGGGAGCCAGGCCCGCTTCTGCTCCTCGGTGCCGAAGCGGGCGATGACCGTGCCGCAGATCGCCGGGGACACCACCATCATCAGGAGCGGTGCGCCGGCCGCGCCGGCCTCCTCCAGGACGATGGACAGCTCGGCCATGCCGCCGCCCCCGCCGCCGTACTCCTCGGGCAGGTTCACGCCGAGGTAGCCCAGTTTCCCGGCCTCGGCCCACAGCGCGGCCCGGTCGAAGCCGGGGCCGTGCCGGTGGCCCAGGGCGGAGACGGCGGCGCGGAGGGCGGTGTGTTCCGTGGACTCGAGGAGAGTGCTCATGCGGGGTCTTCCTCCTGGGCTTCGGTCGGTACGGCGGGCTGTTCGACAGCGGTCTGCACGACGGCGAGCAGGGTGCCGACCTCGACCTGGCGGCCGGGGGCGGCGTGGAGCGCGGTGAGCGTGCCGGAGGCGGGGGCGACGACGCGGTGCTCCATCTTCATGGCCTCCAGCCAGAGCAGCGGCTGCCCGGCCTCGACCGGGTCGCCGACGGCGAGGCCCTCGGCGACCCGGACCACGGTGCCGGGCATGGGGGCGAGCAGGGAGCCGGGGGCGGTCTGTTCGCGCGGGTCGGCGAAGCGGGGGGCCACGGCGAGGCGGTGGCGGCCCACGTACGCGGTGTCCCCGTGCCGCGCCACCTCGAAGTCCCGTACGACGCCGCCGACGTCGAGGCGTACGCGGTCGGGCGTGACCACGACCGCGCGGATGCCGGGCGGGCTCGTCACCTCGTAGCCGCCCTCCCGGGTGGGGCGGTAACGCACCTCGTGGGGGCCGTAGACCTTCACCTCGTCCTGCGAGCGGAGGTTGCGCCAGCCGCCGCCGAAGCGGCTCGCCCCCCGGGCCGCCTCGGCGAGGGCCGCCGCCACGGCGGCCGGTGCCCCGTCGGCGGGCGGCTCGGTCAGCACCGCCAGGTGCCGCTCGTAGAAGCCGGTGCCCAGCCGCTCGGGGGCGGTGAAGTCGGGGTGCCGGAGGGAGGCGACGAGGAGGTCGCGGTTGGTGGCGGGGCCGTGCAGGCGGGCTCGTTCCAGGGCGCGGGCGAGGGTGCGGGCGGCCGCGGCGCGGCTGGGCGCGTGGACGACGATCTTGGCGAGCATCGCGTCGTAGTGGACGCCGACGGTGTCGCCGGAGACGTAGCCGGTGTCGACGCGCAGCCCGGGTCCGGTGGGGATGTCGAGCGTGTGCAGCAGGCCCGTCTGCGGGGTCCAGCCGCTCGCCGGGTCCTCCGCGTAGAGCCGCGCCTCGATGGCGTGGCCGCGGGGCGCGGGAGGCTCGCCGGGCAGCGGGGCGCCCTCGGCGACGGCGATCTGGAGGGCGACGAGGTCGACGCCGTGGACCTCCTCGGTGACCGGGTGCTCGACCTGGAGGCGGGTGTTCATCTCCAGGAAGTGCGCCCGGCCGCCGGCGACCAGGAACTCGACCGTGCCCGCGCCGACGTAGCCGACGGCCTTCGCGGCCGCCGCCGAGCGCTCGTAGAGCTCCTCGACGAGCGCGGCGGGCAGTCCCGGTGCCGGGGCCTCCTCGATCACCTTCTGGTGGCGGCGCTGGAGGGAGCAGTCGCGGGTGCCGAGGGTCCACACGGTGCCGTGCGTGTCGGCGAGGATCTGCACCTCGACGTGCCGGCCGTTCTCGACGTACGGCTCGACGAACACCTCGCCGTCGCCGAAGGCGCTCAGGGCCTCGGCCGAGGCGGCCGCCAACTCCGTCTCCAGTGCGCTCAGTTCGCGGACGACGCGCATGCCGCGTCCACCGCCGCCGGCCGCCGCCTTCACGAGGACGGGCAGGTCGTCCCCGGTGACGTCGGCGGCGGCGAGCGGGGCCACGCCGAGGAGTTCCTTGGCGCGGGTCTTCGACGCCATCGCCGCGATCGCGGCCGGCGGCGGCCCGATCCACACCAGGCCGGCCTCGGTCACGGCCCGCGCGAACTCCTCGTTCTCGGACAGGAACCCGTAGCCGGGGTGCACGGCGTCCGCGCCCGCGGCGAGCGCGGCCCGCACCACCAGGTCGCCGCGCAGATACGTCTCCGCGGGCGTCGCGCCGGGCAGCCGCACGGCCGCGTCCGCCTCCCGCACGTGCAGGGCGTCGGCGTCCGCGTCGGAGTGGACGGCGACCGTCGCGATGCCGAGGTCGCGGCAGGTACGGAAGATCCGGCAGGCGATCTCGCCCCGGTTCGCCACGAGGACGGACGTGATGAGTTCGGTCATGAGAGGGGGCCTCACATTCGGAAGACGCCGAAGCCGCCGCGCGCGCCCTCGACCGGTGCCGTGTGGATCGCGGACAGGCAGAGCCCGAGGACCGTGCGGGTGTCGCGCGGGTCGATGACCCCGTCGTCGTAGAGCCGCCCGGAGAGGAACATCGGCAGCGACTCCGACTCGATCTGCGCCTCCACCAGGGCGCGCAGGCCCGCGTCGGCCTCGTCGTCGTACGGCTGCCCCTTCGCGGCCGCCGACGCGCGGGCCACCAGGGAGAGCACGCCGGCGAGCTGCTGCGGTCCCATGACGGCCGACTTGGCGCTCGGCCAGGCGAAGAGGAAGCGCGGGTCGTAGGCCCGGCCGCACATGCCGTAGTGCCCGGCGCCGTAGGAGGCGCCCATGAGGACGGAGAGGTGCGGGACCTTGGAGTTGGACACCGCGTTGATCATCATCGCGCCGTGCTTGATGATGCCGCCCTGCTCGTACTCCCTGCCGACCATGTAGCCGGTGGTGTTGTGCAGGAAGAGCAGCGGGATGTCGCGCTGGTTGGCGAGCTGGATGAACTGGGCGGCCTTCTGCGACTCGGCGGAGAAGAGGACGCCCTGGGCGTTGGCGAGGATGCCGACCGGGTAGCCGTGCAGCGCGGCCCAGCCGGTCACCAGGCTCGGTCCGTACAGCGGCTTGAACTCGTCGAAGTCCGAGCCGTCGACGATGCGGGCGATCACCTCGCGCGGGTCGAACGGCGTCTTGAGGTCGCCGGGCACGATCCCGAGGAGCTCCTCCTCGGCGTACTTCGGCGGCTCGACGGCGACCGGATCCGGGTCCGCGTGGTGCTTGCGGTGGTGGAGCCGGGCCACGATCCGGCGGGCCTGGCGCAGGGCGTCCGGCTCGTCGACGGCGTAGTGGTCGGCGAGCCCGCTGGTGCGCGCGTGCATCTCGGCGCCGCCGAGGGACTCGTCGTCGCTCTCCTCGCCGGTCGCCATCTTCACCAGGGGCGGGCCGCCCAGGAAGACCTTCGAGCGCTCCTTGATCATCACGGTGTGGTCGGACATGCCGGGGACGTACGCGCCGCCGGCCGTCGAGTTGCCGAAGACGACGGCGATCGTCGGGATGCCGGCGGCGGACAGCCGCGTCAGGTCGCGGAAGAGCGCCCCGCCGGGGATGAAGATCTCCTTCTGGGAGGGCAGGTCGGCGCCGCCGGACTCGACGAGCGAGATGACGGGGAGCCGGTTGGCGAACGCGATCTCGTTGGCCCGCAGCGCCTTCTTCAGCGTCCACGGGTTTGAGGCGCCGCCGCGCACGGTGGGGTCGTTGGCGGTGATCAGGCACTCGACGCCCTCGACGACGCCGATGCCGGTGACGAGCGAGGCCCCCACGGGGTGGTCGCCGCCCCAGGCGGCGAGCGGCGACAGCTCCAGGAACGGGGTGTCGGGGTCGACGAGCAGCTCGATGCGCTCGCGTGCGAGGAGCTTGCCGCGCGCCCGGTGCCGGGCGGTGTACTTCTCGCCGCCGCCGGCCAGCGCCTTGGCGTGCTCGGCGTCGAGGGCGGCGAGCTTCTCCAGCATGGCGGCGCGGTGCGCCGCGTACTCGGGTCCGCCGGTGTCGAGGGCGGAGGCCAGGACGGTCATTGCTGTTCCTCCAGTCGGTCCACCAGGAATTCCTCCGGCACGTCCACGTGGCGGGAGCGGAGCCACTCGCCGAGGGCCTTGGCCTGGGGGTCGAAACGGGCCTGCGAGGCGACGCCCTCGCCGAGGATCCCGGTGACGGTGAAGTTGACCGCCCGCAGGTTCGGCAGCACGTGCCGCTCCACGGGGAGGTCGCGGGTCTCCGGGAGCAGCGCGCGGAAGCGGTCGACGGTGAGGGTGTGCACGAGCCAGCGCCACTCGGCCTCCGTCCGCACCCAGACGCCGACGTTCGCGTCGCCGCCCTTGTCGCCGCTGCGGGCACCGGCGACGCGCCCCAGCGGGGCCCGGCGCGTGCGTCCCCCGGGCGGCGGCGCGGGGAGCGCCGGCTCCGGTACGGGTTCCGGTACCCGGGTCTCCTTCGGCGCGGGGAGGGCCAGCCGGGTCCCGTCGGGCAGGACGGCGAGGTGCTCGACCTCGGCGGCGGGCACGTGCACGGTCTCGAAGACCCCGTACGGGGCGCCCTTCCCGGGCGGTGCGGTGACGTGGAAACCGGGGTAGCTGGCGAGGGCCAGCTCGATCGCGGCCGCCGTGAGGGCGCGGCCGACCTTCTCGGGGCCGGGATCGCGGACCACGAGCCGCAGCAGGGCGCTCGCGGTCTCCTCGGTGTCGGCGTCCGCGCGGTCGGTGCGGGACAGCTCCCACCGCACCTCGGCGGGCGCCGACGCACCGAGTGCGTCGGCGATCTGCGCGCGGACCAGATCCGCCTTGGCCTCGATGTCGAGGCCGGTGAGCACGAACACGACCTCGTTGCGGAAGCCGCCGAGCCGGCAGAGCCCGGCCTTGAGCGTCGGGGGCGGCGCCTCGCCCCGCACGCCGTCGATCCGGACCCGGTCCGGGCCCTCCGGGGTGAGCCGTACGGTGTCGAGGCGGGCGGTCGCGTCGGGCCCGGCGTAGCGGGCGCCGGCGGTCTCGTAGAGCAGCTGGGCGGTGACGGTGCCGGTGTCGACGACGCCGCCGGTGCCGGGGTGCTTGGTGATCACCGCGCTGCCGTCGGCGTGGAGTTCGGCGAGCGGGAAGCCGGGGCGGCGGAGCGTGTCCGGTCCGTGGGCGGTGAAGAAGGCGTAGTTGCCGCCGGTGGCCTGGGTGCCGCATTCCAGGACGTGCCCGGCGACGACGGCGCCGGCCAGCTTGTCGTGCCAGTCGGCGTCCTCCGGACTCCAGCCGAAGAACCACTGCGCGGGCCCGGTGACGAGGGCGGCGTCGGTGACCCGGCCGGTCACGACGACGTCGGCGCCGGCCTCCAGGCAGGCGGCGATCCCGGCGCCGCCGAGGTAGGCGTTGGCGGCGAGCGCCCCACCCCGCGGCGGAAGCCGGTCGCCCTCGACGTGGGCGATCCGGGCCGGGACGCCGAGCCGTCCGGCGAGCTCGCGCAGGGCGGCGGCGAGCCCGGCCGGATTGAGGCCGCCCGCGTTGGCGACGATCCGCACCCCGCGCTCGTGGGCGAGGCCGAGGCCCTCCTCCATCTGGCGCAGGAAGGTCTTCGCGTAGCCGGTCGCGGGGTCCTTCAGGAGGTCGCGGCCGAGGATGAGCATGGTCAGCTCGGCCAGGTAGTCCCCGGTGAGGACGTCGAGTTCACCGCCGGTCAGCATCTCCCGTACGGCGTCGGCGCGGTCGCCGTAGAAGCCGGACGCGTTGCCGATGCGGAGCGTGGTCACCGGTCCCCCCGCGGCTTCCGTCCCTGCCCGGCCGGACCCGCGAACGCCTGGGCGATGCCCAGCCACTCCTCGGCGTCGGCGCCGTGCGCGACGAGGGCGGTGTCGGCGCGGTGCGCCCGCTGGGTGACGAGGAGGCAGAGGTCGAGGGCGGGTCCGGTGATCGTCTGCGGCGCGTCCTCGGGGCCGAACGTCCACACCGCGCCCGGCTCCGCCACCCCGTCGGGGACGGTGAGTTCGAGCCGGAAGGGCTCGGCGGGCGGGGTGAGCCCGCGGACGGCGTACGCGTAGTCCCGGGCCCGCAGTCCGATCCAGGCCACGTGCCGCAGCCGGGCCGTCGGCCGGCGGACGGCGCCCAGGGCGTCGGCGACGTCCTGGCCGTGCGCCCAGGTCTCCATGAGCCGCGCGGTCGCGAGCGAGACGGCACTCATGGGGGGCCCGTACCAGGGGAACCGGGTGCCGGGCGGGGCCTCCCGCAGCACCCGGTGGAGCCGTTCGCGGCCCGCGCGCCAGCGGGCGAGGAGCTCGGCGGGCGGCAGGGCCGCGCCGTCCTCGGCACCGTCGTCGACGAAGCGGTCGGGCGCGGCGAGGGCCTTCCGCGCCTCGGCGGCGAAGGCCCCGGGGTCGGTCGCGGCGAGCAGCGCGGCCGCGTCGGTCCAGGCGAGGTGGGCGATCTGGTGGGCGACCGTCCAGCGCGGCGCCGGGGTCGGCGCCGCCCACTGGCCGGCCGCCAGGTCCCTGACGAGAGCGTCGACCTCCTCGCTCTCGGCACGCAGGTCGTCGAGCACGGCGGCGGGGTCGGACACGGGGCGCTCCCCTCGGGGACGGGCGGGTCACGGACGTGCGTGTGGAGCATGGCAGCCGGGGAAGAAACAATCAAGCGTGCTTGCTTTAGTTCCTGAGGAGGGTGCCCTGGTCCCCGATGAGGTCCACACCGCACCCGCTCCGGCGTCACCACGCCGCCCGCAGCCCCACTCCGGCGACTCCGTGCCGCCCGCAACCCCACACCGGTGCCTGCGCACCGCCCACTGCCCGCTCCGGCGACTCCGCGCCGCCCGCGCCGGGCCTTCCGTACGGCCTCAGGCGGCGCGGCGGGGCCTGGCGACCAGTTCTCCGCCGCAGTTGGGGCAGACGTCCCGCATCGCGTCGGCGCACGGCACGCAGAAGGTGCACTCGTAGGAGCAGATCCGGGCGGGGGCGTCGACCGGCAGGGCGGTCGTCTCACAGCGTTCGCAGCGTTCGCGCATCTCCAGGGCCATGACCCCATCCTGCGCGAAGGCCCGCGGCCGGAAAACCGGCCGCGGGCCAAAGACCGACGGGATCGGGCCAGCCGGGACCGGCCGCATCACACCAGGTCAGGGACCTTCTTCGGCATCTGCGTGCGCACCGCGCCCATGCTCGCGGCGATGACGAGCGCGATGGCGAGGGCGTCCGTCAGGCCGAGGGCCTGGTGCAGGACGAGGAAGCCGGCGGTGGCGGCGATGGCCGGTTCGAGGCTCATCAGGATGGCGAAGGTGGGCGCCGGAAGCCGCCGCAGGGCCAGCAGTTCGAGGGTGTAGGGCAGGACGGAGGACATCAGCGCCACCGCCAGTCCGAGCCCGATCGTCGACGGGACGAGCAGCCGGTCGCCCGCCTCCACGATGCCGAACGGCAGGCTGAGCACGGCGCCGAAGGCCATCGCGAGCGCGAGGCCGTCGGCCTGCGGGAAGCGCCGGCCGGTACGGGCACTGAAGACGATGTACGTGGCCCACATGGCGCCCGCGGCGAGCGCGAAGCCCGCGCCGGCCGGGTCGAGCCGGTCGAAGCCGCCGCCGCTGAGGAGGACGACGCCACCGAGGGCGAGGCCCGCCCAGAGGAGGTTCATCAGGCGGCGCGAGGCGATGACGGAGAGCGCGAGCGGGCCGAGCACCTCCAGGGTGACGGCGGCGCCGAGCGGGATCCGGTCGACGGACAGGTAGAAGAGGATGTTCATGGCGGACATCGCGGCGCCGAAGGCGAGCACGGTGCCCCAGTCGGCGCGGGCGTAGCCGCGGACCCTGGGCCGGCAGACGATCAGCAGCACGGCGGCGGCCAGCACGAGCCGCAGCGTGACGACGCCGAGGGCGCCGGCCCGGGGCATGAGGAGCACGGCGACGGCGGATCCGAACTGCACGGAGAGACCGCCGGCGACGACGAGCGCGACGGGCCCGAGGCGGTGGGCCCCGGAGGACTGCGGGGGCCGGGCCGTGCGCGGGGCCGGGGGAACGGTGGCTGAGGCCACGGCGGGTAGGTCCTGGACCGGGCTGTCCACCGGCGTGCTCCTTACAGAACGGACGAACTGACGGACCGGCGATCCGCCGGATCGGCGACCAGCGAGCGGCCGACCGCCGGGCGAGGGAAGCCGACCGCCGCAGGCCCGATGGCCGACGACGAACTCGCCGGCCATCGGGCCGACGAACGATCAAGGTCTACTACTCTGAACTCTCCAGTCCAGAGCAATGCACTCTCTCCCATGGCTCCACCCTTCACGCTAGACACCCGCGTGCGCCGCGTGAAATGCCGATTGGGCTGCGGTTATGCTCCGAACGCATGAGCCGCACGAGCATCGAGCTGCGCCACCTCCGCTGCTTCCTCGCCATCGCCGACGAGGGCAACCTGACCCGGGCCGCCGCCCGGCTCCACCTCACCCAGCCTGCCGTCTCCCGCACCCTCGCCGCCCTCGAGAAGCACGTCGGCGCCCGGCTCGTCGACCGCTCCACCCACCACCTGGCCCTCACGCCCGAGGGCCGCGCCTTCCACGACCGGGCCGCCGCGGCGGTCGCCGCCTTCGACGCGGCCGTCGACCCCGGGCGCCTCCGGCACCGCCCGCTCCGCCTCGGCCACGCCTGGGCGGCCTTCGGCCCGTACACCACCCCGCTGCTCCGCCGCTGGCAGCAGGAGCACCCGCGAACCCCGCTCGAACTGCTGCGGATCGACGACCGCACGGCCGGACTCCTGCGCGGCGAGGTCGACGCGGCACTGCTGCGGGGCCCGGTGGAGAGCCTGGACGTCCCGGGCCTGGCGACGGAGGAACTCCTCACCGAGCCGCGCGTGGTGGCCGTCCCGTCCGACAGCCCGCTGGCCGCCCGTCCCTCGCTCGCCCTCGCCGACCTGACCGCCGAGACGGCGATCCTGAACCCGGTCTCCGGCACCACGACCCTCGACCTGTGGCCCCCGGGCGCCCGCCCCCGCTCGACCCTGACCGTCGCGAACACCGACGACTGGCTCACCGCGATCGCCGCGGGCCGCGGCATCGGCGTCTCGGCCGCCTCGACCGCCGCCCTCCACCCCCACCCGGGCGTCAGCTACCGCCCCCTGCCCGAGGCCCCGCCGATCCCCGTGCTCCTGGCCTGGCGGGACGGCGACCGACATCCGGCGACGGCGGCGCTGGTGACGCTGGCGAGGGAGATCGCGCAGGGCGGAGGCGATACGGAGACCGGGCCGGAAGGGCCTCCCCCTCCTCACGGAGAATCCCGTACGTGAGCGGGCGGAGGTGCTCCCGAGGAAGGCCCCCGCCGCCCGCGCACGAGCGGCCCGGCCCCCGGCGGAGCACCGGTGGGCCCGTGCGGGAGGGCCTGCCCGGCGGCCGCCCTACTGCTCGTCCAAGGCCTCCGCCAGCACCTCCGCCATGTGCCGTGGGTGTCGCTCCGGTGCCAGGTGGGCGATCTGGGTGCGGCACGAGAAGCCGTCGGCGAGGACGACGGACTCCGGGGGTGCGGCCCGCAGGGCGGGCAGGAGCTGGTCCTCGGCGCAGGCCACGGACACCTCGTAGTGGCCGGGCTCGAAGCCGAAGTCGCCCGCGAGGCCGCAGCAGCCGCCCACCAGGTCGCCGTCCAGGCCCGCGCTCCGGCGCAGCCGCCGGTCGGCCGCGTCGCCCAGGACCGCGTGCTGGTGGCAGTGGGTCTGCCCGGTGACCGGGCGGGCCGGCCGGGGCGGTGTCCAGTCGGGGGCGAGCTCCTCCAGGGCCTCGGCGAAGGTCCGCACGGAGGCGGCGAGGCGGGCCGCGCGAGGGTCGTCGGGAAGGAGTCCTGGCAGGTCGGTGCGGAGGGCGGCCGCGCAGGAGGGCTCCAGGACCACGACGGGCCCGGTGACCGCGGCCATGACGTCGAGGGTCCGGCGCATCACCTTCCGGGCCGTTCCGAGCCGGCCGGTCGAGACGTAGGTGAGGCCGCAGCAGACCCGGCCGGGCGGCAGCGTGACGCCGAGCCCGGCGGCCTCCAGGACCCGCACGGCCGCCCGGCCGGTCTCGGGGGCGAGGTGGTCGGTGAAGGTGTCGGGCCAGAGGGTGAGGGCGGGCGGCCGGTCCGAGGCGCGTTCGCCGAACCAGGAGGTGAAGGACCGCTCCGCCACCCTCGGCAGGGGCCGTTGCGGTGTGACGCCCGCCAGCCGGGCCGCGAAGGGCAGACCGAGGGCCGCGTTCAGGCCCCGGCCGAACAGGTCGAGCCAGTGCGGCAGTCCGCCCATCGTCCAGTGCGAGCGGGGCCGCGCGAAGGGGCGCCGGGCGTAGTGGCCGGCCAGGAACTCGGCCTTGTACGCGGCCATGTCGACGCCGACCGGGCAGTCGCTGCGGCAGCCCTTGCAGGACAGGCAGAGGTCGAGCGCCTCCCGGACCTCCTCGGAGCGCAGCCCGTCCGTGATCACCTCGCCGAGCGCCATCTCGTGCAGCAGCCGGGCCCGGCCGCGCGTGGAGTGCCGCTCCTCCCCCGTCGCCCGGTAGGAGGGACACATCACGCCCGGCCCGGAACCCGGCCCGTCCACCCGGCACTTGGCCACTCCGACGCACCGGGCGACCTCGCGGCCGAGCCCCACCACCGGCAGGCCCTCGAAGCGCAGCCCCGCGTCGAGCGGCCTCGGCCGGACCAGCATGCCCGGGTTCAGGCCGCCGGCCGGGTCCCACAGGTCCTTGACCTCGCCGAACAGGGCGACGAGCGCGTCCCCGTACATCCTCGGCAGCAGCTCGGCGCGGGCCTGGCCGTCCCCGTGCTCCCCGGAGAGCGAGCCGCCGTGGGAGACCACGAGGGCGGCGGCCGCCTCCGAGAACTCCCGGAAGCGCCCCACACCGGCCCGCGTCCACAGGTCGAAGTCGATGCGGACGTGGATGCAGCCGTCGCCGAAGTGCCCGTACGGGGTCCCCCGCAGCCCGAACTCCGCCAGCAGGCCCCGGAAGTCGCGCAGATACGCCCCGAGCCGCGCGGGCGGCACCGCGCAGTCCTCCCAGCCCGGCCAGGCCTCCCCGCCCTCCCCGGAGGGGCCCGCCGGCATCCGTGTCGCCGTCCCCGCCGCGTCCTCCCTGATCCGCCACAGCGCCCGCTGCCCGGCCGGATCGGTGACGAGCAGGGAGTCGAGCGCGTCCGCCGCCCGCGCCAGCTCCGCGGCCGCGGCGGCGCCGTCCACCTCCACGAACAGCCAGGCCCCGCCCCGGGGCAGCCCCCGCGCGCCCCGGACGAGGTCGGCGGCCATGCCCTCGACGGTCAGCGGCCGGTGCCGCAGCAGCCCGGCCGCCGCGTCCGCCGCCGCGCTCTCGTCGGCGTAGCCGAGGACCACCAGGACCGGTTCGGCGGGCAGCGGGACCAGGTCCACGACCGCCTCCGTGACCACTCCCAGGGTCCCCTCGCTGCCGCACAGGAAGCGGGCCACGTCGGCGCCGCGCTCCGGCAGCAGCGCGTCCAGCGCGTATCCCGAGATGCGGCGCGGCAGCCCCTCCGGACAGCCCGTGCGGATCGGGGCCAGGTGCCGCTCGACCAGCTCCCGCAGTCCGGCCGGCGCGCCCGCCCACTGCCGCCCGGGACGCAGCCGCTCCCCGCCGTACGTGAGCACGTCCAGGGCCCGGACGTTGTCGGCGGTCGTCCCCCAGGCCACCGAGTGGGAGCCGCAGGCGTTGTTGCCGATCATGCCGCCGAGGGTGCAGCGGCTGTGCGTGGAGGGATCGGGGCCGAAGGTCAGGCCGTGCGGGCGGGCCGCGTCCCGCAGCCGGTCCAGGACGAGGCCCGGCCGGACGACCGCCGTCCGCGCCTCCGGGTCGAGGGACACCAGGGCGCGCAGGTGGCGTGTGAAGTCGAGCACGACGCCGGTGCCGGTGGCCTGGCCCGCGATGGACGTGCCGCCACCGCGCGCGACGACGGGCACCTCGTACTCCCGGCAGACCGCCAGCGCGGCCGCCACGTCGTCGGCGTCGCGCGGGGCGACGACGCCGAGCGGCACCCGCCGGTAGTTGGAGGCGTCCATCGAGGTCAGGGCGCGCGCGGTGGCGGAGAAGTCGACGTCTCCGGACACGGCGGCGCGCAGGGCGTGCGCCAGTTCGCCGGTCGCGTTCTCGTGTGATCCCACGACTCCAGGATGTCTCAGTCCTCGTCTCATCGGGCGGACATCCCCCCTCGTCGCCTTCCCCGACCCGATACGCTCCGCCTCGTGGCCGATATCCAGATTCCCGCTGACATCAAGCCCGCCGATGGCCGTTTCGGCGCGGGCCCCTCCAAGGTGCGTACGGAGGCGCTGGACGCCCTGGCCGCCACCGGCGCCTCGTACCTCGGCACCTCCCACCGCCAGGCCAGGGTGAAGAACCTGGTCGGCGAGGTGCGTGCCGGCATCAGTGACCTCTTCTCGCTGCCCGAGGGCTACGAGGTGATCCTGGGCAACGGCGGGTCGACCGCCTTCTGGGACATCGCGACCCACGGCCTCATCGAGAACAAGTCGCAGCACCTCACCTTCGGCGAGTTCTCCTCCAAGTTCGCGAAGGCCGCGAAGCTGGCCCCCTGGCTGGCCGAGCCGACCGTGATCTCCTCCGACCCGGGCACCCACCCGGAGCCGGTGGCCGAGGCGGGCGTCGACGTCTACGCCTACACCCACAACGAGACCTCCACCGGTGTCGCCGCCCCGCTCCAGCGGGTCGCGGGCGCCGACGAGGGCGCGCTCGTCCTGGTCGACGCGACCTCGGGCGCCGGCGGTCTGCCGGTCGACATCACCGAGACGGACGTCTACTACTTCGCCCCGCAGAAGTCCTTCGCCGCCGACGGCGGCCTGTGGCTGGCGGCGTTCTCGCCCGCGGCGCTGGAGCGCGCGAAGAAGATCCACGAGTCCGGCCGGCACATCCCCGAGTTCTTCTCGCTGCCGACGGCGATCGACAACTCGCTGAAGAACCAGACGTACAACACCCCGGCGCTCGCGACCCTCTTCCTGCTCAACGAGCAGCTGAAGTGGATCAACGGCCAGGGCGGTCTGGACTGGGCCGTGGCCCGGACGAAGGAGTCCTCGCAGGCGCTGTACGGCTGGGCGGAGGAGTCGAAGTACGCGACCCCGTTCGTCACCGACCCGGCGAAGCGCTCGCAGGTCATCGGCACGATCGACTTCTCGGACGACATCGACGCCGCGGCCGTGGCCAAGGCGCTGCGCGCCAACGGGATCATCGACACCGAGCCGTACCGCAAGCTGGGCCGCAACCAGCTGCGCATCGCGATGTTCCCGGCGGTCGACCCGGCGGACGTGCGGGCGCTGACGGCCTGCATCGACTACGTGATCGAGAAGCTCTGACCTGACGTCGCGGACCTCAGGTCGCGGCAGGGGCCCGGCACCGGACGTCGTCCGGTGCCGGGCCCCTCGGTCTTCCCGGGCCGGACGGCCGTCGTGCCGGACCGGCGGGCCGCGTCCTAGCGCCGCTTGACCATGCGTCTGAAGCCGACCACGACGACGGTGGCCAGGCCGAGGACCACGACACCGAGGGCGAAGTCGCCCTGGTCGCCTCCGCCGGCGGCGTGATGCGCGCCGGGCGTGCTCGGCCTCCCCGGGCCGGTGCTCCGCCCGGGCGAGGGGGAGCCGCCCTCGCGCTCGACCCGGACGACCCGGCTGTTGCGCCCCTCCGAGCCGAACAGGAAGGCCGAGCCGTCGGGCGTGTACGTCACGGACTCCGCCTGTCCCTGGAAGGGCGCGCCCACGGAGGTGCCGTCGTCACCGAGGCGTCCGTCCTTCCACGCGTACTCCCTGGCCATGAGGTAGCCGCGGAGCACGAGCCGGCCGCCGTCCGGGGAGAAGGCGCCGTCGGTCACCCACGGCACCTCGCCGACCCGCCGGAAGACGTTGGTGCGGGAGGCGTCGAGGCGCTCGGGCCCGGCGTACAGTCCGCCGCCGTCCTCGTTCTTGCTGGCGATGTAGACCCGGCCGGTCTTCGGATGGACCATCAGCGCCTCGGCGTTGCGCGGCCCGTCGGCGTACTTCACGTCGTACTGGGTGGCCCTGACCGTCTGGTCCCGGAGCTGTCGGGGCTCCGGGAACCGGTAGATCCAGACGTGGTCCCAGGAGCCGTTCAGGTTGTCGCCGATGTCGCCGACGTAGATGTCGCCGTCCGGCCCGACGGCGATGGCCTCCATGTCGCGGGGCGTGCCGACCCCCTTCATGGTGAGGGTCGCGACGGTCTCACCCGTCCGGGAGTCGATGCCGTAGACCAGGGGAGCGTCCTGGTCGTTGTGCGTCCAGTAGATCCCGGGGTGGGCCCGGCTGGCGGCGAGTCCGCTGGACTCGGTGATCCGCGGGTCCTCGATCGTGAAGTCCCGGTCGGCGTCGGCCGCGCCCGCGGGGGCGGCCGTGACGAGGACGAGGGCTGCCGTTCCCAGGGCGCACCGCAGAGCTGATCGCATGCCACCAGCCTGCCACGGGGCGGCGGGACGGCCCTGGTGTCCGGGATCACGTCGCCGCCGCGCGGGCCGTCGGTGATGATGTCGACCATGCGTTTTCTGTTCGTCGGCGACAGCATGACCATCGGACGCGCCGGCGACTTCACCTGGCGGTACCGGATGTGGCGGCACCTGGAGCGGGTGCTGCCCGGCGGTTACGGGATCGTCGGTCCGCGCACCGCGCTGTACGAGGCGGCCGACGACGCGGCCACGTCCCACGCGTACGCCGATCCCGGCTTCCCCGGCGACGCCCGCCGCCATCTGGCCGGCTGGGGCGAGGGCTGGCTGCACATGGCCCCGGTGGCCGGCGAGGTGGTGCGGGAGACCGGCGCGGACGTGCTGCTCGTCTCGCTGGGCCTGATCGACCTGGGCTTCTACACCAACAGCGACCAGACCGCCGAGAACGTGCGGGCCTTCCTGGCCGGGGTGCGCGCGGCCAACCCGCGCGTGCGCACGGTGCTGCTGCCCGTCATCCCGAACGTGCGGGCCACGTACGACGCCCCCTTCGCGGCCGAGTGCGCGCGGTTCAACGAGCTGCTCGCCAAAGCGGTCGCGGACCTGGACACGGCCGCGTCCCCGCTGCTGCTCGCCACGGTCCCGGAGTCGTACGACCTCCGCGCCGACACCTACGACGGGACCCACCCGGGCCCCACCGGCGAGCACAAGCTGGCGGCGGCCTTCGCGAACGCGCTCCACCAGGCCTGGGGCGTCGGCGGCCCGTACGCGTACCCGTCCTGACGGCGCCCGGGGGCCCGCGGCCCCGCTCCCGGCGCACCACCCTCCGCCCGGACGCGCCGAGCCGGCCGGGAAGCGCCGACGCGGCGGCGGTGACCCGGCCGGCGCCGAGCCGGTCCCGGTACCGGCCGCGGTCCGGCCCGGACCGGCCCGGCCCGCCGTCACCAGGCGAAGGCCTCCGGCGCGGGTCCCGGACCGGGGAAGATCTCGTCGAGCGCGGTGCGCAGTTCCTCGCCCAGCCGCAGCTCCAGGGCGCGCAGGGCGCTCGTCAGCTGCTGCGGGGTGCGCGGCCCGATGATCGGGCCGGTCACGCCCGGGCGGGCGAGCAGCCAGGCGAGGGCCGTCTCGCCGGGATCGAGGCCGTGCTCGTCGAGCAGGTCCTCGTAGGCCTGGACGCGGGCCCGCACCGCGGGGTCGGCGAGCCGGTGGGCGGTACGGCCGGTGGCACGGCGCCCCTCCCCGGCCGTCCTGCGGAGGACGCCGCCGAGCAGGCCGCCGGCCAGCGGGGACCAGGGGATGACGCCGAGCCCGTACTCGCGGGCGGCGGGAAGGACCTCCATCTCGGCGCGCCGCTCGTGGAGGTTGTAGTGGCACTGCTCGCTGACCAGGCCGACCATCCCGCGCCGCGCGGCGGCCTCGTTGGCCTGGGCGATCTTGTAGCCGGGGAAGTTCGAGGAGCCGGCGTAGAGGATCTTGCCCTGCGTGATGAGCACGTCAACGGCCTGCCAGATCTCCTCGAAGGGGGTCAGGCGGTCGATGTGGTGGAACTGGTAGACGTCGATGCGGTCGGTGCCGAGCCGCCGGAGGCTGCCCTCGACGGCGCGGCGGATGCTCACGGCGGACAGCCTGTCGTGGTTGGGCCAGGCCGGCGAGTCCTCGGCCATGCTCCCGTACATCTTGGTGGCGAGGACCACCTTGTCGCGGTGGGAGGGGTCCTTGGCGAACCAGGACCCGATGATCTCCTCCGTGCGCCCCTTGCCCGCGGTCTGGCCGTAGACGTTCGCGGTGTCGAAGAGATTGAGGCCCGCGTCGAGCGCGGCGTCCATGATCGTGTGGCTGGTGGCCTCGTCCGTCTGCGGTCCGAAGTTCATCGTGCCGAGGACGAGCCGGCCGACCGTGAGTCCCGTGCGTCCGAGCTGCGTGTACTCCATGACGACCCACCCAACGCCTTCGAGCGCGCTCCAGGCAAGGTTTCGGCGCCCCGGCGGGGCGCCCGCCGGGGCCGGCGGTCCGGGGTCAGCTCACCACGGAGGCCACCGCGATGATCGCGAACATCAGGACGAGCACACCGGCCATGATCCGGTTACGGGTTTTGGGGTCCACCCTTCGAGGTTAACCCGGTCCGCCGAGTGGCCAGGCGGCGACCGTCTCGTAGCGCGGCCGGGCACCCGGCGTCCCACCGGCGGGCAGGTTGCTGCGGACGAGGGCGAGCTCCGCGACCTGCCAGCGGGTGCCCTCGAAGGAGTCGAGGGCCGCGACGAAGGGGCGCAGGTCCACGTCCTGGGCGCGGGAACGGGCCACCGTGAGGTGGGCCTGGTAGCGGCGGTGCTCGTCCATCGCGACCCCGGCCCGCCGGGCGGCGGCGTCGGCGCGTTCGGCGAGCAGCCGCAGCTCGTCCAGGCCGCCCGCGGCGCCCGTCCACAGCACGGCGCGCCCGAAGTGCCCGCCGCCGTGCAGCCGCAGCGGGAAGGGGCGGGTGCGGTGCGCGGCCCGGCCGAGCCGGGCCCGGAGGTCGGCCAGCAGCGCCTCGTCGACCTCGCCCATGAACGCGAGGGTGAAGTGCCGGCCGGGCGGCGCGGTCCAGCGCAGCCGGTCCGCTCCGGGCAGGTGGGCGAGCCGGTCGACCGCGCGGCCCAGCTCGTCGAGCTGCCCGGGCGGCGGCAGGACGGCAGCGAAGAGCCTCATGTACCGAGTGTGACAGGGACTAACCTCGGCGGATGGATACCGAGATCAAGATCAGGCAGAGTGGGCCGCAGGACCTTCCCGCGATGCTCGCGATATTCGACAGTGCGGTCGCCTGGCTCAACGGCCGGGGCATCACCGCCCAGTGGGGCACCGAGCCGTTCAGCGCCCGGCCGAAGACCGTGGAGTCGGTCGAGCGGGTCGTGGCCGAGGGCACCCCGTGGATCGCCGAGATCGACGGCGTGCCCGTCGGGACGCTGACCCTCACCCCGTACCCGGGCGCCCACGTGGCCCGCGCGGACGAGCCGGAGCGGTACGTGCGCTTCCTGGCGACCGACGGGCGCCGGCACGGCCTCGGTGTCGGTGCGGCCCTCCTCGCGCACGCGGCCGAGGAGACCCGCCGGCTGGGCGTCTCGCTGCTGCGCGTGGACTGCTTCGCGGGTGGCGAGGGCCGTCTGGTGGCCTACTACGAGCGCCAGGGCTTCACCCGTACGGAGGCCTTCACGGTCGGCGACTGGCCGGGGCAGGTGCTGGAACGGCGGGTCTGATCCGTCCGGCCCCGCACCCGGCCTTGCCCGGCCGGGTCAGCCGTGGAAGCTGATGTAGCCGTTGCCGTCGCGGTCGTTGCCGCTCTTCGTGTAGGCGTGGGTGTCGGCGTAGGCGCCGCCGGGCTTGATCAGCTTGATGGTGTCGCGGTCGTTGTTCCAGATGAAGTTGCAGTTGTCGCGGTAGGCCACGTTCCGGGCGTCGGACTCCGTGCCGCGGTTGCCGCGCAGCTGCACGTAGTCGCCGGGCTCCAGGTAGTGGTTGATCCGGAAGGTGTACGCGTTCCCGGTCGCGTCCTTCACGGTGTAGCCCCTGAGGTTCACCGTGACGGTCCGGGAGTAGTTCTTGATCGTGACGAACTCCGCGGCGGCGTTGCCGCCGGAGCACCGGTTGGAGTCCGGGCCGGGAGCGTCGTACTGCACCCCCTTGATCTTCAGGGGCGAGGAGTACTCGGTCGCCTGTGCCGGGACGGCGGCGAGGGCGACCAGGGCGCCGGCGGCGAGAGCCGCGGCTATGACGGAACGCTTGCGCAAGACGAAGCCTCCTGTGCTTCTTGAGCGGTCGAGCGCGGCTCAACCTACACAGGATCTTCACCGTTCATCCCGGGAACGCACGGATCCGTACGCGCGGCGGACCGGGCCGTCGAGGCCCGGTCCGCCGTTGTGCGCAGAGGGTGTTACGCCGCCGTCGCCAGGCTCTCGCGCCGCTCCTGCGGCACGAAGCGGACGCTGGGGTGGCCGTGCCGCCAGCCCACCGCGACCTTCAGGCCGCCGACCCGGGCCAGGACCAGGCCGATGACGGCCGCCGCCGCGAGGGAGACCAGGCCGCCGGTCGCGAAGCCGACGCGGGCTCCGTAGGTGTCGGTCACCCAGCCGAGCAGCGGCGCGCCGATCGGCGTGCCGCCGGCGAAGACCATCATGTAGAGGCTCATCACCCGGCCCCGCATGACCGGGTCCGTCGCCATCTGGACGGCCGAGTTGGCGCTGATGTTGACGGTCAGTCCGATCATGCCGATCGGGACGAGCAGCAGCGCGAAGATCCAGAAAGCCGGCGAGAGGGCCGCCGCGATCTCCAGGGCGCCGAACACGCCCGCCGCGACCACCAGCATCCGCAGCCGGGTGGAGCCCCGCCGTGCCGCGAGCAGCGCGCCCGCCAGGGACCCGGCCGCCATCAGCGTGTTGAGGAAGCCGTAGGTGCCGGCGCCGACGTGGAAGACCTCCCCCGAGAAGGCGGTCAGCCAGATCGGGAAGTTGAAGCCGAAGGTGCCGACGAAACCGACGAGGACGATCGGCCAGACCAGGTCCGGCCGCCCGGCCACGTATCGCAGGCCCTCCCGCAGCTGGCCCTTGCCGCGGGGGGCGCGCTCCACCTTGTGGAGCTCGCTCGTCCGCATCAGCAGCAGGCCCGCGATCGGGGCGAGGAAGGACAGGCCGTTGAGCAGGAAGGCCCAGCCGCTGCCGATCGACGCGATCATGAGACCCGCGACGGCAGGGCCGACGAGGCGGGCGGACTGGAAGTTCGCCGAGTTCAGCGAGACCGCGTTGCGCAGCTGCCCGGGGCCGACCATCTCGGAGACGAAGGACTGCCGGGCCGGGTTGTCGACGACGGTGACCATGCCGAGCAGGAAGGCGATCAGGTAGACGTGCCAGACCTGCACCTGCCCGGTGAGGGTCAGGACGGCGAGGGTCAGCCCGCACAGTCCGAGCGCGGCCTGGCTGACGAGGAGGATGCCGCGCTTCGGGTAGCGGTCGGCGAGGACGCCGCCGTAGAGGCCGAACAGCAGCATCGGCAGGAACTGGAGCGCCGTCGTGATGCCGACGGCGGCGGCGGAGCCGGTGAGGCTCAGGACCAGCCAGTCCTGTGTGATCCGGGCCATCCACGTACCGGTGTTGGAGACGATCGCTCCGGTGAAGAACAGCCGGTAGTTCCGGATCCCGAGCGAGGAGAAGGTCCCCTTGCCCTGGCGATTGCGCGGGTCCGCGCGGGAGTAGGTATCGGATTGATGGACGGGTGCGGAGTCTGCTCCGGGTCCCGTGCTCAAAGTGCGTCGCCTCCTCGGCCTCGGTGCTAGAGGTGTGCGAGCTTCTCCAGGACCGGGGCGGCTGCGCGCAGCCTGGCCCACTCGTCCTCGTCCAGGCCTTCGGCGAGGGTGGCGAGCCAGGCGTTCCGCTTGCGACGGGACTCTTCGAGCATGGACTCGGCCTGCTCGGTCTGCCTGACCACCTTCTGCCGACGGTCGTCGGGATGCGGCTCCAGCCGGACCAGCCCCTTGGCTTCGAGCAGCGCGACGATGCGGGTCATCGACGGCGGCTGGACGTGCTCCTTGCGGGCCAGCTCACCGGGGGTGGCCGAGCCGCAGAGCGACAGGGTGCCGAGCACCGACATCTCGGTCGGGCTCAGCGACTCGTCGACGCGCTGGTGCTTCAGGCGCCGGCTCAGCCGCATCACGGAGCTGCGGAGTGCGTTCACGGCCGCGGCGTCGTCGGCGGTGCCGTGGGACAGGTCAGGCATGTTCTTTAGCTTAACTCATTACTCTCGCTAAAGACCAATCGCCACACGGGCCTCGATCACGGACCGGTCACGGAACGAAAACGCCAGGTCTCCATCTATCACCCAAATGAGTGAGACCGATCCGGAAAGTGACGCGCAGGGGTCTTCCCTGGCGCGAACCTGACGGGCATGGAATCGACCGTGCTCAGCCTGCGCATCGACGGAGAGCTGCTCGAACGGCTCCGCGGACACGCCGCCAGACGCGGAATGAGCGTCCAGGACTATGTCGCCCGGACGCTCATGCGCGAGGATTTCGACGAACGGTTCAAGACCGCCGTCGAGGAGACGGAGAAGTTCTACGGGGCGCAGGACGCGCCCCGCGATCAGGTGAGGCCCAGCGCCGGCATCGCGTAGTAGAAGACGAAGACCGCCGAGACCACGTACATGGCCACCGGGACCTCGCGGCCCCGGCCGGCCGCGAGCCGCAGCACGCTGAAGGCGATGAAGCCGATGCCGATGCCGTTGGTGATCGAGTACGTGAACGGCATCATCACCATGGCCAGGAAGGCCGGCACGGCGATCGTGTAGTCGCTCCAGTCGATCTCCTTGACCGACCCGGCGAGGATCAGGAAGCCCACCGCCAGCAGGGCGGGGGTCGCCGCCTGCGAGGGCACCATCGTGGCGAGCGGCGTGAGGAACAGCGCGACCGAGAACAGCGCACCGGTCACCACCGAGGCGAGACCCGTACGGGCGCCCTCGCCGACACCGGCCGTGGACTCCACGAAGCAGGTGGTGGCGGAGGAGGACGTGGCACCGCCGGAGGCGACGGCGAGGCCGTCGACCAGCAGGACCTTGTTGATGCCCGGGAAGTTGCCGTCCTCGTCCATCAGCTTGGCCTCGTCGCCGACGCCGAGGATGGTGCCCATGGCGTCGAAGAAGCAGGACAGCAGCACGGTGAAGACGAAGAGCACGCCGGTCAGGACGCCGACCTTGCCGAAGCCGCCGAACAGGCTGACCTGGCCGACCAGGCCGAAGTCGGGCGAGGCGACCGGGTTGCCGGGCCACTCGGGGGTGGTGAGGCCCCAGGACGGCACCGTGGCGACCGCGTTGATCACCATCGCGACGCCCGTCATGACGACGATCGAGATGAGGATGGCCCCCGGCACCTTGCGGATGATCAGCGCGAGGGTGAGCAGGGTGCCCAGGACGAAGACGAGCACCGGCCAGCCGGTGAGGTGCCCGTCGCCGCCGAGCTGCAGCGGGACGGTGGTGTGCGCGGCGTCGGGGATGCGCGAGACGAAGCCCGAGTCGACGAGGCCGATCAGCATGATGAAGAGACCGATGCCGATCGCGATGCCCTTGCGCAGGCCGACGGGCACGGCGTTCATCACGCGCTCGCGCAGGCCGGTCGCGACGAGCAGCATGACCACCAGACCGGCGAGCACGACCATGCCCATGGCGTCCGGCCAGGACATCTTCGGCGCGAGCTGGAGCGCGACGACCGTGTTGACGCCGAGGCCGGCGGCGAGCGCGATCGGGACGTTGCCGATGACGCCCATGAGGAGCGTCGTGAAGGCGGCGGTCAGCACCGTGGCGGTGACGAGCTGGCCGCTGTCGAGCTGGTGCCCGTACATGTCCTTGGCGCTGCCGAGGATGATCGGGTTCAGCACGATGATGTAGGCCATCGCGAAGAACGTGGCGAATCCGCCACGGATCTCGCGGGCGACGGTGGAGCCGCGCTCGGAGATCTTGAAGTAGCGGTCGAAGCCGGAGACGGGACCTTCGGGAGACGGAGTCTCCGGTTCCGGGGAGAGGGCCTTGGCGGCGGCCGTGGTGCTCATGGGGGTTCCTCTTCGGAGGTTCAGAGAAGTCCTTTTTGGCGGTTCATACGAGGGGAACCCGCCAGAGGCAAACCGTTTCAGTATGAACACATGAGCGAGCGGCAGTCCATCTCCGCGCGTAGATGCGAAAACCGGCCACCTAGACTGACGCCATGGACAAGTGGACACCGAAGCACGAGGCACCCGAGCCCCTGGAGGGGCCCGTCGTCGCCACCATCACCGGCGGCACGATCCTCTGGTTCGTCCTCTTCCTCGCCCAGGTCCCCTTCTACGGCTGGTTCCGGGACCGGGACCTCACCTGGTGGGTGTGGACCTGCCTGGCCGGCGCCGGCCTCGGGCTCATCGGCATCTGGTACGTCCGCAAGCGCGACGCGGCGATCAAGCGCCACGCGGCGGCGCAGGCGGAGCGGCCCCCGGCCGCGTAGGACCGCGCCCCTCCCCCGCCGCGCCTCCCCCGCCGCGCCTCCCCCCGGCCGCCCAGGACCGCAGGCGGCCCCCGCCGCGTAGGACCGGGGGTGGATTCCCGTCCCCCCGCGGTCTGATCCCCGGGCCCTTCGGCAGGTGGGCGGCCGAATCCGGCCGTACCGTCGGAACCATGACGCAGCGGGCGAGGATCGACACGGGCGGCAGCGGAACCGGGGAGCGGACGGGGCCGGTGGACACCGCCCCCGTCGTGCACCGGACCACGGGTCTCACCGCGGCCGAGGTCGCCGAGCGGGTCGCCCGCGGCGAGGTCAACGACGTCCCCGTGCGCAGCTCCCGCTCCACCACCGACATCGTCCGCGCCAACGTCTTCACCCGCTTCAACGCGATCATCGGCGTGCTGTGGGTGATCATGCTGGTCGTCGCGCCGATCCAGGACAGCCTCTTCGGCTTCGTGATCATCGCCAACACCGGCATCGGCATCGTCCAGGAGCTCCGCGCCAAGAAGACCCTCGACGGACTCGCCGTCATCGGCGAGGCCCGACCGACCGTCCGGCGCGACGGCGTGGCCGCCGCGGTCCCCACCTCCGAGATCGTCCTGGGCGACCTCATCGAGCTCGGCCCCGGCGACAAGGTCGTCGTCGACGGCGAGGTCGCCGAGGCGGACAGCCTGGAGATCGACGAGTCCCTGCTCACCGGCGAGGCCGACCCCGTCGTGAAGCAGCCCGGCGACCGCATGATGTCCGGGTCCTTCGTCGTCGCCGGCGGCGGCGCGTTCACCGCCACCAAGGTCGGGCGCGAGGCCTACGCCGCGCAGCTCGCCGAGGAGGCCTCCCGCTTCACCCTCGTCCACTCCGAGCTGCGCACCGGCATCTCCACCATCCTCAAGTACGTGACGTGGATGATGATCCCGACCGCGCTCGGGCTCGTCATCAGCCAGCTCGTCGTCAAGGACAACGACTTCGGGGAGTCGGTCGCCCGCGCCGTCGGAGGCATCGTCCCGATGATCCCCGAGGGCCTGGTCCTGCTCACCTCCGTCGCCTTCGCCATCGGCGTGATCCGGCTGGGCCGCAGGCAGTGCCTCGTGCAGGAGCTGCCCGCGATCGAGGGCCTCGCGCGCGTCGACGTCGTCTGCCTCGACAAGACGGGCACGCTCACCGAGGGCGGCATGGACGTCACGGACCTGCGCCTCCTCGACGGCGCCGACGAGGGCTACGTACGCAAGGTGCTCGGCGCCCTCGGCGAGTCCGACCCACGCCCCAACGCCTCCCTGCAGGCCATCATCGACGCCTACCCCGACGCCGAGGAATGGCGCTGCACCGAGTCCCTGCCCTTCTCCTCCGCGCGCAAGTACAGCGGAGCGGCCTTCAGCGAGGGCAACGGCGAGAGCTCCACCTGGCTGCTCGGGGCGCCCGACGTCCTCCTCCCCGCGACGGACCCCACCCTCGCCGAGATCGACCGGCTCAACGAGCAGGGCCTGCGGGTCCTGCTCCTCGCGCGGGCGGCACGCGGCCTCGACGCCCCCGAGGTGTCGGCGGGCGCGAGGGCCACGGCCCTCGTCGTCCTGGAGCAGCGGCTGCGCCCGGACGCCGCCGACACCCTGTCCTACTTCGCCGACCAGAACGTCGCCGCCAAGGTCATCTCCGGCGACAACGCGGTGTCCGTCGGCGCGGTCGCCGGCAAGCTCGGCCTGCCGGGCGCCGAGAACACGGTCGACGCGCGCGAGCTGCCCACGGACCGGGAGCAGATGGCGAAGGTCCTGGACGAGAACGCGGTCTTCGGCCGGGTCACCCCGCAGCAGAAGCGCGACATGGTCGCCGCGCTCCAGTCCCGGGGGCACACCGTCGCCATGACCGGCGACGGCGTCAACGACGTCCTCGCCCTGAAGGACGCCGACATCGGCGTCTCGATGGGCTCGGGCTCGGAGGCCACCCGGGCGGTCGCCCAGATCGTCCTCCTGAACAACTCCTTCGCCACCCTCCCCTCGGTGGTGGGCGAGGGGCGGCGGGTCATCGGCAACATCACCCGGGTGGCGACCCTCTTCCTGACGAAGACGGTCTACTCGGTCCTCCTGGCGGTCCTCGTGGTGGTCAGCCAGGTCGAGTACCCCTTCCTGCCCCGCCATCTGACGCTCCTGTCCACCCTGACCATCGGCGTCCCGGCGTTCTTCCTGGCGCTGGCCCCGAACAAGGAGCGCGCCAGGCCGCACTTCGTCCGGCGCGTGATGCGGTACGCGATCCCGGCCGGCGTCATCGCCGGTGCCTCGACCTTCGCGACCTATCTCCTGGCCCGCCACCACTACACGGGCCCGGGCGCCCTCGACGCCGAGACCAGCGCGGCGACCCTGACCCTCTTCCTGGTCTCCCTGTGGGTCCTGGCGATCATCGCCCGCCCCTACACCTGGTGGCGCGTCACGCTGGTCGCCGCGATGGGCGGCGCCTTCCTCCTCGTCCTCGTCGTCCCGTGGCTCCAGCACTTCTTCGCCCTGAAGCTGGTCGGCCTGCCGATGCCGTGGACGGCGGTCGGCATCGCGGCGGCGGGCTCGGCGGTCCTGGAGTTCGCGTGGCGCTGGGTGGGCCGCCGCTTTCCGGCCTGATCCGTACAACCATTCGCCCGCTCACGCGTCTTGACTGTGCTGCACCAGTGACGAGTGGGGTGAGGGGCGCGGATGCGTCGTACGAACAGATCGGGCAGATCGAACCGGTGGGCCAGAGCGGCCGGAGTGATGTGCGGGGCCGCGGTGGCCGCCGCGACGCTCGTGGCACCGGCCGGCGCGACGGGAACGCCAGGAGCGACGGGAGCGGAAGGGGACACCGGCCCGGGCGCCGCCGCCCCCGCACCGCCCAGCGCCCGGCTGAGCACCGGCGAGACCGCGCGGATCGACCGCGGCGGGCTGCGGGTGACCGGCCCCGGCGGCGCGCCCTCCGGCCCGTACTCCTATGTGAAGGTCGGCGGCCGCACCGAGGTCACTCCGGCCGGCCGGGAGGCCCCGCAGGAGACGACGGCCCTCGGCGGCCCGGCGACCGCGGGAGGCACCCCCTCGGCCCTCACGCCCCGGGCCACCGCCTCGCCGACCGCCACGACGAACCAGCGGGTCAGGATCCAGCTGGTCAACGCGGACAACTGGGGCCCCCTCATCCACGTCTGGAACCGCCGCACCTGGCAGTACCACGACGTGGCCGAACAGCAGTGGGACACCTACGGCACGGCCAGCCTGCCGCCCGGTGACTACCTGACCATCGGCGACTTCAGCACCTGGGGCCGGGACACCTACTTCCTGGCGAAGACGTTCACCGTCGGCAGCTCCGCGCTGACGGTCTCGCTGGACGCCAGACAGTCCAAGCCGGTCCGGATCGCGGTCGACGACACGAGCGCGACCCGCGCCACGTCCTCCGTCTGGTACACCCTGCCGAACGGCGACCTCGCCGGCTTCGCCGGCGGCTGGGGCAACCAGGTCTACGTGTCGCCGCTCGCGCTCACCGGCGTCAACCTCAAGATCCACGACGTCCTGGAGCGGAAGGGTTCGAGCGGCAACCGGCCCAGCCCCTACCGGTACGACCTGGTGCACACCTTCGCCGACGGCGTCCCCGCCACCCCGGTCGTCCAGGCGCGCACCGCCGACCTGGCGCTGACCCGACCCTGGGTGAAGGCACCGGGCGCGGGGCTCAGCGCGACCCTGTCCGTGGTCCCGCGGAACAACGACTCGTCGGCCGTGTACCTGCCGACCACCGTGCCCGCCGCCGCCACCTTCCGGCACTACCTGACGCCCGGCCAGCCCTTCGGCCGCGACTTCCACCAGGGCTCCCTGGTGTTCAGCCTGCCGGACGTGGCCCTGCCCAAGGGCGCGAACCCCGACGAGACGCTCGGCCAGGCCCCGTACGCCGGGCAGCCGGGCTGGGGCTCCTCCTCGTACCGCTCGGGCACGTTCTACCTGAACGAGACCAGCCCGCTGGCCGACGCGGCCGGGCGCCGCGGTACGGACCTGAACGCCTCCAGCGTCTACCGGGTCAGCGCCGACGGGACGCTGCTCGTCGACTCCGGGCTGCGCACCGGCTGGGACTCGGACCTGCGGGTCCCGGCGGGCTCGTACCAGAGCTACACGATCCGGCACACCGTCACCCAGCGGGGCACGACCAACCGCCTCTCACCGCGTGTCGAGACCGAGTGGACCTTCCCGCGCAGCACGCTGCCGACGTCGCGCACGAGCGCGCTGCCCGTCCTGGACGCCGGGTTCTCGGTGCCCGGCCTGGACGCGCGCAACCGCGCCGCGGCCGGCCCGGCCACCGTCCGGACCACGCTGACCTCCCGGGTCGGCGCGGCCCCGACGCTCACCTCCGTCGAGTACTCCTTCGACGACGGCGCGAGCTGGCAGACCGCCCCGCTGACCGCCGACGGCGCCACCGGCACGGCCACGCTCGACGTCCCGGCCGCTGCCGGCTTCGTCTCGCTGCGGGTCGGCGGCAAGGACGACGCGGGCGGCACGATGGTCCGGACGGTCACCCGCGCCTTCGCCGGCCCGGGTGCTCAGACCACCCTGAAGGCGGGCGCCCTCACGGTGGGCACCGTCGTCGTGAACAACGCCCGCCCGATCACCCCGCGGCTCCTCGACCCGGTGCCGTACGAGGCGCGGTTCACCGTCTCCGGCCCCACGAGCGCCTTCAAGGCGGGGCTGGCCTTCCGCCACGGCACGTACACCGCGCCCGACGGCCTGCTGGAGACCGGCGAGGCCACCTGCACCGAGCGGGCCACCGGCACCGTCCACGACTGCGTGGCCACGTTCGAGATCGCCGCCGAACACCTCGGCCTGAACAAGCTCGCCGGCACCTGGTCCGTCGACGCCTGGGCCCACTCCGCGAACGGCGACCTCCACCAGGGGCCGGTCGGCGGCCAGGTGACGTTCAAGCGCTCCACCTCCCTCACCATCACCGCCACCCCCCAGCCCGTCACCCGCGGCGGCACCCTCACCGTCACCGGCAGGCTCTCCGGCGCGGCCTGGGAGTACGGCGCCCCCACCGGCCTCGCGGGGCAGAAGGTGGAGCTGCAGTTCAGGAAGGCGGGCACCGGCACCACCTGGTCGACCGTCGCCACCGGCTGGACCGGCTCGACCGGCGTCGTGACGGTCAGGCGCACCGCCTGGAGCGACGGCGCGTGGCGGCTGCACTACGTGGGCTCGGGGAGCGCGGTCGGCTCGTACTCCTGGGCCGACAACGTCGACGTGCGCTGACGTGGACCGGGGGTCGCGGGCGTCCCCACGACAGGCCGCGACCCCCGGGGAAGACTGGTCGTGGATCGCGCGGGTCCTCGAAGTCCCGTGACGGGACGCCCGCTTCGGCGCACCACGATCCCCTTCCCACCACGTCTGCAACGGCTCCCAGGCCTGTGCCCAGGGCTGGGACTGGGCGAGCTGGCCAGGCGTCACGGGGCAGGCGGGAAGCTGACGACAGGCCCTAGTCGAACCAGCGGTCGCGGGCCAGCTCCGCCGTCCGGGACGGGTCCTCCAGGAGGGCCGCCACCTCGAACCGGCGGGGCCACTGGCCCGCGGCCCAGGCCAGGCCGGCGGCGACGCCCTCCAGGGTCGCGGCGTGGATCACTCCGTCGGGGGTGCGCCGCCAGTCGAGCTCGACGCCGGCGGCCCGGAGCTCCTCGTGCTCGACGTACGTCGCGGGGGTGGCCGGGCCCAGGAGGGCGTGCACCGCGGAGGGGACCTCGTGCTCCTCGCCGACCGTCGTCACCCCGGCCTCGACCGCCTCGCTCAGCCGCCGGACCTGGAACAGCTCCGCCAGGTCCGCCGCCCGGTCCGGGGCGACCGGCAGGAGCGGCAGGCCGCCCGCGAGCGGCAGCAGGTCGGGGGCGTCCGCGACCAGGGCATCGGCCGCGTCCACGACGACGAGGGCACCGTCCACGACCGCGCGCAGCTCGTCGGGGAGGGTGACCTGCTCCGGGTCCAGGTCGGCCAGGGCCGTGTACAGGGCGTGCAGCTGGGCGCCCGACACCTCGCGGGACGGGTCGGCGAGCCGGCCGAGCAGCTCCGCGGCCCCGCCCGGCTCGTCCAGCAGGGCGGGCACCGAGGTGCGGACGCCGAGGGCGCGCAGCACCTGCTCGTCCTCGAATCCGGTCGCGTCGGCGGAGTCGTACAGGCCGGTCAGGAGCGGGTCGGTGCCGGCGGCGCGCAGTCCGGCGGGGCGGCGCCCGTCGAGGACCGGGTGGTCGCGCAGCCACCAGGCGGTGTAGGAGCGGACGGTCTCGGTCGTGCCGTCCGGGAGCAGCACCCGCACAGGCTGCGTCAGCGCGTCCCGCAGCGGCGGCTGCGCGAGCAGCGCGAGCGCCTGCGGCCAGGCGTCGTCGTCGACGAGGTCCAGGTCCCGTACGGCCACGATCTCGGTGGCCACCGGCGGCACCGGAGCCTCCGGCAGCCGGTCGAGCACGTCCTCGCACCACACGTCGACGGCGTCGAGCAGCCCCGCGTCGTCCGGCTCGGCGAAGTCGCCGTCCCGCGGCTCCAGTTCGTCCGGGTCGAGGACCAGGTCGGCGGCGCGGACCAGCTGGAAGCCGGCCAGCACCCCGCAGGCGGCGAGCGGCTGCTCGCCCCAGCGCTCGGCGAGTTCGGCGTCCACCAGCGCGAGTTCACCCTCCCGCATGACGGACGCGAAGGCCGAACCCGGCATGACCAGTTCGCCGGCCGGGGCCGGCTCGCCGTCCTCGTCGGGCAGGGCCAGCGCGCCCAGCCACGGCTCGTCGCCGGGGGCCAGGTCCGCGTCCCGGACGAGAGCGAGAACGGCCTCGGCCAGTTCGTCGGCGTCCAGCGCGTCGGCGTCCTCGTCCCAGATCTCGCCCGCGTCGAGGGAGGCCGCGACGGCCGCGCGCACCTGGGGCGTGGTCAGCACCGCGCGCGGGGTGGCCGGGACGGCGCCCAGCTTCTCCAGGATCGGGTGGGCGGCGTCCGGGTGGGCGACCTTCAGGCCGAGGCGGGCCAGGTCGACGGGGGTGTGCTCCTGCGGCAACAGGACCTGGCGGGGGCCGACGGTGGTGCGGACCCGGGCGGCGAGCGGCGCTCCGTCGGCCGCGTCCTCGTCCCCGGCGGCCCCGAGGCGCCCGGCGGCGGTCTCCGCGCCCATCAGCGGCACCGGCAGACCGGTCAGGCGGTCCGGGTCGACCCCGGCGAGGGAGTCGTACAGCCGCCACCACCACTCCGGGGCCCGGTCCACGCCCGCGAGCCGGTCGATCGCCTCGGTCAGCGGCAGCCGGCCGACGCCGAGCGTGCGCAGTTCGGGCCGCCGCTCCAGTCCCGCCGGGAGGAGGGTCGGGAAGACCTCCGCGAGGACCGCGACCGTCTCGGCGCCGGCGCCCTCCACGACCTCGGCCTCGATCGGACGCAGCGCGGGCAGCTCCTCGGAGGAGGCGGCCGGGGCCAGGAACGCGATGCGCGGCAGCCGCTCCAGGATCGCGGCGCGCAGCGCCCCGTCGAGGACGCCCTTGCCGAGCGGGCCCGGCACGAGGTCGAGGGTGCCGGTGGTCACGGGCAGCCAGTCGGCGAGCAGCTCCGCGTAGGCCTCGCCGGCCCGGTCGGTCAGGAAGTCGGTGAGCGGGCCGGGCGCCGGGTGGCGGCGGGCGGTGTCCAGCGGGAAGGACGCGATGAGCAGGGCGGGGACGCCGAGCGGCTCGTCGGTGGGGGTGGGGGCGTGCACCACGGGGGTGGTGCCGGGGTGCCGGGGTGCGCCCTCGGCGTCCACGGGCACGGCCCACGTGACGGACCAGTGCGGGCGCAGGCGCTCCTCCACCGGCCGGTCCTTGAGCAGGGCCGGGTCGAGCGGGCCGCCGTGGCTGACGGTCCGCCAGCGGCGGGTGGCAGAGCCGGAGTCGGCGCGGTCGGCGATGTGGACGTACCCGCCCTCGTCGGTACGGGTGAGGGTGCGCAGGCCCTGCTCCGTCTCGACGACGATCTCGGTGAGGCCGGGCAGGGTGAGCAGCAGGGCGTCGTCCACGGAGCCGAGCAGGCGCTCGGCCAGGTCGACGGCGGCGGAGTCGCGCAGCGGGAGCACGACGACGGTGTCGTAGCCCTCGGGCGCGGTGCCCTCGGCGGGCAGCGGGAGCCGCAGGAGCGGGACGTGGCCGTCGCGGCGGCGCAGCTCGTCGCCGAGGCCGGGGCTGTGCCGGGCGACGTCCGCGGCCAGCTCGCGGGCCTCGGCGAGGGCCCAGCGGACACCGCCGTGGCGGCCGAGGACGGCGGGCTCGTCGGTCACGGCCAGCACGGCGGCGAAGCCGACGCCGAAGCGGCCGACGGCGCCGGTGTCGCGCTCGGTGCGCTTGGCGGAGGCACGGAGGGTCGACAGGGACTCGACACCGGCCGCGTCCAGGGCGGCCCCGGTGTTGGCGGCGGCCAGGACGGCGGGGCCGTCGGCATCGGCGGGGTGCAGGGTGAGGCGGAGCCGGCCGGCGACGCCGGCCCGGCGGGCGGCGTCCGCGGCGTTCTGGGCCAGCTCGACCACGAGTCGGTCCCGGTAGCCGCCGAGGACGAGGTCCTCCTCGGCGTTGGCGTCCTCACGGAAGCGTGCGGGGCCCGCCGCCCATGCGTCGAGCACGCCTCTGCGGAGCCGTGCGGTACCGAAGGGGTCGGTTCCGTCGGTCGACGTCCTGACGCTGACGCTCACGTCTGACTCCACTCTGCGGGACGGGGGAATGCGGCCGGTGCCCGAAGGTACCGTGCCCCGCACCACGTCCGACGCCGGGGCGCGTGCCCCGGATGGGGGCGCGCGGGGTCACCCCCGCGCGGCGCCGCACGCGTCCCCGCCACCGCCTTCCGGGTGGCCCCGGGGGCCCGGTCCGTGCCGTTCGGACCGTGCCGGGCCCGCGGCGCCCGGCGGCGGGCGCGACCCGGGCCGGGAAGGCGCGGCCTACGAGTGGCCGAGGTCCTCCGAGGCGCCGTCCGGCTCCGTCGTCGAGCCGGAGTCCTTGGCCGGACGGATCGGGAACTCGTCCGCGGCCATGGAGTCCAGCACCGGCGGGGCCGGGCGCGGGGGCGTCGGCATGATCGCGGCCTCGGAGTGGCCGCCGCAGCCGTACGCGAGGGAGACGACGCGCCCGTCCGCCGGGGAGAACTCGTTGGCGCACACGCCGAAGGCCTGCTTCAGGGAGCCGGCGACCGGCACCAGGAAGGCGCAGGACTCGCAGGTCGCGGGCGCCGCCTGGGCCATCGGGGTCTTCGCGCCGAAGGCCTCGTCCCAGCGGTCCGCCGCGACGTGCAGCCCATAGCGGGACAGGACCCGGGCCCGGCGCATGCCGAGCTCCTCGGCGACGGCGGCGATGGCACCGCGCGACGTGGCGCGCGAGGTGAGCTCCGCGTCCTCCTCGTCGAGGTGGTCCTCCATCTCCTCCGAGACGGCGGAGTTCGGCGGCGGCGCGTCCTCGCCGGTGTAGCCGGGCTCCAGGCGGGGGTCGTCCTGCTCGGTGGGCAGCAGGTCGCCCGGCCCCATGTCGCCGGGCCGCAGCCGCTCGCTCCACGGCACCCACTCGGGGGCGAGGAGGGAGTCCGGGCCGGGCAGCAGGACGGTTTCGTCAAGGGTGACGTTCTTGGCGCGGGAGGCCCGGGTGACGGTCACCGCCCAGCGCCAGCCGCGGTAGCCGGGCTCCTTCGACTCGAAGAAGTGCGTGACGACCCGGTCGCCCTCGGCGACGATCTCCACGTGGGCGCCCACCACACCGGGGGCGGCCGCCTCCTCGGCGGCCTCCCGCGCGAGGTCTACCGCCTCGGCGCACTGACGGTCCGGGGTACGCGGGGTACGCGGGGTACGGCTTCGCGTCGTCGCAGCACTCACAGGTCTCGCTTCTCTCCTACGCCGTCTCACGGGTGCGCCGGCCGAGGAGCGGGAGCAGCGAAAGTGAAGTCCCGGGCAGTGGGCGGAGCGGACCAGAGGGCCGCATCGACGTCCACGCCCGACATGTCTCTCGTCTTCTCGCGTGTCTCGGGCACACCTATCGTCATCCATTCTGCGGGATGCCGAAGAGGCGCGCGGCCGAGAACATCCGCCGGTGGCGCGCTACGCACGCTACCCCGTTCGCAGCTCTCCGCCCACCTGCCCGCCCCAAGTGGCTCGCATCCCGGACCCCGGATGTGCTCCGACGGGCCCTGCCTCCGGTTCGTCGGGCCTGCTCGTGGGGCACTATGACGGAGTGGCAGCCGCACGGTCTTCGGCACGATCACACGATCACGCCGGGCCGCTCAGCCGAGCGGGCCGGAAGGTCGGACGTGCCCTGCACCTGCCGTTCACCGGTACGGCGCGGGGCATCCGGAAGGCCACGCACGCGCACGGCGCGGGCGAGTCGGGCCTCGGGAGACTGATCGAGCTGCACGCCGTGAACGGCGCCGGCGACGTCATGATCACCGTCGCGCTCGCCTCCACCGTGTTCTTCTCGGTGCCGACCGACGAGGCCCGCGGCAGGGTGGCCCTGTACCTGGCCATCACGATGCTGCCGTTCACCCTCCTCGCCCCCGTGATCGGCCCGCTGCTCGACCGCCTCCCGCACGGCCGCCGCGCGGCGATGGCGGGCGCGATGCTGACCCGCGCGGTGCTGGCCGTCGCGATGTCCGCGCTGGTCGCCACGGGCGGCATCCAGCTGTATCCCGCGGCGCTCGGCGTCCTCGTGGCGTCGAAGGCGTACGGGGTGGTGCGCAGCGCCGTGGTGCCGCGCCTGCTGCCGCCGGACTTCTCGCTCGTGAAGGCGAATTCGCGGGTCACGCTCGCGGGCCTGCTCGCCACCGGCATCGCCGCGCCGATCGGGGCGGGGCTGCAGCAGGTCGGGCCCGGCTGGCCGCTGTACGGGGCCTGCGCGCTGTTCCTGCTGGGCACGTACTGGGCGCTGCGGCTGCCGCCCAAGGTGGACTCGGCGAAGGGTGAGCGGCGCGCCCACCTGCTGACGCACGGGGAGAAGAAACCGAGCCTGCGGACGGTCGGCCCGTCGGTCCTGCACGGTCTGGAGGCGAACGCCTCCCAGCGCATGCTGTCGGGTTTCCTGATCTTCTTCCTGGCGTTCCTGCTGCGGGTGCACCCGCTGCCCGGGCAGAGCGCGGCGGTGTCGCTCGGCATGGTGGCGGTGGCGGCGGGCGTCGGGAACGCCTGCGGGACGGCGGTGGGCTCGCTGCTGAAGGACCGGGGGCACGGGCCCGAGGTGATCATCGCGGCGATGCTGTCGGTCGTGCTCGCCACGGCGGTGCTCGCGGCGGTCTTCTTCGGCGGCCTGATGGTGGCCGTGCTCGGCGCGGTGGCGGGCCTGACCCAGGCCCTGTCCAAGCTGTCGCTGGACGCGCTGATCCAGCGCGACGTGCCGGAGGTGGTGCGGACCTCGGCGTTCGCCCGTTCGGAGACGGCGCTGCAGATGTCCTGGGTCGTCGGCGGTGCGATCGGCATCTCGCTGCCGCTGAACGGGACCGTCGGGATGGTGGTCGCGGCCGCGATCCTGGGCACGGGCTGGCTCCTCGCCGTCCGTGGCCTGATCACGGCGGCCCGTCGGCCGGGGGGCCGCAACAGCGCCGGCAAGACCCGGGTGGCGTAGGCCGCGCTCACCGGGTGGGGCCGGTTCGGGGAGCGGTGTCCGGTGCGTACGGCCGCGGGGCGGCGGAGGGGGCCCTGGCGGGGCCGTGGCGGGGCCCCGGCGAGCGACGGCGACGCCGCGGACGTGCGTGCGGGGCGCCACCCGCCCGGCACGATCCGCCGGACACGGCCCGGCCGCCGCGTCCCCGGTGGGGTCTCTCGGGCGGCACGCCGTACCCCCGCGTGTCGCGGACGCGACGGCCCGATAGCCTTCGGCTCATGACCGTTGCGTTCCTCACCCGTAAGCGCCGCCGGGCCGCCGTGGCCCTCGGGGCCGTCTCCGCGGGGCTCCTCGTCCTCTCCGCCTGCGACAAGCCGACCCCGATCGCGACCGTGACGGTCGGGTCCAAGTCGGTGAGCTCCGAGGCGGCCTGCTACAACGACGGCGACCCCATCAAGGAGTCGCAGATCCCGGCCTGCCTCAACAAGAAGGCCGAGAAGAGCATCACCGTCGACACCGACGACAAGGTCCGCTTCGGCGTCGACCCGGAGATCGCCGACAACGGCTGGACGATCTTCCTGGGCGGCCAGGCGGCCGAGCCGGAGCCGTACAAGAAGACCTACCGGTCCATTCCGGCCAGCGCCTTCTTCTCCAGCCAGACCGGCGAGACGACGAACCGGACGCAGGTGACGATCGTCGAGAACACCGGCAAGACCGTGACCGGCATCTGGCACTTCGAGCTCAAGAAGAAGTCCTGACCCCGGTCCCTCGCATCCTGGTCGTGACGGCCGTGGCGGCGGAGGCGGACTCCGTCGCCGCCGGCCTCGGCCCGGGCGGTGACCCCGAGGTCCCGCTGCCCGGCGGCTTCACGCTGCGCCGGCTCGCGGGCCCGTCCGCCGTCGTCGACGTCCTCGCCGCCGGCGTGGGCCCGGCGGCCGCCGCCACGGCCACCGCGACGGCCCTGGCCGCCGCGACCCTGGGCGCACCCGCACCCGCGCACGAGCCCCCCGTACGGGCGTACGACCTCGTCGTCTCGGCCGGGATCGCCGGCGGCTTCGCGCCGCACGCGCCCCTCGGACACGTCGTCGTCTCCGACGCCCTCGTCGGGGCCGACCTGGGCGCCGAGACGGGCGACGGCTACCTCGCCGTCGAGGAACTCGGCTTCGGCCGGTCCGTGCACCGCGTCGCCGGGAGCCTGACCGAGCGGATCGCCGGCGCACTCGCCCACGGCGGGCAGCCGCACGTCGTCGGGCCCGTCCTCACCGTGTCGACGGTGACCGGCACCGCGGGCCGCGCCGCCGAGCTGGCGGAGCGTCATCCGGGTGCCGCCGCCGAGGCGATGGAGGGATTCGGCGTCGCCGAGGCCGCCGCCGCGTACGGCGTCCCCGTCGTCGAGATCCGCGCGGTGTCCAACGCCGTCGGCCCGCGCGACCGCGCCGCCTGGCGGATCGGACCGGCCCTGGACGCCCTGCGGAACGCCTTCCGGCTGCTCGGCAGCACCGTCTTCCCGACCGTCCACGTGGACCCGGAGGAGTCTTCGTCGTGACCAAGCTGAAGATCGCCTACTCGCCCTGCCCGAACGACACCTTCGTCTTCGACGCCTGGGCCCACGGCCGCGTCCCCGGCGCCCCGCGCCTCGACGTGACCTTCGCCGACATCGACCTCACCAACGGGTGGGCGGAGCGCGGCGACGCCCCCTACGACGTCCTGAAGGTCTCGTACGCCGTACTGCCGTGGATCCTCGACGAGTACGCGCTGCTGCCCTGCGGCGGCGCCCTGGGCCGCGGCTGCGGCCCGCTGGTGCTGACCCGCGAGCCGGGCACGGACCTGACCGGGAAGACGGTCGCCGTGCCGAGCGAGCGTTCGACCGCCTATCTGCTGTTCCGGCTGTGGGCGGCCGACACCGTCCCCGGCGGGGTCGGCGAGGTCGTCGTGCTGCCCTTCCACGAGATCATGCCCGCGGTGCGCGACGGCAAGGTCGACGCCGGACTCGTCATCCACGAGGCCCGCTTCACTTACGGGAACTACGGCCTGCACGCGCTCGCCGACATGGGCGAGCACTGGGAGCACACGACCGGACTGCCGATCCCGCTCGGCGCGATCGTCGCGAAGCGCTCGCTCGGCGCGGACATGCTGCGTCTGCTCGCCGACGCGGCGCGCGGCTCGGTCCGGATGGCCTGGGACGACCCGACCGTCTCGCGTCCGTACGTACTCGAGCACGCGCAGGAGATGGACCCGAAGGTGGCCGATCAGCACATCGGTCTCTACGTCAACGAGTTCACCGCCGACCTGGGCGAGACCGGCTACGCGGCGGTGCGCGGGCTGCTCACGCGCGCCGCGGCCGAGGGACTCGTACCGCCCCTCGGCCCGGACGCGCTGCGGTTCCCCTGACGGGGAGGTCCACCCGGTGGACGGGCTCAGACGTCGAGCTGGTCCGCGACCGCCCGCAGCAGGCCCGCGATCTTCGCGCCGTGGACCTTGTCGGGGTAGCGGCCGCGCTCCAGCATCGGCGTGATGTTCTCCAGGAGCGTGGTGAGGTCCTGGACGATGGACGCCAGTTCGTCGGGCTTACGGCGCTGCGCCGCGGCGACGGACGGGGTCGGGTCGAGAACCGTCACCGAGAGCGCCTGGTCGCCGCGCTGACCTGCGACCACACCGAACTCCACGCGCTGGCCCGGCTTCAGGGCGTCGACTCCGGCGGGGAGGACCGACGAGTGCACGAAGACGTCGCCGCCGTCGTCGCGGGAGAGAAAGCCGAAGCCCTTCTCGCTGTTGAACCATTTGACCTTGCCGGTAGGCACGTCCGTCCTCGTCCTCGTACTCGATGGGTGTGCCGGGATCCCGGCTCTGCGTCTGTGAAAGAGATACGGCGGGTCACTGACCTGACCCTCCCCCCGCGCACGAGCAGGGTGGTATCCCAGGGCACCAAGGCTAATGGGATCAGGCCCGGTGACAAGACGTCGCCGGTCCGTTCCCCCGGCCTGGGAACTACCCTGGCCGAATGCGTAGTGAAACCCCTTCGGCCCCCTCGGACGACAGCGCTCCGGGTGACGGCCTCGTCCGCGCCGGCGCGATCGTCTTCATCGTCGGCGCGGTCGCGACGCTGGTCACGGTGGCTCCGCTGTTCCTCGGGACCGATCCCTTCCCGACGGTCGCCTACCTCGTGTCGATGCTGATGGGCGTCGGCTTCCTCGTCGCCGGCGCGGGCGTGCTCCGCTCGATCGCCGTGCAGCGGCGCCGGGCCCGCGCGGTGCAGGACGCGGCCGCTCAGCCCCGGTAGCCCTCCCACCAGGCACGGAAGTCCGTCAGGTCGGCGAGGACCACGTCCGCGCCGGCCTCGCGCAGCTCCTCGGCGGGGCACGGACCGGTCGCCACGGCGACCGACAGCGCGCCGGCGGAGCGGGCCCCGCGCACGTCCCCGACGTGGTCGCCGACGTAGACCCGCGCGCCGTGCGCGCGCAGCGCCTCCGCCTTGCCCTCCGCCCACAGGTCGCCGACGACGGCGTCCGCCTCGATGCCGAGGTGGACGAGGTGCCGCTTGGCGTGCGGCTCGTTCTTGGCGGTGACGACGACGGTGCGGCCGCCGGCCTCGCGAACGGCTTGAATCGCATCCCGCGCGCCGGGCATGGGGACCGTCGGCTCGATGGCGTACCGCCCGTAGAACTCGCGGTAGCGCGTCACCATCTCCGGCACCCGCTCCTCGGGGAACCAGTGGGCGAGCTCGTGGCGCAGCGGCGGGCCGAGCCGCGAGACGACCAGCTCGGCGTCGATCGGGACGCCGACGTCGGCCGAGAAGGCCTCGAAGGCGGCCTTGATCCCCGGACGGGTGTCGAGGAGGGTCAGGTCGAGGTCGAAGCCGACCGTGGGTATGCCGCTGGTGGATTCCATGCGGGCCATTGTGCCCGTGGGCGCGAGAACGTTGCTGTCTACACTGAGCGGGGCCTCCACTTAGCGAAGCCTTACCGAACCTCGCCCGACGCGACCTCCGATGGGTGTCCATGTCCGCCATACGTTCCCGGCGCGCCTCGCGGCGCGTCGTCGCGACCACGGCGGCCGTCGTCGCCCTGCTCCTCGCGATCCTGCTCAGCCTCGCGGTGGGCGCCCGGGCCGTCCCGCCCGCCACCGTGTACGACGCCCTGGTGCACGGCGCCGCCGGCCCCGACGCCGAGGTGGTCCGGCAGCTGCGGGTGCCCCGCACGCTGATCGGCCTCATGGTGGGCGCCGCGCTGGCCCTCGCCGGGACCGCCCTGCAGGGCATCACCCGCAACCCGATCGCCGACCCCGGCATCCTCGGCATCAGCCAGGGCGCCTCGGTCGGCGTCGTCCTCGCCATCGCCTTCGCCGGGGTGCACACGCTCACCGGCTACGTCTGGTTCGCCTTCGCGGGCGCCGCGGTCGCCTCCGTGGCGGTGTACGCCGTCGCCTCCGGCGGCCGGGGCGGGGCCACGCCCGTGAAGCTCGCCCTCGGCGGCGCCGCGATCAACGCGCTGCTGCTGTCCGTGACGACCGGGGTGCTGACGACCAGGGCCTCCGCGCTCGACGAGTTCCGGTTCTGGCAGATCGGTTCGCTCGACGGCCGCGACACCCAGGTCGTCGCCCAGATCTGGCCCTTCCTGCTGCTCGGCGCCGTCCTCGTCCTGGCGGTCGCCCGCGGCCTGGACGCCCTCGCGCTCGGCGAGGACGTCGCCAGGGGGCTCGGGCAGCGGGTGGCGACGGTGCGGATCGTGGGCGGCGTCGGCGCGACCGTGCTGACCGGCGCCGGGGTCGCCGCCGCGGGGCCGATCGCCTTCGTCGGCCTCGCCGTCCCCCACATCGCCCGCGCCCTGGTCGGCAGCGACCACCGCTGGGTGCTGCCGATGGCGGCGCTCGTGGGACCGGTGATGCTGCTGGTGTCGGACGTCCTGGGCCGGATCCTCTTCCCGCCGGGCGAGGTCCCCGCGGGCGTGATGACGGCGCTCATCGGCGTGCCGTTCCTGGTGACGCTGGTGCGCCGGAAGGCGGTCCCGGCATGACCGCCACCCCGCTCCGCCCCCACGGCCACGGTCTCGTCCGGGCCGGCCGCGCCTCGTTCCTGGTGCACCGCCGCTCCGGGCTCGCCGCCGCGCTCCTCGTGCTGCTGCTGGCCGCCGTCTCCGTCGCGTACCTGTGCGTCGGCGAGCGCTTCGTCCCGCCGTCCGAGGTCCTGGACGTCCTGCTCGGCCCGGGGCGGTCCTTCGTCGTCGAGGACCTGCGGCTGCCGCGGCTCGGCACCGGCCTGATGGTCGGCGCCGCCTTCGGGATCGCCGGCGCCCTCGTCCAGACCGTCGCCCGCAACCCGCTGGCCAGCCCCGACGTCATCGGCATCAGCCAGGGCGCCGGGGCGGTGACCGTCGCGGCGATGACCTTCGGACTGGTCCCGTACGACGTCGTGCCCTACGTGTCGATCGCCGGCGGGGTCCTCGCCGCCGCGCTCGTGTACGTCTTCGCCTGGCGCGGCGGGCTGCACGCCACGCGCTTCGTGCTCATCGGCATCGGCTTCGCGATCGCGCTGCGCTCGCTGACCCACCTGTTCATGACCAAGGGCGACTACCTGGTCGCCCAGCAGGCGCAGATCTGGATGACCGGCTCCCTGAACGGACGCGGCTGGGACGAGTCGGCGCCGCTGCGGTGGACGCTCCTCGTCATGCTGCCCGCGGTGCTGTGGGCGGCCCGGGCCCAGCGCACGGTGTCGCTCGACGACGACACCGCGACGGCGCTGGGCGTACGGCTCGGCCGGGTGCGGCTCGGCCTGGTGGCGGTCGGCGTGATCCTGGCGTCCGTGGCCACGGGCGTCGCCGGGCCCGTCGACTTCGTCGCCCTCCTCGCCCCGCAGATCGCCCGCCGGACCACCCGTACGGCCCAGATCCCGCTGCTCTGCTCGGCGCTCCTGGGCGCGCTGATCGTGGTCCTCGCCGACCTCCTGGGCCGGCGACTCCTCGCCCCCACCGAACTGCCGGTGGGCGTACTGACGGCGGCGGTCGGCGCCCCGTACCTGATCTGGCCGATCGTGCGCAGCCGTGGAGTGGGAGGTAGGTCGTGAGCAGGCTGACGGCGCGGGAGCTGACGCTCGCGTACGAGGAGCGGACCGTCGTCCACGAGCTGGACCTGGCGGTACCCGACGGGAAGGTGACGGTGATCGTCGGCCCCAACGCGTGCGGCAAGTCGACGACGCTGCGCGCGCTCGGCCGGCTCCTCAAGCCGAAGGGCGGCGCCGTCCTCCTCGACGGCGAGGAGCTCGCGAGGATCCCCACCAAGCGGATCGCGCAGTCCATCGGCCTGCTGCCGCAGACGCCGGTCGCCCCGGAGGCCATCACCGTCGCCGACCTGGTGGCGCGCGGGCGCCAGCCGCACCAGGCCTGGTGGCGGCAGTGGTCGGAGGAGGACGAGCGCGCGGTCGTCGACGCCATGGAGCGCACCGACGTGAGCACGCTGGCCGACCGCTCGGTCGACGAGCTCTCCGGCGGGCAGCGCCAGCGCGTCTGGATCGCGATGGCCCTCGCCCAGGAGACCGACCTGCTGCTCCTCGACGAGCCCACGACCTACCTGGACATCGCCCACCAGGTCGAGGTCCTCGACCTGGTCCGGCGCCTCAACCGGGTCCGCGGCCGCACGGTCGTCGTCGTCCTCCACGACCTCAACCAGGCGGCCCGCTACGCCGACCACCTGATCGCGATGAAGGCCGGCCGGGTGGTCGCGGAGGGCGCACCGGGCGAGGTCGTCACCGCGGAGCTGGTCCGGGAGGTCTTCGGCCTGGAGTCGGTGGTGGTCCCGGACCCGGTGACGGGATCACCGCTGGTGGTGCCGGGGGCGCCGTGGGCGGCGGAGGAGACGCCCGGGAGCACCGGAGCCCCGGCCCCGGACCCGCTCCTGCCCTGAGCACCCACCGCGGACCCGCTCGGGCGGGCGCGGGCGGGCGCGGGCGGGGTCGGGCGGGGTCGGGCGGCCGCGGACCCGCTCGGCGGGCTCGGGCGGGCGCGGGCGGGCTCGGGCGGGGTCGGGCGGGCCCGGGCAGGCTCGGGCGGGATCGGGCAGGCTCGGGCGGGATCGGGCAGGCTCGGGCGGGCTCGGGCGGCCTCGGGCGGGATCGGGCGGGCGGGGGCGGGATCGGGCGGCCTCGGGCGGGCTCGGGCGGGCTCGGGCCGCAGCGTGCCGGGCCGGTGCGGGAGCCCGGCGGGGCGCCGCTCCTGCCCTGAGCGCCCGCCGCGGACCCGCTCGGGCGGGCCCGGGAGGCCTCGGGCAGGCTCGGGCGGGCCCGGGCGGGCCCGGGCGGGCCCGGGCCGCAGCGTGCCGGGCCGGTGCGGGAGCCCGGCGGGGCGCCGCCGGCCGACACCCCGCCGGCGGCTGCCGGCTCCGGCGGGAGCCCGGCGGTCACGGGCGGGGTCGCCCGCGTCCGTCGGCGGCCTTCGTGACGGTCCGCTCGGCGAGGGTGCGCAGGGTGCCGGGCGGCTCGCGGCCTCCGGCACGCGTCGGACAGCGCGCCCCGGTGCGGCCCGACCCGCGGGACACGCCCGGGAGCCCGGCGCGGCGAGCACGGCCCGCCGGGCCGTGCGGCGGCGCGGCGACAGCCCGTCAGACCCGGCGCCGCGAGCGCCACAGCAGGAACAGGGCCGAGGCGACGGCCGCCGCCCGGAGGGTCCAGGGCCAGGTGGCGGAGACGGCCGCGCCCATCGCCTCGCCGCCAGGGGCGACCGGGTCGCCCCAGCGGCCCTGGACGCGGCCCCAGAGCCAGACCGCACCGGCCGTGGCCGTCAGGCCGGGGATCACGAGGGCGGCGCCGCGACGCTCGCGGGAGGCGTAGGCGAGGAGCCAGCCCGCGGCGAGCGGGACGAGGGAGCCGAGGGCCGCGCCGACCAGGAGGAGCCCCGCCGCGATCAGCAGGAGCGGGCTGCCCGGGCGCAGTCCGCGCAGGCGGACCGCACGGGACGGGAGCCGCCCGGTCGCGTCCCCGGGTCCCCCGGCCCCGGCCCCGCCCGCGCCCTCACCCCGCCGCTCGGGCCCGGCGTCGGCGTCGGCGTCCGTGTCGGCATCGTCCTCCGGCCGCGGCGGCCGCAGGAGTTCGGGGATCTCGATCCCGCCGACGAAGCCGGGAACCGCCCCGGTGTCCGTGGCGCCGTCCTGCCACCAGTCCGCCGCCCGCGCGCCGGGGACGCCGGAGTCGGCGGCACGGGTCCCCGCAGCGGCCGGGGCCTCGTCCGGGACCGGCGCCGGCGGGGTCTGCGGGGCGACCCGGCCGACGACCTCGTCCGGCGTACCCAGGGCGCCGAGGATGCCCGGCACCCTCTCGCCCTTCACCGTGCGGCGGCGTTCGATCTCGTCGCGGAGGCCGGTGACGAGCTCGCGGCGCTCGGCGGCCGGCACCTGCCGCTGCTGGGCCAGGTCGCCGATCCGGCTCAGATAGTCGAAGACCAACCGGTCGTTGTCGTTCCCCTCGTTCCCCACGGCACGACGTTAGCGCCTGCGCAGGGGCTAACGTGGTCCGGATGGGGATCGGTGAGCTCGACCGGGAGGCGCACGTGCCCGAGGCAACAGGCAACGGCGCGGCGCCGCGCACCCTCGCGGAGGCGCTGCGCTCCGGCGGCGACGAGGCGCTCGGCGCGCTGCTGCGGGCCCGCCCGGACCTGCTGGCGCCCGTCCCCAACGACCTGACCCAGCTGGCCACCCGGGCCGGCACCCGGGCGTCCGTGGTGCGGGCCCTGGAACGGCTCGACCGCTTCGTCCTCCAGACGGCCGAAGCCCTCGCCGTGGCCCCGGACCCCGCCCCGTACCCCGTCCTCCTCGGCCTGCTCACCGGTGCCCACGGCGACGCCGAGATCGAGGCGGCGCTGCCGCGGGCCGTCGCCGTGCTGCGCGAGCAGGCCCTCGTCTGGGGCGACGACGAGCGGCTGCGCCTCGTGCGGACCGCCCGGGAGCTCCTCGCCCCCTCCCCCCAGCACCCCTCCCCCACCGGTCTCGGCCCGACCGTCGCGGAGGCGACGGCGGGCATGTCGCCGGGCCGGCTCCAGGAGATCATCGCGGCCGCCGGGCTGCCCGCGACGCACGACCCGGTGTCGGCGGTGACGGCCCTGGCGGAGCTCTTCACCGACCCGGCGCGGATGGCGGCGCTGCTCGACACGGCACCGCCCGAGGCGCTCAAGGTGCTCGACCGGCTGGTGTGGGGCCCGCCGTACGGCGAGGTGACCGCCGACCCCGCCCCGCCGGTGCGCTGGCTGCGCGACCGCGGCCTGCTGCTGCCCACCTCCCCGCGCACCCTGGTGCTGCCCCGCGAGGCCGCCCTCCATCTGCGCGGCGGCCGGGCGCACCGGGCCCCGGAGCCGACGGCCCCCGTGGTCGGGGTGGAGCGCGAATACCGTCCACAGGTGGTGGACAACGCGGCGGCCGGCCAGGCGTACACCGCGCTCGCGACCGTCGAGGAGCTGCTCAAGTCCTGGGACCAGGGCGGCCCGACGGTGCTGCGCGCGGGCGGTCTGTCCGTACGGGACCTCCGGCGCACCGCGGCCGCCCTCGACGTGCCCGAGCAGACGGCCGCGTTCTGGCTGGAGCTGGCCTACGGAGCCGGCCTGCTGGCCTCCGACGGCGAGGCGGACGAGCGCTACGCGCCGACGCCCGCCTACGACGACTGGCTCGACCTGCCGCCCGCCGAACGCTGGGCCCGGCTCGCCGCCGTCTGGCTGGCCGCGACCCGTACCCCGGGCCTGGTCGGCGGACAGGACGCGAAGGGCCGCGCCCTGTCCGTGCTCGGCCCCGGCCTCGACCGCGCCCCCGCCCCGGAGGTCCGCCGCCGCGTCCTCGCCCTGCTGGCCACGCTGCCGCCGGGCTCCGCCGCCGACCGGGAGTCGGTCCTCGCCCGGCTGCGGTGGGACCGTCCGCTGCGCGGCGCGGGCGGCGCGGCGCTGCCCGGCCCCGCCGGCCCCGCCGCAGGGGCGCGGGGCACCGCGGGCCCGGGCCCGGGCTCGGCCGACGACGGGGCCGCACCCGCCGGCAGCCGTCCGCCCGCGCCGGGCACCGCCCCCGCGCCCTCCGGCGGCCCCGCCGACCTCCGCGAGCAGCTCGCCCGCTGGACCCTCGACGAGGCCGAGCTCCTCGGCATCACCGGCCGCGGCGCGCTCGCCTCGCCCGCGCGGGCGCTGCTCAACCTGCCGCTCGCCGAGGCCGCACCCGACGACGCCCTGCAGGGGCACGACTGCGAGCCGGCCGTCGCCGCCTCCCGCGCCGCGACCCTGCTCGCGCCCTCGCTGCCCGAGGCCGTCGACCACGTGCTGCTGCAGGCCGACCTGACGGCCGTCGCCCCGGGGCCGCTGCGCCGCCCGCTGGCCGACATGCTGTCCGTGCTCGCCGACGTGGAGTCGAAGGGCGGCGCGACCGTCTACCGCTTCACGCCCGCATCCGTACGCCGTGCCCTCGACGCCGGGCGCACCGCCTCGGACCTGCACGAGTTCCTGGCCGCGCACGCGCGCACGCCGGTGCCGCAGCCGCTCGCGTACCTCATCGACGACGTGGCGCGGAGGCACGGACACCTGCGGGTCGGCGCCGCGTCCTCGTACGTGCGCTGCGACGACGAGACCCTGCTCGGCGAGATCGTCGCCGACCGGCGCTCCGCAGCGCTGCGGCTGCGCCGCCTCGCGCCGACCGTCCTGGCCGCCCAGACGGACCCGGCGTCGCTGCTCGACGGCTTGCGGGCGATGGGGTACGCCCCGGCCGCGGAGTCCGCCGAGGGCGACGTCCTGATCACCCGCGCCGACGCGTACCGCACCCCGCCCCGTACCGCCCCCGCGCCCGTCCCGGACGGCCCGCCCGCCCCCGACGCGACGCTGCTCGGGGCGGCGGTGAAGGCGATCCGGGCCGGCGACCGGGCGGCGACGGTCGTGCGCAGGGAGCCGGCCGCCACCTCCGCCGGGGCCGGTTCCCTGCCCCGTACCTCGGCCGCCGAGACCCTCGCCACCGTGCAGGCCGCCGCGCTCACCGGCTCGGCCGTCTGGATCGGCTACGTGAACGCGGAGGGCGCCGCCAGCCAGCGGGTCATCGCCCCGGTCCGGGTCGAGGGCGGCTTCGTCACGGGCTACGACCACACGGCCGACGAGGTCCGCACCTATCCGCTGCACCGGATCACGGGCGTCGCGGAACTCGCGGACGAGGAGCCCGCCTGACCCGGAGGCCCCCGCACTACAGGGCGAAGGTCGTCACAGGTTCCAGCTCATGACGGTGAGGTGCCGGCGGGCCATGGCCCGCAGCCGGTCCGGGGTGACCTCGGTCAGGCCGGTCAGGACCGTCCGGCCGGGCGCCGCGTCGATCGGGGTGACCGAGGGGACCGCGAGCACCGCGCAGCCCGCCGCCTCGGCAGAGGCGACGCCGGTGGGGGTGTCCTCGACGGCCACGCAGCGCGCGGGCTCGACGCCGAGGGCGCGGCAGGCCGCGAGGTACGGGTCGGGCTCGGGCTTGGTGCGCGCGGTGTCGTCCGCGGTGACCGAGACGGCGAACGCCGGTGCGCCCAGCGCCCCGAGGGCGTCGAGCACGGTGTCGGCGACGGACCGGGGCGAGGCCGTGACGAGGGCGGTCGGCACCCCGTCCCCGGCGAGCGCCGAGAGCAGGGCGAGCGCCCCGGGGCGCGGCACCACACCGGCCCGGACCCGGTCGGCGAACTCCCGGTGCAGCGCGGCCGCGAGCGCTTCGGTGGACCCGGGGGCGGGCGCGGCGGCGGGCGCGTCGGCGGGCGCGGTGCCGGGGCCGCCCGGATCGGAGGCGGCGGACGCGGGGACGGTCGCGGTGCCGCCCGGATCGGAGCCAGTGGAGGCGGTGCCGGTGCCGCCCGCCGCCAGCCAGGCCGCCGTGTGCTCGACCGGGCGGCCGAGGACGTCCGGGCGGTCGGCGTCGGTCAGCGGGCGGCCCGCGACCTGCTCCACCGCCTCCCACCACAGGCCCTCGGTGTCGACGAGCGTGCCGTCCATGTCGAACAGGACTGCGTGCAGGGGGAGTTCGGTTGTCACGCGGTTCGCTTTCTCTGTCGTGTCGTACGGCTCGGGCGGCCCGCACCACCGCGTCAGGTGCGGCGGTGCGGACCGCCTGAAGGGCGGCTCGCACCACCGGTCCAGTTGTCGTGCGAGCCGCGGTCTCAGGCGGCGCGGGCCGCGACGAGGACCGGGCGTTCGCGCGGGGTCACCGTGACGGCGTCGCCCGCCGCGAGTGCGGCGGCCTCGTGGGTGGGCAGGTCGGCCTTGACCTCGGTGGCGTCGGCGAGCCGCACGGTGAGCCGGGTGGTCGCGCCGAGGAAGGCCGTGGCGACGATACGGGCCGAGCAGGCGCCGTCCGTCGTGACCCGCAGGTCCTCGGGCCGTACGAGCACGTCGACCTCGCGGGCCGCCGGGGCGTCGCCGTCGAGGGGGAGGCGGCAGCCCAGCACGTCGACGAAACCGCCGGTGCCGCCGTCGAGATGCCCGGGGATCCTGCTCATGGTGCCGACGAACTCCGCGACGAAGGCGGTCGCCGGCCGTCCGTACAGCTCGGCGGGCGGGGCGCACTGTTCGAGGCGGCCGTCCCGCATCACGGCGACCCGGTCGGCCATGGACAGCGCCTCCTCCTGATCGTGCGTCACGAACAGGGTCGTGATGCCGAGTTCGCGCTGGATCCGGCGGATCTCGTCGCGCAGGGTCAGCCGCACCTTGGCGTCGAGCGCCGACAGTGGCTCGTCGAGGAGCAGGACGCGCGGGCGCAGGGCGAGCGCGCGGGCGAGCGCGACGCGCTGCTGCTGGCCGCCGGACAGCTCGTGGGGGTGGCGGCCGCCCTTGTCGCCGAGGCCCACGAGCTCCAGCAGCTCGGCGGCCTGCTTGCGGCGCTCAGCCTTGCCGGCCTTCCGCATGCGCGGCCCGAAGGCCACGTTGTCGACGCAGTCGAGGTGGGGGAAGAGGCTGTACGACTGGAAGACCATGCCCGCGTCGCGCCGGTGCGCGGGCACGTGGGTGATCTCCCGGCCGTCGACGAGCACCGCGCCGGAATCGGGGGTCTCGAACCCCGCGAGCATGCGCAGGGCGGTCGTCTTGCCGCAGCCGGAGGGGCCCAGCAGGGCGAGCAGCTCTCCGGGAGCGACGGTCAGGTCGAGCCCGTCGAGGGCCGTGGTCGCCCCGAACCGGCGGCGCAGCCCACGGAATTCGACGGTCGCGGCCCCGGTGGCGGGCGCGGGCGTGGCGTCGGTGGTGGTGACGGTCATGGTGTTCCCTTGGCGGTACGGGTGCGGCGGGTGCCGGGGGCGCGGCCGCCGGCCCCGGCGAGGGCCAGGAGCAGCACCCAGGTGACGAGGAGGCTGAGCACGGAGACGGCCACGGACATCTGGGCCTGGGAGCCGGAGATGTTCACGATCCACACCGCGAAGGGCCGGAAGCCGAGCAGCTGGGCGACCGTGTACTCGCCGAGGACCAGGGCCAGGGCGAGGAAGGCCGCGTTCATCAGCGCGCCGCGCAGGTTCGGCAGCACCGCCGTGACCAGGGCCCGGACCGGACCGGCGCCGCAGCTGCGGGCGGCCTCGACGAGGGTGCGGACGTCGACGGCCCGCAGGCCGGCGTCGAGGGCGCGGTAGGTGAAGGGCAGCGCCATCACGACGTACGCGAGCACCAGGACGACGGGGAAGTCCGGGTTCTGCAGGGCGACGAAGGTCTGGAAGAGGGGGGTGCGGGCGAGGTGCTCGGGTCCCCACTTCAGGACGGTGCCGAGACCGGCGACGAACGCGATGGGCGGCACGACCAGCGGCAGCGAGCACACCGTCTCGACGACCGGCCGCAGCCGGGGCGCGCCGAGCCGCAGGGCGACCGTCGCGGGCACCACGAGCAGCAGCACGACGGCGATCGTGACGGCGGCGAGCCCGAGGGAGAGCAGCAGGCTGGTGACGAAGCCCTCGGTACCGATGATCTTCGTGTACGCGTCCAGGGTGAGGCCCTGTCCGGGCACGTCGACGGTGAAGATCACCGAGGCGGCGAGCGGCACCAGGAAGTACACGCCGGCGAGCCCGAGGACCACCCGGCGCCAGGTGGAGGAAGAGCGGTTCAGGCGAGCCATCGCGAGCTCCGGCGTTGCAGGGGCAGATAGACGGCCATGACGAGCCCGGCGACGACGACCATGTCGAGGCTGAGGGCGAGCGCCACGTTCTCCTGGCCGACGAGGACGTTGCCGGAGATGGCGTCGGAGATCTGCAGCGTGACGAGCGGGACGGCGCTGCCGACCATCGCGGCGGCGGTCGCGTACGCGGCGAAGGCGCTGCCGAAGAGGAGCACCAGGCCGCCGAGCAGGCTCGGTGTCAGCACCGGCAGGGCGACGTGCCGCCAGTACTGGAGGGCGGTGGCCCCGTTGTTGCGGGCGGCCTCGCGCCACTGGGAGCGCAGCCCGTCCAGCGCGGGGGTGATGGTGAGCACCATCAGCGGGATCAGGAAGTACAGGTAGACGACGACCAGACCCCAGAAGCTGTAGAGGTTCCAGCCACTGTCGGCGAGGCCGAGGTGCCGGGTGAGCACCCCGGAGTTGCCGAGGGTGGCGACGAACGCGAAGGCGAGGGGGACGCCGCCGAAGTTGGCGAGCACGCCGGAGGCGGTCAGCACGGCCTCGCGCAGGGCGCGCGAGCGGGAGGTGACGACGGCCTGGGCTAGCGGCAGCCCGAGCAGGGCGGCCAGCACGGCGGCGGTCGCGGAGAGCCTGACGCTGCCGAGGAGGGCGGTGAGGTAGGCGCCCTGGAGGGAGGCGGTCAGGTTCCCGGTGCCGTAGGTGCCGACGCCGGTGGCCGGGTCGTCGACGGTGAGGGCACCACCGAGCATGGCGACCGCGGGGACACCGAAGGCGATCGCGGTGAACGCGAGCAGCGGGACGGCGGCGAGCCAGGCGGGGGCGCGGCGCCGTCGCCGGGCGGGGGCCCCGCCGCCGGCCGGGCGCCCGGCGGCGGGGGTCTGCTCCCCGCCGGCCGGGGCGTCCGGCCCGCCCGCGCGGACCCGCCGCCCGGCGACGGTCGCGGTGTCGGGGTACGTCATCCGGAGACGGCCTTGCCCCAGCCCTGGGCGAGGACCGTCTTGGCCTTGGCCTGCTGGGCCTCGGCCGGGAAGGACGGGACGCCGGAGACCGCGGGCAGCTTGAGGGCGGCGTCCTGGTCCAGGGTGCCGGCCTTGTCCATGGCGGGCATCAGGACCGGGCGGGCGAAGCCCTTGAGCCACAGGTTCTGGCCTTCCGCGCTGTAGACGTACTCCTGCCACAGACGGGCGGCCGCCGGGTGCGGGGCGTCCTTGTTGACCGCCTGCGAGTAGTACTGGGCGTAGCGGCCGTCGGTGGGGACGGCGACCTTCCAGTCGAGGCCCTTGGCCTTGAACTCCTCGGCGTAGCCGGCGTTCAGGTAGTCCCAGTCGATGCTGATGGGCGTCTCGCCCTTCTCGACCGTGGCGGGGGTGGACTCGACCGGCGTGAAGTTGCCGTTCTTCTTCAGCTGGGCGAAGAGGTCGAGGCCGGGCTGGATGTCGTCGAAGGAACCGCCCTGGGCGAGGGCCGCCGCGAAGACGCCGGCGAACGCGGAGCCGGACTTGGTCGGGTTGCCGTTGAGGGCGACCTGGCCCTTGTACTCCGGCTTGAGGAGGTCCTTGAAGGTGGTCGGGCAGTTCTTGACGCGCTTGGCGTCGCAGCCGATGGAGACGTAGCCGCCGTAGTCGTTGTACCAGCGGGCCTTCGGATCCTTCTGCTCCGCCGGGATGTCGTTCCAGGCGGTCACCCTGTACGGGGCGAGGAGGCCCTGCTGGGCGGCGCTGAGGGCGAAGGAGCTGCCCAGGTCGAGGACGTCGGGGGCGCGGTCCTGCCCCTTGCGGGAGGTGACGGCGTTGATCTCGTCCTGGCTGGAGGCGTCCGGGTTCTCGACCTCGACCTTGATGCCGTACTTCTTCTGGAAGCCGTCGATCAGGGCGCCGTAGTTGGCCCAGTCGCGGGGCAGCGCAATGGCGTGGAGCGTGCCCTCCTTCCTGGCCGCGGCGACCAGGGCGTCCATGCCGCCGAGGTCGGCGGCGGAGGCGGCGGTGGCGGCGTTCTTGCCGTCGGCGGTGGTGCCGGCGTTCTCGGGGGCGGCACCGCAGGCGGTGAGGGCGAGGGCGGCGACGAGGGCGAGGGAACCGCCGAGGACGGCGTTTCTCGGGAGGTGCGCGGGGACGGGCACGGCTTCTCCAGGGAGGGTTTGAGGGCTCAACTTGTCTGAACAAGTTGGCCCCAGTACGCCCGGCCCCGATGACGTGAAGATGAACGAGGACGGAACGGATCCCCGCCACTCCCTGCACATTGGAGGCGCTTTTCGGCCACTGACACGCTCAACTACGCTGGTGTACCTGTGCACACGGCACACGAGGAGGGACCAGCGATGACCGCGCGCCACGAGCAGATCGCCGCCGAGCTGCGACGGGCGATCCGGCGCGAGGAGTACCCCGTCGGCGCCCGGCTGCCCGCAGAGACCGAGCTGGCCGCCCACTACGGCGTCTCCCGCGGCACCGTCCGCCAGGCCGTCGCCGCCCTGACCGCCGAGGGGCTCATCGGCTCCCGGCAGGGCGCCCGGCGCGTGGTCCTGGCCGGCCGCCGCAGCCAGAGCTTCGCCGAGCTGCGCAGCTTCGCCCAGTGGGCGCAGGCGATGGGACGCGCCGCCACCGGCCACGTCGTCACCCAGGAGTACCACCCGGCCGGTCCGGAGGACGCCGCCCGACTGCACCTCACCGAGGGCGTCCCCCTGCTCAACGTGCTGCGCGTCCGCGGCCTCGACGGCGAGCCGGTCCTGGTCGAGCGGACCGTCTACGCCGACTGGATCTCCCCCGCCGTCGAGGCCATCGACCCCGACTGCGCCTCGGTCACCCAGCACCTCTACGACGCGACGGGCCTGGTCTTCGCCCACGGCGAGCACGTCATCGACGCGGTCGCCGCCGGCGCGCGGGACGCCGGCCTCCTCGCCGTCCGGCGCACCAGCCCACTGCTGCGCGTCCGCCGCGTCACCACCACCCACGACGGCCGCCCCGTCGAGTGGTCCGACGACCGCTACCGCCCGGACGCGGTGAGCTTCACGGTCCACAACGCGATCGGCCACAACCCACTGATGCGGACGACGGCGGGGTGAAAGGGGGGCGGCCCCACCGGACCGCCGGGCAGCGCCCGCGTCAGCGGTGCCGGGGGCTCACCAGCGCTCCCGGGTCGAGCTCGACCCCGAACGGCTTCTCGATCAGCGTGCGCTGCCCGGCCTCCGCCACGGTCCGCTCGACGTAGCGTCCGCCCACCAGCTCGGAGACGACCAGGGCGGGCGCGGGCTCCAGCTCCAGCCGCCAGAGGTGCTCGATCCCCGCCTCCGCGTAGTACGGCGGCTTCAGCAGGCGGTCGGTACGCCTGCCCGAGGACGACGGGGAGACGATCTCGACGACGAGAAGGACGGCCTCCGCGTCGTAGGTGATCGGATCCTCCGCCGCGGCGGATGCCTCCACCACGACGATGTCCGGGATGAACAGACCGTCGGGCAGGATGACGTTCACCGCTTCGAGCACCTCCACCGGGGCACCCGCCGCTTGAACGGCAGCGTCCAGCAGGGACGCGAGCCGGAGCGACGCACGCTGGTGCCTCGTTCCCGGAGCCGGAGACATCAAGAGCGCTTCCCCCATCAATTCACGACGTACCCCACGGTCCTCCCCCAGCGCCAGGACCTCCTCTATGGTCCAGGGCCCGTAGTGTGGATCGTGCGCGACGCTCATCTCGCCACCTCCCTCTCGGCCGTCCGTCCCGTTCAGTGTGGCAGCCCCCACCGACATCGGCCGGGCATCAGGCAGACTGGATGTTTGGCCACATGCGGCCCGCGTGGAAGGGATGCGCACACACGTGAACGGTCCACTCATCGTCCAGAGCGACAAGACGCTCCTGCTGGAGGTCGACCACGAGCAGGCCGAGGCCTGCCGGCGGGCCATCGCGCCCTTCGCCGAGCTGGAGCGGGCGCCCGAGCACATCCACACCTACCGGGTGACCCCGCTGGGGCTGTGGAACGCGCGGGCGGCCGGGCACGACGCCGAGCAGGTCGTGGACGCGCTGGTGGAGTTCTCGCGCTACCCCGTCCCCCACGCGCTGCTGGTCGACGTCGCCGAGACCATGGCGCGCTACGGGCGCCTGACCCTGTCCAAGCACCCCACGCACGGACTGGTGCTCACCACCACCGACCGGCCGGTGCTCGAAGAGGTGCTGCGTTCGAAGAAGGTGCAGCCGCTGGTCGGGGAGCGGCTCGACGCGGACACCGTCGCCGTGCACCCCTCGGAGCGCGGCCAGATCAAGCAGACCCTGCTCAAGCTGGGCTGGCCCGCCGAGGACCTCGCCGGGTACGTGGACGGTGAGGCGCACCGGATCGACCTGGCCGAGGACGGCTGGTCCCTGCGGCCGTACCAGCAGCAGGCCGTCGAGGGCTTCTGGCACGGCGGCTCGGGCGTCGTCGTGCTGCCCTGCGGCGCCGGCAAGACGCTGGTCGGCGCGGGGGCGATGGCCAGGGCCAGGGCGACCACGCTGATCCTGGTGACCAACACCGTCTCGGCCCGGCAGTGGAAGGCCGAGCTGGTCAAGCGCACCTCGCTCACCGAGGACGAGATCGGCGAGTACAGCGGGACGCGCAAGGAGATCCGGCCCGTCACGATCGCCACGTACCAGGTGCTGACGACGCGGCGGAAGGGGATCTATCCCCACCTGGAGCTCTTCGACTCCCGCGACTGGGGCCTCATCGTCTACGACGAGGTGCACCTGCTGCCGGCCCCCGTCTTCAAGTTCACCGCCGACCTGCAGGCCCGGCGGCGGCTCGGGCTGACCGCGACGCTGGTGCGGGAGGACGGGCGCGAGTCCGACGTCTTCTCGCTGATCGGCCCCAAGCGCTTCGACGCCCCGTGGAAGGAGATCGAGGCGCAGGGCTACATCGCGCCCGCCGACTGCGTCGAGGTGCGGGTCGACCTCACCGACGCGGAGCGGCTCGCGTACGCGACGGCGGAGCCCGAGGAGAAGTACCGCTTCTGCGCGACGACGGCGACCAAGCGGCGGGTCACCGAGGCCCTGGTGAAGAGGTTCGCCGGGCAGCAGACCCTCGTCATCGGCCAGTACATCGACCAGCTCGACGAGCTCGGCGAGCACCTGGACGCCCCGGTGATCAAGGGCGAGACGTCGAACGCGCAGCGCGAGAAGCTCTTCGACGCCTTCCGCAACGGCGAGATCAGCGTCCTCGTGGTCTCGAAGGTGGCGAACTTCTCGATCGACCTGCCCGAGGCGACGGTCGCCATCCAGGTCTCGGGCACCTTCGGCTCCCGCCAGGAGGAGGCCCAGCGCCTGGGCCGCGTGCTGCGGCCGAAGGCCGACGGTCACCAGGCGCACTTCTACTCGGTCGTCGCCCGCGACACCATCGACCAGGACTTCGCCGCCCACCGGCAGCGCTTCCTGGCCGAGCAGGGGTACGCGTACCGCATCGTCGACGCGAGCGAGCTGCTGGAGTCCTGACCGGGCCCCGCCCCGGCCCCGCGCCGGCGTCGCTCAGACGTCGCCCAGGTGCCGGGGGCGGGGGTCGCGGACGCCGGCGCGTTCGTCGTGGTCCCCGTACGAGCCGAGCAGGACGGCGCCGACGGCGGCGGCGCCGAAGGCCCGTATCGCGCGGAGGCCGAAGGCCAGGCGGTGCGGGAGGGTGGACGCGGGGGTGAGGGTGGTGGTGGTCATGCCTCCATCCTCCAAAACGGACATTCCACACACATCACCCTGAGGGTGGAGCCCGGATCCCCCGAAAGGCAGAGCCCGACCCCTACGGGTCCGCGCCGGGGAAATCCGTTCGCGCCCGGACGGCGGTGGAGCTACACTCGCCTGCTTCCCCGCCTCCCGCTCGTGGAGCGCCGCCGTCCGGTCGGAAACCGGCGGCCACCTTGACGTGTCCGCGTACCCGACCCGGAGGCTCCACCGTGTCCGTAACGTCCCCTGCAGACGATCCGCTCGCGCGGGAGCGCGCTCACCTCGCCGCGTCCCGCTCCGCCCTGCGCGCGATGCGGGAGGACGTGGAGTCGCTCGACATCAAGGACGTCACCGCCAACTGGGTCAATTCGGTCGTCCTCACCCGCCAGATCGAGGAGCGGATCAAGGCGCTCGCCGACCTCGCCGACACGCCCCTGTTCTTCGGCCGCCTCGACTACCTGCACACCACGCAGGAGGGGCAGCGCTTCTACATCGGCCGCCGGCACGTGCACGACGCCGCCGGCGACCCGATGGTGATCGACTGGCGCGCGCCGGTCTCCCAGCCGTTCTACCGGGCGTCGAAGAAGGACCCGCAGGACGTCGGGCTGCGCCGCCGCTTCGGCTACACGGGCGGCGACCTCACGGCCTACGAGGACGAGCACCTCTCCGACCCGCAGGAGCTCGAACGGACCAGCCGGCTGCTCCAGGCGGAGATCGAGCGGCCGCGCGTCGGCCCCATGCGGGACATCGTCGCGACCATCCAGCCGGAGCAGGACGAGATCGTCCGCTCCGACCTGTCGGGGTCGATCTGCGTCCAGGGAGGCCCGGGCACCGGCAAGACGGCCGTGGGCCTGCACCGTGTCGCGTACCTGCTGTACGCCCACCGGGAGCGCCTCGCCCGCACCGGCACCCTCGTCATCGGACCGAACCGCTCCTTCCTCCACTACATCGAGCAGGTCCTCCCCGCCCTCGGCGAGCTGGAGGTGCAGCAGGCGACGGTGGACGACCTCGTCGCGCACGTCGAGGTGCGCGGTACGGACCCGGCGGCGACCGCCGTCGTCAAGGGCGACGCCCGGATGGCGGAGGTGCTGCGGCGGGCGGTCTGGTCCCACGTGACACTGCCGGCGGAGCCGCTGATGGTGGTGCGCGGCTCACGCCGGTGGCGCGTTCCCGCATACGAACTGGAGGAGATGGTCCGCGAACTGACGGCCCGTGACATCCGGTACGGCGCTGCCCGCGAGGCCCTGCCGCAGCGCATCGCGCACGCCGTGCTGGTCCGCATGGAGCAGGCGGGCGAGGCGCCCGACGACCGGGTGCAGGACGCGGTCGCACGCAACGCGGCGGTCAAGGCGGTCGTGAAGGAGTGCTGGCCCGCGGTCGAGCCGGCGAAGCTGGTGCTGCGCCTGCTGAGCGACGCCGACTTCCTGGCGGAGCACGCGGCGGGGATCCTCGACGCCGAGGAGCAGAAGCTCCTGCTGTGGGAGAAGCCGTACCGCAGCGTGCGGACGGCGAAGTGGTCGGCGGCGGACGCGGTCCTGGTCGACGAGACGCGGGACCTGGTGGAGCGCACGCACTCGCTCGGCCACGTGGTGGTCGACGAGGCGCAGGACCTCTCCCCCATGCAGTACCGGGCGGTCGGCCGGCGGTGCACCACGGGCTCGGCCACCGTCCTCGGCGACCTGGCGCAGGGCACCACCCCGTGGGCGACCGGCAGTTGGGCGCAGGCGCTCGCGCACCTGGGCAAGCCGGAGGCGGTCGTGGAGGAGCTGACGGCCGGTTTCCGTGTACCGCGCGAGGTCATCGCGTACGCCTCCCGGCTGCTCCCGCACATGTCGCCGGGGCTGGCGCCGGTGGAGTCGGTGCGGGAGAACCCGGGCTCGCTGGAGGTCCGGCGGACGGAGCGGGAGGCGCTGGACGCGGACGTGGTCGCGGCGTGCGTCGAAGCCCTGGCCCACGAGGGTTCGATCGGCCTGATCGCCGCCGACGCGCGCACCGCCCCGCTGGCGGAGGCCCTGGCGGCCGCCGGCCTCTCCCCCCTCTCCCCCGGCGAGGAGACCACGGCCGAGTCCCGGCTGACCCTGGTACCGGCCTCGCTGGCGAAGGGTCTGGAGTACGACTACGTGGTCCTCGACGAGCCGGCCGCCGTCGTGGACGGCGAACCGGACCAGCGCACGGGCCTGCGCCGCCTGTACGTGGCCCTGACCCGTGCGGTCTCCGGCCTGACGGTGGTGCACGCGTCGGACCTGCCGGAACAGCTGGGCTGAGCGGTGCGCGGGCGCCCGCCGCCGGCCGGGCGCCGCGCGGCCCGCGTCACCCGGTGGCGAACTCCGGCAGGGCCTCGCTCCAGGCGCGGCGGGCGACGGCGGTGAGCACGGGGTTCCTGCCGCGGTAGTGGTGCTCGGTCACGATGCCCCAGCACAGGGCCCAGCCCCGGCCGCGGGCCCAGGTCGCGTCGTCGACCCGGGCCGCCTCGCGGAACAGGGGCCGGGTCTGCGGGGTGAACAGGGTCCAGGCGGCCATCATGTCGCAGGCGGGGTCGCCGACACCGAGGGCGCCGAAGTCGATGACGGCGCTGAGGCGCCCGTCGCGGGTGAGCAGGTTGCCGGGCAGCAGGTCGCCGTGGATCCACACCGGCTCGCCCTCCCACCGCGGCAGCCGGAGCACCGACTCCCAGGCGGCCTCGGCGCGTTCGCCATCGAGCGTCCCGTCCTCGGCGAGGGCCCGCAGGGCCCCGGCCATGGCCCCGTCCTCCCAGGAGGTGACGTGCCCGCCCCGGGAGGAGCGGGGGCCGCCGGCCGCGTCGGCCCGGCGCAGGGCGGCCCCGAACCGGCCCAGCTCCACGGCGGCGTGCGCGAGATCGCCGACGGGCGCCTGCCAGGCGTCCCGGCCGTCCAGCCACTCGTACACCGACCAGGTCTGCCCGAATCCCTCTCCGGGCACCCCGGCTCCGACCGGTACGGGCACGGGCAGCGGCAGTCCGGGCGCGATCCGCGGCAGCCAGTACTGCTCCTTCTCGACCTGTCCCGCCGCCCAGTCCGCCTTCGGCAGCCGTACGGCGAGCCCGTCCCCGAGCCGGAAGATCGCGTTGTCGGTTCCGGCGGAGTCCACCTCGCGCACGGGCAGCCCGGCCCACTGCGGGAACTGGGCGGCGACCAGGCGGCGTACGAGCGTCTCGTCGAGGGGGGAGGGTGTCATGCGGGGGAGGCTAACGACACGGCGCCGCCTCCCGCCACGGGATTCGCCCCGGCCCGGCGGGTCATCTGCGCCAGAAGAGGTGGTGGGTGACACCGCTCGGGCTGGGCACGACCTCCAGGTGGAAGCGGTCGAGCAGCTCGTCGGGCGACTCCCAGAGACGCAGCCCCGACCCGAGCTCCACCGGGGCCACCACCACGTGCAGGGTGTCGACGAGGTCCGCGTCGAGGAACTCCCGGACGGTGGTGACCCCGCCGCCGAGCCGGACGTCCCGGCCGTCCGCCGCCTCGCGGGCCCGTTCGAGGATGGCGGCCGGGTCGCCGGCGACGAAGTGGAACGTGGTGTCGGAGAGCGTGATCGAGGGACGCTCGTGGTGGGTCATGACGAACACCGGGGTGTGGAACGGGGGTTCGTCGCCCCACCAGCCGCGCCACTCGTGGTCCTGCCAGGGTCCGCGCTGGGGTCCGAACTTGTTGCGGCCCATGATCTCGGCGCCGATGTTGCGGGCGAAGTCCCGGGTGAAGTAGTCGTCCAGGCCCCGGCTGCCGCCGGGGTCCGTGCGCATGGGCCAGCTCGCCGTGGCGCCGGCCCACGAGAACAGCCGCTCGGGGCTGACGTGCCCGAACGGCCTTTCGAGGCTCTGGTTCTCGCCGGCAGCCACGCCGTCGCTCGACACGGTGAAGTTCATGACTCTCAGCAGCTGTTCCACGGGTCTCCTCGTCGGATCGGGTCGCGTCCTGGTGTGCGGCGGAGCACCGCACACCAGGACGTCGAACGGGACGCGCCCGAATCGACAGCGGCCCGTCCGTCTTCTTGTCGACCCGCGGCGCGCCGGTCTTGAGCGATCCGCGACCCGTCTCCGGCGGCCCTTGTCCGAGCGGCCCCGTCCCGGGCGATCCCCCGCCGGCGGCAGGCCCGGCGGAGGCAGGCCCGGACGGGCGCGCACGATCACGGCGGCGCGGCGGCGCGGCGGCCCACCCTGCGGCATAGCGTTCATTCCCCATTCATTGCAACATCTATAGCCATGACGTTGCGTTAGTTTCATAAGCGTTGCAACGATTTACCTCATCCGACCTGCACTGATTCACCTTTCGCGCAACGACTCCATTGCCGCACCCTCGAACGCAACGTAGTGTTTCCAATGTCAGAAACACAGAGCACACCGCTCGGAACAAGGAGAGCACCATGCAGAAGTTCGACACCCTCGCCCCGATCTCCACCGTCCTCGACCTCCCCGCCGGGCGCATCACCCTCGTCGCCTCCGACCGGAGCGACACCACCGTCGAGGTCCTCCCCGCCGACGCGGCCAAGAGCCGTGACGTGAAGGCGGCGGAGCAGGTCGAGGTGCGGTACGCCGACGGCGAGCTGCGGATCGAGACCCCCGGCTGGGAGCGCCGGATCCTCGGCAACTCCGGCTTCGTCCAGGTGACGGTGCGACTGCCGGCCGGTTCCCGGGTCGCGGCCAAGACGGCCGCCGCCGAACTCCGGGGCGAAGGGCGCCTCGGCGACGTCGAGTTCGAGAGCGCGCAGGCCACCGTCACGCTCGAGGAGACCGCCGCCGCCCGCCTCACCGCGCAGGCCGGCGACATCACGGTCGGACGCCTCGGCGGCCCCGCCGAGATCAGCACCCAGGCCGGCGACCTCCGGATCGGCGAGGCGGTCGGCGGCGCCGTCACCCTGCGCACCACGAAGGGCGACATCGAGGTGGGTGCCGCCCGCGGGGTCTCCGCCACCCTCGACGCCGGCACCGCCTACGGCCGGATCCGCAACTCCCTGCAGAACAGCGAGGGCGCCGGCGCCGCCCTGAACATCTCCGCGACCACGGCCTACGGCGACATCACCGCCCGCAGCCTCTGACCGACCCACCCCTCCCCACCCCCAAGGAGCTTTTCTGATGAGCAAGTTGGCCATCTCGGCGACCGGGCTGCGGAAGTCCTACGGCGACAGGACCGTGCTCGACGGCATCGACCTGGCGGTCGAGGAGGGAACGGTCTTCTCCCTCCTGGGCCCCAACGGTGCGGGCAAGACCACCGCCGTCAAGATCCTCTCCACCCTCGTCTCCGCCGGTCCCGGCAGCGGCCCCCTCAGCGTCGGCGGCCACGACCTCGCCACCGCCCCGCAGGCCGTCCGCGCCTCGATCGGCGTCACCGGGCAGTTCTCCGCCGTCGACGGCCTGATCACCGGCGAGGAGAACATGCTCCTCATGGCGGACCTGCACCATCTGTCGAGGAGCGAGGGGCGGCGGGTCACCGCCGAGCTCCTGGAGCGCTTCGACCTCACCGAGGCCGCGGGGAAGCCGGCCTCCACCTACTCCGGCGGCATGAAGCGCCGCCTCGACATCGCCATGACCCTGGTCGGCGACCCGCGGATCATCTTCCTCGACGAGCCGACCACCGGCCTCGACCCGCGCTCCCGCCACAACATGTGGCAGATCATCCGCGAGCTGGTCTCCGGCGGCGTGACGGTCTTCCTCACCACCCAGTACCTGGAGGAGGCCGACGAACTCGCCGACCGCATCGCGGTCCTGAACGACGGGCGGATCGCCGCCGAGGGGACCGCGGAAGAGCTCAAGCGCATCGTGCCCGGCGGGCACGTCCGGCTCCGCTTCACCGACCCGGCCGCCTACCGGCGGGCCGCCGCCGCCCTGGACGGGGCCGCCCGCGACGACGAGTCCCTCGCGCTGCAGGTGCCCAGCGACGGCAGCCAGCGCGCACTGCGCTCGGTGCTCGACCGGTTGGACACCGCCGGAATCGAGGCCGACGAGCTGACCGTGCACACCCCCGACCTCGACGACGTGTTCTTCGCCCTCACCGGCGCCGCCGCCGTCCCCGCCCAGTCCAAGGAGTCCGTCCGATGAGTTCCCTCGCCCTCGCCGTCCGCGACTCGAAGACGATGCTGCGCCGCAACCTGCTGCACGCCCGGCGCTACCCGTCGCTCACCCTGAACCTGCTGCTCACGCCGATCATGCTGCTGCTGCTCTTCGTCTACGTCTTCGGCGACACCATGAGCGCGGGCATCGGCGGCGGCGGTGCCGACCGCTCCGACTACATCGCCTACCTCGTGCCCGGACTGCTCCTGATGACCGTCGGCAGCACCACCATCGGCACCGCGGTCTCCGTCTCCAACGACATGTCCGAGGGCATCATCGCCCGCTTCCGCACCATGGCCATCCACCGCGGTTCGGTCCTCGTCGGACACGTCGTGGGCAGCGTCCTGCAGTCGGTCGCCAGCGTGGTCCTCGTCGGCGCGGTCGGCGTGGCGATCGGCTTCCGCTCCACGGACGCCACCGCCCTGGAGTGGCTCGCCGCCTTCGGACTGCTCGTCCTCTTCGCCCTGGCGCTCACCTGGATCGCCGTCGGCATGGGTCTGATCAGCCCGAACGCGGAGGCCGCCAGCAACAACGCGATGCCGCTGATCTTCCTGCCGCTGATCTCCAGCGCCTTCGTCCCGGTCGACGCGATGCCGGGCTGGTTCCAGCCGATCGCCGAGTACCAGCCCTTCACCCCCGCCATCGAGACCCTGCGCGGACTGCTCCTCGGCACCGAGATCGGCAACAACGGCTGGATCGCCGTCGCCTGGTGCCTCGGCCTCGCCGTCCTCGGCTACCTCTGGTCGACGTCGAAGTTCGACAGCGACGCCAAGTAGGCGCCGTGGCCGCGCTCCAGGGCGGCGTACCTTCCGACAGCACGTCGGGGTACGCCGCCTTCGGCGTTCCCGGGGGACGCCGGGCCGCGCCTACGCGTCCAGCGCCTCGCGCCAGGTCCGCACCGCCGCCGCGGAGACCGGGGCCGTCCAGCCGTCGGGGCGCGCGGCGCCGCCGATGTGGAAGGCGTCGAGGCCGGCGGCGCGCAGGGCCGGGAGGTGGTCCAGACGCAGGCCGCCGCCGACCAGGATCTGCTGCTCGTACCCCGGTTCGCCGGCGCGGGAGGCCTCGGCCGCCAGGGTGGCGAGGCCGTCGTCGACGCCGGTGGCCGCGCCCGCCGTGAGGTAGGTGTCGAGGCCCGGCAGGTCCGCGAGCTGCTTGCGCAGGGCGTCGCGGTCGGCCGCGCGGTCGAGGGCCCGGTGGAAGGTCCAGCGGCAGCCTTCCAGGACCGCGACGAGACGCTCGACCGCCACCAGGTCCGGGTCGCCGTGGGGGGTGAGGAAGCCGAGGACGAACTCGTCGGCGCCGGCGTCCCGGAGCTCGCCCGCGCGGGCCACCAGGGTGCCCACCTGCCCGGCGTCCCCGGCCGCGAAGCCGTCCGTCAGTCTGAGCATCACGCGCAGCGGGACGTCCACCGCGGCGCGGATCGCCGCGAAGCCGGTCGTGGACGGGGTGAGCCCGTCCGCCGCCATGTCGGTGACCAGTTCGAGGCGGTCCGCCCCCCCGGCCTGGGCAGCGACCGCGTCCTCCTCGTCGAGGGCGATCACCTCCAGCACTGCACGGTTGCTCATTGAGCCCATTCCTCCACGATCCCGCACCTACAGGTCTAGTCCAATGTCCAGACTAGCCGTGCGCGTGTCCCGCCGCATCGTGCGGCGCCTCACCCGTACCGCCGGCGGTCGCTCCCGCGCCCGGACCGGCTGCGCCCGCACGGACCGTGAAGGCGGCCGTACGGACCTTGCCCTCGTGCTGGAAGTCCAGGAACAGGCGGTACGTGCCCGCGCTCGGCGCCGTCGCCGTGAAGGAGACGTCCGGACCGGGGCCGCCCTCGTTCGGGTGCACGTGCAGGTAGGCGAGGTCGCCGTCGCGCAGCGCGACCAGGTGGCCGTACGCCCCGAGGTACGCCTGCAGGTCCGTGACCGGCTTTCCGGCCTTCGTGACGGTGAGCCGCAGTTCGCCCGCGCGGCCCGGGTCCAGCGTGCCGCCGAGGCGCACCTGGTAGCCGTCGACCTCGGCCGTCGGCGTCACGGGCGGCATCGGCCTCGGGGCGTACGCGCCGGGCACGGACAGGTCGGCGCCGAGCGTCACGCCCCGGGCGCCCTTCACCGCGGGCTTGAAGTCCGCGAAGGCCTTGTAGGCGCCCGCCGCCGGCAGGTCCGCGGCGACCGACCAGGTGCCGTCCGCGCCCTTCACCGGGTGCAGGTGGCGGAAGACGGTCAGATCGCGCGAGGCGACGATGAAGTGCAGCTCCTTGCCGTGCTCGGTGCTGAACGCGGTGACCTTCCGGCCCGTCGCGTCCCTGATCGAGAACTTCAGGGTGCTCGTGCCGCGGGCGGGGGTCGGGGGGTCGAGGGCCAGGGTGTAGCCGCCCTCGGAGACCTGCAGCCCGCCGGCCGCGGGAGCGTTCGCCGCCTCCTCGTGGCCGCCGTGACCGGCGCCCTCCCGCGGCGTGGCCTCCGCATGACCCGCGCGCTCCGCCCGCTCCGGCTCCCCGACGGGGCCGACGCCCCTGCCGACCCCGTACGCGGCCCCGAAGGCCGCGGCGAGCGCGGCGGCAAAGGCGGTGATCCTCACTCCGGTGTTCATGGCTGCTCTCCTGCTCTCCCGCTGTACGGGTGGCGTGGTCAGAACCCCTTCACTGCACTTCAGTATACCCCTGGGGGGTATCAAATCACGTCGGGTCGACACTTGCGCGTGATACCGGCGGGGGGTATACATGGATCCACAGCGATACCCCCGGAGGGTATCCGATCGAGGAGGACGAACCATGGGTTCCTGCTGCACCCCCGACAACAGCTGCTCGACCAACACCGTCGAGATCTCGACGGCCACCGCGGTCGCCGAGAGCACCAGCACCGTCTACGCCGTCGCCGGCATGACCTGCGGCCACTGCAAGACCGCCGTCACCACCTCCGTCGGCGCGCTCGACGGCGTCCTCTCCGTGGACGTCGACGTGGCCGGCGGCCGGGTGACCGTCACCACCGGCGGCGAGCCGGACGACGCCGCGATCGCCGCGGCGGTCGACGAGGCGGGCTACGAGCTGACCGGCCGCGCCTGACCGGCGCACCCATGCCGAACGGCCGCCGGGGCCCGCCCGCCATGCCCGGGCCCCGGCCCCCGACCCCGTACGAACGAGGAGCAGACCTCATGACCACAACGACCCCCGGCACCGCCCGGGTCGAGCTCGCCATCGGCGGCATGACCTGCGCCTCGTGCGCGGCCCGTATCGAGAAGAAGCTCAACCGGATGGACGGGGTCGAGGCCACCGTCAACTACGCCACCGAGAAGGCGAAGGTCACCTTCTCCTCCGACATCCCCGTCGCCGAGCTCATCGCCACCGTCGAGGCCACCGGCTACACCGCCGAGGAGCCCGCGCCGCCGAGGAGCGAGACCCCGGGCGCCGCGGGCCCCACCGAGGAGGAGCAGGCGGAGGAGGAGCTGCGGCCGCTCAGGCAGCGCCTGATCACCGCCGTCGCGCTCGCCGTGCCCGTCATCGCCATGGCGATGGTGCCGGCCCTCCAGATCGACTACTGGCAGTGGCTGAGCCTCACGCTCGCCGCGCCGGTCGTCACCTACGCCGCCTGGCCCTTCCACCGGGCCGCCTGGACCAACGCCCGGCACGGCGCGGCCACCATGGACACGCTGATCTCGGTCGGCACGGCCGCCGCGTTCCTGTGGTCGCTGTGGGCGCTGTTCCTCGGCACCGCGGGCACCCCCGGCATGACGCACCCCTTCGAGTTCACCATCGCCCGCACCGACGGCGCCGGGAACATCTACCTGGAGGCCGCGGCCGGCGTCACCGCCTTCATCCTGGCCGGCCGCTACTTCGAGGCCCGCTCGAAGCGCAAGGCGGGCGCCGCGCTCAAGGCGCTGATGCAGCTGGGCGCGAAGGAGGTGACCGTCCTCAGGAACGGCCGCGAGATCACCGTCCCGACCGCCGAACTCCAGGTCGGTGACCGCTTCCTGGTCCGGCCCGGCGAGAAGATCGCCACCGACGGCACCGTCGTCGAGGGCTCCTCCGCCGTCGACGCCTCCATGCTCACCGGCGAGTCCGTGCCCGTCGAGGTCGGCGTGGGCGACTCCGTCACCGGCGCCACCCTGAACGCCGGCGGCCGCCTGGTGGTCGAGGCCACCCGCGTCGGCGCCGACACCCAGCTCGCCCGCATGGCCAGGCTCGTCGAGGACGCCCAGAACGGCAAGGCCGCCGCCCAGCGCCTCGCCGACAAGATCTCCGCCGTCTTCGTACCGATCGTCATCGCGCTCTCGCTCGGCACCCTCGGCTTCTGGCTCGGTACCGGGCAGGGGCTGACCTCGGCCTTCACCGCCGCGGTCGCCGTGCTGATCATCGCCTGCCCGTGCGCCCTCGGCCTGGCCACCCCGACCGCCCTCATGGTCGGCACCGGCCGCGGCGCCCAGCTCGGCATCCTCATCAAAGGCCCCGAGGTCCTGGAGACCACCCGCAAGGTCGACACGATCGTCCTCGACAAGACCGGCACCGTCACCACCGGCCGGATGACCCTGCTGAAGGTCCACACCGCCGCCGGTACGGACGAGAACGACGTGCTGCGCCTGGCCGGCGCACTGGAGCACTCCTCCGAGCACCCGATCGCCCAGGCCGTCGCCACCGGCGCCGCCGCCCGGGTCGGCACCCTGCCCACCCCCGAGGACTTCGCCAACCTGCCCGGTCTCGGCGTCCAGGGCGTCGTCGACGGCCATGCCGTCCTCGTCGGCCGCGAGAAGCTGCTCGACGAGTGGGCGATGGCCCTGCCCGCCGAGCTCAGGAGCGCCAAGAACGCGGCCGAGCAGTCCGGCCGGACCGCCATCGCGGTCGCCTGGGACGGGGAGGCCCGCGCGGTCCTGGAGGTCGCCGACGCCGTCAAGGAGACCAGCGCCGAGGCCATCAGGCGGCTGCGCGCCCTCGGCCTCACCCCCATCCTGCTCACCGGCGACAACAAGGCGGTCGCCGAGGCCGTCGCCGCCGAGGTCGGCATCGACGAGGTGATCGCCGAGGTCATGCCGCAGGACAAGGTCGACGTCGTCAAGCGCCTGCAGGGCGAGGGGCGTTCGGTCGCCATGGTCGGCGACGGCGTCAACGACGCCGCCGCGCTCGCCCAGGCCGATCTGGGGCTCGCGATGGGCACCGGCACGGACGCCGCCATCGAGGCCGGCGACCTGACCCTGGTCCGGGGCGACCTGCGGGCCGCCGCGGACGCCATCCGGCTCTCCCGCAGGACCCTCGGCACCATCCGCTCGAACCTCTTCTGGGCCTTCGCCTACAACGTGGCCGCCCTGCCGCTCGCCGCGGCCGGACTGCTCAACCCGATGATCGCCGGTGCCGCGATGGCCTTCTCCTCGGTATTCGTGGTCGGCAACAGCCTGCGCCTCCGAGGCTTCCAGTCCGCCGGCGACCGGGCCGCGTGACCGGCGCCACCGCCCGCCGCACGGCGGGGTGGGACGAGGCCGAGGTGAGGTCGGCGAGACGCCGAAGGCGATCGCCGGCCTCCTCCGGACCTGACGAACTGCGACAGAGCGGGACCCCACCACCCCGGCGCGAAGGGCGGTCCACGATCGGCCCGACGCTCGACCGAGGACACGTGCCGAGCACCTGACGGAGCAGCACCGGCTCGGCCGGACCGGGCGGTCCGGGGGCGCGGACCTTCGCGCGGGGGCGGTTCCGCGACAGGATCGCACCACCCCCGCCCTACCCTGAGGGGGTATATCTCGGCGGGCGGAGCGGCCCGTACGATGAGCCGCCCGCGAGCGGGGAGGGGATGCGCGTGCGCCGGCTGGGAGAGCTGGAGGCCGAGATCATGGACCGGCTGTGGGCCTGGCAGCGGCCCGCCACGGTCCGGGAGATCGTCGACGACATCAATCGGGGACGCCGTGTCGCCTACACGACGGTGATGACCGTCGCCGACATACTCCACCGCAAGGGCTGGCTGCGCCGCGAGAAATCGGGCCGGGCCTGGCTGTACGAACCCGTCCGCAGCCGCGAGGAGTACACCGCCGGCCTCATGCAGGACGCGCTCGGCGACAGCCACGACCGACCCGCGGCGCTGCTGCGCTTCGTGGAGACCATCTCCGACGAGGACATGGCCGCGCTCGACGCGGCGCTGCGCACCGCGCGGCGCGCCCAGGGCGGCGAGAGTCGGTGAACCACCACGTCCTGCCACCGCCCCGCCTCGTAAGGTGCTACCGGTCACCGGCAAGATCGCCGGCACCGGACACGGCAGAAGAACGGGGAACGGGGAAGACGTGCGCAGATTCTGGAAGTTGTGGGCGACGGCGGCCGCCGTCGCACTGACCCTCGTCGGGATGGGCCCGAGCACGACGGTCGCGGCGGCCCCGCCGCCGGGCACCAACCTGCAGGTGCTCAGCTGGAACATGTGCGACGTCGTCCGCTGGGGCGGCTGCGCGGAGCGCAGGACCGCGGAGAAGGTCGCGCTGCTGAAGCAGAAGGTCCAGGAGAACTACGTCCAGGCCATGCTCCTCCAGGAGGTCTGCCAGAGCACCCTGAGCGCCCTGCTGACCCAGCTCGGCCCCGCGTGGAGCGCCAACTTCACGCCGTACCACTGGTCGCAGAAGGGCGCGCTGACGGTCAGCCCCTGCGAGACCAAGCCGGGCACCAGCGAGCCGCTGGACCCCAACGACGACGTGGGCACCGCCATCGTGGTCAAGGCGGGTCTGTCGGACCCGGTCGCCTATCCCACGGTGCGGGCGAGCACCGAGCTGGTCCCGCCGCTGCAGTGCGCCACGGCCACCTACTTCGAGGTCCGGCTCTGCGCCGTGCACTCCCCGCGCCAGGCCTCCGACCGGGACTTCCCGCAACTGGACTACCGCGACGACTACCAGCTGGCCCTCAAGGACATCGTCGAGGACTCCCCCCAGGTCGTCTTCGGCGGTGACTTCAACGCCACCCCGCCGGACCTCGGCCCGGCGAACGCCAAGGTGTGGAAGCCGGCCGAGCTGTACGCGGGACCGAACACGCCCGGATACGCGGAGTGCGACCAGCAGAACCACCCGGGCACCCGCAACGGCACCGCCACCCACGACAGCGGCACCAAGATCGACTACATCTTCGGCAGCCTGCCGGGCCGGTGGTGCATCGTCGAGCCCAAGGCGCCCGAGGGCCAGACCAACCTGTCCGACCACCGGTACCTGATCTACAGCGTGGCGGTGGCCGCCGGCTGACCGGACGCCCGGGCACCGCGGCGCGGTGCCCGGCGACGGCGGCTCACCAGGGGGTCATGTTCATCCCCAGGCCGGCCCAGTCCGCGAAGGAGACGGGTCGGCCGGCCAGTTCCAGGGGCAGGATCCGGTCGCAGGTGGCCCGGCCGTCGAACCACATCTCGCCGCGGTGCGGGCCCGTGACGATGAGGAGGGTGAAGAAGCCGCAGCCGCCCTCCCGGACGTACACGGCGCCCGCCGTCTTCCGCTCCTGGAGCACCCCGCACTCGGAGTCCCACAGCTCCCACGCCGCCGAGTCCTCCCGGGGCGGCTCGCGCTCGTCGAGCTCCTCGTCGTAGGCGTCGTACGAGTCGGGGTGCGGGAACGGCTCGGTCAGCAGGCCGTAGTTGGTGTGGACGTCCCCGTACCAGCCCCAGCCGCGCGGGCCGCGCCACAGCTGCCTGAACCCCTTGCCGTCGTCGCCGTACCGCAGCAGATGCTCGCGGTACTCGGCCGGGAACGTGATCCCGAGATCGCCCTCCGCCTCCCGCACGTCCGCCTCGGTCAGGCGCCGTGCCGGCGGACCGTCCCGCCGCACCGCCGCCGGGTCCAGGAGGTCATGACGGCGGCCGCGCATCAGCCGCTCGTACTCCGCCGTCCAGTCGATCTTCATGACGCGAGGGTAGACAGCCCGCACCGGCGCGGGAAGGGAGCCCGGGCCCAGGGGGCGCACCGGGGTGACACCTGGCAGCCGGGCGGAGCCGGGGGACCTGCGCGCGGAATACGATCGGTGGCGTCGGTGGCTGACTCAGCCGACGGCAGCACGATCACCACTCGAAGGAGATTCCTCATGGCGCAGGTCGCGCTCAAGGGCAACCCCGTAACGGTCGACGGCACCCTCCCCGCGCAGGGCAGCCAGGCCCCCGAGTTCACCCTCGTCGGCGAGGGTCTCGCGGACAAGTCGCTGAAGGACTTCGCGGGCAAGCGCAAGGTCCTCAACATCTTCCCGAGCGTCGACACCCCCACGTGCGCCTCCTCCGTCCGCGCCTTCAACGCGAAGGCCGGCGACCTGGAGAACACCGTCGTGCTGTGCATCTCGGCGGACCTGCCCTTCGCCCAGGCCCGCTTCTGCGGCGCCGAAGGCCTGGAGAACGTGCAGAACCTCTCCACCCTGCGCGGCCGTGACTTCCACACCGCCTACGGCGTCGCGATCGCCGACGGCCCGCTGGCCGGCCTCACCGCCCGCGCCGTCGTCGTCCTCGACGAGAACGACAAGGTCCTGCACACGGAGCTCGTCAACGAGATCTCCGAGGAGCCGAACTACGAGGCCGCCCTCGGCGCGCTGAAGTAAGCGCCCCACGCACCCCGAGGCCCGTCCGGCGCATCCGCCCGGGCGGGCCTCCGGCGTTCCCCGTCCGTTTCCCGCGCCCGGACGGCACGACCCGCCTACGATCGGCAGATGGACATCAGCAACGGCTCCTGCCGCCGGGGCTCCGGCTCCTTCCTGTCCCTCTGGTCGAAGGACTCGTTCCTGTCGATCGGGTCCGTCGGGTCCTTCCTGTCCATCGGGTCCGTCGGGTCGGCGTTCTCGATCGGGTCCGCGGGGTCCTTCCTCAGCGTCGCATCGCTGCTGTCCGCGCGGTCGGTGCTGGCCGTCATGTCGTGGCGGTCCGCCGGGGCCGTCATGAGCGCCCGCGGCCGGCGACCGGAGTCACCGACAGCCCGACCGTGACCGGGACGCCGGGCATACGGCCCTGAACGCTCCGGGCGCGAGCGCGGGGGCCGCGGCGTCCCGGCCCGGGAGGCGAGCTGCCGTACCGAGGGGGAGACTGGAGTCGGGCCCGTCGGGCCCTAGCGCGGCCGTCGTCGACAGGGGGTGCCCTGGAGGCTGGTCATGGGCGGCACGGCTGTGGAGACGCTGCGCGAGCTGATGCGCGGCGAGGTCATCGGCCCCGCGGACGCGGGTTACGACGAGTCCCGGAAGATCTACAACGGGATGATCGACCGGCGCCCCGCGGTCATCGCCCGGTGCGCGGATCCCACGGACGTACGGGCGGCCGTGCGGTTCGGCCGCGAGACCGGGATGGATCTCGCGGTGCGCGGCGGCGGGCACAGCGGCGGCGGCCTGTGCCTGGTCGACGGGTCGCTGATGATCGACCTGTCCGCGATGCGCTGGGTGCGGGTCGATCCCGGGGCGCGGACCGCCCTGGTGGGCGGCGGCAGTCAGCTCGGCGACCTGGACCACGAGGCGCACGGCCACGGGCTCGCGATCCCCGCCGGCATCATGTCGACGACCGGGGTCGGCGGGCTGACCCTCGGCGGCGGGCACGGACATCTGACCCGCGCGTACGGACTGACCGTCGACAGCCTGCTCGCCGCGGACGTCGTCCTCGCGGACGGCTCGGTGGTCACCGCGTCGGCGGACGAGCACCCGGAGCTGTTCTGGGCCCTGCGCGGCGGCGGCGGCAACTTCGGCGTGGTGACCGCCTTCCGCTTCGCCCTGCACCCGGTGGAGAACGTGGGGCTCGGCGTCACCCTGTGGGAGCCGGAGCACATCGGGGCCGTCCTGCGCTGGTACCGCGACTTCCTGCCGGCCGCGGCGGAAGACCTCAACGGCTTCTTCGCCCTCCTGACGGTCGCGCCCGGGCCCCCGTTCCCCGAGGAGATCCACGGAAGGAAGATGTGCGGCGTGGTGTGGTGCTCCACGGGCGCGACGGACGAGGAGAGCCTCGCGAAGACCTTCGCCCCGGTCGCCGAACCCGCCCCGCCCGCCTTCCACTTCGCGACGCCGATCCCCTACCCGGCGCTCCAGGCGCTCTTCGACGACCTGCTCCCGAAGGGGCTGCAGTGGTACTGGCGGGGCGACTTCTTCGACCGGATCACGGACGGCTCGATCGACGTGCACCGCGCCTTCCTGGAGAACCTGCCGAGCGCCCTGTCCACGATGCACCTCTACCCGGTCGACGGGGCGGCCCACCGGCCCGGCTCCATGGACACGGCCTGGGCCTACCGCGACGCGGTCTGGTCCGGCGTGATCGGCGGCATCAGCCCGGAGGCGGCCGATCAGGACCGGATCCGCACCTGGGCCGTGGACTACTGGGAGGCCCTGCACCCGCACTCGATGGGCGGCGCGTACGTCAACTTCATCGGGGCGGACGAGGGCGGCGACCGGGTCCGCGCCACGTACCGCGGGCACTACGACCGGCTGGCCGAGGTGAAGCGGACGTACGACCCGGACAACGTGTTCCACCACAACCAGAACGTCGTGCCGGCGGGGAGCTAGCAGGACGACCCCGCGGCCGGGGCACCCGGCCGCGGGACCACGGCGACGACTCCGGCGTCTCGCGCCGCCCGGGAGTCAGGGGCCTATCCCACCAGTCGCACCGCGAGGACCACGATCAGGGTGCTCGACGCCAGGGCCGTGGCCAGGCGCCCGCGCGGGCCCGTCAGGGTGCGGCCGAGCAGGGAGCCGCCGGTGGTGAGGAGGAGTTGCCAGCTGGCGGAGGCGGCGAGGGCGGCCAGCACGAAGGCGGTGCGTTCGGGGATCGAGGACGGGGCGTCGGGGCCGGTGGCGAGGATCAGGGCGGCGAAGTAGATCACCGTCATGGGGTTGAGGATCGTGATGCCCAGGAAGGTGAGGTAGGCGCGGGCCGGGCCCAGGGTCGTGACGCCGTCGTCGCGGGAGGCGAGGGAACCGGCACGGTAGGTGCGGACGGCCGTGACGCCGGCCCGGACGGCCAGGATCACCAGGACCACGGCGGAGACCCAGCGCAGCGGGGTCATCACCGGAGCGAGGAGCGGGACGAGGGCCGAGCCGCCCGCGACCGCGAGGAGGGCGTAGACGCCGTCCGCGGTGGCGACGCCGAGGGCGGCCCCCGCGCCCGTGCGCCAGCCGGCGCGGGCCGTGACGGCCACCAGGTAGGCGCCGACCGCGCCCACCGGGATCGCGATGCCGTAGCCGGCCAGGAGGCCGGCCACCACCGCGGTGATCACGCGACGGCGGGGGTCGCTCCTACGAGGGCGCCGGGCTGTCGGCGGTAGGCCGAGCCGTCCTTCGTCCGGGCCATGTGGCCGCCGACGACGAGGTAGCGGCGCAGGGCCGGGAAGTCGTCGTGGACGGTCTTCAGCGCCGCGTCGACCTCGCGCTCGCTGTAGACGCGGGTCGGCTCGAAGAGGGTGGCGGCGAGGTGGTCCAGAAGGGCGGCGCGGCGGGCCGGCCGGCGCGGGATCGCCTTGAGGCGCCCCTCGGCGGTGAACAGGTCGGCAGTCATGCCGTGCAGCGTCCCGCCGAGGCCCGGCCGCCCGCAACGGGATTTCCCGGCGCGCACTCGGGAGGGAGCGGGAGGGGGCACCGGGCCTCGGCACGCCGGCTCACCAGGGCCACGCGGGCGCCACGCGGCACCAGGGCCGTGAGCGCGGCTCGGGGAGGCCGGGTCGCGGGAAGAGCCGGGACGCGGCAACGCCGGGGCTACCTCACGATGACGTTCGTGAGCGGGTCGATCTTCGGGATGACCGGCGGCATCCCGGTCTGCCGGAAGATCGGGGCCGCCCGTTCGACGAAGGCCCCGAAGGCCTCCTCCGACTCCCAGACGTCGACGACCCGCCAGCCGCCCATGCCGTCGGGACCCGCCAGGTGCGCGATGAACCCCTCGGGCGGGAACCAGGGCGCCGCGGTGACCCGGGCGTTGGTGCGCTCGTAGATCTCCTGGGTGCCGCCGGGGATCGCGATGGTGACGATGACGGCCATGCTGCTGCTCCCGTACGACGTGGGGCGGGGTCCCGACCAGCACACCAGCGGGGATCCCCGCCCGCACCGCCACGGCGGCCGAACGAACGACGTCCGGGCGGGCCTGCCGCCCCGGCGGGTGGCGGAGCCTCCTCGCGAGCTCCTGCGGTGGGCCCGCAGCATGCCCGTGGGGTGTGTAAGAGCGGGACGAGGAGGGGCGGAGGGCGGAACCGGGCCGACAGGAGGGCGCGCCTCCGCGGGCCGGGGACGCCCGGCGGGCGGCAGAATGCGCCCATGACCGCCGAGCTGACCGCATCCCAGGAACAGGACCTACTGGCGCGCTGGACCTCGACGCTGCGTGCCGCGCGCGCCGGCCGCGAGGGCCCCGATCCGCTCCCGTACGGCCGGAATCTGCTGGCCCGCTGGGCCGAGCCGCAGCGCAGGTACCACACCGTCGCCCATCTGCGAGCGGTCCTCGACCGCATCGACGAACTCGCCGGAAAGGGTGGCGAGGGCGGCGAGTTGGAGTTGGTCCGGCTCGCCGCCTGGTTCCATGACGCGGTCTACCTCCCGGACCGCTCGGAGAACGAGGAGCGGTCGGCGGCGCTTGCCGAAAGAGCCCTCACCGAAGCCGGCCTGACCGCGCACGAGGTCGCCGAGGTCGCCCGCCTGGTCCGCCTCACCGTCAGCCACGACCCCGCCCCCGGCGACCTCAACGGTGAGACCCTGTGCGACGCGGACCTGGCCGTCCTGGCGAGCGACCCGGACACCTATAGGGGGTATACGGCGGCGGTGCGCGAGGAGTACGCCTTCGTCCCGGAGGACGCCTTCCGCGAAGGCCGCGCCGCGATCCTGCGCCACCTGCTCACCCTCCCCCGCCTCTTCCGCACCCCCTACGGGGCGGCGGCCTGGGAGGAGCGGGCGCGGGAGAACCTGACGCGGGAGCTGGCGCAGCTCACGGCACCGGTGGACACGACACCGGACACCTCACCGGACCGGTAGCGCCCGGCGCCGTCGGCCGAAAGGAGCGCTGTACCCTGCCCGTTGATCGCGATTGGCATGAACGGGGAAACATGAAGATGCGTGACGTCCGAGCGGTGACCCGGGTCGTGGGCCGCCGAACCGCCCTGCGCTATCTCGCCCTCGGCGTCGGAGCCTCCCTGGTCGCCGCCTGCAAGAGCGAGAGCACGACCGACGGACCGAACGGGATCACCGGCGGGCAGCCGAACCCGGCGCCGACGGTGACCGGGCGGGCCCTCGCCGCCTTCATGCGCGGCAGGTGGTCGGTCACGGCGGAGATAGGCAACGAGGACCCCGCCACGTGCACCGCGGTCATCGACGACGGCGTCTGGAGCCTGGACTTCGGGGAGGGACAGACCGCGAAGGGCACCTGGGCCCTGTCCGGCAGACGCCTGGCCCTGCAGGTGCCGGAGCGGCTGGGCGGCGACGACCAGGGCGAGCTGAAGGAGGCCGCGGCCACGAACCTGCCGGCCGCCTTCGGCGACTCCCTCTCCCTGTCCCTCCCCTGGCAGCCACCCGGCAACTCCGGCAGCGGCGGCGAGACGCTCAGCGTGGACTACGCGGGCAACGTGCTGCGCGTCCGGCACATCGACGGGGACACCATGAACGTCTTCACCTGCACGCGCGCCTGAGCGCGGACCGCGCCGCCGGACGGTGCGCGCGTCAGTAGGTCACGTGGAGCGGACCCGTGACACGGCGGACCGCCGCCCGGTCTCCGTGGCGCTCACCGCCGGTGGCCGGACGGTCCTCGCCGAACTGGACGCCGAGGCCCGCTCCGTACAGGACGAGGTGCTCGGTCCGCTCACCCCGGAGGAACGCCACCTCCTGCGGGACCTGCTGCTCCGCGTCCACCAGGGGCTGACGGAGGCGCCGGGCAGTTGAAGGGGGCGGGCCCCGGCTCGGCAGCGGGACCCGGAAGACGAGCGGCCGGGGATCCGGGACCCGCGCGTTTCCGGGCGGCCGTTGCCGATCGGCCGAAGAGGGCGGGGGCGGAGCCGCGCGGCCGCGCCGGGGTGTCCCGTATCGCAAGACGTTCACGCCGGGAGGAATGACAGGCACAACACCCAGGTTGCCCATGTCATGCCGCCTTCCTCCGCCGAGCCCGCCGAGTCCGCCGAGACCGCTGCCACCCCCTCCCCCGCTCCCGCCTCCTCCGCCACCAGGCGCATGCCCCTGGCCGTCTACATCCTCGGCCTGTCCGTGTTCGCGCTCGGCACGAGCGAGTTCATGCTCTCCGGGCTGCTTCCGCCCATCGCGGAGGACATGCACGTCTCCATCCCCCGGGCCGGACTGCTCATCTCGGCCTTCGCCATCGGCATGGTCGTCGGCGCCCCGCTGCTCGCCGTCGCCACCCTCCGACTGCCCCGCAAGACCACCCTCGTCGCCCTGATCAGCGTCTTCGGCCTGGGCCAGGTCGCCGGGGCGCTGGCGCCGAACTACGCGGTGCTCTTCGCGTCCCGGGTGGTGAGCGCGCTCGCGTGCGCCGGGTTCTGGGCGGTCGGGGCGGCCGTCGCCATCGCGATGGTGCCGGTCGGGGCGCGCGCCCGGGCCATGGCCGTCATGATCGGCGGACTGTCGATCGCCAACGTCCTGGGCGTCCCGGCCGGCGCGTTCCTCGGCGAGCACCTCGGCTGGCGCTCCGCCTTCTGGGCCGTCGGCGCGGCCTCCGCGGTCGCGCTCGTCGGCGTGGTCACCCGCATCCCGCACATCCCCCTGCCGGAGACCCGGCCCCGGCTCAAGGGCGAGCTGGTCATCTACCGCGACCGCCAGGTGCTGCTGTCCGTCCTGATCACCGCGCTCGCCGCGGGCGGCGTCTTCTGCGCCTTCTCGTACCTCGCCCCGCTGCTCACCGACGTGGCCGGCCTCGACAAGGGCTGGGTCTCCGCCGTGCTGGCGCTCTTCGGGATCGGCGCCCTCATCGGCACGTACATCGGCGGCCGGGTCGCCGACGCCCACCTCTTCGGCGTCCTGCTCAGCGGCATCACCGCCTCGACGGTCTTCCTGGTCGCCCTGGCCCTCTTCGCGTCGATCCCGGCCGTCACGATCGCCCTGGCCTTCCTGCTCGGCGTCTCCGCCTTCTACACCGCGCCCGCCCTGAACGCCCGCATGTTCAACGTGGCCGGCGCCGCCCCCACCCTCGCGGGCGCCACCACCACCGCCGCCTTCAACCTCGGCAACACCGGCGGCCCCTGGCTCGGCGGCGGCGTCATCGACGCGGGCCTCGGCTTCGCCTCCCCGGCCTGGGCGGGCGCCGCGATGACCCTCCTGGGCCTCGGCGCGGTCACGGTGTCGCTCCGTCTGACGAAGTCGCCCTCCCGGATCGTGACCGGGTCGGCGGCATCCGAGCCGGAGCGGGCCCGCGCGGCGTCCCGCTGATCTGGAGCTTCCCCGCCTCTCGGGTGTGAGTGGCGTGTGCGACGATCGCTCGTCAGCACACCCGAGGGGGGTACATGCCGTCGTCACCCGCGCACGCGTCCGCGCCCGCGTCTCCGAGACGCCCGTCCACCGCGGTCTCCACCGCGCTGCTCTGTCTGCTCACCGTCGCCTTCTCGCTCCTGCCCGGCACGACCGGAACCGCCCGGGCCGCCGAGGACTGCACACCGGTCGCGATGGGCCGCCACACGGGCGAGTTCACCACCGCCGGGCAGACCGCCTGCCTCGAACTGCCGCTCCCGCAGGGGGCCCGGATGGCGGCCCTGACATCGCGCGGCGGCGCCGGCGCCGAGGTCGAGATCGAGGTCGTCGACGCCTCCGGAACGCCCATGTGCGGGCCCTACGACCTCGTGAACGGCGGCTGCGCCCTCACCGGCACCGCGCCGTTCCGGGCCAAGGTGCGCGCCGGCGACCCGGACGAGACCGGCGCGTACGGCGTGCACTTCGTCCGGACGGACGAACTCCAGACGGCCGGCTGCCGGGAACTGCCCGCCGGTTCCTTCGCGGACGACGGAGCGGCCGTACGGCTCGAGACCGGTGCCGGCGTCTTCTCGCACTGCCTGACGATCCCGGCCGGCGCCCACTCCCGCGCCGAGCTCCTCCACGTCCGTTACGAACTCCCGGACGAATTCGACGAGTTCCCGGACTACGGCCTCTACCTCATCGGCACCGACGGCAACGGCCCCGAGTGCTCCGCCCAGCCGAACCAGCAGCAGCTCAAGACCGACGTCCTCGTCAGCTGCTCCTTCTCCTCCGGCACCGGGTACACCGTGCTCGTGGAGGGCCAGGACGAGACGCGCACCCACATCCTGAACCGCCGCGACGTCACCGCCGGCGCGAAGGGCTGCTCCCCCGTCGCCGCCACCGCGGTCGGCGCCCCGGCCGTGCCGGGCGCCTCCGGTGCGAACGGCACCCTGCGCTGTCACCGGGTCACGACCGCCGCGACGACGGACCGGCTGCTGATCAACGTCCGGGACTCCGCGGACAGCACGCACCAACTGGTCATGAACGACGCCGGTGACGTGCAGTGCCGACTGGACACCCGCTCGTGTGCGGTCGCCGGGTCGACCGGCTACCAGGTCGTCACGCAGGTCCCCGCGGACTGGACCGTGCCCGACGCCTACCGCCTGGACGCGTGGCGGATCGCCACCGCCTCCGGGCTCGCCCCCGAATGCCGGCGCGCCGGTGCCGTCACGGCCGGGTTCGGCCGGGTGACGGGCGAGCTGACCGAGCAGCGGACCGCCGCGTGCGCCGTGCTCGGCACATCCACCGGCGCCGAGCTGTACGGCACGGTGGAGGCCACGGACGGCGGGCCCGTCGCGGAAGGAGCGCTCTACAGCAGGCGGAACGGCACGTGGTGCGCGCTCTCCGCCTCGCGGCGCTGCACGCCCGGCGGCGAGAGCCTGCTGCTGATGTCGCTGCCCGACGGAACCGGGCACGCCGCGTACGCGACCACGCTCTCGTGCGCCACCGCACCGTGCAGCAGTGCCGACACCAAGGGCCTGGGCCGCTTCAAGCCGGTGACCCCGACGCGTCTCATGGACACCCGCACGGGCCTCGGCGTCCGCAAGGGCAAGATCGGACCCGGCGAAACGGTCACCCTCCCGGTGAAGCCCGGCGTCACCGCCGTCGTCATGAACGTCACCGCCACCGGCCCCACCACCGGCAGCTTCATCTCCGTCTACCCCGACGGAACCGAACGCACCTCCGCCTCCAACCTCAACTTCACCGCCGGACAGACCATCCCCAACCTCGTCGTCGTCCCCGTCGTCAACGGCAAGGTCAACTTCTACAACCGCTCCGGAAACGTCGACCTCATCGCCGACGTCGCCGGCTACTTCACGACCGACATCGATGGTTCGACGTACGAGCCGGTGACCCCGTCGCGTCTCATGGACACCCGCACGGGCCTCGGCGTCCGCAAGGGCAAGATCGGACCCGGCGAAACGGTGACCCTCCCGGTGAAGCCCGGCGTCACCGCCGTCGTCATGAACGTCACCGCCACCGGCCCCACCACCGGCAGCTTCATCTCCGTCTACCCCGACGGAACCGAACGCACCTCCGCCTCCAACCTCAACTTCACCGCCGGACAGACCATCCCCAACCTCGTCGTCGTCCCCGTCGTCAACGGCAAGGTCAACTTCTACAACCGCTCCGGAAACGTCGACCTCATCGCCGACGTCGCCGGCTACTACACCTCGTAACTCCGGCAGCGGCCCGCCGCCCGGCGGGCCGCCCCGGCCGGCCGGGCTCCCGTCGCGCGTATCGTCTCGCTGATCGCCCCTTGGGGGGGGGACACGTCAACGAGAGAGCAGGACCCCAGTGCGACTCAGAAGCCTCCGCGCCGCCGTCGCGACGGCCGGAACGCTCGCGGCGATCCTCGCGGGCGCGTTCCTCGGCACCGCGTCCGCGCAGGCCGCCTCGGCCGACTTCACCTACGAGGTGACCCGCAACGCCGACACGTACCTCGACGTTCCCGGGACCGAGATCGCCTTCGACGCGGTCGCGGGCGAGCGCTCGTACCTGTGGTCGCGGAACCTCTCCACCACCCCGGTCTCCGCGCTTGCCGACGGCGACAACATCGGCAACACCTTCGCGATCCGCTGCCGCGAGGCCGACGGGACCGCGCTGCCCGCCGGCACCGAGGCCGGGGTCTACTGGGCGGCGAACCTGGTGCCCGCCACCGAGAGCTCGCTGACGGCCGCCCTGCGCTGGGTGTTCGTCGCGCCCGCCGACGGCGGCTACACCTGCCGGCTGTCGATCGTCTCGTACTCCTCGGTCATCGTGAACGGGCACACCGTCACCATGCGCGTCCCGGCCGGCGCCGAGCTCGCCCGCCGGACCGCCCCGGTCTACAACGGCCTGCCCCGCTGGACACTCCTCGCCGGCAGCGGCACCACCGTCGCCCGCGGCGCCACCGCCACCACCCTCGGCTACACGGTCACCCCGGCCACGGGCAACCGCCTCTCCGTCTACCAGGACGCGGCCCTGTCGACCTGCGCGGCCGGCTCCCCGATCTGCTCGGGCGGCACCAGCGCGTACGACGGCACCGTCGTGGAGACCTGGGTCGAGGCCCAGCCCCGCAACGCCGACGGCTCGCTGTGCGGCGGGCCGATCGCGGGTCCGGTGTCGCGCTGGAACGTCACGAACGCCAAGCACCACCAGACCGCGGCGAACACGCTCACGCTGACCACCGCCCAGCTCGGCGGCTGCACCCAGGTCCGTACGGCGCTGAAGGTGCGCAACGTCGACGGCAACCCCGTCAAGATCCACGACGGATACGCCTCGGGCACGATCGCGGCCACCCACGGATCGGCGATCAGCTACACCGTCTGACCCTCGGGGGCGGGCGCCCTCCCGCCGTCCGGCCCCGTTCAGGAGGGCGGCCGTCCCTTCGGCCGGCGCAAGCCCGCCGTCGTGAGGTGGCGCAGGAGTTCCTTCGAGCCGACCTCCACCGCGCCGGCCGCCACGGCCGAGGCGTAGTGGTCGGACGGTATGTCGTAGTGGTCCCGTTCGAAGGCCCGGGGCGGGCAGCCGATGGCGGCGGCGAAGGTGTGCAGCTCCTCGAAGGAGACGTCGCTGACCAGGTGCGACCACATGCGGCCGTGTCCGGGCCAGGTGGGCGGGTCGATGTAGAGGGTCACGTGAGGCCGCCCACCGGGGCGACCACCACTCCTTGTTTGCCACAGACCCAGTGCGGGTCGGGACCCAGCTCCGGCTCGACGTCGAGGGCGTGCGGGTCACCGGAGGAGCAGACCGGGCAGAGCGGCCAGCGGCCGTACCGTTCGAGCAGGGCGTCCTGGACGTCCTGCGCTATCAGTCCGGCCACGAAGGCCGTTCCCTCGGGCCACTGCTCGACCCACCAGCGGCGGTGGGTGACGGCGTCCTCCACCATCGAGACGACTTCGGCCATGGCGACCTCGCGGGCCACCAGGTCGGCGAGAACCAGGGCGCGGGCGGCATGGAGAGCCTGTTCCAGGGGGTCGATGTCGTCCATGTTCACATTCTGCTCCCGGGGCTCCCGCAGGACCAATGTCCTGCCCGGATCCGGGACCTCCCCGGGACCTACCGGGGTCTTGACGCACCCCCGAGCCGAAAATATCTTTCAGGTGTGACCAATGAAGTGAAGGAAAGTTTCACCGGCGCCCCGGGGCCCGCCGCCCCGCCCGCGCCCGCCGCCCTCGCGGCCAAGGTGCGCACCCTCGCCCCCTCCATGACCCGCTCCATGCAGCGGGTCGCCGAGGCCGTCGCCGGGGACCCGGCCGGCTGCGCCGCCCTCACGGTCACCGGTCTCGCCGAGCTCACCGGCACCAGCGAGGCGACCGTCGTGCGCACCGCCCGCCTCCTCGGCTACCCCGGCTACCGCGACCTGCGCCTCGCCCTCGCCGGCCTCGCCGCCCAGCAGCAGTCGGGCCGCGCCCCCTCCGTCACCGCCGACATCGCCGTCGACGACCCCGTCGCCGACGTCGTCGCCAAGCTCGCCTACGACGAGCAGCAGACCCTCGCCGACACCGCCGCCGGACTCGACACCGTCCAGCTCGGCGCCGCCGTCGCCGCCCTCGCCGGCGCGCGCCGCATCGACATCTACGGCGTCGGCGCCTCCGGCCTGGTCGCCCAGGACCTCGGCCAGAAGCTGCTCCGCATCGGGCTCCTCGCGCACGCCCACAGCGACCCGCACCTGGCCGTCACCAACGCCGTGCAGCTCCGCGCCGGCGACGTCGCCATCGCCATCACCCACTCCGGCTCGACCGGCGACGTCATAGAACCGCTGCGGGTCGCCTTCGACCACGGCGCCACCACCGTCGCCGTCACGGGCCGCCCGGACGGTCCGGTGACGCAGTACGCCGACCACGTGCTGACCACGTCCACCGCCCGCGAGAGCGAACTCCGCCCCGCGGCCATGTCGTCCCGCACCAGCCAACTCCTGGTCGTGGACTGCCTGTTCACCTGCGTCACCCAGCGTACGTACGAGACGGCGGCCCCTGCCCTCGCGGCCTCGTACGAAGCCCTGGCGCACCGCCACGCCCCCCGCAGCCGCTGAACCACGAGAGAGCCGCCCCGTGTCCACCACGTACTCCGCACTGCGCGCCCAGCTCGCCACGCTCACCACCGAGGCGTTCCGCCCCGAGCTCGCCGACATCGACCGGCTGCCCACCGCCGAGATCGCCGCTCTCATGAACCAGGAGGACCAGACCGTCCCCGCCGCCGTGGCCAGGCAGCTCCCGGCCATCGCCGCGGCGATCGACGCCACGGCCGAGCGGATGGCCCGCGGCGGCCGCCTCGTCTACCTGGGCGCCGGCACCGCCGGACGGCTCGGCGTCCTCGACGCCAGCGAGTGCCCGCCCACCTTCAACACCGACCCCTCCGAGGTCGTGGGCCTCATCGCGGGCGGCCCCTCCGCCCTGGTCCAGGCCGTCGAGGGCGCCGAGGACTCCAAGGAGCTCGCCGTCGCGGACCTGACCGCGCTCGGGCTCACCGCCGACGACACCGTGGTCGGCATCTCCGCCTCCGGCCGCACCCCGTACGCCGTCGGCGCCGTCGAACACGCCCGCGCGCACGGGGCGCTCACCATCGGCCTGTCCTGCAACGCGGACAGCGCCCTCGCCGCCGCCGCCGAGCACGGCATCGAGGTCGTCCCCGGTCCCGAACTCCTCACCGGATCCACCCGGTTGAAGGCGGGCACCGCCCAGAAGCTCGTCCTCAACATGATCTCGACGATCACCATGATCCGGCTCGGCAAGACCTACGGAAACCTCATGGTCGACGTCCGCGCCTCCAACGAGAAGCTCCAGGCCCGCTCGCGCCGCATCGTGGCGCTCGCCACCGGCGCCCCGGACGAGCAGATCGAGAGCGCGCTCGCCGCCGCCGACGGCGAGGTGAAGACCGCGATCCTGATGCTCCTCGCCGACATCGACGCCAAGACCGCCGAAGAGCGCCTGAGCGACTCCCGGGGCCACCTGCGTGCGGCGCTGCACGCGACCGGGCCCACCGCGTAGGACCTCCCCGAGGCCCCCTCACAGCAAGGCACCACCGCACCATGAGCACAGACGACAAGAACCGCGCCGTCGCCGCCGCGATCCTCCCCCTCGTCGGCGGCGCCGGGAACATCAGCTCCGTGGCCCACTGCATGACCCGGCTCCGGCTGGGTCTGCGGGACCGCTCACTCGTCCGGGACGAGGCCCTGAAGGCCCTGCCGTCCGTGCTGGGCGTGGTGGAGGACGACACCTACCAGATCGTCCTCGGTCCGGGCACGGTCGCCCGGGTGGCCCCCGAGTTCGAGGCCCTGCTGGCCGAGGCACCCGCCCCGACCCCCGCCCCCGGACCCTCACCGGCCCCTTCCCCCGCGCCCTCCCCGGGCCGTACGGCGGAGGAGCTCGCCGACCGGGGCGCGGCCCTCAGGGCCGCGCGGAAGACGAAGAACGCGACGCCGTTCAAGCTCTTCCTGCGGAAGATCGCGAACATCTTCGTCCCGCTGATCCCCGCCCTCATCGGCTGCGGCATCATCGCCGGCCTCAACGGCCTGCTCGTCAACCTCGGCTGGCTGCCCGGCGTCACCCCGGCCCTCACCGCCGTCGCGAGCGGCTTCATGGCCCTCATCGCGGTCTTCGTCGGCTACAACACCGCGAAGGAGTTCGGCGGAACACCCGTCCTCGGGGGCGCCGTCGCGTCCGTCATCGTCTACGCGGGCGTCGCCAGGATCGAGGTCTTCGGCCAGACCCTCTCCCCCGGCCAGGGCGGTGTCCTCGGCGCGCTCGGCGCGGCAGTCCTCGCGGTGTACGTGGAGAAGTGGTGCCGCCGCCGGGTGCCGGAGGCCCTCGACGTCCTGGTCACCCCCACCCTGACGGTGCTGGTCTCCGGCCTGGTCACCGTCTTCGGCCTGATGTTCGTGGCCGGCGAGATCTCGCAGGCCATCGGCGACTTCGCCGACTGGCTGCTCGCCCACGCGGGCGCCGGCGCCGGCTTCGTCCTCGGCGGCCTCTTCCTGCCGCTGGTGATGCTCGGCCTCCACCAGGCCCTGATCCCCATCCACACCACCCTCATCGAGCAGCAGGGCTACACGGTCCTGCTGCCGATCCTCGCGATGGCGGGCGCGGGCCAGGTCGGCGCGGCCATGGCCGTCTACCTGAAGCTCCCCCGCAACGGCTCCCTCCGGCGCACCATCAGGTCCGCCCTCCCGGCCGGTCTCCTCGGCGTCGGCGAGCCCCTGATCTACGGCGTCTCGCTCCCGCTCGGCCGCCCCTTCGTCACCGCCTGTGTCGGCGGCGCCTTCGGCGGCGGCTTCGTCGGCCTCTTCAACATGCTGGGCGACAAGGTCGGCTCCACCGCCATCGGCCCCTCGGGCTGGGCCCTCTTCCCGCTCCTCGACGGCGACAAGGGCCTGGGCACGACGATCGCGATCTACGCGGGCGGGCTGCTCGTCGGCTACGCGGTGGGCTTCGGGGCCACGTACCTCTTCGGCTTCGGCAAGGAGCTGATCGAGGAGTTCGACGTGGACACGGACGCGGAGGCGGCGCAGGCCCCGGCGGCCCCGGGCGCACCGACGCCGGACCCGGCAGGCCCGGAGCCGACGCCCGCGAAGGTCTAGCGCCGCGGGCCGCGGCGGCCCCGGCCCCTGCCTCCTCGGCCGCGCCGTTCACCGCGCCCCCGGCGGCCTCAGCAGGTCACATCGGCGGCCGGACGCTCCCCCGTCAGCAGGAAGCGGGTGACCGTCCGGTCGCCGCACGCGTTGCCGTTGCCCAGGTACATGCCGTGGCCGCCGTGGTCGACGGAGACGAGCCGGGCCCGGGCGCCGAGGGCCGCCCGCATCTTCAGCCCCTCGGAGTGCGGGGTGGCGGGGTCGCGCAGGCTCTGGATCATCAGGATGTCGGAGGGGCCGTCGGCCGTGAGGCGGACGGGCTTCTCGACCGGGCCGCCCTTCCAGAAGGTGCAGGGCGTGATGTTGAACGGCATGCCGGCGGTGAGCGGGTGCGCGACCCGGTCGGCGGCGACGGCCCGCTCGTAGGAGCGCACGGAGCCGCGCCACCGCACGTCGTTGCAGATCACGCCGACCATGACGGCCGCGTCGGAACCGGGCATCGGACCGGCCAGCGCCGGCGGGAGGACGGGCGTCTCACCGGGGGTGCGGGCCTGCCGGACCAGCCGGGCGAAGCCCTCGAAGGCGGAGTCGGAGTACAGCGCGCTCTGCAGGGCCTGGCGCAGCAGGGTGCCGGTCAGCGGCACACCCGGCGTGGTGGTCGGCCTCGGCTCCCGGTCCAGGCGGGCGGCCAGGTCCAGGACCAGCGGACGGACCTCCCCGGGCGTTTCCGCGAGCCGCAGCCCCTGCGCCGCACGGTCCGGGTGGGCCGCCCAGGCCGCGAAGTCGGGGAAGCGGTCCTCGGCGCCGCGTGCCATGCCCCGCAGCCAGCCCTGGGCGACCGTCCTCGGGTCCGGGTCGGCGCTGCTGTCGAGGACGACCCGGTCCGTGCGTCGCGGGAACTTCTGCGCGTACTGGGCGGTGACGTACGTGCCGTACGAGACACCCCACGCCGACAGCTTCTCCTCGCCGAGCGCCGCGCGCAGCCGGTCCATGTCCCGGACCTGGTTCGCGGTGGTGAGGCTGCGCAGCTCGGCCCCGCCGTGCCGGGCGCAGGCCTCGGCGATCCGGCGCGACCGGACGACGTCGGCGTCGATCGAGCCGTCGGCGTCGGGCCAGCTGCGCAGGGTCACCAGGTGCCGGTCCTCCGGCGCGAGCCCGCAGTCCGCCTTCATGCTGCCGCCCACGCCGCGCGGGTCGAGGGCGACGAGGTCGTACGCCCCGCCCAGCTCCTTCACCAGCGCCGGCCCCTTCGAGGTCAGCCGCTGGACCCCGGACCCGCCGGGCCCGCCGGGCACCACGAACAGCACACCGCGCCGGGCCGCGGGCTCGGCGCTGCGGATCCGGGACACCGCCAGCCCGACCTGAGGCCCGGCGGGGTGGGCGTGGTCGAGCGGGACGGTGAGCGTGGCGCACTCCTGGCCGAGGGTCGCGTCGCCGCACGCGGACCAGCTCAGGGCGGGGGCGGCGGAGGCCGCCGGGACGGCCCGCGCGCCGGTCGCGGCGGGGGCGAGGGCGGCGGAGCCGAGGGCGAGAACGAGCGCGATTCCTGCGGAAGTCGTCATACGGGAAGCTTCGTTGACTGTACGTCAGGCCCCCATCCGGCAGGCACGCGCGCGTGCGGTGGGGGTAGCCCCCGGGGGTGGGTGGGGTGCGCGGGGTGCGCGGGGTGCGCAGGGTGGGTGGGGAGTGAGAGGTGCGAGGCCGGCGGATCGCGGTCCCTCGCCGCGTACGGCCGGTGAAAGCAGGTGGCACGGGTGCGACCGGCGGGAGATCATCCACGCCATGACCGCAGAACCGATCACCCCCACCGTCTCCTCCGACGCACCCGGCTCGTCCGCCTCCCCCGCTCCGCGCACCCCACGCGCCCCCGGCTCCCCCGCCCTCCCCTCCCGTACCGCCGCCCCCGCCTCCCAGGTGCCCTCTCCCGCCTCCGCCGGGGGGACCTGGACGCTCGGCGACCTTCCCGTGCACCGCATCGGGTTCGGCGCCATGCGGCTGCCGCAGACCGGCGGCGCCCTCGTCGAGGACGCCGTGCCGAGGGACCGCGGGCAGGCGATCGCCGTCCTGCGCAGGGCCGTCGAGCTCGGCGTGAACCACATCGACACCGCCGCCTTCTACTTCTCGCCGCTGCGCTCCGCCAACGAGCTCATCAACAGCGCCCTCGCGCCGTCCGGCCGCTACCCCGACGACCTCGTGCTCGCCACCAAGGTCGGCCCCGCCCGCGACGCCTCCGGCGCGTGGGTCCCGCACGCCCGTACCCCGCGGGATCTGCGCGCCCAGGTCGAGGAGAACCTGCGCCAGCTCGGCCGCGACCACCTCGACCTCGTCAACCTCCGCATCCTCGGCACCGACTCGGTCGCCGAACGCTTCGGCGCCCTCGCCGAGCTGCGCGAGGCCGGGCTGATCCGCCACCTCGGCGTCTCCAACGTCACGCCCGAACAGCTCGACGAGGCCCGGGAGATCGCCCCCGTGGTGTGCGTGCAGAACATGTACGGGATCGGGGTGCGCCCCGAGTACGACGCCTTCGTCCGCCGCTGCGGCGAGCTGGGCATCGCCTTCGTCCCGTTCTACGCGATCGCCGCGGCCGGCCGTGAGGGGGGCGCGAAGACGGGGGCCGAGGCGGAGGAGCTGCTGGCCGTGGCCCGCGCGCACGACGCCTCCCCGGCGCAGATCCGGATCGCCTGGACCCTGCACCAGGGTCCCCACCTGCTCGCCATCCCCGGAACGGGCGACCTCGGCCACCTCGCGGACAACGTCGCCGCGGGCGCGCTCAAACTGACCGAGGAGGAGCTGGCCCTCCTCGACGGGGTGCACCGGGCGGCGGCTGTCTAGACTCCGCCCGCCCGACGCCGCACACGCCGCCACCCCCGACGCGCCCACCGGGCACCACGGCGGCCACCGGCCGCCGGTGCCGTCAGCGCCGCGATCGTGGCGGACCTGGCCCCGGCCGGGACCCCGCGCGCGTCCGTCAACCTCGGCGACCCGGTGCTCGCCCCGGGGCACCGCGGCGGCCCCGGCCTGCCTCAGGGTCGACCTCGCCTCCGTGCCGCCGGCGTCACGGGGCCGCCCGCAGCGGGCAGCCGGTGTCCGCCCGGGCCACCAGGTCGGCGCGCAGCGCGGACAGTTCGCTCATGCGCGCGTCGATGATCCGGATCTTGTCCTCGAACAGCGCGGAGAGCCGCGCCGCGCTGTCGGGCGCCGCGCGCAGCTCCTCCCCGAGGCGGGCGATCTCGGCCAGGGAGAAGCCGAGGGCCTGCGCGGTGCGGACGTACTGGAGCCAGGGCACGGACTCGGGCGGGAAGTCGCGGTAGCCGTTGGCGCGGCGCTCCCCGGTGACGAGACCGCGCTTCTCGTAGAAGCGGATGGTGTCGCGGGCCAGACCGGTGGCGGCGGCGAGTTCGCCGATGAGCATGAGTCTCCTCAAGGGACTTGACCTTGGAGCGTGGTCCCCTGTCTAGCGTCGCGGGCATGCTCCTTTCTTCCTCCTCCTACGCGCGGGTCGTCCGCGCGAGCGCCTGGTACGACCTCGTCGTCACGGCCCCCTTCGCGACCCCGTGGACCTACCGGCTGCTGCACGACGCCCTGGCACTGGGCGGCCCCGCGGACCGGATGACGGTCCTCTACGCCAACCTGATGGGCTCCGTGGTGCTGGTCTGGTCGCTGCTGCGCGTCCTGCGACCGCTTCCCCCGTACGGCCTGCTCGACGGCCTCGCGCGCGTGCTGTTCACCGGCTGGCAGGCGTACGCGCTGGCGCACGGCGCCGCCCCGGTGGTGTGGCTGTTCCTGGGCGTCGAGGCGGCGTGGGGCGTGGTCCAACTCGCCCCGTGGGCACGCCGGAACACGCGCGAAAACCTGCTCGCCCTCCGCCCGGAAACCCCCTGAGACGCCGCTCCACGCCCCCTCCAGGCCCCCGCCCGGTACCCCCGGGGCGGGGGCGCCCACCCCGCCCGTGAACGCCCGCCACATCCCCGTCCAGCACCCGCACACACCGGCTCTGACCTGGGCTTTCTTCCTCTCCTGCCGTAGCGTTCACCTCACACGGAAGCCACCCGGGAGGGGACCTGTAGTGGACCGCACGACCCGCACCGCCGAGGACGTACTCCGTCTCCTGGACGGCCTGTTCGCCGAGGACGCCGCCAAGTGGCAGGGCTTCTACGACGACCGCGAACGGCCCGTCCCGTTCTTCGTCCCGAAGCCCGACGAGAACCTCGTCGACCACCTCGACCGGGGCCTGGTCCCCACCGGCGGACGCGCCCTCGACCTCGGCTGCGGCCCCGGCCGCAACGCCCTGCACCTGGCCGCGCGCGGCTTCGACGTGGACGCGGTGGACCTCTCGCCCGGCGCCCTGGAGTGGGCGCGGGAGCGGGCCCGGGAGGCGGGCCTGACGAACATCCGCTTCCTGCGGGGCGACGCCTTCGCCATGGACCTGGGCAGGGACGACGCGGAGTCCGGCGGCCGCCCGTACGACCTGGTCTACGACTCCGGCTGCTTCCACCACCTGCCGCCGCACCGCCGCGTCACGTATCTCGCGTTCCTCGACCGCCACCTGGCCCCCGGCGGCCACTTCGCCCTCACCTGCTTCGCCGCGGGCCCCGGCGGCATGGGCTCCGAACTCCCCGACGCGGCCTTCTACCGCGACGGCTCCCTCCACGGCGGCCTCGCGTACACGGCCGACTCCCTGCGCACCGTCTTCGGCGCCTTCGAGGAACGCTCCCTCCGCCGCATGCACGACGAGCCCGCCGACTCCCCCCGTTTCGGCGAACCCTTCCTCTGGACGGGCCTGTTCCGCCGCCCCGGGGGCCTCACCCGCTGACCTGTCCACCGGCCCCCTCCCCCGGCGCCCGGCGGAGAGCCGCCGGGCACCCCGGGCCGGGGCCGACCCCGCTCAGTCGGTCCGTGCCCGCGGCCGGCGCGGTACCAGGCAGAACGGGTGGCCGGCCGGGTCCGTGAGCACGACGAAGCGCTCCGGGTCCGGCTGGTGGGCCGGGCGGACCGCGCCCAGGGCCAGGAGGCGGGCCTCCGCCTCCGTCAGGTCGTCGACGTCGAAGTCCAGGTGGAGCTGCTGGGGTCGCTCCTGGCCGGGCCAGCGCGGCGGGACGTAGCCGGTCACGCGCTGGAAGCCGATGAGGAGGCCGCCTCCGCGTTGCACGCCGGCGAACTCCGCGTGGTTCTCGGGGTGGAGCGGCAGACCGGTCGCGCGGTGGTAGAAGTCGGCGAGCGCCAGGGGGTCGGCGCAGTCGAGGGTGATCGCGGAGAGCTCCATGGCGCCAGCGTAGGCCGTGTCTCCGGGTTCGGGACGGCCCTGCCGGTTTCCACAAGTCCTGCTGCGGCGGGCCGGGTTACCGGCCGCGCACCCTCGCCGAGGTGAAGGCCCGCACGGCGTACGCCCGCCGTACCGGCGAGCCCGTCGCCCGGGCCCTCCTGCGCTACGGACCGCTCTGAGAACCGGGTCCCGCGTCAGGCCATGAGGCGCAGGTGGGACGCCAGACGGTCGTACTGCTCGCGTATCCCCGTCTCCATCCCCGCCGCCAGCGCCTGGTCGCGGATCTCCGTCGTCGGCCAGAAGGACGTGCTGGTCAGGGCGGTGCCGCCGTCGGGGGTGGCGTCGAAGGAGAGGATCACGCGGACCGGGTCGGCGCCCGGCATCTGCTCGAAGACCTCGGTGTAGACGAGGCGCTCGGCCGGGACGATCTCCTCGTACGTGCCGGAGAAGACGATCTCCTGGCCCTCCGGGGTGCGCTGGCCCCAGCGCCACGCGCCGCCCGGGCGCAGATCGATGTCGCAGACGGACATGGTCAGGGAGGCGAGGCCGTACCAGGCGCGGACGTGCTCGGGGCGCGTCCAGGCCTCCCAGACGCGCCGCACGGGGGCGTCGAAGGTGCGGGTGACGACCAGCTCGCGGTCCGCCGGTGTGGTGAGCAGCGTGATCATGACGTACTCCGCCTCCCGCTTCCGTTCCGGGACTCCGGTCCGGGGGATTGCGTTCCGGGCTCTCTCCCCAGCATCACCCCTCCGCCTGCCGCCCGCAGGGCGCCCGCCGAAGCCGCAATCCAGTGAACGCGTTCAATCCACAGGCGCTATCGTGCGTACCACGCGGCCCGCACGCCTCTGCTGCACCGCCTTTCTGACCTGTGGGGGGTCCCTTTCATGCGCAGTACGCGCACACGTCCGCACGCCCTCGTGCGTGCGGTCACCGTCTTCGCGCTGGCGGCAGGCGTGGCCCTGCCCGCCGTCGTCACGGCCCCGGCCGCCTACGCGGCGACCGTCGGCCAGACCACCACCCTGGACGACGGCCGGCTGACCGTCGGCCTGCCCGGCGACGCCCTGTGGGTGAAGGTGAGCGTCCTCGCCTCCACCGCCCCCGACGCCGCCGTCCTCGCCTCGACGGACGAGCTCGGCCTGTCGGCCTACGCCGCATGGACCACCGAAGCGCCGATCCGGCTCCCCGAGGGCACCGCCTTCGGCGACTACCCGCTCGCCGTCGAGTACCGGCTGCCCGGCGGCACCGTGCAGCGCTGGACCGGCGGCACCTTCGGCTACCGGCTGCACACCGGGGTCTCCGCCGCCTCCTTCGACCGCACGACCACCAGCTACGACAGCCGCGACGTCGTCCTGTCCGGCAGGGCCACCACCTGGAACCCGGCCACGGGCACGACCACCCCGGCCGCCGAGGGCACCCCGGTCAGCATCACGCTGAACCTGAGCGACGCCTTCTCCCGGACCCGGACCCAAACCGCCACGGTCGCCACCGCGGGGGACGGCACCTTCTCGCTGCCCTTCACCGCGGACGACGAGATCACCGGCGGCAAGGCCGAGGTCGTGCCCGCCGGCGCCGACACCGACCCGGTGGCACCGCGCGGCATCCCCGCCGTGGGTGTGGAGAAGCTGAAGTACCGGATCACCTCGGACCCGGGCAGGTTCCGTGTCTCCGCCGGCACGGACGTCAACGTCCAGGGCCGCGTGGAGCGCCTGACCGAGGCCGGCTGGCAGGGCTTCGCCGGCATCCCGGTCGTCACCACCGGCGCCGAGCCGTACCCGTACACCAAGGCGCTCGCCCCGCTCGGGGGCGGCGACACGGCGGCGGACGGCTCCTTCGCCTACCCGGCCCGGGTCCAGTACACGACGGCCCGCCTCTACACACTGCCGAAGCCGTCGGTCTACTTCGCCCGCGAGACGACCCACCTCTACGACGTCGCCGACATCGCGGTGCCGCAGCAGTTCGCGTACAGCGGCGCCACCACCACCCTGAACGAGTACGGCTGGGTGAAGGCGCGGGGGCGTCTGGGCACCGGCACCACGTACTGCGACACCAAGCCCGACTGGATCGCCCTGCAGGTCTCCCTGGACAACGGGCGCACCTGGCGCACCATGAAGTCCGGCTACCTCGACACCGGTTGCTGGTACGACCTCGGTGCCTGGGGCTACGTCAACGCCCTCTACCGGATCTACCACCCGGAGAGCGACCGCTTCGTCGCCAAGAACACCGCGAACATCCGCCTGTCGCGCATCCCCACCCGGATCGTCAACGTGACCTACAGCCCCTCGCGGCCGAGCGTCAACGGCAGGATGACCGTCAAGGGCGTCGTGCAGCAGCAGGTCAACGGGGTCTGGAAGGCCCTGCCGGGCGCGCGGCTGACGCTGTACGTCAAGCCCAAGGGCGACCCGAGCTGGTACTGGGCCGCGAAGAACATCGCCACCGGCTCCAACGGCGCCTTCAGCGTCACCACCACCACCTACGGAGACGGCACCTGGGGCCTCGGCCTGCAGTCCAGGACCGGCTACTTCTCCAGCGAGTCGAGGAACTTCTATGTCGATGCGCGCTGACCTCCGGCTCTCCGCCGTCTCCCTCGTCACGGCGCTCGTCCTGGGCGCCGGTGCCGCCCCCGCCCTCGCCGACGAGCCGGCTCCGGCCGTCGTCGGCGTCGGCCGGGCCGTGACCGTCGACACCCAGCGCGGCACCTTCCGGGTGACCGCGTGGACCGACGCACCGCAGGCCGCCGTCACCGCGGTGTCCGCCAGGGTCAGGCAGGGCGAGACCGTCCTCGCCGAGCTGCCCTCGCTCGTCGAGAACCCTTCGAGCCCGGGCACGTTCGCCCTGCCGGAGGAGCAGGCGCTCAAGCTCACCGAGGACGGCGGCTCCATCCCGGCGCTCGGCCGCTACGCGATCGACGTGACGGCCACCGACTCGCTCGGCAACACCGTCACGCGCGCGAACGCGGGCACGCTCGACTTCACCCTGCAGCCGGTGCTGACCGGCTTCGACGTCGGCGTCTCCACCTGGGCCGACCGGAACATCCACCCGCAGGGCACCCTGGTCGGCATCCAGCCCGGCTCCCTCGACCGGGTCCCGCTGCCCGGCCGTTCGGTGTCCTTCCGGCTCGGCTGGGACGACACCGCGATCGGGTCCGCCGTGACCGACGCCACCGGCGCCTTCACCGCCGCCCCGATGCCGCTGACGACGCGCTACGCCTGGTACCGGGCCGAGTTCGCCGAGAACGGCGACGAGGTGCACGGCGTCGGCAGGAGCAACGACTACGCCGACGTGCGGACCAGGAGGATGTCCCTCACCGCCACCGCCGACAAGACGCGTGCGGTGAACGGCGAGACCGTCACCGTCACCGGCCGGGTCACCGACCCGGCGGACGGCTCCCCGGTCGCCGACGAGCCGCTGGAGGCGCTGCTGGGCGGCGGGATCCCGCAGGCCGTACGCACCGACGCCGACGGCCGGTTCACCGCGCGGCTCGTCGCCGCTCCCGGCCCGGACCACACCGGGTGGAGCGTCCGGGGCACCGGCATCTTCCAGGACGGGCTGTACGCGAGCGGTGCGCTCGCCATGCCGAAGGACACCCGCACCCAGCTGGTCGCCTACCGGCTCGACAGCAACGGGCGGCTCACGGCCTACGGCCAGTTCCGCTCCCCGTACGAGACCTGGGCGGGCTACATGACCGACCAGACGGTGCTCCTGGAGCAGTCCCCGGACGGGCTGACCGGCTGGAAGAAGGTCGCCTCGACCCCGGTCACCACCGATGTGCGGCGCTCGTTCGCCGTCGGCGTGGCCACCAGGGGCGGCTGGTTCCGGCTGCACACCCTCGGCTCGTCGCTGTACGCGGAGTCCGCGAGCAGGTCCTTCCACGTCGCCCGGACCTCCACCCGGGTGCTGTCGGTGGACGCCACCCCGGAGCCCGTCCGCAAGGGCGCCGAGATCACGGTGACGGCCACGGTGCAGCACGACCAGGCGGGCTGGAAGCCGCTGGCCAACCAGCAGGTGCAGCTGCGCTTCGCCGCGTGGGGCTCCCAGACGTGGAAGACCGTCGCGTGGGGCCGTACCTCGGCCACGGGCAGGGCGAGCCTGAAGGCGCGCACCTCGGTGGACGGGACGTACACGGTCGTGTACGTCGGTGACGCCTCGCACTTCGACTCCACCGGCCGGGGCGACTACGTCGACGTGCGCTGACCTCCGGCACGCGTCCGGCACACATGACTGAAGGGCGGCACCCCCACGGGGTGCCGCCCTTCGGCGTTCAGCGATGAACCGCCGATCCTCTCCGAGGATCAGAAGTCCATGTCACCGCCCGGCATGCCGCCGCCGGCCGGCGCGGCGGCCTTCTCCGGCTTGTCGGCGATGACGGCCTCGGTGGTGAGGAACAGCGCCGCGATGGAGGCGGCGTTCTGCAGCGCGGAGCGCGTCACCTTGGCCGGGTCGAGGATGCCCTCGGCGATCATGTCGACGTACTCGCCGGTCGCGGCGTTCAGGCCGTGGCCGACGGGAAGGTTGCGCACCTTCTCCACGACGACGCCACCCTCGAGACCACCGTTGACGGCGATCTGCTTGAGCGGGGCCTCCAGGGCCAGCTTGACGGCGTTGGCACCGGTGGCCTCGTCGCCCTCCAGCTCCAGCTTCTCGAAGACCGCGGAGGCCTGCAGCAGGGCCACGCCACCACCGGCGACGATGCCCTCCTCGACGGCCGCCTTCGCGTTGCGGACGGCGTCCTCGATGCGGTGCTTGCGCTCCTTGAGCTCGACCTCGGTCGCGGCACCGGCCTTGATGACGGCGACGCCACCGGCGAGCTTCGCCAGGCGCTCCTGGAGCTTCTCGCGGTCGTAGTCCGAGTCGGAGTTCTCGATCTCGGCACGGATCTGGTTCACGCGACCGGCGACCTGCTCGCTGTCACCGGCACCGTCGACGATGGTGGTCTCGTCCTTGGTGATGACGACCTTGCGGGCGCGGCCCAGCAGGTCCAGGCCGGCGTTCTCGAGCTTGAGACCGACCTCCTCGGAGATGACCGTGCCGCCGGTGAGGATGGCGATGTCGTTCAGCATCGCCTTGCGGCGGTCGCCGAAGCCCGGGGCCTTGACGGCGACGGACTTGAAGGTGCCACGGATCTTGTTGACGACCAGGGTCGACAGGGCCTCGCCCTCGACGTCCTCGGCGATGATCAGCAGCGGCTTGCCCGACTGCATGACCTTCTCGAGGAGCGGGAGCAGGTCCTTCACCGAGGAGACCTTGGAGTTGACGATGAGGATGTACGGGTCCTCGAGCGCGGCCTCCATGCGCTCCATGTCGGTCGCGAAGTACGCCGAGATGTAGCCCTTGTCGAAGCGCATACCCTCGGTGAGCTCCAGCTCCAGACCGAAGGTCTGGGACTCCTCGACGGTGATGACGCCTTCCTTGCCGACCTTGTCCATGGCCTCGGCGATGAGCTCGCCGATCTGGGTGTCGGCGGCGGAGATGGAGGCGGTGGAGGCGATCTGCTCCTTCGTCTCGACCTCCTTCGCCTGGTCGAGCAGCGCACCGGAGACGGCCTCGACGGCCTTCTCGATGCCGCGCTTGAGGGCCATCGGGTTGGCGCCGGCGGCGACGTTGCGCAGGCCCTCACGGACCAGCGCCTGGGCGAGAACGGTGGCGGTGGTCGTACCGTCGCCGGCGACGTCGTCCGTCTTCTTGGCGACTTCCTTGACCAGCTCGGCGCCGATCTTCTCGTACGGGTCCTCGAGCTCGATCTCCTTGGCGATGGAGACACCATCGTTGGTGATCGTGGGGGCGCCCCACTTCTTCTCGAGGACGACGTTGCGACCCTTGGGGCCGAGGGTGACCTTGACGGCGTCAGCGAGCTGGTTCATGCCGCGCTCGAGACCGCGCCGGGCCTCCTCGTCGAACGCGATGATCTTGGCCATGTGAAGTGGTCCTCCCGGACATGGGGTGGATAACGCTCCTGGACCTGGCCGACGCCCGCGACGGACGGCCCGCCCTCCTCGTGGTTCCTTGCCCCACTCGGCCGGCGACCTCGTCTGCCCGATCCTCGTAGCACTCTCACCTTCAGAGTGCTAACGCCAATGATTAGCACTCGACCCAGGAGAGTGCAAGCGCCTCGGGGAGGCTCGCACGGGGGTGGCGGCCGGAAACCGGGCGGGCGCGGGCGCCCGGGGAGAGCCCTCACGGCCGTCGACCGGCGCACGCGGGGCGCGCACGCGGGCGCGCGTCCGCACACGTGCGAGGGGTCCACATCCCAGTGGGATGTGGACCCCTCGACGGAAGTGCGTCGGTGGCCGATCGCGCCGCGCTCAGACGGCGAGCTTGACCATGTCCGCCTGCGGACCCTTCTGGCCCTGCGAGATCTCGAACTCGACCCGCTGACCCTCTTCGAGGGTGCGGTACCCGTCCATCTGAATCGCGCTGTAGTGGACGAAAACATCCGCACCACCGTCGACCGCGATGAAGCCGTAGCCCTTCTCCGCGTTGAACCACTTGACGGTGCCCTGAGCCATGCCTAACTCCCCTATTACTGGCCCTTGCGCGGGGCCGCACTTCGCGGACCCGGGTCAGACCCTGCGCCGGAACGCGTCGACCGCGGCTGAATGTATCTGCCCAACTGCCCTCTGCAACAGGTCAATCGGACGAGAATTCTGGGCACGGCGGAAAGGGGAATTGGGGAGAATCCCCGGAGTTCCGGGGCAAGTCGGGCCCGGCAAACCGCGCAGAAGGTACACAAGGCACGGGCACTTTGGCTGCTTCTGGTCGCGCGCAGACGCATTCTCATATGCGCCTGGCATGAGCAGCGGAGGGGGCTTCCCCAACTCTACCGCGCTCAACCATGCAGAATTGCCCCTTCCGCTTCTTCTGGCGGAAGGGGCAATTCAGATATTGCGGGTACCCGTGAGTACGGCCGGTCGGCCGCCCGCACGGTGCCGGGCGGTCAGCCGCCGGCGACGGCGGGAATGATGGAGACGCCGGCGCCGTCCGGCGTCGCGGTCTCCAGACCCTGCTCGAAGCGCACGTCGTCGTCGTTCACGTACACGTTGACGAAGCGGCGCAGCTTGCCCTGGTCGTCCAGGACGCGGGCCGCGATGCCCGTGTGGTTCTTCTCCAGGTCGGCGATGACCTCGGCGAGGGTCCCGCCCTCGGCGGACACCTCGGACCGTCCACCGGTGTAGGTGCGGAGGATGGTGGGGATGCGGACGTTCACGGCCATGGCTGTCTTCGTACCTCTCGGCTTCAGTGGGCCAGGCCCGCGTCGCGGAACGCGTCCAGGCTCGGGCGGATCGTTGCGGTCGCCTGCGAGCCCTCGGCCACGGCGTCCAGGGTCTTGAGGCCGTCGCCGGTGTTGAGGACCACCGTCGTCAGCGTGGGGTCGATCAGACCGTTCTCGACGAGCTTCCTCGTCACCCCGACGGTCACGCCGCCCGCGGTCTCGGCGAAGATGCCCTCGGTGCGGGCCAGGATCCTGATGGCGTCCACGACCTGCTCGTCGTCGACGTCCTCCACGGCTCCGCCGGTGCGGCGGGCGATGTCGAGCACGTACGGGCCGTCGGCCGGGTTGCCGATCGCCAGCGACTTGGCGATGGTGTCCGGCTTCTGCGGGCGGACCACGTCGTGACCGGCCTTGAAGGCGGCGGACACCGGCGAGCAGCCCTCGGCCTGGGCGCCGAAGATCTTGTACGGCTTGTCCTCGACCAGGCCCAGCTTGATGAGCTCCTGCAGACCCTTGTCGATCTTCGTGAGCTGCGAGCCGGAGGCGATCGGGATGACGAGCTGGTCCGGGATGACCCAGCCGAGCTGCTCGCAGATCTCGTACGCGAGCGTCTTCGAGCCCTCGCCGTAGTACGGGCGGAGGTTGACGTTCACGAAGCCCCAGCCCTCGCCGAGCGGGTCGCCGATGAGCTCCGAGCAGAAGCGGTTGACGTCGTCGTAGTTGCCCTCGATGGCGACCAGGTCGCCGCCGTAGACGGCGGCCATGACGACCTTGCCCTGCTCCAGGTCGTGCGGGATGAACACGCAGGAGCGGAAGCCGGCCCGGGCGGCGGCGGCGCCGACGGCGCCGGCCAGGTTGCCGGTGGAGGAGCACGACAGGGTGGTGAAGCCGAAGGCCCGGGCGGCCTCGATGGCCTGGGCGACGACCCGGTCCTTGAAGGAGTGGGTCGGGTTACCGGAGTCGTCCTTGACGAAGAGCCGGCCGGGCTCGACGCCGATCTCCCGGGCGAGGTTGTCGGCCTGGACGAGCTTGGTCCAGCCGGGGTTCAGGTTGGGCTTCTCGGCGACGTCGGCCGGAACGGGCAGCAGCGGGGCGTAGCGCCAGATGTTGGCGGGGCCGGCCTCGATCTGCTTGCGCAGGGCCTCGGGGTCGCCGGTGGGCAGGTCGTACGCGACCTCGAGGGGGCCGAAGCAGAGCTCACAGGCGAAGATCGGGCCGAGCGGGAAGGATTCACCGCATTCACGACAGGAGAGTCCGGAAGCGGGACCGAGATCAACGGTGGTTCCGGGTGCGACGGTCTGTACAGCCATGGAGGCGAGGCCCTTTCTCCTCATCTTCCTCATGACGCATTTCGCCATGAGACGGATTTGGCACCTTCCCTAGCCGGGAGCCTCGCGCTGAAAAGCTGTGCCCGTCAGGGGCTCCACCTGGGGTGGTGACCGTGAGACGGGTGGGCGAGTAACCGACTGGAGGGTTGCCGGGGCTTCAACGGGCCGTTTCCCTCTGCCCCTCTGGATGAGCGGTATTCGATTGTGAGACGCGGTCGGCACCCCGACATGCATCGGGCATCCGCGTTGTTCAAGACTGTAACCGAAGGCTTCCGAGGGGGAGACGGTCGTCCGATCCGCGAGATGGAGATCACGTTGCTGGAAGAAGTGGAGCGCTGGCTGGCCCGGCGGTCCTGGTCCGTGGCCGACCGTCCGCTGGAGCGGATCCTCGCCGCCAAGCGGGGCACGAAGGTCAGCGTCGTCCTGCCCGCGCTGAACGAGGAGGCGACGGTCGGCGCGATCGTCTCGGTCATCCGCCGCGAGCTGATGACCCCGGCGGTGCCACTGGTGGACGAGCTGGTGGTGATCGACTCCGGCTCGACCGACCGGACGGCCGAGGTGGCCGCGGCGGCCGGCGCGCGGGTGGTGGCGCGCGACGAGATCCTGCCCCGCATACCGGCCGTGCCGGGCAAGGGCGAGGTCCTCTGGCGGTCACTGATGGTGACGAGCGGGGACGTCATCTGCTTCGTGGACGCGGATCTGCGGGACTTCTCGGCGGACTTCGTCACCGGGATCGTGGGGCCGCTGCTCACCGATCCGGACGTCGACTTCGTGAAGGCCATGTACGACCGTCCGCTCGGCGCCGAGTTCGACGGGCTCGCCTCCGGGAGGCCTCCCGGCCAGGGCGGCCGCGTGACGGAGCTGGTGGCCCGGCCGCTGCTCAATCTGCACTGGCCGCGCCTCGCCGGATTCGTCCAGCCGCTGGGCGGCGAGTACGCGGCACGCCGCTCGCTGCTGGAGCGCCTCCCCTTCCCGGTCGGTTACGGAGTGGAGCTGGGTCTCCTCGTGGACGCGCTGCACACGGTCGGCCTCGACGCGCTCGCACAGGTGGACGTGGGGGTGCGCAAGCACCGGCACCAGGACGGCCTGGCGCTCGGCCGGATGGCGGCGGCGATCTACCGGACGGCCCAGCTGCGTCTGTCGCGGGGGCACCTGGTGCGGCCGCTGCTCACTCAGTTCGAGCGCGGCGAGGACGGTTTCACGCCGCACACCCACGCGGTGGACACGGAGGAGCGGCCCCCGATGACGGAGATCGCGGAGTACGCCGAGCGCCGCGTGGCGTGACACCGGATGATGATCATTTCTGCCTATATTTCCGTTTCATGCGGTTCAGACACGACACGGGAATCCTGCCGGCGGCCCTCGGCATCGCGGCCGCGGCACTGACGCTCACCGGCGCCGCACCGGCCGCCGCTGCCCCGGGCGGGGCCGCCCCGGAGGTCACGTACGCGTACGCCGCCCCGGCCGGGACCGGCGCCCGCGCCGCGCACGCGGCGCCGGGCCTGCCGGGCCCCGTCCCGCAGCCGTCCGCGCCGGCCCCCGCGCCACCCGCCCCGCACGGCGGTCCGCACGGCGGAGCCCAGGGGAGGGCGGCGGCGCAGGCCGGCGCGCGCCTGTGGCTGCTCGGCGGGCTGGGGCTCGCGCTGGCGGCGACGGGCGTGGTGGCCCGGGCGGCGGCCAGGAGCCGCACGGGTCGCTGACCGGCAGCCGGACCCCGGGCCCACCCGCTCCGTCTGGCGCGAATCCGTACGTCTCGTATCCGCACGTTTGAGCGTTTACCGGACGGGCTAGGTTCGGCATATGGCTTCTGTCCTCGTGGCATCGAACCGCGGCCCGGTCTCCTACACCGTGCGTGACGACGGCTCCCTGGACACCCGGCGGGGCGGCGGCGGGCTCGTCTCGGGTCTCAGCGCCGTCGCGTCGGAGGGCGCGGCGGAGGACGGCCTCTGGGTGTGCGCGGCGCTCGGCGACGCCGACCGGGAGGCGGTGCGGCGCGGGGTGGCCGAGCCGGGCGTGCGGATGCTGGACATCGACCCGGAGGTGTACGCCGACGCGTACAACGGCATCGCGAACTCGGTGCTGTGGTTCCTCCACCACCACCTGTACGACATCCCGCGCGAGCCCGTCTTCGACGCGGCCTTCCGCCGCCGCTGGGAGTCGTACCGCGCCTACAACCGCGCCTTCGCCGAGGCCCTGGCCGAGGCGGCCGACGACGGCGCGGCGGTGCTCGTGCAGGACTACCACCTGGCGCTGGTGCCCGGGCAGCTGCGGGCGCTGCGCCCCGACCTGCGGATCGCGCACTTCACGCACACCCCGTGGGCCTCGCCGCAGTACCTGGGGATGCTCCCGGACGACGTGCACCACGAGCTGGTCGAGGGCATGCTCGGTGCCGACGAGGTCGGCTTCCACACCCGGGCCTGGGCGTCCGCCTTCCTCGCCGACCCGCTGGTCGAGCGGGCCGCCGACGCCACGCGGGTCGCGGTGCACCCGCTCGGCGTGGACGCCGGGGAGCTGCGCGCGCTCGCCCACCGCCCCGAGGTCGACGAACGGCTCGCGGCCCTGCGGGCCGAGGTCGGCGACCGGAAGACCATCGTCCGCGTCGACCGCACCGAGCTGTCCAAGAACATCCTGCGCGGCCTGCTGGCCTACCGGGAGCTGCTGACGACCCGCCCCGAGTGGCGCGGCCGGGTCGTCCACCTCGCCTCCGCCTACCCCTCCCGGCAGGACCTGGAGGTGTACCGCGCGTACACGGCCTCGGTGGGCGAGCTCGCGGAGCGGATCAACGAGGAGTTCGGCACACCGGACTGGCGGCCCGTCCTGGTCTCCGTCCAGGACGACTTCACCCGCTCCCTCGCCGCCTACCGGATGGCCGACGTGGCCCTCGTCAACCCGGTGCGCGACGGCATGAACCTGGTCGCCAAGGAGATCCCCGTGGTCTCCGACGCGGGCTGCGCCCTGGTGCTCTCCCGGGAGGCCGGCGCGTACGAGGAGCTGCGCGCCGACGCCCTCACGGTGAACCCGTACGACGTGACGGGCACCGCCGAGGCCCTGCACGAGGCCCTGTCGATGCCGGCTCCGGAACGCGCCGACCGCACGAAGCGCCTCGCGGCGGCCGCGACGGCGCTCCCGCCGCAGCGCTGGTTCCTGGACCAGCTGGAGGCCCTGCGGGCGCTCTGACGAACGACCCCGGCGGACCGGCGCCGGCCCTTCGACGCCGCCTTCGGCCCGGAGGCCCCCGAAGCGGCCTGCCCCACCGGGAGGTCCTGGCCCCGGTCCGCCCGCGGTGGGGGTGCGGAGGCTGCTACGCCCCCGGGCCGAGCGCCTCCGCCACCCCCGCCAGGAAGTCCACGACCGCCGCCGGGCCCGGGACCGTGAGGTCGGCGCGGCCGGCGAGCTCGGGGACGGCCTCGGAGGCGGCGGCGGAACAGACGAGGAGGCCGGGGGTGCCGTCCGAGCGGAGTTTCTCGACGGCGGCGTAGGCGGCCAGGTCGCCCAGGTCGTCTCCGGCGTAGAGGACGGAGCCGGCGCCGGTCTCGCGGACGTACTCGGCGAGGGCGACGCCCTTGTCCATGCCCGGGGGCCGGAGTTCCAGCACCATGCGGCCGGGTTCGAGGACCAGTCCGTGGCGCGCGGCCAGGTCGCCGAGGGGGCCCTTCAGGGCCTCGAAGGCTCCCTGGGGGTCCGCCGCACGGCGGGTGTGGACGGCGACCGCGCGGCCCTTCTCCTCGATCCACGTGCCGGACCAGGCCCCCACGCGGTCCAGGAAGCCGGGCAGCTCGGCGCGGACCGAGGCGACGCCCGGGTGGGGTGCGGCGGCGTGGACGGTGCCGGAGACGGCATCCCAGCGCTCGGCGCCGTAGTGGCCGAGGACGACCAGGTGCTCCAGGCCGGGGACCCCGGCGAAGCCTCCGTAGCGGACCGCGACCCCGGCGGGGCGGCCGGTGATCACGGCGACGGAGGCCACCCGCGGGGCGAGGGCGGCCAGGGCGGGCACGGCGCCGGGATGGGCGCGGGCCTGCTCCGGGTCGGGGACGATCTCGGCGAGCGTCCCGTCGAAGTCGAGGGCGACGACGGCCTTCTCCGGGCGCGCGAGCAGCGCGGCCAGACCGTCTCGGCCGGCGGTGGTGGTCGGGTGCGGAAGGCGGCTGACCATGCTCACGACCCTACCGAGGGATCGCGTCCGCGTCAGCGCCACCACCCCCGGCACCCGTTCCGGCGGCGGCACCGCCTCAGCGGCGGGCTTCCCTCTCGGCCCTGACCCGGCGCAGGCGGTTGACCGTCACCGGGTCGTGGACGAGGGCCCTCGGGTCGTCGAGGAGGGCGTTGAGCAGCTGGTAGTAGCGGGTGGCGGAGAGGCCGAGCTGTTCGCGGACGGCCCGCTCCTTCGCGCCGGGGCCCGGCCAGGAGCGCCGCTCCATGGCCAGGACGGCCCGCTCGCGCTCGCCCAGCGCGCCGGATTCGGTGGTCATACAGACCAACTTATTCCGCGCTCTCCGCCGCCGTCGCCTCGCGGGCGATCCGCCCGAGGATCTCGGACGGCTTGGCGTCGGGCCGGACCGTCTTGCCGATGTCCTTCTTCACCCGGCCGCTGACCTGCGCCCAGGAGGTCTTGCCGACGGGCGGCAGCTGGGAGTCGGGCAGCGCCTCCAGGAACTCGCGGAGGCTCGCGTGCTCGGGCGCGGACTGCATGGCGGCGGAGGCGGTGACGGTGGCGGGCAGCAGGTCGTTGTCGCCGGCGAACTTCAGCACGTTCTCGTCGCTGAAGACGAAGTCGAGGAAGGCGCCGATCTCCTTGCGGTGCCCGTTCTGCCGGAAGCCCATGATCCAGTCGGCGACGCCCATGGTGGCCCTGGCCTTGCCGTCGGCGCCGGGCAGGGCGACCTTGCCGACCCTGACGCCCTTCTTCTCGGCCTCCTGCATCAGGGACGGGTGCCCGTTGAGCATGCCGACCTCGCCGCGGGTGAAGGCGGCGAAGGCCTCCTTGCGGTTGAGCTCGCCGGGGGCGACGGGGCCGGTGAGGCCCTCGGCGACCAGGTTCTTCCGCAGCCAGTCGAGGGTGCGGATGTTCGCCTCGGAGTCGATCCGGTAGTGGCCGGTGTCGTCGGTGTAGCCGCCGCCGCCGCTGAGCAGCCACATCAGCGTCTCCGCCTGGGCCTCCTCGGGCCCGAGCGGCAGCGCGAAGGGGTACGCGACGCCCTTCTTCCTGAGCTTCCCGGCGGCGGCCGCGAGCTCGTCCCAGGTGGTCGGGGGCTGGTCGATGCCGGCCCGGTCGAACAGGTCCCGGTTGAAGAAGAGCAGCCGGGTCGAGGCGACGAAGGGCAGGCCGTACTGGGTGCGCTTGTACTCCCCGGCGTCGACGAGCGGGGCCAGGAAGTTGGCCTGGACCGGTATGGAGAGCATCTCGTCGGCGGAGTAGAGGTCGCCGGCGGCCGCGTAGTCGGCGTACGCGCCGATCTGGGCGATGTCGGGCGCCCGGCCGGCCTTGACGAGCCCGGCGACCTTGCTGTCGACGTCGTTCCAGGACTCGACCTGGACCTGCACCTTCACACCGGGGTTCTTCGCCTCGAAGGCGGCGACGAGGCCGGCCCAGTACTTCTTGGTGGAGTCGCCGCCGGTGAGGTCGTAGTCGGCGGCCACGAGCGTGAGGGTGACGTCTCCGCCGTCGCCGCTCAGCGTGCCGCAGCCGGAGAGGCCGGCGGTCAGACCGAGAGCGGTGGCCGCCGCGGCCAGTCCAATGAATCGTCGCCGCTGCACAGCCGTAACCCACCCTTTGCTCGTCGTCGAGGTTTTGGTCGGCCGCAAGTTTCTCCCAGCTGCTCACCGGAGGTCTACACCACTCGCATATCGCTTTTGCAACGCATTCGCGCGCGCACCGCGTCCGGCTCCGTACGTTCTGGCAGAATCTGCCGCGCTTTCCTTCTGGTCTGGACCAAGCAGGGCCTTGCCCCACCCACCCCGCGGCCACCCCACCGGACCCCGCGGCCCGCGTACGGAATGCCCCCGCGATCCGCCCGGCAGCGCGGTCCCGGCGCCGGGCGGACGGGCTCGACGGGAGAGTCGCGGCCGGGGCGCGCCGCCGGGGATTTGTATCCGACCGCAACAATCCTCCGCAGTGGACTAGACCTTTCGGGGGATCTCGCGCCAGACTGTCCCCGTGAGACACGTCATCGCCCTCGATGTGGGCGGCACCGGTATGAAGGCCGCCCTCGTCGGGACGGACGGCACCCTGCTCCACGAGGCCCGGCGTGCCACCGGGCGCGACCGCGGGCCCGAGGCCGTCGTCGAGACGATCCTCGGGTTCGCCGAGGACCTGCGCGCCCTCGGCCGGGAGCGGTACGGCGAAGCCGCCGCGGCCGCCGGCGTCGCCGTGCCCGGCATCGTCGACGCCGAGAACGGCATCGCCGTCTACGCCGCCAACCTCGGCTGGCGCGACGTCCCGATGCGCGCGCTGCTCAGCGACCGCCTCGGCGGCATCCCCGTCGCCCTCGGGCACGACGTGCGCACCGGTGGCCTCGCCGAGGGCCGGATCGGCGCCGGCAACGGCGCCGACCGCTTCCTCTTCGTCCCGCTCGGCACCGGCATCGCCGGCGCCATCGGCATCGGCTCCGCGATCGAGGCCGGCGCGCACGGCTACGCCGGCGAGATCGGGCACATCGTCGTCCGCCCGGGCGGCACCGCCTGCGGCTGCGGCCAGCGCGGCTGCCTGGAGCGCTACGCCTCCGCCTCCGCCGTCTCCCTGGCCTGGGCCGCGGCCTCCGGCGACGCCGAGGCCGACGCCGCCGACTGCGCCAAGGCCGTCGAGTCCGGCGACCCCCGGGCCGTCCGCGTCTGGCAGGAGGCGGTCGACGCCCTCGCCGACGGGCTGGTCACCGCGCTCACCCTGCTGGACCCCCGCACGCTCATCATCGGTGGCGGTCTCGCCGAGGCCGGGGAAACCTTGTTCACACCCCTTCGGGCCGCGGTGGAGGAGCGCGTCACGTTCCAGAAGCTGCCCGCCATCGTCCCGGCGGCCCTCGGGGACACCGCCGGATGCCTGGGCGCGGGCCTCCTCGCCTGGGACCTGCTCGCCGACGGGCGGCCGACCGACGAGCAGCCGACCGACCGCCCCACCGACTCGGAGGTATCCGCCTGATGGCCGTTTCCACAGTTCTCACGGGGGCCCGCGTGGTGCTGCCGACCGGGGTCGTCGAGAACGGACGAGTGATCGTCGAGAACGGCCGTATCGCCGGCAGCGCGGCGCAGGACGCCCCCGCGCTCGACCTCTCCGGCCACTGGCTCGTGCCCGGCTTCGTCGACATGCACAACCACGGCGGCGGCGGCGCCTCCTTCACCTCCGGCACCGTCGACGAGATCCTCACCGGCGTCCGCACCCACCGGCTGCACGGCACGACCACCGTCGTCGCCTCCTTCGTCACCGGCGACATGGACTTCCTCGCCCGCCGCGCGAGCCTGGTCGCCGAGCTCGCCGAGCAGGGCGACATCGCCGGCATCCACTTCGAGGGCCCGTTCATCTCCCCCTGCCGCAAGGGGGCCCACGACGAGACGCTGCTGCGCGACCCCGACCCGGCGGACGTGCGCAAGCTGATCGACGCGGCCCGCGGGCAGGCCCGCATGGTCACGCTCGCGACCGAGCTGCCGGGCGGCATCGACTCCGTACGGCTGCTCGCCGAGCACGGCGTCATCGCCGCGATCGGGCACACGGACGCGACGTACGAGCAGACGCAGGCCGCCATCGACGCGGGCGCCACCGTCGCCACCCACCTCTACAACGCGATGCCCGGCCTCGGGCACCGCGCACCCGGCCCGATCGCCGCGCTCCTGGAGGACGAGCGGATCACCGTCGAGCTCATCAACGACGGCACCCATCTCCACCCGGCCGCCCTGGAGCTGGCGTTCCATCACGCGGGCCCGGAGCGGGTCGCCTTCATCACCGACGCGATGGACGCGGCCGGCTTCGGCGACGGGCGCTACATGCTCGGCCCGCTGGAGGTCGAGGTGAAGGACAGCGTGGCGCGGCTCGTCGAGGGCGGCTCGATCGCCGGCTCGACGCTCACCCTCGACCGCGCGTTCAAGCGCGCGGCCACCGTCGACGGGCTGCCGGTGGAGTCGGTCGTCCAGGCCATCTCCGCCAACCCCGCCCGACTCCTCGGCGTGTACGACCGGGTCGGCTCGCTCGAGCCCGGCAAGGACGCCGATCTCGTCGTCCTCGACGCGGACTTCGAGCTCAAGGGCGTGATGCACAAGGGCGCCTGGGTGGTTGAGCCCCAAGTGGGCTGATTTCGATCCCCGTCGTCACCGGGTGTCGCACGGCGGTTGGTCCCGGGGTCTGGGCCAACCGCCTTCTCTTTGGCATGATCAGGGCGCTGACAGCCGGTGACAGAGACGACGGGGGTGGGTCCGGTGATCCTCACGGTCACCCTCAACACGGCGCTGGACCTCACGTACCGGGTCCCCGCGCTCGTCCCGCACGCCTCGCACCGGGTCACCCAGGTCATCGAACGCCCCGGCGGCAAGGGCCTCAACGTCGCCCGCGTGCTCGGCGCCCTCGGCCACGAGACGGTCGTCACCGGCTTCGCCGGCGGCGCCACCGGCGAGACCCTGCGCGCCCTGCTCGCCCGGACGACCGCCGGACAGCCGGTCCGCGACGCCCTGGTGCCGACCTCGGGCGCGACGCGCCGCACCGTCGCCGTCGTCGACGCCGCGAGCGGCGACACCACCCAGCTCAACGAGCCCGGACCCGCCATCACCCCGGCCGAGTGGACCGCGTTCACCGAACGCTTCACCGAACTCCTCGACGGGGCACGGGCCGTGGCCCTGTGCGGCAGCCTGCCACCGGGCATCCACGTCGGCGCGTACGCGGAACTCGTCCGCCTCGCCCGCGCCGCCGGCGTCCCCGTCCTCCTGGACACCAGCGGCGAGCCGCTGCGCCGCGGCATCGCCGCCCGCCCCGACCTGGTGAAGCCCAACGCCGAGGAGCTCGCCCAGCTCACCGGCTCCCGGGAACCCCACCGCGCCACCCGCGACGCCCGCCGCCGCGGCGCCCACGCGGTCGTCACCTCGCTCGGCCCCGACGGCCTCCTCGCCGCCACCCCGGACGGACTCTGGCGGGCCGCCCCGCCCGCCCCCGTGAAGGGCAATCCGACCGGCGCGGGCGACTCGGCCGTCGCCGCGCTCCTCGCCGGAGTCGTCGACGGCGCCGACTGGCCCACCCGCCTCGCCCACGCGTGCGCCCTCTCGGCCGCCACCGTGCTCTCCCCGGTCGCCGGCGAGTTCGACGCGACGGCGTACGAGGCCCTGCTCCCGCGCGTCACCGTCCACGAGCCGGCGACGGCGGCGTAGCGCACCACCGAGTCCACACGGGTCACCCACCGCGACACCACTTCGTCCGCTTTACGTCATTTTTGTGGCCGATACTCCTCTTTTCGACCCTCGGTAAATCATCTTGGATGTCTCCACGACCCGATTAATCGAACGGAGACTCGAATGCGTGGGAAGCGGATAGCTGCAACGTTGGGCACCGTCGTGGCTGCAATGTCCCTGACCCTGTCCATGTCCAGCTCCGCCTACGCGGCAAATAACGGCGTGAGGGGCTGCAGCACCACTGGCGCGTACGGGGACTACTACTACGACAATTACCACGGCCCTGATGCCACGATCAGCATCAAGATGAGCCTCATGGACTCCCTCGCCGACGGGAACAGCGTCCGCGTCAGGATGCTCTCCAAGGACGTCCACGGGCGGTGGGTCTTCTGGCCCTGGCACACGAACAGCAGTGGAAACGGCACCACGAAGACCTGGCAGACCACGGCCTCGTACCGCGGGGGTCTCTTCGATATCGGTATCCAGGTAGCTCGGATGAACCCCGACGGAACCGTCAAGAACAGCTGCACCGACTGGTAACGGAAAAGGCCGTGAGGCTGACGCGCTGAGGAGTCGCCTCACGGCCTTCCCGGCATCCAGTGACGGGTCGACCGTCAGTTCGTCACATGCCCCGACTTCAGCGAGACCTGGTCGAGTATCGCGTCGCACTGGTCGCCCGCTTCGCAGGAGATCTTCAACGCGTTCCCGCCCTTCTTGAGCGAGACGTAGGCATAGGTGTTGGTCCAGCCCTTCGCCCAGTCCCCTTCCGCGGCCTTGGCGAAGTTCGACATGTTCAGCGAGCGCGGCTGGGTGTCATTGACGGTCAGCGAGGTCTTGGCGTCCTTGCCCGGCACGCTGTAGGTGATGTAGAGCGTGTATTCGCCGTCCTGCGGCACGTCCACGGTCCAGCTCGCCGAGCCGCCTGGCCCGTTGAAGTTCACGTAGGCGCCGTCCGCGCCCTTCGCACCGGCGATGTCCCGGGCGAGGGTCGCCGGCCCGCCCAGCTTCAGCGTCGCAGCGTCCTGCTTCGGGAGTTGCTGCGGGGGCTGCGAGGGCTGGCTGGGGTCGGTGGACGGGGTCTCGGAGACGACGGTGGACGTGCCCGTCGGGGTGCCGCCCGAGCCCGCCGTGTCGTTCTCGTCGCCGGTGTTGCTGATCACCGCCGCCGTGATGCCGATCACGACGACCGCGACGACCGCCACGGCACCGATGAGCAGGCCCCTGGTGTTGGGGCCGCCGCCGCGCGGACCGGACGGCACCGGGGGCACCGGCCGGGTGGGGGCGCCGCCGTTGTAGGTCTCGGGGGCCGCGTACTGGGGGTGCGGCTGGCCGTAGCCCTGCTGGTGCGGGACCTGGCCCTGGGCGGCATGGCCGCCGTACTGCCGCTCGCCGACCGTGCGGACCTGGTTGTACGAGGTGCGGGGAACGCCCGGCTGCGCCGCCGGACCCGGGTAGCCGTAACCGCCGCCCTGGGGCGGCTGGGCACCCGCGGCCTGTCCGTCCGCGTACAGGTAGCCGAACGGATCGTCGTCCTCGGGGGTCTTCGCGCCGTCGTTACCGGCAGCCATCCGGGTCACTCCTTCTTGCCTGCTCGCCAGCCGTCGCCGACCGGCCGAGCCTACCTCGAACGGCCCTGCCGGCGGTTCGGCGAGGTGTGTACGACCGGTGAACGACCCTGCCCGGTCCGGCTAGCCGGCCCGCCGGTGCACCTTCGAACGGGACCGCTTCTCGATGTACATCCGCTGGTCGGCGCTGTTCAGGACCTCTTCGACGGACATGCCGCACTCGGCCCAGCCGATGCCGAAACTGGCCCCGACGCGCACCGCCCGCCCGTCGACCCGGATCGGCGGGATGATCGCGTTCCGCAGCCGGACGGCGAGGTCGGCGGCGTCGGCCGCGCCCAGGCCGTCGGCGAGGACGACGAACTCGTCGCCGCCGAGGCGGGCGACCGTGTCCCCGTCCCGGACCCCGGTGGTGAGGCGGCGGGCGACCTCGATGAGCACGGCGTCGCCGGTGTGGTGCCCGAAGCGGTCGTTGATCGACTTGAAGCCGTCCAGGTCGCAGAAGAGGACCGCGAGGCCTTTCGTGCCGTCGTCGACCTCGCCGCCGGTGGGGGCCACGATGTGCAGGTGGTGGTCGTACGGCCCGGCACCGCCGCCGACCGGCGAGAAGCCGAAGCCGTGCTCCTGCTCGTAGTCGTACGGCGACTCGAAGCCGTCCGTGGAGGCGGCCACCGGATCCCCCGCGGCGGCGAAGGGACGCTCGCAGATCCGGGCGGAGAGCCGGGACCGGAGCTCGGCGCTGTTGGGGAGACCGGTCAGGGCGTCGTGCGAGGCACGGTGGGCGAGCTGGAGCTCGTGCCGCTTGCGCTCCTCGATGTCCTCGACGTGGGTGAGGAGGAAGCGGGGGCCGTCGGCGGTGTCGGCGACGACCGAATTGCGCAGGGAGACCCAGACGTAGGTGCCGTCGCGGCGGCCGAGGCGCAGCTCGGCGCGGCCGCCCTCGGCGGAGGTGCGGAGCAGGGTGCCTATGTCCTCGGGGTGGACCAGGTCGGCGAACGAGTAGCGCCGCATCACGGAGGCGGGGCGGCCGAGGAGCCGGCACAGGGCGTCGTTGGTGCGGAGCAGCCGGCCGTGCTGGTCGCCGCCCATCTCGGCGATGGCCATGCCGGACGGCGCGTACTCGAAGGCCTGCCGGAAGGACTCCTCGCTGGCGCGCAGCGCCTGCTGCTCGCGCTCCAGGCGGACCAGGGCGCGCTGCATGTTGGAGCGCAGGCGGGCGTTGCTGATCGCGATGGCGGACTGCGAGGCGTACATCTGGAGCGCCTCGCGGCCCCAGGGGCCCGGGTGGCGGCCGTTGCGCGGGCGGTCGACGGAGATGACGCCGAGCAGCTCGCGGCCGGAGCCGCCCGAGGACCCGCCTCCCGGGCGGGTCGAGCCGAGCCGGGGGGAGTACATCGGCGCGTAGAGGCGGTCGTGCGGGTGCCACTCGTCCTCGAAGCGGGGGGCCGGGCCCTCCGTGTGCCACTGCGGGACGTCGTCCTCGATGAGCACCCAGCCCTCGGTGTGCGGGATGAAGCGCAGGTCGCCCCAGGCCTCGCCCATGGACAGGCGGCGGTCCCAGGAGGCGCGGGAGCCGACCCGGCCGGTGATCAGGGCTTCCGCGGCGGTGCTGCCGGCGAAGGCGGCGACGACCAGATCGCCGTCGGGGCGCACGAGGTTGACGCAGGCCAGCTCATAGTTGAGCCCCGCGACGATGCCGTCGGCGACGGCCTGCAGAGTGTCCGCCAGGCTGCGGGCGGTGTTGAGGTCCGCCACGACCTGATGCAGCTGCCGCAGGGTCGCAAGACGGACGTACGGCTCCGACTCGGTCTCCATCGCTCGCTCTCCCCGAGACCTCGACAGCTGACTCCTGGGTTCTCATCGGCTTCATGGGCTTCGTGGTGCACTGTCCCCGCCACTGAATCACAGCGAGCTGTGCACCCGGTACACAGGGTCAACAAATACTGGGCTCTGTGACTCAAGTCACAGGTGGGCGCGGGGTCTTGCGAACGGCACGTGAACAGGGCGGGACGGGCCGGGGAAGGGGGTCCTAGGACCGCCGGGGGAAGTCCGGCTGGTCCCGGGGCCCGATGCAGGGCTCCCGCCGTCCGGACTAGCGTGCGAGGGTGCTGCAGAAGACCCTCACCCAGCCCACCGCCCGGCCCACCGCCCACGACCTGGCGATCCCTCATGCTGAGGGGGTGAGCAACGACGAGTTCAAGGCCGCGATGGCCCGGCTGGCGGCCGGCGTCGTCCTGGTGACGGCCCACGACCCGGACGACGGGCCGCACGGCGAGGACGTCGGCATGACGGCCACCGCCTTCCTCTCCGTCTCGCTCGACCCGCCCCTGGTCCTGGTCAGCCTCCGCAACGACTCCCGCATGGACGACCTGCTCGCCGAGGTGCCCGTGTGGGCGGTCTCCGTGCTCTCCGAGAGCCAGCGGCACATCGCCGGCCGCTTCGCGATGAAGGGCCGCGTCAGCGACCGGCTGCTCTTCGCCGACGTGCCGTACACCCGCGGCCCGCACAGCCACGCGCCCCTGATGGGCGGCGCGCTCGCCACGCTCGAGTGCCGCACCGAGAGCCGCGTGGTCGCCGGCGACCACACCCTGGTCGTCGGCCGCGTCCTCGCCACGACCCTCCCCTCCTCGGAGGGCGGCCCGCTCACCTACTTCCGCGGCCGCTACCGCACCCTGGCCTGACGCCCACCCGGGCCCGGCCCGGGGCGGGGCCGTCTCAGCCCCAGTCGCGGCCCTGGCGGCCGCGCTTCGTGTCGGCACGCTGCTTCTTCTCCCGCAGCCGCCGCTCGTTGATCCCGCGCGGGATCTTCGTCGCGCGCCGCGGCTTCGGCGGCGGGGCCGTCGCCTCGGCGAGCAGGGCCGCCATGCGCACGGCGGCCGTCTCGCGATTGCGCCACTGGGAGCGGTGCTCCGAGGCGCGGACGGTGACGACCCCGTTCACCAGGCGCGGGGCCAGGCGTTCCAGGGCGCGCGCCTTCCACACCTCCGGCAGGGCCTCCGTCGCCGCCAGGTCGAAGCGCAGCTCCACCTGCGAGTCGCTGGTGTTGACGTGCTGCCCGCCCGGCCCGGACGACCGCGAGAAACGCCAGTGGAGCTCGGCCTCGGGAAGGGAGACGGAGCCACGGATGGGATACGGACCGGACATGTCTTCCATGTTCCCCGGAGGCCGGTCGATGCGTCACCCTGTTTTCGCCCGGGAACCACCGGGCCTCCGTGCGCGTTCTTCCAGACACGATCACCGGCACCACCGCGTGGCACCACGAGGAAAGGGACTTCCCATGGCTGTAAGCCTCTCCAAGGGCGGCAACGTCTCGCTGACCAAGGAGGCTCCGGGCCTCACGGCCGTCACCGTGGGCCTCGGCTGGGACGTCCGCACGACCACGGGCACCGACTTCGACCTCGACGCCTCCGCCATCGGCGTCGACGCCGCGGGCAAGGTCGTCTCCGACGGGCACTTCGTCTTCTTCAACAACAAGTCCACCCCCGACCAGACCATCGTCCACACCGGTGACAACCGCACCGGCGAGGGCGGCGGCGACGACGAGCAGATCAACGTCAACCTGGCGGGTCTCCCGGCCGGCGTCGACAAGATCGTCTTCCCGGTCTCCATCTACGACGCGGTGAACCGCTCGCAGAACTTCGGCCAGGTCCGCAACGCGTACATCCGCATCGTGAACCAGGCCGGCGGCGCCGAGATCGCCCGCTACGACCTGTCGGAGGACGCCGCCGTCGAGACCGCCATGGTCTTCGGCGAGCTCTACCGCAACGGCGCCGAGTGGAAGTTCCGCGCCGTCGGCCAGGGCTACGCCTCCGGCCTGGAGGGCATCGCCCGCGACTTCGGCGTCAACATCTGACCCGGCCCCGCGCGTGACCCGGAGCCCCGGCGCCCGAGCGCCGGGGCTCTACGCTTGCCCGGTGATCGTCGAACCGCTGACCGCCGGGGACCCGTACGACCTCCCCGGCCCGCTGCTCACCGAACTCACCGGGCTGTACGCCTCGAACGAGGAGTTCCAGGAGCTCAGCGGCGACTTCCCGGACCCCCGCCGCATCCGGCCCGAGCAGGTCGCCGCCGCCCTCGCCGGGGAACTCGCCCAGCCCACCGCGGAGGTGCTGCTCGCCCGCTCCGAGGGGCGCCTGGTCGCGATCGCCGTCACCCTCGCCCACCACCCCGACCCGGCCGACCCCGACCCCTGGATCGGCCTGCTCATGGTGCACGCCGACGCGCACCGCGCGGGCTTCGGACGCCGGCTCGCCGCGCACGTCGAGGAGGACTTCCGCTCCCGGGGACGCACCGGCCTGCGCCTCGCCGTCCTCGTGGACAACCCCCGCGCCCTCGCCTTCTGGACCTCCCTCGGCTACCAGGAGACGGCCCGCCGGCCCGACCTGGCGCACGGCCGGCCGTGCGTCGTGCTGCGCAAGGAGCTCTCGTGACCCGGTGCCCGGCCACCGCTGCCCGGCCCCGCCCGGGCCGGAGCGACCGGCCTCAGTCCGTGGGCTCGTCCGGCTTCCCGTCACCGTGGAGCCACACGTCCCACAGGCCGCTCAGGTCCCGGCCCGCCACCGACTCCGCGTACGCCGTGAAGTCCTCGGTGGTCACGGTGGCGTGACGGTGCTTCGTGGGCCAGCCCTCCAGGATCTCGAAGAAGGTGTCGTCGCCGACCTCCTGGCGGAGCCGGTGCAGCACCATCGCGCCCCGCTGGTAGACCGGCGCGGCGAACAGGTCCTCCGGGGTACGGGGCGCGGCGGGCGGGAAGGCCCAGGCCGCGTCGTCCGCGAAGGCCCTCTCGAAGGACTTCTGCGCCGGGGTGTGCGCGAAGTCCTCGGCGTAGAGCCACTCCGCGTACGTCGCGAAGCCCTCGTTCAGCCAGATGTCCTTCCAGCTCGCGGGCGAGACGGAGTCGCCGTACCACTGGTGGGCCAGCTCGTGGACGAGGGTGGGCGTGTCGAAGGAGGAGGCGGGGAAGACCGGGCGGGTCTGGGTCTCCAGGGCGTAGCCGACGTCGTCGTCGCGTTCCACGACCGCCCCGGCCGCGGCGAAGGGGTAGGGGCCGAAGTTCTCCTTCTGCCAGTCCAGGATCTCCGGGATCCGGGCGCGCAGCGCGGCCGTCTGCGCGGCGACCTCCGGGTCGGCCGCGGTGAGGACGGGGACCGTGCCGCCCGCGCCGGCCGCGGACGTCGTGGAGCTCGTGTCGTAGCGTCCGATCGCGAGCATCGCGAGGTAGCTCGCCATCGGCTCGGCGGCGTGCCAGGCGGACGTGGTGCGCCCGCCGGGCGCCTGCTTCTCCGAGGTCAGAACGCCGTTGGACAGGGCCTTCAGCCCGGCCGGGACGGTGATCGTGATGTCGTACGCGGCCTTGTCGGACGGGTGGTGGTTGCCGGGGAACCAGGCCATCGAGCCGGTCGGTTCGCCGAGCGCCAGGGCGCCGTCGGCGGTCTTCAGCCAGCCCTCCTCGGAGCCGTCCGAGTCGGTGATCGTCTGCGGCAGGCCGCCGTAGGTGACGGTCGTGCGGAACTCCGCCCCGTCCTCGATCTCGTCGCGCGGGCGCAGGGTCAGCTCGTTGCCCGCCCGGTTGACCGAGGCGGGCGCCCCGTCGACGGTGGCGCCGCGGACGGTGAGGCCGGCCAGGTCCAGGTTGAAGGCGCTGAGGTCCTGGGTGGCCTTCGCGGTGATCTCGGCGCGGCCGTCGAGGCGCCCGGTGGCGGGGTCGTAGGAGAGGGTGAGCGCGTAGTGGCTCACGTCGTAGCCGCCGTTGCCCAGCTTGGGGAACAGCGGGTCGCGCAGCCCGGCGGCCCCCGGGGTGCCCCGCACCCCTCCCCCGGCACCCGGGCCGGTGCAGCCCGCGGCGAGCAGGGCGAAGGCGACGGCCACGGCTCCGGCGCGGACTCGGCTGCGTGTGTTCACGAACCGATCCTAAGCAGGCACACGCCTCCGGGCGTCCGCCCGCCGGACGGGCGTACCGGTCCGCGCCCGTGCCCGCGGGCACGGATCAGCGGCGCCCGGTGGGGGAACCGGACGCCGCTGACGTGGGTGGGGCCGCGCGGTCAGTCACCGAGAGACGCCACGCCGGCCTGGGCGAACTTCTCGTCGAGGTCGCCGGAGGGGGCGCCGGCCACGCCGATGCCGGCGATCGGGCCGCCGTCGGCGGTCACCGGGGCGCCACCGGCCAGGAAGAGGGTGCCGGGGATGTCCTTCAGGTTCGGCGCCTGGGCGAGGCGGCCGGCGAGGACGGAGGTCGGCGCGTTCCAGGACACGGCGGTGTACGCCTTCTTCACGGCCGACTCGTAGGACTGCGGGCCGGCGCCGTCACCGCGCAGGGTGACCAGCGTGTTGCCGTTGCGGTCGACGACGGCGACGGACACCCGCTGGTGCTCCTTCTCGGCGGCCTTCAGCGTGACCTGCGCGGCCTTCGTCGCGGCCTCGATCGTCAGGTGCGTGGTCTGCCGCAGGTGGTCGCGGTCCGCGTCGGCCTTCTCGGCGACGGCCGCGGCCGGGGCGGCCTGCGGGGCGGAGGCGTTCGCGGACACGGCGCCGAAGGTGCCGGCGGCGAGGACGACCGCGGCGGTGGTGCCGAGGAGGAACTTCTTCTTCATGGCGGGCTCCTGGGTTGAGGGGGGAAGGGAGGCTGTTCCGTTCGCTCTGCATCGATCCTCGGCCCGGAACAGGCCCGCGACGGTCCACGTTCCGGCTGCCCTCGCCGCGCATCATGGAGGACCCGGACGTCAGCCGATCGGTTGATGCCCGGATGGTCCCCCTGGGCCAGGATGGACACGTATCCCCAGGTCGGACGGGCGACGACCGGACGGCCACGCGGCGCGCCCACGACGCGGCGGATCGGCCGGAGGCCCACGGCGCCGTACGACGACGCACCAGGAAGCAGGTGGACGATGGACCGTGACCCGGACGCACGCTGGCTCGCGCGGGTCATGCACGTCGCCTTCTTCCTCCTCCTCGGCGCCTCCCTCGCCCGCTTCCTGCTGCGCCACCCCTGGGAGGACCGCAGCCCCTGGATCGTCGCGCTGTCCGGCGCGCTCGCCTCCCTCTACCTCCTCGGGCCGGTCCTCGGCACCCGCGCCACGCCCCGCCGCATCGCCTGGCTCTGCACGGTCGTCACCGTGTGGATGGTCCTCGTGGTGCTCGCACCGAGCTTCGCCTGGTGCGCGGTGCCGCTCTTCTACACGGGCCTGCGCACCCTCCCGCCGCGCGCGGCGTTCGGTCTCGTCGCGCTGCTCACCGTCTTCGTCGTGACCGCGCAGGTGCAGCTCTCGCACGGCGGCTTCGACCCCAACCTGGTCATCGCCCCGCCGGCCGTCGCCGCCATCGCGACGGCGGTCTTCGTGCACGCCGAGCGGCAGGCCGACCGGCAGCGGGCCCTCATCGAGGACCTCATCCGCACCCGCCGGGAACTGGCCGCGACCGAGCGACGCGAAGGCACCCTCGCCGAGCGGCAGCGCCTCTCCATGGAGATCCACGACACCCTGGCCCAGGGCCTGTCCAGCCAGCAGATGCTGCTGCAGGCCGCCGACCGCACCTGGGACGCCGACCCGTCGACCGCCCGCCGCCACGTGCGCACGGCCGAGTCGATCGCCGAACGGAACCTCGCCGAGGCCCGCCGCTTCGTCCACGACCTGGCCCCCGCCGACCTCGCCGGGGGCGGCGGCCTGGAGGAGGCGCTGCGCGGGCTGGCCACCCGCGAGTCGGCCGCCTTCCGGGTCGACGGGGCGCCCGTGCCGCTGCCGGACCGGGTGCAGTCGGCGCTGCTGCGGATCGCCCAGGGCGCCCTCGCCAACATCCGCGAGCACTCCGGGGCCACCTCGGCCGCCCTCACCCTGACCTACCTCGACGACCAGGTCGTCCTCGACGTCGCCGACGACGGACGCGGATTCGACCCCGGGGACCGGCCGGCCGACACCGGGGTACGGGGCCACGGACTGCCCGCCATGCAGGTGCGCGCCCGGCAGCTGGGCGGCACCCTGACGATCGAGTCCGCCCCCGGCGAGGGCACCGTGCTCTCGGCCGCGATCCCGCTGGAGGTACACCCGTGAACGCCCCGGCCCGCGAAGCCGTCCGCATCCTGCTCTGCGACGACCACGCCGTCGTCCGCGCCGGCCTGCTCGCCCTCCTCGGCAGCTCCCCCGACATCGAGGTGGTCGGCGAGGCCGGCAGCGGCGAGGAGGCGGTCGCGATGGCCTCCCACCTGCGGCCGGACGTGGTGCTGATGGACCTCCAGCTCGGCACCGGCATCGACGGCGTCGAGGCGACCCGGCGGATCGCCCCGACCGGCGTCCACGTCCTCGTCCTCACCACCTACGACACGGACGCCGACATCACCCGGGCCATCGAGGCGGGCGCCACCGGCTACCTCCTGAAGGCCGAGCGGCCCGAGGAGCTGTTCGCCGCGATCCACTCGGCCGCCCAGGGCCGTACGACGCTGTCGGCCCCGGTCGCCGGCCGGGTCATGGACCGGATGCGGGGCGCGGCGGCGCCGAGCCTCACCGACCGGGAGCGCGACATCCTCGGGCAGCTCGCGCACGGCCTCGGCAACCGCGACATCGCCCGCGCCCTGTTCATCAGCGAGGCCACGGTCAAGACCCACCTCGGCCGGATCTACGCGAAGCTCGGCGTCGACACGCGCGCCGGAGCGGTGGCGGTGGCGAAGGAGCGGCGACTGCTGCCGTAGGACTGCTACTGTGCGTTGCCGTTCGGGCGCACTGTGTCAGGTTCTCGTGGGAGCACGCGTGAAGATCACCATCGTCGGCGGCGGGCCGGGCGGCCTGTACTTCTCGATCCTGATGAAGCGCCAGGACCCCTCCCACGACGTCACCGTGTACGAGCGGAACCCGGCCGGCTCCACCTACGGCTGGGGCGTCACCTACTGGGCGGGACTGCTCGACAAGCTGCGCGCGGGCGACCCGGAGTCCGCGGAGGCCATCGCCGCCGCCTCCGTCACCTGGACCGAAGGCGTGGCGATCGTCCGCGACCGGAGGACCGTCCACCGGGGCGACGCGGGCTTCGGCATCGGACGCCGCCGGATGCTCGACCTGCTCGCCGACCGGGCCCGGGAGCTCGGCGTCGAGGTCGTCCACGAGCACGCCGTCGACGGCCCGGACGCGCCCGAGCTCGCCGGCGCCGACCTCGTCGTGGCCGCCGACGGGGTGAACAGCGCGCTGCGCGAGGCGCACGCGGACCGCTTCGGCCCCGGACTCGCCGACGGCCGCAACCCGTACATCTGGCTGGGCACGACGAAGGTCTTCGACTCCTTCAGCTTCGCCTTCAAGGAGACCGGGCACGGCTGGATCTGGTGCTACGCATACGGCTTCAGCGGCGAGCGGTCCACCTGTGTGGTGGAGTGCGACCCGGACACCTGGACCGGCCTCGGGCTGGACCGCATGAACGAGGCCGACAGCCTGCGCCTGCTGGAGAAGCTGTTCGCCGACCTCCTCGACGGGGAGCCGCTGATCGGCCGCGAGCACGCCGACGGCAGCGCCCAGTGGCTCACCTTCCGCACCCTGACCAACCGCGCCTGGCACCACGGCAACCTGGTGCTGCTCGGCGACGCGGCCCACACCACCCACTACTCGATCGGCGCGGGCACCACCCTGGCCCTGGAGGACGCGCTCGCCCTCGCGGCCGCGCTGCGCCCGGCGCCCGCCGGCGACCGGCTGGACGCGGCCCTCGGCGCGTACGGCGCGCGCCGCCGCGCGGAACTCGTCCCGGCCCAGAGCGCCGCCCGCTACAGCGCCCAGTGGTACGAGAACCTCCCCCGCTACATGAGCCTGGAGCCGGACCGGATGTTCGCCCTGCTCGGCCAGCGCCACTCGCCGCTCCTCCCGCACATCCCGCCGCAGCTCTACTACCGCCTCGACCGCGCGGCCAGCGGCCTGGAGCCGCTGCGCCGGCTGAAGCGCTGGCTGGGGCCGCGGCTGGCGCGGGCGGCCCACGGGCGCTGAGGTGCGGGCGGCGGCCCCGTCCCGGCATGGGACCATCGATCCGTGCTCGACATCGGCTACTCCCTCTCCCGCCGCTTCCCCGACCCGCCGCAGACCGACTACCGCCACGCGGACGTCCGGGCGCTGCGCCACGACCTGTTCTGCGGTGACGTCTACCTCGCGGACACGGAGAAGGACGAGGAGGTGTCCACCGCCTGGGGATGGGTGCCGGTACTCGACTTCGCGTGGGCGCTGTGCGACATCGTCGAGCGGATCGACCGCGACCCGCGCGGCAGCCGCGCCGCACAGCCCCAGTACGCGGAGCTCGACTTCACCGAGTCCTCCGACGTCATGATCTTCGAGCGCCGCTTCGGCTGGGTGGAGGTCGAGGCCGACTGGATGCCGGGCGACCAGCCGCCGCTCACCTTCAACCACGCCGAACTGCGCCGCGAGGCCCGCGATTTCCTGCACGACCTGATCGCCGACCTGACCGACATGCACGAGGGCCTGGCGGACAACCCGGTGGTCTGGGACCTGCAGGCCCGCTTCCCCCGGGTCTCCTGACCGCCCCGGGCACCCGAGGCCTCCGCCCACGCCCTACCGTCAGGCCCACGCCCTACCGTCAGGCGCCCGCCCCGCCGCCCGGCGCACGCCCCGTCTCCGCAGGACCCGCCCGCCGGACCCGCCTGCCGCACCGGCCGGGTGCGCGCCGCCGCACCGGCCGAGTCCGGGCCGCCGCGCCTCCGCCGCCCGTGTTACGCGTCCTCCACCCGCACCCCCAGCTGCGCCGCGAACAGCGGTGCCAGGTCGAGCAGCTGCGCCGTGGAGATCACGGCGCCCGCCAGGGCGTCCACGCCCCGCGCGATGTCGATGCGCTGGACCGTGCGCAGATCGACGTCCTTCAGCCGCGCCCGGTGGAAGTCGACACCCGCCAGCACGCAGTCCCGGAACTCCACCCGCTCCAGGACCGCACCGCCGAAGTCCGGCTCGTCCAGCACACACCCCTCGAAGACGACGTCCTTGAGCCGGGCCTCGCGCAGATTCAGGTAGTCGATCTTCCCTCCCCGCACCCACACCCGCTCCAGGACGGCACCGTGCAGCTGCACACCGCCGAGCCGCGCGTCCACGACCTCGACGTCCCGCAACTGCGCCTCGCCGAGGTCCGTCCCCACGCCCCGGACCCCCTCCAGCACGGAGTCGAGGAAGCGTGCCGCCGTCAGCCGCGCCTCGTCGAGTCCGCAGTCCCGCAGGGCACAGTCCAGGAACCGCGCCCCGGCTCCGTTCTGCCCGACCAGGTCGAGCCCTTCGAGCAGGAGCGAGTCGTAGTCCCCGTCGGGCTCCAGCCCCCCGCCGTACCGCTCCAGGCCGGGCAGCCGCACCTCGGGCCGGCGCACTTGCGGAACCGTCTTCTTCCTCATGCGGCCATGGTGGCGCACGCCACTGACACGCACCCGGGATCCGTCGCCCGACCGGCCTTGACCTCAAGCGGACTTGAGGTCGGAGGCTGTGGGACGTCACAGAGCGATCCGACGACCCGACGCACAGGGAGCAGACCATGCATGCCATCCGCCTCCACGCCTTCGGCCCGGCCGAGAACCTGACGTACGAGGAGATCGAGGACCCGGTCCCCGCACCCGGCCAGGTCCGCGTCAAGGTGGCGGCGGCCGGCGTGCACCTGCTGGACACGGCCCTGCGCGAGGGCATGACCGGACCGTTCCCCGCCCCCGCCGCACTCCCCACCGTCCCCGGGCGCGAGGTCGCGGGCACGGTGGACGCGCTGGGCGAGGGCACGGACCCGTCCTGGCTGGGCCGGCGGGTCGTCGCCCACCTGGGCACGGCGCCCGGCGGCTACGCCGAACTGGCCGTCACCGACGCCAGCCGCCTCCACGCCCTTCCCGACCACCTCGGGGAGGCCGAGGCGGTCGCCATGATCGGCACCGGCCGCACCACCCTCGGCATCCTGCAGTTCACCGCACTCGGCCCCGACTCGATCGCCGTCGTCCCGGCCGCCGCGGGCGGCATCGGCACGCTCCTCGTGCAGTACGCGAAGAACGCGGGCGCCACGGTCATCGGCCTGGCCGGCGGCCCGGCGAAGGTCGCAAGGGTGCGGGAGAACGGCGCGGACCTGGCGGTCGACTACACCGAACCGACCTGGCCGGAGCAGGTCCGCGACTACCTGGGGGACCGCCGGGCGACGGTGGTCTACGACTCCGTGGGCGGCGCGACGGGCCGGGCGGCCGTGGACCTCCTCGGCAAGGGCGGCCGGCACATCGTCTTCGGCTGGTCGAGCGCGGGCCTCCACGACGGCGAGCCCCTCACGTTCACCGACGAGGAACTCGGGGAGCGGGGCATCACGTCCGAGAGCGTCCTCGGCCCGGTCATGATCCGGAAGGCCGGCGGCGACATCCGCCACCTCGAACTCGCCGCCCTCGCCGCGGCCTCGGCCGGCACCCTCCGCCCGGCCGTCCACCGCTTCCCGCTCGCCGAGGCGGCACGGGCCCACCGCGCCCTGGAGACCCGGGGCACGATGGGCAAGGTGGTCCTGATCCCCTAGTCCGGGGACGATCGGACCGGCAGCCGGCGGAACGGGACCGCCCGGCCGGCGGCGGCCGGCGCCGGTGGACCCGGGCGGCGACGGCGGACGGTCAGACCCCGAGCACGTCCCAGGAGTGCCCCTTGAACTCCTTCAGGAAATCGGGGTGGTCCTCCCACATCCGGGCGATGGAGCGCAGCACGTCCCAGTTGTGCTCCAGCGCCTGGTCCACCACCTGGCGCAGCTCGGGCGCCGACTCCCGCTTCTCCACGAGCCCGTTCACGGCCGAAGCGGCCTGGACGGTGTACCGCAGCGCACGCAGCGCACGCGAGGTGTCGTCCATCCCGAACCCGTGATCGCTCCCGTTCCCGGGATCGAAGAGCGGCGTGAGCCGCGCCTCGACGAAAGCGGTGATCCGCTCGAAACGCTGCCGAATGTCGTTGTCCATGCCCCTTTCCTACCTCACGCCGCGGACAGCGCAGGACGACCCCCGCGCCAGGGGACGCGGGGGTCGTCGACCGGGGCAGGACCCCGGAGACCACGGGCTCTAGGACCCCAGCCCCGTCAGCGCCTCGTCCGTCAGGCGGTACACCGTCCACTCGTCCTGCGGGCGCGCGCCCAGGGACTCGTAGAAGTCGATCGACGGCTTGTTCCAGTTCAGGACCGACCACTCCAGACGCTCGTATCCACGGGCCACGCAGAGGCGGGCCAGCTCGGTGAGGAGGGCCTTGCCGTGGCCGCCGCCGCGGAGCTCCGGGCGGACGTACAGGTCCTCCAGGTAGATGCCGTGGACCCCGCGCCAGGTCGAGAAGTTGAGGAACCACAGGGCGAAGCCGGCCACGTCGCCGGAGTCCGTCTCCGCGATGTGGGCATAGGCGGCGGGATGCGGGCCGAAGAGGGCCTCGTGAAGCTGCTCGGGAGTCGCCCGGACCTCGTCCAGGGCCTTCTCGTACTCCGCGAGGTCACGGATGAGCTGATGGATGACCGGAACGTCGGCCGGCGTGGCGGTACGGATCATGAGGCCAGGGTGCACCCCGCCCGCGGAGCCGGCAGCACCGCCCCCGCCCCTCACGCCGCGGCACCCGTATCCACGGCGCCGACGCCCCGGGTAACCTCCCGCGCACGGACCCGGAAGAGGGATGGACAATGAGCACGATCAACGGCGGCATCTCGTTCTGGTACGCACAGGAGGGCGCCCCCGCCCCCCGCGAACCTCTCACCGGCGACACCACCGCGGACGTCTGCATCGTCGGCGGCGGCTACACCGGCCTGTGGACCGCCTACTACCTCAAGAAGGCCGTCCCCTTCCTCGACATCACCGTCCTCGAAGCCTCCTTCTGCGGCTACGGCGCCTCCGGCCGCAACGGCGGCTGGCTCTACAACGGCATCGCCGGCCGCGACCGCTACGCCGAGCAGCACGGCCACGAGGCCGCCGCCCGCCTCCAGCACGCCATGAACGCCACCGTCACCGAAGTCATCGACGTCTGCGCCGCCGAAGGCATCGACGCCGACATCCACCGCGGCGGCGTCCTGGAGATCGCCACCTCCCCCGCCCAGCTCGCCCGCCTCAAGGACTTCCACGCCGCCGAGATCGCCTTCGGCGAGAAGGACCGCGAGCTCTACGGCGCCCGCGAGACCGCCGAACGCCTCCGCGTCGCCGGCGCCGTCGGCTCCACCTGGACCCCGCACGGCGCCCGCCTCCACCCCGTCAAGCTCGTCAAGGGCCTCGCCGACGCCGTCGAGGCGCTCGGCGTGACCATCCACGAGTCCACCCCCGTCACGGAGATCAGGCCCAAGCACGCCGTCACCCCGTACGGCACCGTCCGCGCCCCCTACGTCCTGCGCTGCACCGAAGGCTTCACCGCCTCCCTCGCCGGACAGCGCCGCACCTGGCTCCCCATGAACTCCTCGATGATCGCCACCGAGCCGCTCACCGACGCCCAGTGGGAGTCCATCGGCTGGCACGGCCTGGAAACCCTCGGCGACATGGCACACGCCTACATGTACGCCCAGCGCACCGCCGACGGCCGCATCGCCCTCGGCGGCCGCGGCGTCCCCTACCGCTACGGTTCCCGGACCGACAACGACGGCCGCACCCAGCCCCAGACCGTCGAAGCCCTCCGCGACATCCTCGTGCGCTTCTTCCCCCAGCTCGCCGGCCTCGGCATCGCCCACGCCTGGTCCGGCGTCCTCGGCGTCCCCCGCGACTGGTGCGCCACCGTCACCCTCGACCGCTCCACCGGACTCGGCTGGGCCGGCGGCTACGTCGGCTCCGGCGTCGCCACCACCAACCTCGCCGCCCGCACCCTGCGCGACCTCATCCAGCAGGACTCCGGCCAGTCCGGCCCCACCGAACTCACCACCCTGCCCTGGGTGAACCACCGCGTGCGCAAGTGGGAGCCCGAACCCCTGCGCTGGCTCGGCGTCCAGACCATGTACGCCGCCTTCCGGGGCGCCGACCGCCGCGAGTCCGCCGCCCGCACCGCCGCCACCGACCGCGTCGCCGTCCTCGCCAACCGCCTCAGCGGCCGCTGACCCCCGTCAGGGGGCCCGCCGGACCGGGCCCCCTACCGACTCCCCGCGCGCACCCGGCACCCTGGCCGCCTACCGCACCCAGCACCCAGCACCCTGGCCGCCTACCGCCTACCGCCTACTCCACCTCGATCCCGAAATCCCCCACCAGCTCCGCGAGCCCGCCCCGGTAGCCCTTCCCGCCCAGCACGAAATCCCAGTCGCCGCCCGCCCGCCGCCGGAACGAACCGAGCACGAGCGCCGTCTCCCCCGGCCGCCCGTCCGACACCTCCAACCGGTCCAGCTCCGCCCCCGCGTCGTCCCGCAGCACGATCCCCGCATCCGCGAAACCCGCCAGATCGGCATCCGGATTCACCTCCGGATCGACCGCCGCCACCAGCACCAGCCGGTCCGCGCCGGACGGCAGGGCGTCGAAACCCACCCGCACCGCCGCCCTGTCCCCGGCCGGAGCGGTCACCATCGCCACCGAACCGTCCGGCGTCGCCGGATTGTTGAAGAAGACGAACCACTCGTCCGCCAGCACCCGGCCCCCCGCGCACACCAGCGCACACACGTCGAGCGCCACCGGCCCCGTCCACACCATGCCCAGGAGACTGAAGGCCTCGTCCGCCTCGGCCGGCGCCCGCACCGGCTCCACCGGCGCCGGCGCCCCCGGCCCCAGCCGCCCCCGCAATCCGTGCTGGTGCAGCAGCTCCACCAGCTCCGGACCCGAGATCAACGTCAGCGGCTTGCCGTTCGCGAAGGCGTACGAACCCGGGCCGAAGCCCGAAGTCGTCACCAGCACCCCCTTGTTCGCTCCGGCCCCCTGCACCGTCCCGAAAAGGTCCCGCACCGCGCTCGGCGGCACCGTGTTCCGGTAACGCTTCACCTGCACGATGATCGAACCCCCGCGGATCGGATCCGGATCGAGCGCCTCCACGTCCACCCCGCCGTCGTGGGAACGCCGCGTCGTCACCGCCTGCAGCCCCCGCGCCCGGAACAGCTCCGCCACCAGCCCCTCGAAGGCGATCGGATCCATCGCCAGCAGATCCGGCTCCGCGCCGTCCCCCTGCGACACCACCCCCGAGCCCACCTGCTCCGGCAGCAGCAGAGGCGGCACCGCCACCCGCTCGTCCGGCTTCGCCGACAGGCGCCCCGACAACGCCCCGGTCAGACACTCCAGCGGACGGACCAGCTCCAGGTTCAGCTCACCGAAGGCCCGCCGCTCCACCGCCACGGACGCCACACAGGTCCGACCCACCACTCCCGTCGCCGGGTCCACCCCGTCGACGAAGCCGTTCAGCGTCACCCGGTCCAGCACCCCGGACCGGTCCGCGGCGAACAGCTCCCGCAAGGCCAGCAGCACGCTCTGCGCCAGCACCTCCCGGTACAGCGCCCGCCGCTGCGACACCGGCCGCGGGACCTCCCGCTCCTGGTCCGTGCTCGGCAGGTACCGGATCCCCTTCGCGGCGGGCACCACGTCGAACCCCGGCAGGTCCCACTCCAGGACAAGCCCCCGCGAGCCCCGGTCGTACGCCGCCGACACCTGCCGCGGAAACCCCTCGGGCCAGGCCGTCGACGCGTACAGGACCGCCGAGAAGTACTCCACCACCGTCTCCGGCTCACCCGCCCGCAGGGCCGACCCGGTGTCCGCGATCCCCCTGTTGTGCGCCCGGATCTCCGCCAGCCGGCCCGCCGCCCACTCCTCGTACTGCCGCCGGTACGCCGCCAGCTGCTCCACCCGCCGCGCCTCCGCCGTCCGCGCCGCGTACAGGTCCCGCTCGAACCGGGCGGGGTCCTGGTAGAAGCGCCGGTCCGGCATCGGCACCGGCTCCGCCAGCGGCCCCGGCGCGAACGGCGCCACCTCCTCCGGCTGCCGCAGCCCCTCCACCGACAACGGCCGAGCCCGGCACCCCGCCACCAGCAGCCCCTCCAGCACCGCCACCCGCTCGTCCAGCTCGCGCGTCCGCCGCAACGCGTCCGCCTCCCGGTGCCGCCGGTACTCCGCCCGCTGCTCCCGGTGCATCCGCGCCACGTCCCGCTCCCGCGCCCGCTGGGCCCGCTCGGCCTCACGCTGCTGCCGCAGGGCGGCCTGCTGCCGCCCCTCCCGCTCGCGCTGCGCCACCCGCTGCGCCTCGGCCCAGGTCCCGATCAACCCACTGGAACGCCGGCTCATCCGCCGCACCCCTCCCCGGAAACACCCCTCGCACACGCCCCGTAACGCACAAGTGTCCCGGACCCTGCCGGGTCCGGGACACCTGATCGACGAGCCGCCTGTCGGAATCGAACCGACGACCTCAAGATTACAAGTCAAGCGCTCTAGCCAACTGAGCTAAGGCGGCAGCGAAAGCAGTGTAACGAACGCCCGCGCACCGACGGTCGGAAATCTCACGCTCCTCGGACTGCTGACAGATCGGGCATCGCCAGGTACCGTCTCGGGAAGTTCACCCAGGTGGACTACACCACATCCTTCCTTCCACTCGGATCGTCCGGCACGTTCCTGCCGGTGAAGGGACACATCACCATGGCTTCCGTCACCTATGACAAGGCGACCCTGGTCTACCCCGGCGCCGAAAAGCCCTCCGTCAACGAGCTGGAGATCGAGATCGCCGACGGCGAGTTCCTCGTTCTCGTCGGCCCCTCCGGCTGTGGCAAGTCGACCTCGCTGCGCATGCTGGCCGGCCTGGAGGACGTCACCTCCGGCGCCATCCGCATCGGCGACCGCGACGTCACGCACCTGCCGCCGAAGGACCGGGACATCGCGATGGTGTTCCAGAACTACGCGCTCTACCCGCACATGACGGTCGCCGACAACATGGGCTTCGCGCTCAAGATCGCCGGCGTCAACAAGAGCGAGATCCGCGCCAAGGTCGAAGAGGCCGCGAAGATCCTCGACCTCACCGAGTACCTCGACCGCAAGCCGAAGGCGCTCTCCGGCGGTCAGCGTCAGCGCGTCGCCATGGGCCGTGCCATCGTGCGCGAGCCGCAGGTCTTCCTCATGGACGAGCCGCTGTCGAACCTCGACGCCAAGCTCCGCGTCTCGACGCGTACGCAGATCGCGAGCCTGCAGCGCCGTCTCGGCATCACCACCGTGTACGTGACGCACGACCAGACCGAGGCCCTCACGATGGGCGACCGGGTCGCGGTCCTCAAGGACGGTCTGCTCCAGCAGGTCGACACCCCGCGGACCATGTACGACCGGCCCGCCAACCTCTTCGTCGCCGGCTTCATCGGCTCCCCGGCCATGAACCTGATCGAGGTCCCGATCACCGACGGCGGCGTGAGGTTCGGCGAGAGCATCGTCCCGGTCTCCCGTGACGCCATCGCCGCCGCGGCGGACAAGGGTGACACCACGGTGACGGTCGGCGTCCGCCCCGAGCACTTCGACGTCTCCGGCCCGACGAGCAAGGACGGCCTGGCCGTGACCGTGAACGTGGTCGAGGAGCTCGGCTCCGACGGCTTCGTGTACGGCTCCACCCGCGTCGGCGGCGAGGACAAGGACATCGTGGTCCGCGTGGGCGGCCGCGAGGTCCCCGCCAAGGGCTCCACGCTGCACGTGGTGCCGCGCTCGGCCGAGCTGCACGTCTTCTCGACCTCGACGGGCGAGCGCCTCTCCGACTGAACGCCCCGACGCCGGACGCCCTGATCTCCCGGCGTCGGCAGCCGTGCCGAACGGCCCCGGTCCCGCTTGCGGGGGCGGGGCCGTTCGCGTACGGGCGGGCATGAATCGCCGAGTCGGCGAAAACCCCGGCAGAACTGGGCATTCACCCCCGGGGCCACCCACCCGCGTCAACACGGAATTCGAAAAGCGGCCTCGAACCATCCCCCGCGAGAGTGACTAAATGTCGCCATATCACTACCGCCCGCTACGCTCGCCTGCGTGACGCATACTGCCCGCCGAATCGGCCGCTCTCTCGCCCTCGTCCTGCCCGTCGTCCTGGTGCTCTCCGGAACGCTCGCGGTGTCCGCCGTTCCGTGGGCCGGCCAGGGCTCCGGGACCCAGATGCTGACCGCGTCGTCCACGGACGTCTCCACCCGGGCCAAGTCCCGTGCCCCGCAGGATATTCTCCGCGACCAGCTCCTCGCAGAGCTTCAGGAGAAGGACCCCGGCGTCGCCCTGACGCACCTCCAGCGCGAGGTGGAGAACCGCCCGTCGCTCGCCCGGCACTGCATGTCGATCGCCCGCGCCCTCGGCGCCGCCGCGGTCGAGCGCTTCGGTCCGACCCGCGCCCAGTCCTTCTCGCGCCCGGTCTGCGACACCTCGTTCGCCTACGGCGTGCTGCACGCCAGCTGAGCCGCGCCCGGTAGGCCTGCCGCACACCGCATATCGTTCCCGGTATGCACACCTCCCCGACGCAGGCCGTGATCCTGGCGGGCGGCCAGGGCTCGCGGCTGCGCCCGTACACCGACGACCGCCCCAAGCCGATGGTCGAGATCCCGGGCACCGGGACCCCGATCATCGGCCATCAGCTGTCCTGGCTCGCCGCCGAGGGGGTCACGGACGCCGTCGTGTCCTGCGGTCACCTCGCCGACGTGCTCCAGGAGTGGCTGGACGCGGCCGAACTGCCGTTGAAGGTCACCACCGTCGTCGAGTCCGAGCCGCTCGGCCGCGGGGGCGGCCTCAAGTACGCGGCCGCGCACCTGCCGGAGCCGGATCAGCCCTGGTACGCGACGAACGGCGACATCTGGACGCGCTTCTCGCTGCGCGAGATGGCCGAGTTCCACGCCGAGCGGGACGCGACGGCCACGCTGGCCCTGGCCCGGCCCCGTATCCCGTGGGGCGCCGTGGAGACGGACGCCTTCGGGCACATCACCGACTTCATCGAGGCACCGCCGTCGCCGTACCTCATCAACGCGGGCGTGTACGTCTTCTCCCCCGCCTTCACGGACCTGCTGCCGGACCTCGGCGACCACGAGCGCACGACCTTCCCGCGGCTGGCCCGGGAGCGGAGCCTGGCGGGCTTCCCGCTTCCGCAGGGGGCGTACTGGCGGGCCATCGACACCGCGAAGGACCTGACCGAGGCGGCGAAGGAACTCGCCTCCCACGCCTGAGGGCACCCACCGGGTCCCGCGTACGCCCGAAGGGGCGGCACCACGATCGACGTGGTGCCGCCCCTTCGGCGTCCGTACGGGAGCTCCTGGCCGCCCGTGCGGGGCTCGGGCGGGGACCGGCACGGCGGCGGTCGGGGGCGGAGGCGGGGCCGGCGAGGCCCCCGCCCGGGGGTAGGGGACGGGCGCCGTTCCGGACGGAGGCGGCCCGGACGGACCGCCGGCGTGGAGCCGAGGCCGCGGCCCCCGCCGACGGCCCACGCCCCGCCCGAGGCCCCACGCCGAAGGGCCCCGGGTGTCCGACGACACCCGGGGCCCTTCCGCGAGTTGTCCGTCCGTCAGCCCAGCAGGCCGCCGATCGGGTTGCGCGCGCCGCCCGACGTCGAGCCGCCGTCCGAGGAGCCGCCGCCGCTGCCGCCGGTGCTCGGCGTGCCGCTCGTACCGCCGGAGGTGCTGGATCCGCCCGAGCCGGAGCTGCTGCTGGACGAGGACGGGGAGGACGTGCGCGACTGGCTCGGGCTGCGGGTGCCGCTGCCCTGCGTCGCGGACGGGCTGCGCCGCTCGCTGCGCCGGGTCTCCTTCGCCGACTCCGTCGGCGAGGCCTCCTCGTCCTTCTCGCGCTCACCGCTCGCCCCGGTCGTCGCCGAGGGCTTCGGGCTCTTCGAGGCCTTGCGGGACGGGCCGGTCGCGCCCGGCTCCGTGGGCAGCGGTTCGCCCGGCAGGTGGTTGACCGGGTCGTCGTTCGGCCCGGGCACGGTGACCATCTCCGTGGAGCGCACCGCCCCGCCGAGGACGGAGCCGACGAGCAGGGTGAGCCCGACGACCACCGCGGCGACGACCGTGCCGCGGCGCAGCACCCGGCGGCGCAGTTCCCACAGTTCCGAGCGGGGGCCGAGGGTGCGCCAGGCCTCGCCGGCGAGCCGTCCGTCGATCGAGTACACCGGGGCGCCGGCGATGACCAGCGGCGACCAGGCGGCGAGGAAGATGATGTCGGGCGCGTCGTAGACCGGCACGGTCTTCCAGCTGACGGTGAGGATCAGGGCGGCGGAGAGCAGCGCTCCGACCACGGCCGCCACCCGCTGCCACAGGCCGAGGACGGTGAGGACGCCCACGACGACCTGGAGGAAGGCGACGGTGAGGCCGGCGCCCACCGGGTGCTGGAGGGCGAAGTCGCGCAGCGGCTCGGCCAGGGCCCACGGGTGCAGCGAGTGCAGCCACTTGACCATCGAGCCGCGCTCGCCGCCGTCGAAGTAGACGGGGTCGCAGAGCTTGCCCATGCCCGCGTAGATGGAGATGAAGCCGAGGAACACCCGCAGGGGCAGCAGCACGACCCCGAGGTTGAGGCGGCGGCCCGGGTAGTAGGCGTGCCGGACGCTCGCCGCGTTGGCGGCCGGGGTCCCGCTCGCGCCGTGCCGGTGCGAGCCGTGGGCCTGGGGGCCGGTGTCCGGGGCGTGCGGGTCGGGTTCGAGCTCGTAGAGCTCGTCGTACGCCCCCTCGGCCCTGCGCATCGGCGGGAGCAGCGGGGCCGGCGGCCCGGCCGGCACCACGGGGGTGGGCATCGTGGTGTCGATGCGCGGGATGGTCTGGGTGGTCGGCTCCAGGGTGGAGACGCCGCCCGTGGCGGAGGACTCGCGGACGGCCTGGAGGAGGCCCGTGGCGCCGGGCGAGGACTTCCCGGTCCACACGACGGGCCTGCGACGGGCGGTGCCGGCGCCGGCCGCACCTGCTCCGACAGCGGCTCCGGCGAGCGCGGCGATCCGCGGGTTCGCGGCGAACTTCGGCTGTTGGGCCGGCGCGAGCCGCACACGGAAGCTGGCGTGGTTCACGATCACCTGGGCGGGATCGGAGGCCACTTTGACCATGCTCAGCGCGGGCTGATCGTCGAACCCCGGCCGGGGCGTTCTGGTGTCCACACTCATCTAACCGAGTGATGTGCGGTTAGGACACTGCCTTGACGGACTCCAAATGTCCGAGGCCCGTCAAGATCACGGCCGGGGTGTGTCCCTCGTGCGGGTCAGCCCGTACGAGGGAGCCGGGTCAGGCCATCCGGCGGCGGGCCGCCTCGTACAGCACGACACCGGCGGCGACGCCGGCGTTCAGCGACTCGGCGCCGCCCGGCATGGGGATGCGGACGAGGAAGTCACAGGTCTCGCCGACCAGGCGGGACAGGCCCTTGCCCTCGGAGCCGACGACGATGACGACCGGGCCGGAGAGCGCCTCCAGCTCGTGCACCTCGGTGTCGCCTTCCGCCGACAGGCCGACGACCGTGAGACCCGCCTTCTGGTACTGCTCGAGGCAGCGGGTGAGGTTGGTGGCGCGGGCCACCGGGGTCCGGGCGGCGGTGCCGGCCGAGGTCTTCCAGGCGCCGGCGGTCATGCCGGCGGCGCGGCGCTCGGGCACGACCACGCCGTGGCCGCCGAAGGCGGAGACGGAACGGACGACGGCACCGAGGTTGCGCGGGTCCGTGACGCCGTCGAGGGCCACGATCAGCGGGTCCTCGTGGTCGTCGAAGGCCGCCTCGGCGAGGTCCTCGGGGTGCGCGTACTCGTACGGCGGGACCTGGAGGACGAGGCCCTGGTGGTTGAGCCCGTTGGTCATCCGGTCGAGCTCGGGGCGCGGCGCCTCCATGATGTTGATGTTGCCGCGGCCGGTGGCGAGGTTCAGGGCCTCGCGCACCCGCTCGTCGTTGTCGATGAACTGCTGGACGTAGAGCGTGCTGGCGGGCACACCGTCGCGCAGCGCCTCGAAGACCGGGTTGCGGCCGACGACCATCTCCGACTGGCCCTTGCCGCCGCGGCGGGCGACGGGCTTGCGCTTGGCCGCGTTGCGTGCCATCGCGTTGGAGACGCGGTACGCCTTGTGGCCCTTGCGGTTCTCGGCCTTGGGCGTCGGGCCCTTGCCTTCGAGGCCCTTGCGCCGCTGGCCACCGCTGCCGACCGTCGCGCCCTTCTTGTTGGACGTACGACGTCCCCTGCGCTGACTGTTCCCGGCCATGACTACTACCCGTTTCCTCTGCCTGCTGCGTACGAAGTCCGTAAGTGCAGTGTGCCGCCCGGAGGCCCGGACGGCACACTCATCAGTTCTCTAGCGGTTGCCCAGCGTCCAGCGGGGGCCGTCGGGGCTGTCCTCGATGGCGAGGCCCGAACGGTTCAGCTGGTCGCGGATGGCGTCCGCGGTCGCCCAGTCCTTGCGCTCGCGGGCGGACTCGCGCTGCTGGAGCACGAGCCGGACGAGGGTGTCGACGACGCCGTGGAGCTCTTCGCCGCGGTCCGTCTCCTCGGCCCAGTGCGGGTCGAGGGGGTCGAGACCGAGGACGCCGAGCATGGCGCGTACCTCGGCGAGGCGGGCGATCGCCTCGTCCTTGTCGTCGGCGGCCAGGGCGCTGTTGCCCTGGCGGACGGTGGTGTGGATGATCGCCAGCGCGTGCGGCACGCCCAGGTCGTCGTCCATGGCCTCGGCGAAGGCCGGCGGCACCTCGGCGGCGGGGGCGACGGGCGCCCCGGCCTTCTCGGTGGCGCGCTGCACGAAGCCCTCGATGCGGGCGAACGCCGCCTCGGCCTCGCGCAGGGACTCCTCGCTGTACTCGATCATCGAGCGGTAGTGCGGGGTGCCGAGGTAGTAACGCAGCACGATGGGACGCCAGTTCTTCACCATCTCGGAGACGAGCACCGAGTTGCCGAGCGACTTCGACATCTTCTCGCCGCTCATGGTGACCCAGGCGTTGTGCACCCAGTAGTGGGCGAACTCGTCACCGAAGGCCTTGGCCTGGGCGATCTCGTTCTCGTGGTGCGGGAAGATCAGGTCGAGGCCGCCGCCGTGGATGTCGAAGGCGGAGCCCAGGTACTTGTGCGCCATCGCCGAGCACTCCAGGTGCCAGCCGGGGCGGCCGCGGCCCCACGGGGTCTCCCAGTCGGGCTCGCCCGGCTTGGTCGCCTTCCACATCGCGAAGTCGCGCGGGTCCCGCTTGCCGGTGATGCCCTCTTCGGTGGGCTGGCGCAGGTCGTCGATGTCCTGGTTGGACAGCTCCAGGTAACCCGGGAAGGAGCGCACGTCGAAGTAGACGCTGCCGTCCGCCTCGTAGGCGTGGCCGCGCTCGATGAGGCCGCGCATCATCTCGACCATCTCGGTGACGTGCCCGGTGGCGCGCGGTTCGTAGGTGGGCGGCAGGCAACCGAGGGCCTGGTAGCCGTCGTTGAACGCGCGCTCGTTCTCGTAGCCGATGGACCACCAGGGACGGCCCTGTTCGGCGCCCTTCTTGATGATCTTGTCGTCGATGTCGGTGACGTTGCGGATGAACGTGACGTCGTAGCCGCGGTAGGCGAACCAGCGGCGCATGATGTCGAAGTTCAGGCCGGAGCGGATGTGCCCGATGTGCGGAGCGGCCTGCACGGTCGCGCCACAGAGGTAGATCGAGACACAGCCCGGCTGGATCGGGGTGAAGTCACGGATCTGCCGGGCGCTGGTGTCGTACAGGCGAATGGTCACCACTCCAGGGTAGTGGGCGGGGGGCAGTGCCCCGCGACCTGTTCCCGGTCCCGGGGCCACTTTTTCGGGGGGTGGTGCCCCTAAGGAGCCGTTACGGGATAGACGAGCGCGGTCGCGAGCGCGGCCAGTCCTTCGGCGCGGCCGGTCAGGCCGAGCCCGTCGGTGGTGGTGCCGGAGACGGAGACCGGTGCGCCCGCCGCCTCGCCGAGGGCCTTCTGCGCCTCGTCGCGACGCTTGCCGATCTTGGGGCGGACGCCGACGACCTGGACGGCGATGTTGCCGATCTCGTAGCCCTCGGCGCGCACGATCCGGGCGGCCTCCGCGAGGAGGGTGACGCCGGAGGCGCCGGACCACTCGGGCCGCGAGGTCCCGAAGTGGGCGCCGAGGTCGCCGATGCCGGCGGCGGAGAAGAGCGCGTCGCAGGCGGCGTGGGCGGCGACGTCACCGTCGGAGTGCCCGGCGAGTCCGTACTCCTCGTCCTCCCAGAGCAGGCCGGCGCACCACAGTTCGCGCCCCTTCTCGAAGGCGTGGACGTCGGTGCCGATGCCCGTCCGGGGCAGCACGGGGCGCGGGGGGTGGCCGTCAGAAGCCATCGTTGGCCCTCCTGCGGGCGAGTACGGCCTCGGCGAGGACGAGGTCGAGGGGGCGGGTCACCTTGAAGGCCTCTTCGTGGCCGGGCACGACGACGACGGGCGCGCCGAGCTTCTCGACCATGCCGGCGTCGTCGGTCGCGCCCTCACCGGTGAGGGCGACGGTGGCGTGGGCGTTGACGAGCGTGTCGCGGTCGAAGCCCTGCGGGGTCTGCACGGCGCGGAGGCGGGCCCGGACCGGGGTGGCGACGACCTGTTCGGGGGCGCCCGGCTCCTCCGCCGGCTCGACCTCCTTGACGGTGTCGGCGACGGGCAGCGCGGGCACCACGGCGACGGCCCCGTCCCGTACGGCCTCGACGACGGCGTCGACGGTGTCGACGGGCACGAGGGGGCGGGCGGCGTCGTGGACGAGGACGACCGAGACGTCGTCGGGGACGGCCGCCAGGCCGAGCCGCACGGACTCCTGGCGGGTCTCCCCGCCGGGGACGACGACGTAGTCGGTCCGCTCGGGCAGGGCGTGGGTGTCGAGGAGGTTCTTCACCTCGGCGGCCCCGACGGCGCCGTCGGGGGGTGCGACCACGACGACGAGGGAGACGGCGCGGGAGGCGGCCATCGCCCGGACGGCGTGGATGAGCATGGGGGTGCCGTTCAGCGCGCGCAGCGCCTTGGGGGCGCCCGGGCCGAGGCGTACGCCCCGGCCTGCCGCGGGGATCACCACGGCGGTTCGTGGGGGACGCGCTTCGTCTGTCATCGGTTGCACTCCGGCAGGTTTGTTTCCGCGGGCGACGTGGGTATGGCGTCAGCAAGCTGCTGGCGACGCCTCGACCGGACCCTTCCGTGACGACGGTCGAGGCGTCGCCGTGCGAGGAACGGCAGGGGGTCGGGAAAGAGAGACGAACATGCCGCAGTGCCCGGCGACGGCGCTGTGGAATCAAGGAGATTCACAGCATGTCAGCGGGCACCGCGGCATGTGCTGGGCATGGCGTTCGGCCGGTCGTCAGGCGACCGACGTCAGGACGCGAGCACCTCGTCGAGGAGGGCCTCGGCCTTGTCCTCGTTCGTGTTCTCCGCGAGGGCCAGCTCGCTCACCAGGATCTGGCGGGCCTTGGCGAGCATGCGCTTCTCACCGGCGGAGAGTCCACGCTCGCGCTCACGGCGCCACAGGTCGCGCACCACTTCGGCGACCTTGATGACGTCGCCCGAGGCGAGCTTTTCCAGATTTGCCTTGTAGCGGCGAGACCAGTTAGTGGGCTCCTCTGCGTACGGTGCGCGCAGCACCTCGAAGACCCGGTCCAGCCCATCCTGACCGACCACGTCGCGAACACCGACGAACTCCGCATTGTCCGCCGGCACACGAACCGTCAAGTCGCCCTGCGCGACCTTGAGCACCAAGTAGGTCTTGTCCACGCCTTTGATCTGGCGAGTTTCGATGGCCTCGATCAGCGCGGCCCCGTGATGGGGATAGACCACGGTGTCGCCAACCTTGAACGTCATGTGACAGGTACCCCTTCCGTGGCTATCCAGGGTAACACGGATACGGCTTCTTCTGAATGGCGTTTTCGCAGGTCAGGGCATATCTCGGGGCTTGACAACAGCGACGCGAACGTGCTGCGGAGGGCTTCCGGAGGGCGGTATTCGCAGGTCGGAGCCACTGCGCGGACACAGAGAAACACCCACGTTACAGCTGCCACGAGGGGTGCGCGAGGGGCTCGATGTCCCATTTTGACCGGTTCGGCGTGACCTGCTTCACGTACTCCGTTCGAGGATCGATCACTCGTGCGGGCGGATTCGGGAATTGATCACCGAAGATTCCCGAATGGCCCGGACGGCGGAATGCGCGGACGGCACCCGAATTGATCACGACGCTTATGTGAACGGCGGGTCAATGGGTCGCGATCCGGCCATGACGGCGAGTTCTCGATGTCCGGCGCGGGAGCCGCCCGCGTGGTGAGCGGGCGCGGAGGGGCGGGTCGGGTGCAGGACGGAGAGTGCGGCTCGGTAACCTAAGCGCGCTGACACACCTTTAGTCCTTCCCTAGCCTGCCCTTACGTCCTAGGAGTTGCCGCCGCCGTGAGCCGCAGCCTTCGACGCGGCGCCCTCGCCGCCACCGCCGTCGTGATCTCGATCGCCGCCCTGTCCGCCTGTGGTGCGGGCAACGACGCGCAGACCCTCGAGATCCGCCCGGACAACGCCGCCGTCACCGTGGACGACGTCAAGATCCAGAACGCCCTCGTGATCACCCAGCCCGACCCGGGCGCGGTGGGTCCCGCCGCCGTCTCCGCCACCGTCTTCAACAACGGTTCGACGCGCCAGACGATCGACTCGATCACCCTGCCCGGCACCGTCGGGGTCGTGAAGCTCAAGGCGGCCGAGGGCAACGGCCCGATCGTCGTCCCCGCCGGCGGCTCCGTCGTCATCGGCGGCCAGGGCAACGCCTCCGCGACGATCGAGGGCGGCCTGCACCAGGACCGCAACGGCGCCGCGCAGAAGGTCGTCTTCAAGCTGAGCAAGACCGGCGACGTGGGCCTGAGCGCCTTCGTCGTCCCGGCGAAGAGCTACTTCAAGGAGTTCGGCCCGTCCGAGCTCCCGAAGCCGCCGGCCACCCTGCCGGCCACGCCGTCCGGCACCGCGACCCCGTCGGGCACCGCGACCCCGTCCGGCACGGCCACGCCGTCCGGCACGGCCACGCCGTCGGGCGAGGCCGGCCACGCGGCCGGTCACTGAGCCACACGCAGAAGGGGCGCCCCTCGGGGCGCCCCTTCTGCGTGCCGTACGGCTCACGAGCCCGCGGCCGCACCGGCCCACGGGCTCACCCGCCCGCGGCCTACGGCTCGAACTTGTAGCCCAGGCCCCGGACCGTGACCAGGTACCGCGGCGCGCCCGGGTCGGGCTCGATCTTGGCGCGGAGGCGCTTCACGTGGACGTCGAGGGTCTTCGTGTCGCCGACGTAGTCCGCGCCCCAGACGCGGTCGATGAGCTGCATGCGGGTCAGGACGCGGCCCGCGTTGCGGAGCAGCATCTCCAGGAGGTCGAACTCCTTCAGCGGCAGGTCGACCTTGCCGCCCGCGACGGTGACCACGTGGCGGTCGACGTCCATGCGGACCGGGCCGGCCTCCAGGGCGGCGGGGGTGACCTCCTCCGGCTCACCGCGGCGGCGCAGGACCGCGCGGATGCGGGCGACCAGCTCCCGCGAGGAGAAGGGCTTGGTCACGTAGTCGTCGGCTCCTATCTCCAGGCCGACGACCTTGTCGATCTCGCTGTCCTTGGCGGTCACCATGATCACCGGGACGTTGGAGCGGCCGCGCAGCTGACGGCACACCTCCGTACCGGGCAGACCCGGCAGCATCAGGTCGAGGAGGACGAGATCCGCTCCGTTGCGCTCGAACTCGTCGAGGCCGTCGGGCCCGGTCGCCGCGACGGCGACCTCGAAGCCTTCCTTGCGGAGCATGTACGACAGGGCGTCGCTGAAGGATTCCTCATCCTCGACGACAAGCACTCGGGTCACGGAAGGACCTCCGGGGCGGGGAGCGGTTCGGTCATGAGATCGGGCGTCGAGGCGGAGTCGGAGGACCGGCGGTCCCGTACGGCGCCCGCCTCGGGCAGCCGCAGGGTGAAGGTGGACCCCTGGCCCTCGGTGCTCCACACCGTGACCTCCCCGCCGTGCGAGGCGGCCACGTGCTTCACGATGGCCAGGCCCAGTCCCGTACCGCCGGTGGCACGGGAGCGGGCGGGGTCGACGCGGTAGAAGCGCTCGAAGACGCGCTCCTTGTCCTTGTCGGGGATGCCGATGCCCTGGTCGGTCACGGCTATCTCGATGAGGTCGCCGCCGGGCGCCGTCACACGGCGGGCGGCGATGCCGACCCGCGTGTGGGCCGGCGAGTAGTTGACGGCGTTCTCGACGAGGTTGCCCAGGGCGGCGGCGAGCTGTCCGCGGCTGCCCCAGACGTAGAGGTCGGAGGCCCCTCCCGAGGCCATGGTGATCTGCTTCGTGGACGCGGCGTGGCGGGAGCGGTCGATCGCCTCGGCGACCAGCTCGTCCACCCGGACCGGCTCGGAGTCCTCCAGCGGGTCGTCGTTCTGCACCCGGGAGAGGTCGATGAGCTCCTGCACGAGGTTGGTGAGGCGGGTGGCCTCGATCTGCATCCGGCCCGCGAAGCGGGTGACCGCCTCGGGGTCGTCCGAGGCGTCCATGACGGCCTCGGAGAGCAGGGAGAGGGCGCCGACGGGGGTCTTGAGCTCATGACTCACGTTGGCGACGAAGTCACGCCGTACCGCTTCTATGCGGCGGGCCTCGGTCAGGTCCTCCACCAGCAGCAGCACCAGCCGCGATCCCAGCGGGGCGACGCGGGCGGAGACGGCGAGGGCCTCGCCGCGTCCGGTGCCGCGCCGCGGCAGGTCGAGCTCGACCTGCCGTATCTCCCCGTCGCGGCGGGTGTCGCGGGCCATGTTGAGCATGGGCTCGACGGCCAGCTTGCCGCCCCGGACCAGGCCGAGCGCGTACGCGGCCGAGCTGGCCTTCACCACGGAGTCGCTCTCGTCGAGGACCACCGCGGAGGAGCGCAGCACGGACAGCACAGTGTCGACCCCGGGCGGGAGCACGGCGTCGGTGTGCAGGGAGGTACGAGTGGGTCGCGCCTGGTCGCGCTCGCTCCAGCGGAACGCCAGCATGGCGATCACGCCGGTGCACACGCCGGCGATAGCGGCCAATGCGGCGACCGCCGCGTTCACGTCCATGCCCTCCAGGTTATGCGGGCCGACGGACACTCTCCCAGCCGTCCGAGTGGCTGCTCGAACACTCGTCGCCCAGAGTTCACCGAGGGGACGGGGGTGGTTCATTTGACCTGGTCGACACCGCGGCCCGCGTTGCCCAGAGTTCACCTCGGAGTAAGTGGTGGTTCACGTGTGGGGGTGGAATCGGACGCGTAGGGGGCCGAACGTGGGAGCGTGGGAGTCATCGGCCCCACGCCGGAACCCGGACCCGGCGCCCTGCCCGGAGCAGTCTGCCTGGAGCCGGAGCGCATCCAGAGCCGGAACGTAGCCAGAGCCGGAACGTAGAGAGGGACATCGATGCGGGACGCGTACCACGAGGAACTTGACTCGATCGGCGAGGGCCTGGTCGAGATGGCCCGGCTGGTCGGGTCCGCGATCGGGCGCGCCACGACGGCCATGCTGGACGCCGACCTGAAGCTCGCGGAGAGCGTGATCGCCGCGGACCAGAAGGTCGACGACCTCCAGCACGACCTGGAGGCGCGGGCGATAGCCCTGCTGGCGCGGCAGCAGCCGGTGGCGACGGATCTGCGGATCGTGGTGACCTCGCTGCGGATGAGCGCCGACCTGGAGCGCTCGGGCGACCTGGCCCAGCACGTGGCCAAGCTGGCCCGGCTGCGATTCCCGGACCGCGCGGTGCCGAACGACCTGCACGCCACGATCCTGCAGATGGGGCAGCTGGCGCAGCGCCTGATGGCGAAGGCGGCGGAGGTCATCATCACGAAGGACGTCGACCTGGCGCTCCAGCTGGAGCAGGACGACGACGAGATGGACCTGCTGCACCGGACGCTGTTCCAGCACCTGATGGACGACCGCTGGTCGCACGGCATCGAGACCGCCGTGGACGTGACGCTGCTGGGCCGCTACTACGAGCGCTTCGCCGACCACGCGGTGTCGGTGGCCAAGCGCGTCGTCTACCTGGTGACGGGCGAGCACGCGGACGAGCTCCAGTCGGCGGACGTGCCGGTCGAGGGCGCGTAGGCGTCTTCCGCCGGCGGGTCGCACAACAGTGCGCCGTTGATGCGCCCTGGGCGGTGGGCATGCAATGGGGGGAGGCGAGGTACGCCTCTCAGGGAGGGACCCCATGGCCGAATCCGCTCCGATCACCGACCCCCAGCAGGAGAGCCCGCTCGGGCGCGACGCGCAGCTCCTGCCCGTTCTCGGCGCCTGCGGGTGCGGCTCGGGCTGCGGCTGCGGCTGCCAGTCCGGCGCGCCGTGCCAGTGCGGCGGCTGCTCCTCGTAGGACACCGCACCGCACAGCAGCACACCGCACGCCTGAACCGCGGGCCCCGTCCGTCTCGCACGCGGGGCCCGTGGGTCAGCTGGTGCGGGGGCGCGGGCGTCGGGGCGCGCGCGTCGGGGGCGCGGGCGTCGGCTTACGGGGGTGCAGCGGGGCCGGCCCGGAGGGGGCCCGGCCTAGCCGATGTCGAGCACGCCGACGACCTGGTCCCCGGCGAGCTCGCCGGTCTCGCGGAAGCCGAGCCTGCGGTAGAAGTCGCCGGGCCCGTGCTCGCCGGTGTGCCAGGAGACGTACATCTCGGTCGCCCCGCGCCGCCGCAGCTCCTCGCGCACGGCGTCGACGGCGAACCGCCCGTAGCCCCTGCCCTGCCGCTCGCCGCTGATGTTCAGCCGCCAGAGCCCGCTGCGCCGGTCGTCCGGATCCTTCTCCGCGTTCCACTGGATGTCGACGAAGGCCATCAGGAAGCCCACCGGCTCGTCCCCGTCGACGATGAGCCGCGGCCAGGCGGTCTCGCCGAACGCGTACGCCACGGCGAGCGAGCGGACGACGGGGGCGACGTTGTCGCTCTGATGGGGATGAACGCGCAGGTCGAGGGCGGCCTCGAGGTTCGCGGGGGTGATCGGCTCAAGGCGAGGAGACGTGCTCATGGCCCGCACGCTAGACCACCCGCCGTGACGCCCGCGCGCGAATATCGACGGTGGGACGCCGGGCCCTCACGCCAGAATGCCTCCCATGCCCTCCCTGCCCCCGATACCCGCCACACCCTCGATCCCTGCCACGCCTGCCACGCCGCCGGCGATCCCGACCCCGCTCCCCCGGCCGGCGCTCCTGACGCAGGTGACGGCCCCCGACGGGATCACCCCGACGCTCCGGACCCGCCTGACCGACTGCTGGATCGCGGTCACGAACGCGGGCGGCGCCGCCGGCTTCCCGTTCCCGCCCGTCACCGAGGCGGAGGTGGCCCCGGCCGTCGACGCCCTGGCCGCCCGCCTCGCCCCGGACGGCCACCGCCTGATCACCGCCACGGTCGGTGAGCGGCTCGCCGGCTGGGTCGTGCTCGGCCACGACCCGAACCCCCTGGTCGCCCACTGGGGCACGGTGCACCACCTCCAGACCCACCCCGACTTCCGCGGCCACGGCCTGGGCGGCGCCCTGATGCGGGAACTGCACCGCGTCGCCCGCGAGGACCTCGGGCTCGACCACCTCCGGCTCGCCGCCCGTGGCGGCGAGGGTCTGGAGGGCTTCTACGCCGCCCTCGGCTGGCACGAGACCGGCCGCTGGCCCGCCGCCCTGCGCATCGCCCCGGAGGACCTGCGGGACGAGGTGCTGATGCGCCGGGACCTGCGGCCGGCCGGGAACGCGGGGCCGGCTACGGCCTGAGGAAGACGCCCGAACGGAGCTTCAGGCGGTCGGAGGCGGGGCGGCCAAGAGGGCGCCGGGTCCAGGGCGCACGAGGGTCTCGTTTCACGAGGGGACGGGCGAGGTCATCCGCACCTGTACCGCCCCTCGTGCCCCCGCCGTGCGGCGAGCCACGGCCGGAAGGTTCTCCGTCACCCGTCCGGCGGGTCAGGGCATGAAGACCTGGTCCAGCCGGTGGATGGCTCCGTCGTCGCCGACCTGGTAGCGGAAGACGAGGCCGGAGTCCGGGTGCGCGTTCACCCAGTCGATCAGCTCCTGCACGCCGATCCGCTGGTTCTCGGTGCTCTCCACGACGGGGTTGGTGGCCGTGACGTACGCCGCCTGGTCGAGCGCCCAGCGGGACTCCTCACCGCTGCCGACGAACGGCGCGCCGTCGGTGTCCGGCTCACCGCAGCCCCACGCACCGTGCTGGACCACGAGGTTGACCTTGCCGGTGGCGGCGGGGAGCTCCTCGATCCGGTAGAGCGCGAACTCGTCGGGGTCGTAGTCCTCGGGGACGGGCGGCTCGGTGACACACCCGGTGGCGGTCTTGCCGGGCGCCGGCTGCTTCGGCGGCTCGGGGTACGCCGACGGCGCCTTCGGCCGGGGCTTCACGACCGGCCTCAGGGGCGTCGGCTCCTGCGTCGGCTCGACGCTGCCGGTCGGGTCTCCGGCGGGCTCCGCGCCGGCCGTGGCCACCGCGCCCGGTACGGCGCCCGCCCCGTCCGCGGCGCCGCCCTTCTGACACCCGGTGACCACGACCGAGAGCACGACCGCCGCGGCCGCGACCACGTGTCTGCATCGTCTGACGCGCATGACCTTCATTGCGGGACTCCCCCTCGTGCCACGGCGGCCCACCACGGGCCGCATCCCGGTACGGAACGTAGCAACGCCGGGTTCAGGGGGCGATATTCAGCCACGACCTGTCGCCAAGCCGCGACAATCCCGGGACGAGAGCAGCCGCACGTCCCCCGACGAGGCCCCACCGGCCGGCCGTCAGCGACGACTCCCCGCGCCGAGGGCCCAGCGAGGGCCCAGAACGCGAAAACGCCCCTGCCCTGCACCGTACGCGCAGGTCAGGGGCATGATCACTATTCCTACTTCTTCTTGCCCTGGTTCTTCACGGCCTCGATGGCCGCCGCCGCGGCGTCCGGGTCGAGGTACGTGCCGCCGGGGTTGACCGGCTTGAAGTTCTCGTCGAGCTCGTAGGCCAGCGGGATGCCGGTCGGGATGTTCAGGCCCGCGATGTCGGCGTCCGAGATGCCGTCGAGGTGCTTGACGAGGGCGCGCAGGCTGTTGCCGTGGGCGGCGACCAGGACCGTGCGGCCGGACAGCAGGTCCGGGACGATCGCGTCGTACCAGTACGGGAGCATCCGCTGGACGACGTCCTTGAGGCACTCGGTCCGCGGGCGCAGCTCCGGCGGGATCGTCGCGTAGCGGGCGTCGTGCGCCTGCGAGAACTCGCTGTCGTCCGACAGGGCCGGCGGCGGGGTGTCGTACGAGCGGCGCCAGAGCATGAACTGCTCCTCGCCGAACTCGGCGAGCGTCTGCGCCTTGTCCTTGCCCTGCAGCGCACCGTAGTGGCGCTCGTTCAGGCGCCAGGAGCGGTGGACCGGGATCCAGTGGCGGTCGGCGGCCTCCAGGGCGAGCTGCGCCGTGCGGATGGCGCGCTTCTGGAGGGAGGTGTGCAGCACGTCCGGGAGCAGGCCGGCGTCCTTCAGCAGCTCACCGCCGCGCGTCGCCTCCTTCTCGCCCTTCGGAGTGAGGTTGACGTCCACCCAGCCGGTGAACAGGTTCTTCTCGTTCCACTCGCTCTCGCCGTGGCGGAGCAGGATCAGCTTGTACGGTGCGTCGGCCATGTGTCCGAGCCTAGACGACCGCTGACGATTGACGCGCACCGTCAATTCGCTGGCGTCCGGCGTATGAGATGCGTAAGTTTCGAGCGCCGCATGAGGGACTTACACGCACCAGGGGGCCGGCCACACATGTCCATCGACTCGCTCATCCGATCAGCGCGCACCACGGTCGCCGGGCTTCCCGGGGGCTTCTGGTGGCTCTGGCTGTCGACCCTGGTCAACCGGACCGGCGCCTTCGTCCTGACCTTCCTGTCCCTCTACCTCACCCAGGAGCTCGGCCACTCCGCCTGGTTCGCCGGCATCGTCGTCGCCCTCCACGGCCTCGGCGGCGTGGCGGGCTCGCCGCTGGGCGGCATGCTCACCGACCGCTGGGGCCGCCGCCCCACGATGGTCAGCATGCACTTGGCCGCCGCCGTCTGCTCGGCCCTGCTCGCGGTCGTCACCAACCCCTGGGGCGTCGCCCTCGTCGTCCTCCTCATGGGCGTCGCCATGCAGGGCGTGCGCCCGTCCATCAACGCCAGCATCGCCGACCTGGTCCCCGCGCACGACGTGCGCCGCGCCTACGCCCTCAACTACTGGGCCCTCAACCTCGGCTTCGCCATCGCCGCCATCGGCGGCGGTGTCGCCATCGTCCTCGGCTACCGCACCCTCTTCCTCGTCGACGCCGCCGCCACCGTGCTCTGCGCGCTGATCGTCTTCCTCCGGCTGCCGGAGACCCGGCCGGAGGCCAGGGTCGACGAGGCCACCGGCGAGGCGCTCGCCGAGGAGCGGGTCAGCGTCCTCACCGTGCTGCGCGACGCGCCCTTCCGGACCCTGGTGCTGCTCAACCTGCTCGTCTGCCTGGTCTTCACCGCACCCTGGATCGGCCTGCCGCTGACCATGGCCACCGAAGGCCTCGAACCCTCCGCGTACGGTGCCGTCATCGCCGTCAACGGCGTCGTCATCGTCGGCTTCCAGCTGCTCGTCAACAAGGTCACCGACAAGCGCTCGCCGGTCCTCCTGCTGACCATCTCCTCCCTCCTGTTCGCCCTCGGTACCGGCGCCACCGCGCTGGCCGGCAGCTCGCTGGCCTTCGGCGCGACCGTCATCGTCTGGACGATCGGCGAGATGGTCCACGTCCCCACCAACGCCGCCGCCACCGCCCGCCTCGCCCCGGAGCACGCCCGCGGCCGCTACCAGGGCGTGATGGGCATGTCCTGGGCGGTCGCCGGCTTCGTCGCGCCGATCCTGGCCGGCGGGATCGTCGACGGTCCGGGCCCGGACGTCCTGTGGATCGCCTGCGCCGTCGTCGGCGCCGTCGCCGCCCTCGGCTACCAGACCCGGCTGCGGACCGCCCTCGCCGGCGCCGAGACGGACGTCCCGGTCGTCAGTGAGCCGGCGGACAGGCCGGAGGCCGTCAGCTCCTCCTGAAGGCCTTCCGCACCTCGTGCGGATCCTGGGGATACGGGGATACGGGGATACGGGGGCGTTCGGCGTCAGGCGCGCTGTACGCCCCCGGGCGTGGGCGCGTACGCCTCCGGGCGTGCGCGTGGGCTCCGGGCGTGGGCGCGTACGCCTCCGGTCAGGGGCGTACGCCTTCGGGCGGGTGCGGAGGTCGCGCGCGAGGTACGGGGGTGCGCGCCGGGTTCCTCGACGCGGGTGCGGCGCAGGGTGCGGGCGGAGGCGAACCGGAGGCCGTGGTCGGCATCACGGACGGCGGGCCCCTCGGCCCAGCAGCCTTACGCGCACGGGAAAGTGACGTCGTTGCGGCCCCGGCCGAGTGGCCGGGGAGGAGTCACTCGGCGGGCTTCCGGGTCAGGTTCCTGAACGCGTCGAGATTCCGCGTCGACTCGCCGCGCGACACCCGCCACGCGTACTCCCGCCGGATCGCCGACGCGAAACCCAGCTCCAGGAGCGTGTTGAAGTCGCCGTCCGCCGCCTCCAGGACGGAGCCGAGGAGCCGGTCCAGCTCCTCCGGGCTGACGGCGGCCAGCGGCAGCTTGCCGGCCAGGTAGATGTCGCCGAGCGGGTCGACCGCGTAACTCACGCCGTACAGCTTGAGGTTGCGCTCCAGGAGCCAGCGGTGGACGCCGGGCTCGTTCTCGTCCGGGTGGCGGATGACGAAGGCGTTCAGCGAGAGGGAGTGACGGCCGACGCGCAGCGACAGGGTGGTGAAGAGCTTGCGGGTGCCGGGGAGTCTGACCACGTAGGAGCCCGGCTCCGGGGACTCCCATTCCAGCTCCGCGTCCTTCAGGGTGTCCTCGACGACCTGCCTGACGTCCTGTGCCCGTGCCTCGCCCTCAGCCATGGTGCGAGCGTACGCGACGGCGCTGTTCGCGCAGCCGGTGGTCGTGCATGGCGGCCGTGTACACGTCCGCCGTCGCCGACGCCGCCGTGTCCCAGCCGAACGAGGCCGCGTGCCGGGCCGCGGCCGCGCCCATCCGGGCGGACAGCTGCGGGTCGTCGAGGAACCGGCCGAGCGCGCGGGCGTAGTCCGCCGGGTCGTGGCCCTGCACCAGGAAGCCGGTGACGTCGTCCCGTACGGCCACGGGCAGACCGCCCACCGCCGCCGCGACGACCGGTGTGCCGGCCGCCTGCGCCTCGATGGCGACGAGGCCGAAGGACTCGCTGTAGGAGGGGACGACGAGCACGCTGGCCGCCCGGAACCAGTCCGCGAGCCGGTCCTGGCCCACCGGCGGGTGGAACTGCACGAGGTCGGAGACGCCCAGCTTGGCCGCGAGCTTCTGCAGCCCCTCGGGCTTGGCCAGGCCGCTGCCGCTCGGACCGCCGACCACCGGCACCACCATGCGCGAGCGCAGCGACGGGTCCCGCTCCAGGAGCACGGCGGCGGCGCGCAGCAGGATGTCGGGGGCCTTCAGCGGCTGGATGCGGCCGGCGAAGGCGGGGATGAAGGCGTCCTGCGGCAGCCCGAGCCGGGCCCGCGCGGCGGCGCGGCCGTCGGCGGGGCGGAAGTGGTCGAGGTTCACCCCGGGGTGCACGACGGCGATCTTGGCCGGATCGGCCTCGTAGAAGCGGGCGAGCTCGTCGGCCTCCTCCGCCGTGTTGGCGATGAGGCGGTCGGCGGCGGCGACCACCTGGGTCTCGCCGATCACCCGGGCGGCGGGCTCGGGGGTGTCGCCCTCCGCGAGCGCCGCGTTCTTGACCTTGGCCATGGTGTGCATGGTGTGGACGAGCGGGACGCCCCAGCGCTGGGCGGCGAGCCAGCCGACGTGGCCGGAGAGCCAGTAGTGGGAGTGCACCAGGTCGTAGTACCCGTGCCGGTGGCCCGCCCAGGCCTGCATCACGCCGTGCGTGAAGGCGCACAGCTGGGCCGGCAGCTCCTCCTTGGCGAGCCCCTCGTAGGGCCCCGCGTCCACGTGCCGGACGAGCACGCCGGGGGCGAGCTCGACGACCGGGGAGAGGCCGCCGGTGGTGGCCCGGGTGAAGATCTCGACCTCGACGTTGATCGCGGCGAGCCGTTTGGCCAGCTCCACGATGTAGACGTTCATGCCGCCGGCGTCGCCGGTGCCGGGCTGGTGCAGGGGGGAGGTGTGAACGCTGAGCATCGCCACGCGGCGCGGGCTGCGGTGCCGGCCGGGAAGCCGGAGCCGGGGCGGCGCCGCCAGAGTGCCGGCGAACCGGGACACGTACTGGCTCACGTCGACGGTCCTTCCGCTGTCGGGCATGGCAGACGGGGGGCGCGTCACACCCTCCGGCGAGCAGAACACCGGAATGCCCCCTTTCATTTCCTTCGGCAGCGGCGTTTTGCCAATTCATTACCGGCCCGGTGGTGTGTCGGGGCGCGGCGCGCCGCCCGGAAGGCCCCGCCGCACCACGGAACAGGGCCGTACGGGAGCCCCCGCCGCACCACGGAACAAGGTCGTACGGAAGCCCCCGCCACACCCCGGACCAGGCCGCCGCCCGGAAGCCCCCGGCCCAAGACCGCCCGAGAGCCCCCGCCGCGCCCAGGACCAAGGCCGTAAGGGCCCCCCGCCGCACCCCCGGCAGGGCCGCACGGGCCACCCCGCCGCACCCCTTACGCTCGTTCCATGGCCCCGCGCACCACCCGCCCCGCCGTCCGCCCTGTCGGCACGGTCACCCGCGGGACCACCAACCCCAACCGGCTGCGCCGCCAGGACCGCTGGATCGCCGCCGCGCACGGCCCCGCCCTGCGCCGCTCCGACACCGCGCCCGTCGCCGTCGACCTCGGCTACGGGGCAGCGCCCTGGACCCCGGTCGAGCTCCTGGAGCGACTGCGCACCGCCGATCCCCGGACCCTCGTGGTCGGCATCGAGATCGAGCCGGCGCGGGTCGCCGCGGCCCGGCCGTACGAGCGCGAGGGGCTGAGCTTCCGGCACGGCGGCTTCGAGGTCCCGGTGCCCGGCGAGGTCTCCCTCATCCGTGCGGCCAACGTGCTGCGCCAGTACGACGAGGAGCAGGTCGCCGCCGTCTGGGAGCGCCTGTGCGCGCGACTCACCCCCGAGGGGCTCCTGGTGGAGGGCACCTGCGACGAGATCGGCCGGCGGCACGTGTGGGTCGCGCTGGACCGGACGGGACCCCGGACGGTGACCTTCGCGACCCGGCTGGGCTCGCTCGACCGGCCGTCCGATCTCGCGGAGCGGCTCCCCAAGGCGCTGATCCACCGCAACGTCCCGGGCGAGCCGGTGCACGCCTTCCTGCGCGACTTCGACCGGGCCTGGGCGGCGGCCGCCCCGTTCGCCTCGCTGGGCGCCCGGCAGCGCTGGATCCGCGCCGTGCGCGCCCTGGCGGCCGACTGGCCGCTGACGGACGGTCCGCGGCGTTGGCGGCAGGGCGAGGTGACGGTGCGCTGGGAGGCGCTGGCACCACGGGGATGAGCGCCCGGGCGGCGTCCGGGCGGGCCCGGCCGCCTTCCGCTCGCCCAACTGGCGCCGATTTTCCTCCCGTCGGGGAACGCGGCAGGAGCAACACTCGTCCCCCCTGGGGGGAAGTGACCCGACAGGCCCTGCTCTCCCCTGTTGCTTTCGTGTTCCACATGGCACTATCGCCAAGGTCACGACCAAGTTACTGACGGTAAATCAGATCGGTGTCCGAGGGGGAGACAGTGAACCGACGCCGCCATGCCATCGCCACGCTCACCGTGGTCTGCGCCCTGACGGTGCTTGCCTCACCCGTGCTCACCCTGCAGGCCTCCGCCGCTCCGCTTCCACCGCCGCCGAAGCAGCAGAAGAAGAGCCTCGAAGAGGTGCGTCAGGAGATCGACGCCCTGTACCGGCAGGCCGCGTCCGCCACCGACGCGTACAACCTCGCCGAGGAGAAGACCAGGGAGCAGTCCCAGGAGATCGTGAAGCTGGCCCGGATGATCGTGGCCGGCCGGGAGAAGATCGAGGACCTCAAGGCCCGCGCGGGCGCCGCGGCCCGCGCGCAGTACCGCAACGGCGGGCTGCCGGACGGCGCCCAGTTCGTCCTGACCGACGATCCCCAGCTCTTCCTCGACAACGCGGGGCGTCTCAAGGAGGGCCACAAGGCCACCAGGGACCTGCTCGGCGAGATGAACCGCACGCAGGCCGAGCTGACCACCTACGCCAAGGACGCCAGCGTCAACTGGACCAAGCTGGAGGCCAACCGCGTCAGGCAGGCCAAGGCGAAGAAGGAGATCAACGACAAGATCGAGGCGGCGAAGAAGCTGGAGTCCGAGCTCGCCGCCGAGGAGCGGGCCAGGCTGCTGCGCCTGGAGGAGCAGGAGCAGTCCCGGAACCAGACCGCCTGGGTCGGTTCGGGCATCCTCAAGGGCCTCAGCGACAAGACGACCCCGGCGGGCAAGCGGGCGGTGGAGTTCGCGACGGCGCAGATCGGCAAGCCGTACGTGTGGGGGGCCGAGGGCCCGGGCTCGTACGACTGCTCGGGGCTGACCCAGAGCGCGTGGTCCGCGGCCGGGCGGAACATCCCGCGCACCTCGCAGGAGCAGTGGCGGCTGCTGCCGCACGTGGCCGTCGAGGACATGCGTCCCGGCGACCTGATCGTCTACTACAAGGACGCCAGCCATATCGGGATGTACGTGGGCAACGGGGCCATCGTGCACGCGCCCCGGCCCGGGCGGAACGTGACGATCACCGGCGCGGGCTCGATGGAGATCCTCGGAGTCGTGCGCCCGGGGTGACACGGCGAACGCCCGGGGGGCGGCCCCCGGACGGCACCGGAGTGACCTTTCTCATCGCCCGGAGCGCTCTCGGGGGCTCCCCGGGGGCCCCTGGGCGGCGACTACCTCCCCATCCGTGGCATATGCCATACCGGCCTGCCGGTTCACCGCGTGATCGCCATTCCGCTGCGGCGCGCGGTACCGCTATGGTCGGTCCCCGGCCCTCGGGGGGAGGGGAAGGAAACCCAGACCGATGCCCGTACCCGTACCGCGCCAGAGAATCGATTCTCCCGCGGCACCCGGAACGCCCGGCACCGCCCACGACCTGACGCTCCTGGTCGTCGAGGACGACCCGGCCGGCGCCCTCGCCGTACCCGAGCTGCTCGACGCGGCCGGGACCCGGGTCCGCATCCGTACCGCCCGCAACCTCACCGAGGCCGAGCGGCTCCTCACCGACGACGTGCACTGCGTGCTCGTCGACCTGGCCCTGCCCGCCCCCCGCGGGGCCGAGGACGACCCGCTCGCACCGCTGCAGCACATCCTGCGCCTCGCACCGCGGCACGCCGTGCTCGCGCTCGCCGCGTCCGCGGACGCCGACCTCGCCGCCGAGGCCGTACGCGTCGGGGCCCAGGACCACCTGTTCCGTGAGGAGCTCGACGGGCGGCTGCTCAGCCGCGCCATCCGCTACGCCGTCGAGCGCAAGCGCAACGACGTCGTGAAGATCAAGCTGGCCGAGTCGCGGCTGCGCGCCCAGGAGAACGCCCGCCTGGAACGCGGGCTGCTGCCCACACCGCTCCTGGAGGGCTCCGACCTGCGGTTCGCCGCCCGCTACCGGCCCGGCCGGTCCCGGGCGCTGCTGGGCGGCGACTTCTACGACACCGTCCGCACGCCCGACGGCACGGTCCACGCCATGATCGGCGACGTCTGCGGGCACGGCCCCGACGAGGCCGCGCTCGGCGTCGAACTGCGGATCGCCTGGCGCGCGCTGACCTTCGCGGGCCTGTGCGGGGACGAGCTGCTCTCCACCCTCCAGCAGGTCCTGGAGCACGAGCGGGAGAGCGACGAGATCTTCGCGACCCTGTGCACGGTCGACATCGCGCCCGACGGACGCCGGGCCGGACTGTGCCTGGCCGGCCACCCCTCCCCGCTGATCGCCCGGCACGGCCGGGCGGCGCAGCTCCTGCCGTACGAGGACAGCGGGCCCGCCCTCGGTGTGCTGCCGCGCGCCCGCTGGCCGCGCCGACAGGTGGAACTGGGCCCGACCTGGAGCCTGCTCATGTACACCGACGGCCTGATCGAGGGCCGCTCGGCGGGCCCGGACTCGCCGCGGCTGGGCCAGGACGGCATGGTCGAGATGATCAACCGGCAGCTGGCGGAGGGACTGCGGGGCGAGGAACTGCTCGACGCGGCCGTGACCGAGGTGCGCTCGCTGAACGGCGGGGAGCTGACGGACGACGTGGCGGTCCTGGCCCTGGAACGCGAGAAGGCCCGGGGCTGACCCCGGGCCCGGCTCACTCACGCACGGCTGCCGCTACCGGCCGCCGTTGTACGGGCCGTAGGGGCCGTCGCTGCTCGAACCCCCGCCACGGCGCCCGCCGCCACCCGTGACCTGCCGGAGCGCGGGGCGCACGTCGACCATGAAGACGATGGCGGCGATGAGCCCGGCGATCTGCAGGAACAGCATCGGCAGGAGCAGGTTCAGCAGCAGGTTGACGCCGAGCAGGATCAGCCAGAACTTCTTGGTCTGCTTGTCGGCGGCACGGTAGGCGTCCTCGCGCGCCATGGCGGCGAAGACGAACGCGGCGACGGCGAAGCCGGTGAAGACCAGAAAGGTCACCAAGGAGAGGATCGAGTCGAAGCCGTTCGCCAACATGCTGAGCACCGCCTAGGTGAGTGTGTGGAGCGCCTCGCGGCCAAGGTACCCGGTACAACGCTCCGGACACCGGGATTGGTGCCCGGACCGGCCACTTCGCCTACCGGACGGCGCCCTCGCCCCGCGACGTCCGGCCCGTGGACGTCGCATCGGGTGCGGAATGCACCGTCTGCGACGCCGCAACGGGTGCGGACGTCGCGGGGCCGGGGGCCGGGACGTCGCGGGACGGGTGCCGGGGCCGGGGGCCGGGGCCGTGACGTCGCGACGGGTGCCGGGGCCGGGGCGTCGCGACGGGTGCGGGCGTCGCGGGGGCCGGGGCGTCGGGTCGCGCGGGGACCTCAGCCCTCGACGCTCTCCGCCGCCGCCTTCTTGGCCGGGGTCTTGCGGGCAGTGGTCTTCCGGGCCGGCGCCTTGGCCTCGGGCTCCTCCACGGCCGTGGCCTTCTCCTCGGTCCTGGCCTCGGGCTCGACCACGACGGCGATCTCGACGATCTCCTCGGCGGCCTCGCCACGCCAGGCCTTCACCGCCTCCTCGCCGTGCGCGGCGAGCTCCTCGTACTTCTCGCGGGCCTTCACCGCGTACTCGGCCGCGACCCCGACCCCGCGCAGGGCCAGGTCCTGCGCCTGCTCGCCGAGCTTCTTCAGGTCCGTGTCGAGGACGCCCACGAACTCGGCGAGCCTCGCCTGCGCCTTCTCCTGGACCGCCTTCGTGTCCGTGTTCTTCACGGCCTCGATCCGGCCCGGCGCCTCGGCGGCGATCTGCTCGATCAGGCCGGGGACCTTCTTGGCCTGCTGCACGGCGAGGTCGGCGGTGCCGGCGGCGAAGTAGAGGGGGGTACGCAGTTCGTCGATGATGGCCATGGTGTGGTCCTCCCAGAGATTTCTACGTGTCGGTGGGCTGCGTCTGCGGCGCCTGCGGCACCTGCTGCCCCGTGGCGCTCTCGGCGGCGTTCTCCTTACGGAAGGAGTCGTAGATCTGGAGCAGCACCTGCTTCTGCCGCTCGTTGATCGAGGGATCGGCCAGGATGACGGCGCGCGTCTCCAGCTCGTCCCGCTCCTGCTCGTCGAGAATCCCGGCGCGCACGTACAGCGTCTCGGCGGAGATCCGCAGGGCTTTGGCGACCTGCTGGAGCACCTCGGCGCTGGGCTTGCGCAGCCCCCGCTCGATCTGACTCAGATACGGATTCGACACCCCCGCCGCCTCGGCGAGCTGCCGCAGGGACAGCTGCGCGGTGCGCCGCTGCTCGCGGAGGTACTCGCCAAGGTTGCCGACGTTGAGTGAAGCCATGCCACGACCCTGCCAGCCGCTGCTAACTATTGCAAGCATGTGCTTGCAATAGTTTTGTTACGTGTCGAGCTCAACCGTCACCTGAGGGGACAGGGAGCGCAGGAAGTCATCGGCGTCGAAGAGGGCGCCCGCCGACAGCACGCCCGCCGCCGCGCGCGTACGGCCCGCGAGGATGCGCGCGACGGCCTCGGCCGCGAGGGGCGCCGTCACGGCGTAGATGTCCCGGCCCGCCGCCGTCGCACGCCGCTCCCGTGCTCCGGAGCGGACGACGACGTCGACGAGGAAGGTCTGCGCCGAGCGCCCGCTCCCGTCGGCCGGGGTCGGCGCCGGGGTGTCCGCGGCGGCCAGGTCGCCCGCCGCCTCGACCGCCATGGAGGTCCGCACCTCGGGGATCGCCAGATGGCTGGGCAGCGTGACGACATCGGCCATCGTGAACTCGCCGATCATCCGCCGCGTCCCCATGGGCTCCGGGAACGCCCACTCCAGGGCCGGCGGGGCGTCGTCCCGGTATCGGAGGCGGCCGTCCGTGAAGACCGGGCGCCGGCCGCCGCGCCGCTCGCGCGAGACCACGCCCGCGGCGCGCGTCCCCGCCGTCGGGTGCCAGCTGTCCAGGCCGTAGGCGACGTGCGCCTCGTCGGCCGTCGTCCAGTCGCGCATCGCGGCCGTGGCGAGCAGGTCGCCGAGTCCGCCGAAGAAGGCCATCGCGGGCAGGACGACCGTCCCCGCCGCCACGGCCCGGTCGGCGAAGCGCTCGAACGTGTCCACGTTGGCCTCGATCTCGGCCGCCACGTCCACGTACGGGAGGCCCGCCCGCAGGGCCGCCTCGATGACGGGTCCGGCGGTCGTGGCGAAGGGTCCGGCACAGTTCACCACCGCCGCCGCGCCCGCCAGCGCCCGGTCGAGGGCCGCCGGGTCGTCGGCCGGCGCCGGGCGGACGTCCCACCCGCCGCCCTCCGCCATCTCCTTCAGCTTCCGCTCGTCGCGGCCCGAGAGCACCGGGACGAAGCCGCGCTCGCGCAGCTCCGCCACCACGAAACGGCCCGTGTGCCCGTACGCGCCGTACACCACCACTGTCTGTCCTGAGGTCATGCCCTCATCCTGGGCCGGGCCCGCCACCCACCGTGAGTGTCGGAAACGACGTGGCCCGCACAGTTCCGGACAGCCTCCCCGGACCCCGCGGAGGGCCGGCGGGCGCTCCGGGCGGCTGACCGGGAATCAGGCGCCCACGTACTCCGCGAGGTGCTGCCCCGTCAGGGTGGAGCGGTCGGCCACCAGGTCGGCCGGGGTGCCCTCGAAGACGATCCGGCCGCCGTCGTGTCCGGCGCCGGGACCGAGGTCGATGATCCAGTCGGCGTGCGCCATCACCGCCTGGTGGTGCTCGACCACGATCACCGACTTGCCGGAGTCGACCAGCCGGTCGAGCAGCCCGAGCAGCTGCTCCACGTCGGCGAGGTGCAGACCGGCCGTCGGCTCGTCGAGCACGTACACGCCGCCCTTGTCGCCCATGTGCGTGGCCAGCTTGAGGCGCTGGCGTTCGCCGCCGGAGAGCGTGGTGAGCGGCTGGCCCAGGCTGAGGTAGCCGAGGCCGACGTCCGCGAGCCGCTCCAGGATCCGATGGGCCGCAGGGGTGCGCGCGTCGCCCGCTCCGAAGAACTGCTCGGCCTCGCCCACGGACATCGCGAGCACCTCGGCGATGTTCCGCCCGCCGAAGTGGTATTCGAGAACGGAGGCCTGGAACCGCCGGCCCTCGCACTCCTCGCACGGGGTCGCGACCCCGGCCATCATCGCCAGGTCGGTGTAGACGACGCCGGCGCCGTTGCACGTCGGGCAGGCGCCCTCGGAGTTGGCGCTGAACAGGGCCGGCTTCACGCCGTTGGCCTTCGCGAAGGCCTTGCGGATCGGGTCGAGCAGCCCCGTGTACGTCGCCGGATTGCTGCGCCGCGAGCCGCGGATGGCGCCCTGGTCGACCGAGACCACGCCCGCGCCGCCCGGGATCGAGCCGTGCACCAGCGAGCTCTTGCCGGAGCCGGCGACGCCCGTGACGACGGCGAGCACACCGAGCGGGATGTCGACGTCGACGTCCCGCAGGTTGTTCGCCGTCGCGCCGCGGATCTCCAGGGTGCCGGTCGGCTTGCGCACCGCCTCCTTGAGCGAGGCGCGGTCGCCGAAGTGACGGCCGGTGACGGTGCCGCTCCTGCGCAGCCCGGCCACGGTGCCCTCGAAGCAGACGCTGCCGCCGCCGGAGCCGGCGCCCGGGCCGAGGTCGACGACATGGTCGGCGATCGCGATCGTCTCCGGCTTGTGCTCCACGACGAGGACCGTGTTCCCCTTGTCGCGCAGCCGCAGCAGCAGGTCGTTCATGCGCTGGATGTCGTGCGGGTGCAGACCGGTGGTCGGCTCGTCGAAGACGTAGGTGACGTCGGTCAGGGACGAGCCGAGGTGGCGGATCATCTTGACGCGCTGCGCTTCGCCGCCGGAAAGGGTGCCGGAGGGACGGTCCAGCGCGAGATAGCCGAGGCCGATCTCGACGAAGGAGTCCAGGGTCTGCTGGAGCGTGGCGAGCAGCGGCGCCACCGACGGGTCCTCGATGCCGCGGACCCAGGTGGCCAGGTCGCTGATCTGCATCGCGCAGGCGTCGGCGATGCTCACCTCACCGATCTTCGAGGAGCGGGCCCCCTCGTTGAGCCGGGTGCCGTCGCAGTCGGGGCAGACGGCGAAGGTGACCGCGCGCTCGACGAAGGCGCGGACGTGCGGCTGGAGGGAGTCGATGTCCTTCGACAGCATCGACTTCTGCAGCTTGGGGATCAGGCCCTCGTAGGTGAGGTTGATGCCCTCGACCTTGATCTTGGTGGGCTCCCGGTGGAGCAGGTCGTTCAGCTCGCGCTTGGTGTAGCGGCGGATCGGCTTGTCCATGTCGAAGAAGCCGCTGCCGCTGAAGATGCGCCCGTACCAGCCGTCCATCGTGTACCCGGGGATGGTCAGCGCGCCCTCGGCGAGCGACTTGGAGTCGTCGTACAGCGCCGTGAGGTCGATGTCGGAGACACTGCCGCGGCCCTCGCAGCGCGGACACATGCCGCCGGTGACGGTGAAGCTGCGCCGCTCCTTCACGGTCCTGCCGGCCTTCTCCACCGAGACCGCGCCGGCCCCGCTGATCGAGGCGACGTTGAAGGAGAAGGCCTTGGGGCCGCCGATGTGCGGGGTGCCGAGGCGGCTGAAGAGGATGCGCAGCATCGCGTTGGCGTCGGTGGCGGTGCCGACCGTGGAGCGCGGGTCGCCGCCCATGCGCTGCTGGTCGACGGTGATGGCGGTCGTCAGTCCGTCGAGGACGTCGACCTCGGGACGCCCCAGCGAGGGCATGAAGCCCTGCACGAAGGCGCTGTAGGTCTCGTTGATCAGCCGCTGCGACTCGGCGGCGATCGTGTCGAAGACGAGGGAGCTCTTGCCGGAGCCCGAGACACCCGTGAACACGGTGAGCCGGCGCTTCGGGAGCTCGATGCTGACGTCCTTGAGGTTGTTCTCTCGCGCCCCGTGCACGCGGATCATGTCGTGGCTGTCGGCGGCGTGCGACTTGCTCATGGCTGACATCTCTCCCTGCGATCCTGCGATTCCCGGGGCGCCCGAGGTGCCCACGGCCCCGCGGTCCCTGCGCTGCGGTCCTGGGAGCCAGGCTAGGCGGCACGGGGCGGCGCTGCTTCTCGATTCCTGCTCTCCTGTGGACAACCGAGCTGCCTGTGGACAACCGGCCCCGTCGTGGGCGCGCCGTGCCATGCTTGCTCCGTGACGCCGCCGAGCCTCGACGACCTGGTACGACTGCGCCGCGCGCGGGACATGATGGACCGCGACTACGCGGAGCCGCTGGACGTCCCGGCCCTCGCCCGGGCCGCGCTGATGTCCGCGGGGCACTTCCAGCGCAGCTTCCGGGCCGCGTACGGGGAGACGCCGTACAGCTATCTGATGACCCGCCGCGTCGAGCGGGCGAAGGCGCTGCTGCGCCGCGGCGACCTGAGCGTGACGGAGGTCTGCTTCGCGGTGGGCTGTACGTCGCTCGGCTCGTTCAGCACGCGCTTCACCGAGCTCGTCGGGGAGAGTCCGAGTGCGTACCGGGCGCGGGACCACGGGGCGGGCGAGCCGATCCCGGCGTGCGTGGCGAAGTTCCTGACGCGCCCGACCCGGCCCCCGAGGAGCGCGGCCCCGGAGACCACGGCGTAGGACGGCCGGCCCCGGGGGCGCCGCGGACGGCCAGGGGACCACGGGCCCAGGACGGCCCTGAGACCACGGGCCCAGGACGGCCCCGAGACCACGGGTCCAGGACTGCCATGGGACCACGGCGGAGGACGGCCCCGAAGAGCACGGCGCGGGGCCGATCGGCAACGGATCAGGAACGGAGAAGCGGAAAGCTCCCCCGCCTCGTAGCGTCGTCGCCATGAACACCATCAACCTCTCCCAGTGCTTCATCGCCGTCGACGACCACGACAAGGCGCTCGCGTTCTACCGCGACGCCCTCGGCCTGGAGATCCGCAACGACGTCTCCTTCGAGGGGATGCGGTGGGTGACCGTCGGCTCGCCCACGCAGCCGGACGTCGAGATCGTCCTCGAACCGCCGCTGGCGGATCCGAACGCCCCCGCCGCCGACCGCCAGGCCGCCGCCGAGCTGCTCGCCAAGGGCATGCTGCGCGGCGTCATCTTCCGCACGGACGACGTGGACGCCACCTTCGAGCGCATCCGCTCGGCGGGCGGCGAGGTCCTCCAGGAGCCCATGGACCAGCCGTACGGCGTGCGCGACTGCGCGTTCCGCGACCCGGCGGGCAACATGCTGCGGTTCAACCAGCCGCGCGCCTGATTCCGTCCGCCGCCGGGGGCCTCAGCGGCCCCGGGTGGCGACCCACGCCACGATCCCGAGCGCGATCGGGAGGGCCACGCCACCGGCGAGCAGGAAGCGCGCCGGCACGGACAGGCGCCGCGCGGGCGGGAGGAAGGTCAGGGCGACCGGGGCGCCGAGGGCCACGGTCCCGATCAGGGTGCTCCCCAGCAGCAGGCCGCCGACCGGCTCGCCCGCCGCGGCGCCGACGAACACCGCGACGAGCACCATCGTCGCCTGCCCGCCCAGCAGCACCGACACCACCGCCCAGACCACCCCGGCCAGGACCGCGGCGCCCGTCTGCCCCCGGCGGGACACCGGCTGCGGGTGGCCGGGTCCGTACAGCGCCGTGTACGACTCGGGGTTCATGGCCGGCTCCTCGGGTGCGATGCGGGGTGACGGCTCCATCCTCGGCGGCGCGCCACCGCACGGGCCTGAGCACCCCCACTCATCTCCGCCGGGCCCCGTACTCAGCCACCCAGGCCGCGACCACGGCGTAGTCCGCGTCCGTGAGGCCCGTCCGCGGGTCGACGCGGTGGAGGAGGGCGGGAGCGGGGTGGCGGGCGGCGGCCCAGGCCTGGTCGGCCTCGGTGATCTCGTCGTCGAGCCAGACGTACGGCCGCCCGGCTGCCCAGGCGGCGAGCGGCCGCGTCTTCCAGTGCAGGCCCACCGGCCCCGCGCCGGGCCGCCCCGTACGCGCGCCCGGGTCGGCGGCCGCACCCGGACCCCCGCCCACGCCCGCCCTCAGGTCCTCGTCCTCGCCCTCGCCCTCGTCCTCTTCGGGCCAGTGCACGACGGGAAGCGGCGCCAGCCCGAGCCGCGGGGCCAGGACGTCGTTCGCCTCGTCGGTCCAGGTGGTCGCCCAGACCGGCGTGCAGCCGAGTGCCGTGAGGCGCCGGCCGTGGGCCGGGTCCACACGGTGGAGCAGCGGATGGGCGTCCGCGGGGGGCGCGGGGGCGTACGCGGGGTAGGGCCCGGGGCCGCCGAAGGGGATCAGAGGGCCGTCCACGTCGAGGAAGAGCAGGGGCAGCATGGCCTCAGCCTGCCACCCGCGCCCGCCCGCTCGTCCCTTCGCCGATCGTCCGCAACGGAACCTTTCTCGCTACCCTGGCCACATGACTGCCATGGCGCCCACCCGGACCGAGCCCGACCTCTCCTACCTCCTCGATCACTCCAGCCATGTGCTGCGCACGCAGATGGCGGCGCGGCTCGGCGAGATCGGACTGACCGCGCGGATGCACTGCGTGCTCGTCCACGCCCTGGAGGAGGAGCGGACGCAGGCCCAGCTCGCGGAGATCGGGGACATGGACAAGACCACGATGGTGGTGACCGTGGACGCGCTGGAGAAGGCGGGATACGCGGAGCGGCGGCCGTCGAGCGTCGACCGGCGGGCCCGGATCATCGCGGTGACCGAGGAGGGCGCGAAGGTCGCCGCGCGGAGCCAGAAGATCGTCGACGAGGTGCACGGGGACGCGCTCGGCTCACTGCCCGACGAGGAGCGCGAGGTCCTGCTGCGGGCGCTGAACCGGCTGGTCACCGGGCATCTGGAGACCCCCGCCGAGGGGGCGCACACCGCGCGGAGGGCTCGCCAGTCCACCAGGTGAGCGCGGCGCGACCGCCGCCGGGAGCGCGACCGGCGCCAGGAGCACCACCGGCGACCTGCGCGACCGGGAAGACAAGCAAGCGCGACCGAGAAGACAAGTACGACCGAGATAGATGGTCTGCAACAAAACTATCTGCTAGCGTCCTTCCTGTTGCCCCCTTCGACAGGAGAGCTCGCCATGCGTACCTCCCGCTGGACCGCCCTCGGCGTCCTCGCCACGAGCATGCTGATGACCGTCCTCGACGGCAGCATCGTCACCGTCGCCATGCCCGCCATCCAGGGCGACCTCGGCTTCACCCCCGCCGGCCTCAGCTGGGTCGTGAACGCCTACCTCATCGCCTTCGGCGCGCTGCTGCTCCTCTCCGGGCGGCTCGGCGACCTCCTCGGCCGCAAGCGCGTGTTCCTCGCCGGGACCGGTGTCTTCACCGCCGCCTCGCTCCTCGCCGGCGCCGCCACCTCCCCCGGCGTCCTCATCGCCGCCCGCTTCCTCCAGGGCGTCGGCAGCGCGGCGGCCTCCGCCGTCAGCCTCGGCATCGTCGTCGCGCTCTTCACCGAACCCCGCGAACGCGCCAAGGCCTTCGCCGTGTTCGGCTTCACCGGAGCCGCCGGCGCCTCGATCGGCCAGGTCCTCGGCGGCCTCCTCACCGACGCCCTCGCCTGGAACTGGATCTTCTTCATCAACCTCCCCATCGGCGCGGCCGCCCTCCTTGTCGCCCTGCGGGCCCTCCCCGCCGACCGGGGCCTCGGCCTGCGCGCCGGCGCCGACGTCCTCGGCGCCCTGCTCGTCACCTCCGGGCTCATGACCGGCATCTACACCGTCGTCAAGATCGAGGATTACGGGGCCGGTTCGGCCCGCACCCTCGGCCTCGGCGCCCTCGCGCTGGTCCTCCTCGCCGGCTTCCTGGTCCGCCAGGCCACCGCCGCCCAGCCCCTCATGCCGCTGCGCGTCCTGCGCTCCCGCAGCGTCGCGGGCGCCAACCTCGTCCAGATGCTCATGGTCGCCGCGCTGTTCTCCTTCCAGATCCTCGTCGCGCTCTACCTGCAGCAGGTCCAGGGCTACGGCGCCGCGGAGACCGGCCTCGCGATGCTGCCCGCCGCCGTCGTCGTCGGCGCTGTCTCCCTGGGCCTCTCGGCCCGCCTGATCACCCGCTTCGGCGAGCGGAACGTCCTGCTCACCGGTCTCGTCCTGCTCGTCGGCGTGCTCGGCCTGCTCACCCGGACCCCGGTCCACGCCTCCTACGCCGTCGACCTGCTGCCGGTGATGCTGCTCGCCGCCGGCTTCGGACTCGCGCTGCCCGCACTCACCGCGCTCGGCATGTCCGGCGCCCGGGACGAGGACGCCGGCCTCGCCTCCGGACTGTTCAACACCACCCAGCAGATCGGCATGGCCGTGGGCGTCGCGGTCCTGTCCACCCTGGCCGCCGCCCGCACCGAGGCGCTCACCGCCGCCGGCCGCCCCACCCCCGAGGCCCTCACCGGCGGTTACCACCTCGCCTTCGCCGTCGGCGCCGGCCTCCTCGTCGCCGCCTTCGCCGCGGCCCTCCTCCTGCTCCGCACGGACCGGCCCGCCCGACGTGAGCTGACAATGGCCGCATGAGAGCCGACCGACTCGTCGCCACCCTGCTCTTCCTGCAGACCCGCGGCCAGGGCGGCGCCCCCGTCACCGCCGCCGAACTGGCCGCGGAGCTGGAGGTGTCGGAGCGCACCGCCCGCCGCGACCTGGAAGCACTGGCCGCCGCCGGAGTCCCCGTCTACTCGACGGCGGGCAAGGGCGGCGGCTGGCGTCTCGTCGGTGGCGCCCGGACCGACCTCAGCGGCCTCAACGCCCCCGAGATCCGCGCCCTGTTCCTCCTCGCCGGCCCCGAGGCCGACGCCGGCCCCGGCACCCGTACCGCGCTGCGCAAGCTCGTCCGGGCCCTGCCCGCGCCCCTGCGCCCCGGCGCCGAGGCCGCCGCGCGGGCCGGGGTCACCGACGCCACCGACTGGACCGGCGCGGAGACCGGCCCCGTCCACCTCGACGCACTCCGCCAGGCCGTCGTCGACGGCGTGCAGGTCCGCATCGGCTACGCGCGCCCCGGACAGCAGCCGCGGCAGCGGCTGGTCCACCCGCTCGGCATCGCCGCCAAGACCGGCGTCCCCTATCTCGTCGCCGCCACCGGCGACACCGCCGGGCCCGGCTCCCCCGCGGACCTCCGCACCTTCCGCGTCAGCCGCGTCACCTCCGTCACCGTCACCGGCGAACCCGTCGTACGGCCCGAGGACTTCGACCTCGCCACCGCCTGGCGCGCGCTGGCCGCCCGCATGGAGGACCGGATGGTGGCCGCGACGGTCCGGGGCCGGGCCGCGCCCGGCACCGAAGGACTCCTGGAGGGCCTCTTCGGCAGCCGGATCCGGTACGGGGCCCGCGAACCGGACGGCGGCTGGACCGCGATCGAGGTGGCGGGCCCCTCCCCCGAGGTCGTCGCCGCCCAGCTCGCCGGCCTCGGCTCGCGCGTCGAACTCCTCGGCCCGCCCGAGGCCCGCACCGCCCTCGCCCGGATCGGCGCCGAACTCAGCGCCCTGTACGCGCCAGCGGCGCCGGAAGCGGCTCCCGGTGCACCAGGTCCAGCCGGGACACCGCGCGGGTGAGGACCACGTAGAGCCGGTGCAGGCCGCGCGGCTCGGCCGCCACGATCGCGGCCGGCTCGGCGACCACGACGTGGTCGTACTCCAGGCCCTTGGCGAGCGACGCGGGAACGACGGAGACCCGGGCGAACGGTCCGGCCCCCTGCCCCGGCCCCTCCGACACGACGGTCGCGGGCCCCGCCCCCGGGCCGTCGCCCAGGCCCCGCGCCAGCGCTCGTGCCAGCTCCGGGACCGCCGCGTCCGTCGCGATCACGCCCACCGAGCCCTCCTCCGCCAGGGCCGCCCGCACCGCCGCGCCCACCCCCTCGGCCACATCGGCGACCCGGCGGACGGTCACCTCGCCGCCCGCGCGCAGCGAGCGCCCGGCCGGAACGCCCGCGCCCAGCTCCGGCAGCAGCCGGTTGGCGAGGTCGACGACCGCCGCCGGGACCCGGTAGCCGGTCGTCAGCGGGACCACCGGCGCGTCCGGCTTGCCCAGATGGGCCAGTTGCTCGCGCCAGTCGCGGGCCGCCCACGGGGTGGTGCCCTGCGCCAGGTCGCCGAGCACGGTCAGGGAGCCGAATCCGGCCCGCCGCGCGATCACCCGGCACTCCATCGGCGACAGGTCCTGGGCCTCGTCGACCACGATGTGCGCATAACCCCCGGGCCGCTCGATGAGGCCGGCCAGCTCGTCGAGCAGGACGAGGTCGGCGGCGCTCCAGCGGGCGCTGCGGAAGGAGCGGGGGGCCCGCGCCCAGCGCAGCGCGGCCCGCTCCGCCGCGCCGAGCAGCGGGTCCCGCGGGTCGGTCAGGACCTCGGCGAGCACCTCCTCCGGGGTGACCCTGGGCCAGCACGCGTCCACGCAGGCCGACACGGGCCGGGCCCGCTCCACCCGGCGCACCCAGGCGGCGCCGAGCACCCCGGCCCGGCGCTCCGCCCGCAGCCGCAGGGCCCGCACGATCCGGGCCCGGACCCGCTCGCGCCCGGTCGCGTAGGGCGGGGCCTCCTCCCGTACGGCCGCGACGATCGCGGCGAGCTCGTGGGCCGGCACCCGCCACCGGTACGAGCCGTCCGGCACCGCCAGGTCCTCGGCGGGCGCCGGGTCGACCCGCGCGTACAGAGCCCGGCGGAGCACCTCTGCCATCCGGGCGTCGTGCTTGATCCGGGCCGCCTCCGGGCCGTCCTCGGCGCGCACCTCGTGGCGGGCGATCTCGTCGTCGACGGTGGACTGGCGCACCCCGGTCTCGCCGAGCGCGGGCAGCACCTCGGAGATGTAGGAGAGGAAGGTGCGGTTGGGGCCGAGGACGAGCAGCCCGGAGCGCTGGAGGCGCTGCGGGTGGGTGTAGAGCAGATAGGCGGCGCGGTGCAGGCCGACGGCCGTCTTGCCGGTGCCCGGCGCACCCTGCACGCAGAGCGAGTCGGCGGGCCCGGAGCGCACGAGGGCGTCCTGTTCGGGCTGGAGCGTCGCGGCGATGTCCCGCATGGGTCCGACGCGGGGGCGCTCGATCTCCGCGGCGAGAACCGTCCCCGGCCCGGCAGCGCCCGCCGGACCCCTGCCCCTCTCCTCCCCCGCCGGCCCCCCGGCCCCCTCCGCCCCCTCCGTCCCCGCAGACGCCCCGCCCGTGCCCGACGTCGTGGGCGGCGCGGCCGCCGGCCGCTCCCCCGACAGGTGCTCGTCCTCCAGCGCCGTCAGGTCCTCGGACGCCCCGCGGCTGCCCGGCGCCCAGCCGAACCGGCGCCGCCGCAGCACGCCCTGCGGGTCCTGGGGACCCGCCTGGTAGTACGCCCGGGAGACCGGCGCGCGCCAGTCGACGACGAGCGGCGGGGCGGCCGGATGCTCGGCGATCCGGCGCCGGCCGATGTGGTGGACCTGGCCGTCCTCGCGGTCGAGACGGCCGAAGAAGAGGGGGCCCGGCGGCATCTCGCGGAAGACCTTGGCACGGCTGCGCAGGTGGTGCCCGAGGACTTCGGCGTCCGCCCCGGAGGCCGCGGTGTCCTCGCCGATGACGACCTGCTCCTCGACGTCCTCGGCCATGCGGACCAGGGCGGCCCGGCAGGCGTCGTGATGGGCGCGTTCCCGGTCGAGGTCATGACGGAGCGACTTCATGCCACCAGGATAGACAAGAAGTGTTACCGGGTCACGTTTTTTACCGGGTCACGAACCGTTGGGATCCGCCCCGTACGGCAGCCCCTCCGCCAGCCGCCGGAAGGCGAGCCGCGTGGCCGCCACCGCGCCCGGCAGCACCTCCTCGACCGGCTCCCCCTCCGTGATCCGCCGGACGTTCTCCTCCGCCAGGACCCGCAGCACCGCCACCACCTGCGCCGCCGCCAGCCGCGCCGCCACCGGGTCCGTGCCGCCCAGGGCCTGTGCGAGCAGTTCCTCCGACCGGGACCGGAAAGCCGACATCCGGGCCACCAGCGCGGGGGTGCCGTACAGCATCCGCAGGAAGGCGAGCACCGCCGGCACGTCGTTCAGGCCGGTCACCGGGTCGCGCCGCTCCAGGCCGTCGAGGACGTGGTCGCGCAGCGCGTCCAGCGGCGGCACCCCGGCCGCCCGCGCCCGGGCCACCACCCGGGCCGGCTCGTCCTCGTGATCGGCGAACCGGTACAGCGCCAGGTCCTCCTTGGCCGGGAAGTAGCGGAACAGCGTCGGCTTCGACACCTCGGCCGCCGCCGCGACCTCCGCGACCGACACCGCGTCGAAGCCCTTCTCCAGGAAGAGCGCGATGGCCACCTCGGAGAGCGTCTGCCGCGTCCGCTCCTTCTTCCGCTCCCGCAGCCCGCTCACGACGCCCTCCGCCCGTTCCCCGACCGGCTCTCGATCAGAAGATGTCCATACTCCACGGCCGCCGCGAGGTCCGCAGCAGCAGGTCCGCGCGGGCGGCCGCGCCGGGCGCGGCCTCCTCGACCCGGCCGAGCGCGGCCAGCCGTACGGCCGACTCGTCGCCGAGCACCAGGGTCGCCAGGTCCGCCACGTCGAGCACCAGATCGGGCGAGGCGTCGGTCGGCGTCACCGCGCCGCCCTCGGGCGAGGCGTCGAGCCGATGGCGCCCGCCGGCGAACCCGGCCGCGTCGCGCACGTCCAGGACGAGCGTGCCCTCGGTCGCGTACGTCCGGGGTTCGAGGACCTTCGGCACGTCCAGGATCCGCAGCCACAGCATGTCGGCGTGCGTGACGACCTGCGCGGCGCGCGGATCGGGCAGCAGCAGCGACAACAGGTCGTCGGGGGCGCGGTAGCCGGTCCGTACGCGGGTGATCCAGTCGACCGAGCACACGTACTGCCACAGGGCGCGCTCGGCGGCCGGGGTGACGGCGACGAAGTCGCGCACGCTGGCCGTGTTCACCGGCTGCTTGCCGTCGTTCCACCTGTCGTCGGAGGTGTAGGCGACAAAGCCCTCGGCCTCTCCGGCGTCGTTGCGGTAGAGGGCGTAGAACGGCTCGGTCCACGGCTCGACGTGATACGCGTTGCCCGTGCCGACGTCCCAGCCGCGGGCCGTGCGGTCGGTCACCCCGGCCCGCTGCGCGGCCAGCCGGCGGTGCAGCGCCGGGCCTTCCTTGCGGATCTCGGCACCGTCCGACAGATCGATCCTGCCCCCGCCGTCCTCGGCCGCCGGACCCGGTCGGCGACGGTCGAACCCGGCCCGCGTCACGTCCACCGCCCACTCGGTGGTCCAACTGGCCACGCCGAAGCCGAACCTGCCGTAGATCGGGTACTCCGCGGCGATCAGCGTCGCGCAGGCGTCACCCCGCTCCTTCGCCAGCGCCAGGTCGTCGGCCATCATCCGGCTGAGCAGCCCGCGCCTGCGGTGGGTGGGGGAGACGGTGACCCCGCTGACCGCGTTCGCCGCCAGGTCCGCGCCACCGACCGTGCTCAGCCGCTGGTCGAAGGAGAGGAAGGTGGCGACCATGCGGCCGCGGTCGAACGCGCCGTAGGTACGCGAGAGATCGGTGTGCGGCAGCCGGTCGGCGACCTCCTCGTCGGACACCACCGGCGGCCGGAGGAATCCCACCCGCCTGGCCCGCAGCCAGGCGGGGAACTCGGTCTCGTCGATCGCGCGCACCTCAAGACTCATCCTCCGAGGCTATGCGGCCCGTCGAGGCCTCCGCACCCGAGTTTCGCCCCGGTCGGAACGCGTCAGGCGAGCAGGTCGTCGACCTGCGCCTCCCCCTCCCGGTAGCGGCGGGCGATCTCCCCGCTGCAGTCGTCCGCGGTCCGCTGGAGCTCCTGCCGGCGCCGCGACACCTGCTGCTCGTAGCCCGCGAGCCGCCCCATCGCCGTGTGCAGCTCCTCGTCCGTACGCGCCGTCAGGTCCGACAACTCGACCTCCGACAGCATCTCGGCCGCGAGCCGCCGGTACTCCTCGCTGCGCGGCGTCGACAGCGTCACGTGCCGGGCCGAGCGCGTCACCGCCCCCGGCCGCGACGGAGTGTCCGCCAGGATCTCCGACAGGCGGTCGAGCACCGGCGCCTCCGGATCGCTGCGCCGCGCCAGCTCGGCCCGCAGGATGTCGATCCGCCCCTGCAGCATCCGCCGCACGTAACTGAGATCGGCCTCGTCGCCCTGCGCGTCGCGGCGCAGCGCCCGCAGCTCGGGCAGCCGCAGCCCGGCCAGGTCCGGCCGCGGCCGGTCCGGCAGGTCGGGCTCGGTGGTCCGCTGCGCGGGCGGCCGCCCGACGGCACCGCCGACGGAGCCGCCGGTACGGGTCAGCGGTACGGGACCGGACGGCGTGTGCCCGGTGCCAGATGCACTCATGTGAATCGTCCCCTCGACCGGTGCGGAAACGCACCGCCTTTCCCGCATGGTGCCACTCCCGCCCCGGCCGACGCAGGCGGTCTGCACCCGTTCGGCCCTCCCCGGGTCAGTCGGTAGGTTGGTCCGTATGCGAGCAGTGGTACAGAGGGTGGACGGCGCGAGCGTCGTCGTCGCAGGGGAGACCGTCGGGGAGATCGTCGGCGAGGGGCTGTGCGTCCTGGTCGGGGTGACCCATGACGACACCCCCGAGAAGGCGGCGCAATTGGCCAGAAAGCTCTGGTCCGTCCGGGTACTGGAGGGCGAGAAGTCCTGCTCCGACGTGAACGCGCCGCTCCTCGTGATCTCGCAGTTCACTCTCTACGGAGACGCCCGCAAGGGCCGCCGCCCCACCTGGAACGCGGCCGCGCCCGGCCCGGTCGCCGAGCCGCTCGTCGACGAGGTCGTGGCGCAGCTGCGGCAGCTGGGCGCGCGCGTGGAGACGGGCCGCTTCGGAGCGGACATGCGCGTGTCGCTCACGAACCACGGCCCGTTCACGGTCCTGCTGGAGGTCTGACCGGCCGGTCGCCGGCCGGGCGCCGGAAGGTGCGGGCCGGACGCCGGAAGGTGCGGGCCGGTGGCACCATCGGCCCGCCGTACGGGTCCGGCTCCGCGGTCGGCCGGCCGGCCGTACGAGCCGGCGGCGCGAGGAGCAGCCGGCCCGGGAATCCGCCCTACGGCTCGACCACGACCTCCTGCGCGGCGGCCGTGGTCCCCGCGACGAGGTCGGCGTCCACCGGCACGTTCCGCTTCACCAGGGCGAGGGCGATCGGCCCCAGCTCGTGGTGGCGCGCCGAGCTGGTGACGAAGCCCAGCTGCCGCCCCTCCTCGCCGTCCGCCGCGAGCCGCACCGGGGTGCCGTGCCCCGGCAGGTGCACCTCGCTGCCGTCCAGGTGCAGGAAGACGAGCCGCCGCGGCGGCTTCCCCAGGTTGTGCACGCGGGCGACCGTCTCCTGGCCGCGGTAGCAGCCCTTCTGCAGGTGGACGGCGCTGCCGATCACCCCGATCTCGTGCGGGATGGTCCGGTGGTCGGTCTCGAAGCCGAGCCGCGGCCGGTGTGCCTCGACCCGCAGCGCCTCGTAGGCGAGGACGCCGGCGGCCGGGCCGTGCGAGGAGGCGAAGGACTCCAGGTCCGCCCGCGGCAGGAACAGGTCACGCCCGTGCGAGGTCTCCCGGACGACCACGCCCTCGGGCACCTCCGCGATCGAACCGGCCGGCAGGTGCACGACCGCGATGTCCTCCGTGCGGTCGGCGACCTCGACCCGGTAGAAGAACTTCATCGATTCCAGGTACGCGAGGAGCTCGGCCTGCGTGCCCGGCTCCACGTGCACCCAGACCGTCTCGCCGTCGTCGACGAGGTACAGGGCGTGCTCGATGTGACCGTTCGCGGAGAGGATCAGCGCGTCGGTGGCCTGGCCGGCCGGGAGCTCGCTGACGTGCTGGGTGAGCAGCAGGTGCAGCCAGCTCAGCCGGTCGTCGCCGGAGACGGCGACGACACCGCGGTGCGAGAGGTCGACGAAACCGGTGCCGTCGGCGAGGGTCCGCTGCTCGCGGAACAGATCGCCGTAGTGCGCGGCGACGCCTTCGTCACGGCCTTCGGCGGGGACGGCGCCGGGCAGGGACAGCAGTGGGCTCTTCATGGGAAAAGCCTACGACTCCGGGGCGGCGTCCTTCCGCGAACAGTCGCCGCACCGGCCGAAGATCGCGAAGTGCTTCATGTCGGTCTCGAAGCCGAAGGTCTCGCGGAGCTTCCCGGTGAACTCGGCGGCCACCTCGACGTCCGCCTCGATGACCTCGCCGCAGTCCCGGCACACCAGGTGCAGATGGTGATGCCGGTCGGCGAGGTGATAGGTCGGCGCGCCGTGCCCGAGATGGGCGTGGCTGACCAGCCCGAGCTCCTCCAGGAGCTCCAGGGTCCGGTACACGGTGGAGATGTTCACCCCGGAGGCCGTCTTGCGGACCTCGACGAGGATGTCGTCCGGGGTCGCGTGTTCCAGCGCGTCCACGGCCTCCAGGACAAGCTGGCGCTGGGGCGTCAGCCGATAGCCGCGCTGCCGCAGGTCGCTCTTCCAGTCGGTGCTCACCACGCCCCCAGTGTAGGAGGGCGCGGTGAGCTGCCCCAGGTTCCGCCGGTGCCGACTTGCGCCTACCGGAAGAAGGCGATGCCGTCGTCGGGCATGTCCGGGAGGTTGCGCGCCATCTCGGCGACCTCCTCGGGGGTGACGACCTTCTTCAGGTGCGCCGACATGTAGGGGCGGAGCGGCACCTCGGGGGTGGCCTTCTCGCCGACCCACATGAGGTCGCTCTTGACGTAGCCGTAGAGGCGCTTGCCACCGGTGTACGGGCCGGAGGCGGCGGTGCGGGCGACGGCGTCCGTGACGATGTCGATCTGCGGCTTCTGGTCGGCGAGCTCGCCGTACCAGACCTCGACGATGCCCTGGTCGCGGACCATGACGATCTCGACCTTGCGGTCCTTGTCGATCCGCCAGTAACCGCTCTCGCTCTCGAGCGGGCGGACCTTGTTGCCGTCGGCGTCCAGCACCCAGGTGTGCGAGTGGTACTCGAGGAAGTCCCGGCCGTCGTGGCTGAAGGTCACGGACTGGCCGAAGTTGCACTTCTCGGCGCCGGGGAAGTCGGAGACGCCCGCGCCCTCCCACGTACCGAGCAGGAACGCGAGGGGGACGAGGTCCGGATTGAGGTCGGACGGGATCTCGATCATGAGCAGCTCAGGCGTTCTGTGTGGAGGAGGTTCAGCGCTGGCCCTGGTACAGCTTCTTCACGGTCAGACCGGCGAAGGCGAGGACCGCGACACAGACGAGCGCCAGCAGGACTTCGAAAAAGACGATCACTTGGTGCTCCTCGGTGAGCGGTGAAGGCGGAACGGGCCGGACCCCAGCTTAGTGGGCCGGGGTCCGGCGCTCTCGGTGAGGTGGGTCTCGGTGACACCGCGTCCCGTACGGACCCCGGCCGCGGTCACCACCCGCCGGTCAGCCGAGGAGCTGGTTCTGCAGGGTGAACGTCTGCCGGAAGGGGACCTCGGGGACCCCGCCCTTGCGGGACTGGACGACCACGGCGAGCGTGTCACCGGCCTGGATGTAGGCCCAGCGGGTCTGCTCGGGGCCGTACGGCGCGATCTCGGCGACCGTGTACAGCGCCGTGCCGTCGACCCGCACGCCGGTCCCGAGCGCATCGCTCTCGACGCCGTTCACGCCGTCCAGCGGCAGGGTGTCCGCCGAGCCGACGTTCAGCACGTCGTCCTTGAAGGGCTCCGAGAACCCGACGGACTTGAACCGCAGCAGGTAGACGGCGCTCTTCGTGCCGTCCGGCATGGTCCAGGCGCGGGCCGCGACGTGCCGCAGGGCGGAGTCGGTCACGGCCTCCCGCAGGAGACCGCGCCGCTCCTTCGGATAGAGGGACAGGAATCGCTCCACGCTCACCCAGCCGCCGTCGGCCTTCGGATCCACGGTCGCTCCGGCCGGGGCGGGCAGGACGAGCGCGCGGAGGTCGGCGTGGTGGATCTCGCCCTCGTTGCCGGGCGTGAAGGGGCGCGGTGCGCCCTTCGGCAGCGCGGGGAGACTCAGCTTCGGGTAGTCCCAGCGGCCGTCGCTCGCGGTCGCGAGACCGGGCACGTCGGTGCGCTCCATCGACGTGATCCCGGCTGCGGTGCCCGCCCCGAGCCCGCCGCAGACCAGCACGGCCGCGGTCCAGCGGGCGACGGCGCCGAGCACCCGCCGCGAGCGCCGGGAGGCGGTGGGAGCCGGGGGAACGACGGGTTCGACGGGCACGACGGGAGTCGCGGGCCCCGCGGCGGCCACGGGAACGGCCGGCTCCGCGGTGGCCGGGGTGGCCGGTTCGGCGGTCACCGGGGCCGCCTCGGGGAGCGTCTGCTGCTCGGTCTCGCTCATACGTACTCCCCCGGGGACTTGATGTGGTCGAGCTGCTTCTTCACCAGCGCGGCGACGGCGGTCCTGTCGAAGGGACGGCTGCCGGAGGCGTGGACCGAGACGTAGTAGTCGGACTCGGACGCGCTGCAGACCATGCCGTCGACCCCGCTGTCGCCGTCGTCCTCGGCCTCGTCGTCGTCCTTCGGCTTCGGCATTCCGAAGCAGGACACGTCCCGGTGGCCCTCGATCCTCGGTCCCTTGGGAAGCTTCAGGAGGCGCGCGATTTCGCTCTGCATCCTGCGCATCTCCGTACCGAACCGCTTGTCCTTCATCTGCACGATCTGCACGTCGACCACGACCGCGTCGGAGGCGTAGGAGCGCACGGCGATGCCCTGGATGCCGAGCTTCTCGATCCGCTGGTCGAACTCGCGGCGCTTCTTGCCCGCGAGGCCCTTGCCCTGCTGCTTGAGCAGTGCGGTCGCGTCGCGCGAGGAGAGCTCGCCGTCGTTGCCGTACTGCTCGACATCCGGGCCGAGCACGTACCCGTCGGGGACGGGCAGCAGCAGCTTGCTCAGGGGCGTCGACGTCCGGCCGCGCAGGGCGGTGTCCGCCGCCGGGTCCTTGCTCTCGCCGTCCGCGACCGGCTCCTCCCAGCCGAACGTCGGCGCATGGCGGTCGGCCCCGGCCACGGTCACGCCGGTGTACGTCCCGCCGGCCGCGACGCCGAGCAGGAGCACACCGCCGAGGACGTACGGGAACAGGCGGCGCGGCCTGCGCGGGGCGGGCACGACGGCGTCGGGTCCGGCGACGGCCGTGACCGGCGTGCCGCCGTCGACCGCGGGCACGGCGGGCGGTGCCGCGGCGCCGGGGGTCGGGGTCGTCTGCTCGCTCACAGGCGCTCCAGCTGTCGTTCGGCCAGGGAGGAGATCTCCTCCTGGCTGATCTTCCTGGTGTCCCCCACGAAGATCTCGATCATGACGTCGCCGCGGTGCAGATAGGCGCGGGCCTGGTAGAAGTCCCGGTAGCCGGCCTTGCGCTCGACGGGGAGCAGGTAGGTACGGCCGTCCCTGCTGCCCTTGACCGGCGTGCCGTAGCCGGACTCGTCCTCCATGAACCGGCGCTGGTCCTCGGCGTGCTCGGCGGCCCCCTGGCCGCTGTCCGCGCGGAACTGCACCAGGTTGATCTGCGTGATCTTGTACTCGCCGGTGCGCCAGGCCGAGCTGGCGACCCTGCGGAAGCCGCTGTCCAGCAGGTACTCGAACGCTTCCGAGGGATTGTCGTAGTCATCGACGTACGCCGCGAGGCCCTGCCAGCCGTCCTCCGGAACGATGCCGACCTTCTTGGCGCCCGGGGGCTTCGGCAGCAGCAGCGTGCGCAGGTCCCCCTCGGTCCGCAGACCGCGGTCCTCCGCCGCCGACAGCGGCGCCGGCTTCTGCCCCTCCGGCAGCGGCTTCGCCGGGTGGGCGAGGCCGGGCTGGTTGAGGGGCGGGAGTGCGGTCGGTTCGCGGTCGGCCTGGATGCCGTAGCCGACGGCGGTGCCGCCGACGACGCCCAGGACGGCGGCGACGGCGATCAGGGCGAGTGTCCGGCCGGTACGGCGGCGCTTCGGCGCCTCGTCCGGGGCCGCAGACGGATCCGGGGCCGGGGCCGGGGCCGGGGCGGAAACCGGCACCGGTGCGGGTATGGGTGCGGGATCCGGCGCGGGTGCCGGGGTGTTCTGAGCGGGTTCGACCGCTTCCGTGCCTTCCAAAAGAGTCCCCCCACGAGACGAGAAGCGCGGATTCCGTTACCCGCGCGCCCAGATGACACGCGAGGGGTGCACGAGGTTGCCTCGCCCCGCATTACAGTTCGGCATATGGCGAAGAAGCTCGTGATCAAGGTGACCGCCGGGGCCGACGCCCCCGAACGCTGCTCCCAGGCCTTCACCGTGGCCGCCGTCGCCGTCGCGAGCGGTGTCGAGGTCTCGCTGTGGCTGACCGGCGAGTCCTCGTGGTTCGCCCTCCCGGGCCGCGCGGCCGAGTTCGAACTCCCGCACGCCGCGCCGCTGCCCGACCTGATCGACTCGATCCTGTCCGCCGGCCGGGTGACGCTCTGCACGCAGTGCGCGGCCCGCCGCGAGATCACCGAGGACGACGTCCTGAAGGGCGTCCGCATCGCGGGCGCGCAGGTCTTCGTCCAGGAGGCGATGGCGGACGGCACGCAGGCGCTCGTCTACTAGGCCTGATCCGGAAGACCGGCTCCGGCCGCCCCGGGCCCGCTCCCTTCGGCGCCGGGCCGGCGGGCTCACTTGTCCGGCGGCTTCCTGCCGTCCAGTTCGTCCCACCACTCGTCGGACTGCCGGTCGCCGCTCGGGTCGTCCCACCAGCGGTCGTCCGGGCCGCGCCGGTTCGCGACCATGGCCGCGACGGGCGGGATGACCATGGCGACCACGCACATCGCGATGGCCGCCGGCACCGAGAACAGGCGCACGACGGCCCAGGCGCCCACGAAGAGCACCAGGCAGACGCCCATCATCCAGAAGTAGACGCGCCGTCGCCGTGCGTACACACCTTCAGCGTACGTCGGCGGCGCGCTCCCGGACAGACCGAAGGGCCGTGCCCCGAGTCCTGGTCGGCGTCCAACCCCCCAGGAGGCACGGCCCTCCGGCCGTTCGGTGGTGCGGTGTCACACCGCGATGGCGACCTCGGCCAGGCCGCCGTGCTGGGCCACGACCTGACGGTCGGCGGTGCCGCCGGGCACCAGGGCGCGGACGGTCCACGTGCCCTCGGCCGCGTAGAAGCGGAACTGGCCGGTGGCGGAGGTCGGGACCTCGGCCGTGAACTCGCCGGTCGAGTCGAGGAGGCGGACGTAACCGGTGACGGGCTCGCCGTCCTTGGTCACGTAGCCCTGGATCGTGGTCTCACCGGGCTTGATCGTCGAGGCGTCGGGGCCGCCGGGCTGCGCTCCACACATGTTCTTGGGTTCCTTACGGTCGAGGGGTCCGGATGACGGGGATCCGGGGATACCGGGAGGCCCCGGGTCCCGGAGGGGTCCGGGGTCCCGGGAGGGTCCTGGGGAGGTTCCGGCAGATCCGGATCCGGGGGCTTACTTGCCGGAGCCGAGCTCGATCGGCACGCCGACGAGGCTGCCGTACTCGGTCCACGAGCCGTCGTAGTTCTTGACGTTCTCGACACCGAGCAGCTCGTGCAGGACGAACCAGGTGAGCGCGGAGCGCTCGCCGATGCGGCAGTAGGCGATGGAGTCCTTCGCCAGGTCGACGTTCTCGTCGGCGTAGAGGGCCTTCAGGGCCTCGTCCGACTTGAAGGTGCCGTCGTCGTTGGCGTTCTTCGACCACGGGATGTTCTTGGCGCTCGGCACGTGGCCGGGGCGCTGGGACTGCTCCTGCGGGAGGTGCGCCGGGGCGAGCAGCTTGCCGGAGAACTCGTCGGGCGAACGCACGTCGACGAGGTTCTGGGTGCCGATCGCGGCCACGACGTCGTCGCGGAAGGCGCGGATGGAGGTGTCCTGGGCCTGGGCCTTGTAGTCCGTCGCCGGGCGGTTCGGGACCTCGGAGCCGTCGACCAGGTCGCGGGAGTCGAGCTCCCACTTCTTGCGGCCGCCGTCGAGGAGCTTGACGTCCTGGTGGCCGTAGAGCTTGAAGTACCAGTAGGCGTAGGACGCGAACCAGTTGTTGTTGCCGCCGTAGAGGACGACCGTCGTGTCGTTCGCGATGCCCTTGGCGGACAGGAGCTTCTCGAAGCCCTCCTGGTCGACGAAGTCGCGGCGGACCGGGTCCTGGAGGTCCTTGGTCCAGTCGATGCGGATCGCGTTCTTGATGTGGTTCTTGTCGTAGGCCGAGGTGTCCTCGTCCACCTCGACGATGGCGACCTGGGGGTTGTCGAGGTTGGCCTCGACCCAGTCGGCGTCGACCAGGACGTCGCTGCGAGCCATGCTGTTTCTCCTCCGGGGCAGTGTGCGGCGGTGCGTGCAGGGGTGGTGCGGGTACGCGTCGGCTCGTGCGGGGATGACGCGTACGACTGCGCGGGGTGGCCCCGACATGGCGTCGTAGGGCCTGAGGAATGCGGGAGCAGTGCGTCCCGCTCAGACGGTGCGACAGAGCATGGCGGCGATGCGGCACAGGTCTACTGCCCGCCGCTTCGTGAGATCCGCCTGTCGCTTCATGCCCACGATCGTAGGGACGGACAGGCGGCCGTGTCACCGGCGTGTCGTATTTTGAGACGCGATCGTCCGGGATGTGGGATGGGGAGGGGGTGCCGATCCCCTCCGGAGCGTCCGCGGCCCGGCCCTTCGCCGGGGCTTCTGCGGATCGGACTCCCGCGTCTCAGAATGTGATCAGCGGGGTTCTCAGCCCGCCTTCAGGGCCACGTTCCGGCCGGTCACCGTGACCGCCAGACCGTCCGCGCGCGCCTCGACCCCCGTCAGGCGCATGCCCTTCGGCAGCCCCTCGATCCGCCGGTCGAAGTCGGTCACCGAACGCACCCTGTCCTCCAGGAGCGGGATGCCCTCACCGGGCACCTCGTCGGCCCGCACCCGGAGGGTGTCGCCGCCGACCAGCGTCACCGTGGACAGCACGCTGCGGGTGATCGTCCGGCCGAGGATGCGCACCCCGCCGGTGACCTTCACCTTCCCGTTGCCGCCGTAGCCCACCCGGGCGTCGCGCCCCGAGGCGGCGGCGAGGTCCTCGTACGAGATGAGGGCGGTGCCGTCGGCGCTGCCGGCCCGTTCGATCGCGTAGTCCCCGTCCAGGGTGACGTCGTGCAGCCCGACGGTGAGCTCGCCGATCCTGACCGGGCGGCCGCCCGCCGTCGCCCGGACCCCGGTGAGCCGCACCTCGACCTCGTCGAAGCGCCGGCCGGCCACCTGCGTGAGGAAGGGGAAGCCCTTGATGTCGACGTCGGTGGACTCCGCCTTCGCCGCCCCCAGCCGCACCGCGTCGGCCGCCTCCGACTCCGCGTACGACGCGGCGATCCGGTCCGCGCCGACGAGCAACCCGCCGAGCACCACGGCGAGGATCAGCACCATCCGCAGTGCTCGCATGCGTTTCTGCCCCCTGATCACGAGTCCGGCCCCCCGACACGAAGATCGACGTGTCGGGAGGCCGGTCGGTTCCCCCGGGTGCGCGGGAGCACTTACGCGAGTGCCCTGCCCAGCAGATAGACGGCGGGCACGGCGGCGGTCAGCGGCAGCGCCACGCCCGCCGTCATGTGCACGAACCGCGACGGGTAGTCGTAGCTGGCCGCCCGCAGGCCGACCAGCGCGCACACCCCGGCGCCGAGGCCGAGCAGCGCCCCGGAGACGCCCAGGTCCGTGAAGCCGCCGGCCGCGACGCCGCCGCCCGCGGCGGCGAGCAGGGCGACGACCACGGAGACCGGGCCGGGCAGCGGGACCGCCCGGGCGAGGACGGCGGCGGCGACCGCGACGGCCCCGACCACGACGGCGTCCGGCTCCGCACCGAGGTGCCCGGCGGCCAGGACCGTGAGGGCCGCCGAGGCGACCGTGGCCATGAGGCCGTACATCCGCTCGTCGGGGTCGGCGTGGCTGCGCAGCTGCAGGACGAGGGTGAGCAGCACCCAGACGCCGAGCGTGCCGAGGATCGCGGCGGGCGCGTGCTCCCGGCCGGCCGCGAGCAGTGCCACGTCGGCGACGACGCCGCCGAGGAAGGCGAGGGCGATGCCCTGCCGGGCGGGCCACATGCCGTTGAGCCGGAACCAGCCGGCGGCGGTGACGGCCTGCAGCAGGAGCAGCGGGACGAGCAGCGCGTACGGGCCGACGGCCGCGCCCGCGGCGAGCAGCACGCCGAGCACCGCCGTCAGGGCGGCCGGCTGCATCCCCGGCTCGATGATCGGCGACCGGCCCTCGGCGCGGGCGCGCTGGGCGTCGGAGATCCGGGTGTTGCCGCCGATGGTGGGCGTGGAGTAGGCGGGGCCGGGCTCCGGCACGGCTGCCTGCTCGTGGGCGGCCGACTGCTCCTGGGCGGCCGTGACCGGCTCCGGTGCCGGAGCCGCGTACGCCCCGTACGCGGGAGCCTCGTAAGCGGGCGCCTCGTGCGCGGCAGCCCCGTAGGCGGGCGCCTCGTAGGCGGGAACCCCGTACGCGGCGGTCCCGTAGGCTCCCGCCTCGTGCGCGGGAGTCCCGTGCGCGGGCGGGAAGGCGGTCTCGGGCGGCAGCGGGTGGCCGCCGGTGACGTACGGCTGCTGCGCGGAGGGCGCGTGGGGCTGCGCGGACTGGTGCTGCGGCGGCAGGTGGGCCGTGTCGTAGGACGCCGGCGGCGGCGCGGGCCGCTGTGCCTCGGGCCGGGGACGGACGGTGGGCTGGTACTGGGTGTCCCAGGTCTGGCCCTCCCACGTCTGGGTGACGCCGGGGTCGTACGGCTGACCGTCCTGCGGGGCCCCGTGCGGGTCGTCCTGCGGCGCGTACGGGTACTGCTGATCACTGCTCATGGTGTGCGGTTCACCCTCCTGCGAACGGGGGGAGCACCTCGACCGTGCCGCCCTCGGCCAGCCGTACCGTCTCATGCGCGCGGGTCCCGACGGGATCGCCGTCGATCAGGAACGAGCAGCGCGAAAGGACCCGCGTCAGCTCGCCCGGGTGCCGCTCGCGGGCCGCGGCCAGCGCTTCCGCGAGGGTCTCGGCGGCGTACGGCTCCTCGGCGACTCCGGCGGCGGCCTTCGCGGCGGCCCAGTAGCGGATGGTTCCCGCTGCCATGACGGCACTCCCTTCGTTCGTGTGCGCGCCGCCCCCCATGATGGGCTATGGCCGGGTGAGCCAGGTCCCGAGGCGGTCGAGCAGTTCGTCGGCGGCGGCGTTCTCGGCGTGGCCCATGCCCCGCTCCAGCCACAGTTCCAGCGGGGTGCCCGCGGCCTCCGCCGCGGCCGCCAGCATCCGGGGGTGGTCGACCGGGAAGTACGGGTCGCGGTCGCCGTGCACGACGAGCAGCGGGGTGGGTGCGATCAGCGGCACCGCCTCGAACGGTGCGAGCGGCACCGGGTCCCAGTCCCGGCGGTCGATCCGGGTGCCGAGCCCGTAGCGCCCGACCAGCCGGCCCACCGGCCGGGTGATCACCCAGTGCACCCGGCGCATGGCCGGGGTCCCCCGGTAGTACCAGCGGGCGGGGGCGGAGACGGCGGCCACGGCGTCCGGGCGGGCGTCCGTCCCCCGCTCCAGGGCGGCCTGCCGCAGCACGACCGAGCCACCCATCGAGAAGCCGACCGTCGCCACGCGCGCGTGGCCGAGCTCACGGGCCCAGCGGACGGCGGCGGACAGGTCGAGGACCTCGCGGTCGCCGACGGTGGAGAGGCCGCCGGAGCGGCCGTGGCCGCGGAAGGAGAAGGTGACGACGTTCGCATGGCGGCGCAGGACCTGGGCGGCGCGCCGCAGCGCGGGCCGGTCGACCGAGCCGGTGAAGCCGTGCGCCACCACGACCGCCGTATCGGTGACACTGGCCGTGCAGGGTTCGTAGACCGCCTCGATCCGGACATGGTCAACAGTGCGCAGGATGGCGCGCCGGGTGACGGAAGTGAGCGAGGAAACATCCACCATGTGAAATCGGCCCTCTGCCGCGGAAGTCATGTGAGCTATTCTGCTGTCAGAGGATCCGGGCAACGCAGCCCCCGGGTCCTTTTGTGTTTTCCGACCGTTGTTACGAGCAGATGAACAAACGCTCTCGGGGCGCGAGAGCCACACGTGAGCGACCCAGCAGTGCCGCAGACGTCCTCGCAGGGACCGAGGAGGAACCGACGTCATGGACGAGCGAACGACGCACGACCGACCGACGACACACGCGACCCCGGCAGGGGGGACGCGATGAGCTCTCTGCTGCTGCTCACCAACGCCCTCCAGCCGTCGACCGAGGTGCTTCCCGCCCTGGGTCTGCTGCTGCACAACGTGCGCGTGGCACCCGCCGAGGGGCCCGCGCTCGTGGACACGCCGGGTGCCGACGTGATCCTCGTGGACGGGCGGCGCGACCTGCCGCAGATCCGCTCCCTCTGCCAGCTGCTGCGCTCCACCGGCCCCGGCTGTCCGCTGGTCCTGGTCGTGACGGAGGGCGGCCTCGCGGCCGTCACCGCCGACTGGGGCATCGACGACGTGCTGCTGGACACGGCGGGCCCGGCCGAGGTGGAGGCGCGGCTGCGGCTCGCGATGGGCCGCCAGCAGATCGTCGCGGACGACTCCCCGATGGAGATCCGCAACGGCGACCTGTCGGTCGACGAGGCCACGTACAGCGCCAAGCTCAAGGGCCGGGTCCTGGACCTCACCTTCAAGGAGTTCGAGCTCCTCAAATACCTCGCCCAGCACCCGGGCCGGGTCTTCACCCGCGCCCAGCTCCTGCAGGAGGTGTGGGGCTACGACTACTTCGGCGGCACCCGAACGGTCGACGTCCACGTCCGGCGGCTGCGGGCGAAGCTCGGCCCCGAGCACGAGTCGCTCATCGGCACCGTCCGCAACGTCGGCTACCGCTTCGTGACGCCGGAGAAGCCGGACCGCACGGAGGGGCGGCCGGAGGCGCGGGCCGAGGCGCGCGTCAAGGAGGACACGCGGGAACTCACTCCCGTGGAGGACCGTTAACGTGGCGTACGCCACAGTGCGACCTGCCGGTAGCTAGGTCACCACGCGTAGACTTCCGCGCGTGGCCAAGGTGACGCGGGATGACGTAGCGCGACTGGCGGGTACTTCGACCGCGGTCGTGAGTTACGTCATCAACAACGGACCCCGGCCGGTCGCCCCGGCCACGCGCGAGCGTGTCCTCGCCGCCATCAAGGAGCTGGGGTACCGGCCCGACCGGGTCGCCCAGGCCATGGCGTCCCGGCGGACCGACCTCATAGGCATGGTCGTGCCGGACGCGCGGCAGCCGTTCTTCGCGGAGATGGCGCACGCGGTCGAGCAGGCCGCCGCCGAGCGCGGGAAGATGGTGCTCGTCGGCAACTCCGACTACCGCACCGAGCGCGAAATCCACTATCTGCGCGCCTTCCTCGGCATGCGGGTCTCCGGACTGATCCTGGTCAGCCAGGGCATGAGCGAGCAGGCGGCGAGCGAGATCGAGGCCTGGGACGCCCGTGTGGTGCTGCTGCACGAGCGCCCCGAGGCGATCGACGACGTCGCCGTCGTGACCGACGACATCGGCGGTGCCCAGCTCGCCACCCGGCACCTCCTGGAGCACGGGTACCCGTACGTGGCTTGCATGGGCGGCATCCCGAACACCCCGGCCGTCGGCGACCCGGTGGCCGACCACGAGGAGGGCTGGCGGCGCGCCATGCAGGAGGCCGGCCTGTCGATCGAGGGCCGGCTCTTCCAGGCGCCGTACAACCGCTACGACGCGTACAAGATCGCGCTGGAGGTGCTCTCGGGCCCCGACCGGCCGCCGGCCATCTTCTGCTCGACCGACGACCAGGCCTTCGGGGTGCTGCGGGCGGCCCGCGAGCTGCGGATCGACGTGCCGTCGGAGCTCGCGGTGGCGGGCTTCGACGACGTCAAGGAGGCGGCGCTGAGCGACCCGCCGCTGACCACGGTCTACTCGGACCGCCCGGCGATGGCCCGGGCGGCGGTGGATCTGGTCCTCGACGACTCGCTGCGGGTCGCCGGGTCGCGGCGCGAGCGGGTCAGGCAGTTCCCGTCGGCGCTGATCGTCCGCCGCTCCTGCGGCTGCGGCTGAGCCGCACCGGGCGCCCCCGGGGCGGGGGCGAGGCCCTCGCACCCCGGCCGGGCGCCCGTCTTTATTTCGGGCATACAGGGTTCTGTCGGGCTTCTCAGCCCCTCCTCAGACCGTTCTCATGTACGGCTCCGAGAGTCGTGGTCATGACGGACGACACGCAGCCCCAGCCACAGCAGCAGCCGTACTACCCGCCGAGGCCGCCGTACGACCCGGCGCAGCCGATCACCACCGAGCCCGGCACCACGGTCTGGCCGTCCGGTGGGCACGTACCGTCCGGTGCCCACGTCCCGCCGCCCATGGGGCCGGCCGGGCCGGCGGGCGCCTTCCCGGCCGCCCCCACCCCGCACCGCCGGGCCCGCCGCGGCGTCGGCCTGATGGCCGCCGTGGCGCTGGCCGCCGCGGTGATCGGCGGCGGCACCGCGACCCTCGTCCAGCAGTGGACCGCCGACGGCGGCACGAGCGCGTCGAGCGCGGTGAACGGCACGACCGTGTCGGCGGGCGACAAGGGCACGGTCGCCGGGGTCGCCCAGGCCGTCTCGCCCTCCATCGTGGAGATCTCCGCGAGTTCGAGCGCCGGCAGGTCCACCGGCTCGGGCGTGATCATCACCGGCGACGGCGAGATCGTCACCAACAACCACGTCGTCTCCGGGGCCTCCCAGGTCACGGTGCAGACCTCCGACGGGAAGACCTACGACGCCGAGGTCGTCGGCACGGACCCCGACAAGGACCTGGCGCTCGTCAAGCTGAAGGGCGCCTCCGGCCTCAAGGCGGCGACGCTGGGGGACTCGTCGCGGGTGCGGGTCGGTGACGAGGTCGTCGCGATCGGCTCCCCCGAGGGTCTGACCGGCACCGTCACCAGCGGCATCGTCTCCGCCCTGGACCGCGACGTCACCGTCGCCAAGGACGACGGCGGCCGGGACGAGAGCCAGGGGCGGCAGTACGACCCGCGCCAGGGCTGGCCGTTCGAGTTCGGCGGACAGCAGTTCAACGGCGACACCGGCTCGTCGAAGACCACGTACAAGGCGATCCAGACCGACGCCTCGCTGAATCCGGGGAATTCCGGCGGCGCGTTGATCAATATGAACGGCGAGATCGTCGGAATCAATTCGGCCATGTATTCGCCCAGTTCCTCGAGCGGTTCCTCGGCCGGCAGCGTCGGTCTCGGATTCGCGATCCCGGTGAACACCCTCAAGGCCGACCTCGACGACCTGCGCTCGGGCGGTGCCGGCTGAGCACGTGGGACGCTGAGCCCATGACGGGACAGCGATACGCATCCGAAGGCGCCGAACGCATCCTCATCGTCGACGACGAGCCCGCGGTGCGGGAGGCGCTCCGCCGCAGCCTCGCCTTCGAGGGATACGGCACCGAGGACGCCGTCGACGGACTCGACGCGCTGGCCAGGATGGAGTCGTACCGCCCCGACCTGGTCGTCCTCGACGTCCAGATGCCCCGTATGGACGGCCTGACGGCGGCCCGCCGGATCCGGGCCGCCGGTTCGACCGTGCCGATCCTGATGCTGACCGCCCGCGACACCGTCGGCGACCGGGTGACCGGGCTCGACGCGGGCGCCGACGACTACCTCGTGAAGCCCTTCGAGCTCGACGAGCTGTTCGCCCGGATCCGCGCCCTGCTGCGGCGCAGCTCGTACAGCGCGTCCGCCGCCCCGGCGGCCGCCGAGGGCGAGGTGCTGTCCTTCGAGGACCTGCGGATGGACCTGGCCACCCGGGAGGTGACGCGCGGCGGGCGCCCGGTGGAGCTGACCCGGACCGAGTTCACGCTCCTGGAGATGTTCCTGGCCCATCCGCGGCAGGTCCTCACCCGTGAGCAGATCCTGAAGGCCGTGTGGGGCTTCGACTTCGAACCCAGCTCGAACTCGCTCGACGTGTACGTGATGTACCTGCGCCGCAAGACGGAGGCCGGCGGCGAGCCGCGCCTCGTCCACACCGTGCGCGGGGTCGGCTACGTGCTGCGCGGCGGCGGTGGAGGCGGGGAATGACCGGCCCCGTCGCCTGGTTCCGGTCCCGCCCGCTGCGCTCACGGCTGGCCCTGCTCACCGCGCTCGCGGTGGCCGTCGCGGTGGCGGCGGTCTCGCTGGCCTGCTGGTTCGTGACGCGGGCGCAGCTGGAGCACGAGCTGGACTCGGCGCTGCGCAACAGCAAGGTGGACAACGGCTATCTGAACCTCGTCCTCGCCGGCTGCCGGAACGGCCGGCAGGCCCCGCCGCTGCCGCCGTACACGGTGCAGGTGATCCTGGTCGACGGCACGGTCTGCACGTCCGGCAGGGCGCCGATCCCGGCGCAGACCTCGGACGTGGCGGTGGCCCGCGGGCTGCTCACGGACGCGCTGCACACGACGAGGGACGAGGACGGGCGCGAGATGCGCGTCTTCACCTACGCCGACCCGAACCGGCCCGCCATGGCCGTCTCGCTCGCCCGACCGCTGTCCGAGGTGGACAACTCGATGTCGACGCTCGGCTGGGTGCTGCTCCTGGTCTCCGGCATCGGTGTCGTCGGCGCGGGCGCGGCCGGTCTGTGGGTGGCGCGGACGGGTCTGGCGCCCGTGGACCGGCTGACCGGGGCGGTCGAGCACGTGGCGGCGACCGAGGACCTGACGGTGCGGATCCCGGTGGAGGGCGAGGACGAGATCGCCCGGCTCTCGCGCTCCTTCAACGCGATGACCGCGGCGCTCGCGACCTCCCGGGACCGGCAGGCGCAGCTGATCGCGGACGCGGGCCACGAGCTGCGCACGCCGCTGACCTCGCTCCGTACGAACATCGAGCTCCTCGCCCGCAGCGAGGAGACCGGCCGCGCGCTGCCGCCGGACGACCGGCGGGCGCTGATGGCCTCGGTGAAGGCGCAGATGACGGAACTGGCGGCGCTGATCGGCGACCTTCAGGAGCTGTCCCGGCCGGAGGCGGTGACGCCCGGCCCGCTGGAGGTGGTGCCGCTGCACACGATCCTGCGCTCGGCCCTCGACCGCGCGCGGCTGCGCGGCCCGGAGCTCGGCTTCGAGACGGACCTCGCGCCCTGGTACGTACGGGCGGAGCCGGCCGGGCTGGAGCGCGCGCTGGTGAACGTCCTGGACAACGCGGTGAAGTTCTCGCCGCCGCGCGGGACGGTCGAGGTGCGTCTGATGCGCGGGGAGCTGACCGTGCGCGACCACGGACCCGGCATCGCGCCCGAGGAACTCCCGCACGTCTTCGACCGCTTCTGGCGCTCCCCGTCGGCGCGCAGCCTGCCGGGCTCGGGGCTCGGTCTGTCGATCGTGGCGCGCACGGTCGGTCAGGCGGGCGGCTCGGTGGAGCTCGCGGCGGCGGAGGGCGGCGGCACGGTGGCGACGGTGCGGCTGCCGGGGGCGCCGACACCGCCGCCGGCGGTGGACGAAGGGCGGTCAGTTGTGCCGGATGAGGGACTCGACGAGTCCTGAACGGGTGTGGGGGTAGTCCATCGGGACGATCCCCAGCCCCTTCCAGCCGGCTCCCTCGCCGTCGAGGAGCGAGTGGACCTGCGGGTTGAGGCGGTCGGCGTTCCAGCGCGGCGGGAGTCCGGCCGCGGTGGACACGAAGTTGACGTAGAAGGGGCCGGGCCGGCCGGCGGCCTTGCGGAACTGGTCGCGGATCTTGGGCCACTTGGCGAAGGGCTCGGCCTGGTAGTCGTCCTGCACGTCGAAGTACGTGCCGTCCGCCCAGCGCAGGCCCGGCAGGCCGCCGTTGTCGGCGAGGAGGACGACCCGTCCGCGGGCCTCGCCGAGGGTGGGCACGCCGGAGCCGATCCGGAAGAGGGGGCGCCAGCCGCGGTTGTCGAGGTAGTCGTCGAAGACCGCGCGGAAGGTGGCGTCGGACTCGGAGGAGTACTCCTGCTTGACCCGCATGAGGACGGTCTCGGAGGGGTGGGCGGCGAGGAAGTTCGCGCAGGCGACGAGGACGTCGCCGAACATGAGGTTCTGGTAGAAGGACCCGTGGTGGACGGCGAAGGAGCCCCCGGTCACCCGGCACCGCACGTCCAGGAACCGGATGCCGCTGTCCAGTTGCTGGGCGATGGTGGTGTTCTGGCATTCGGTCCAGAGGCCGCCGAAGCGGGCGCCGGAGTCGTGGGTGCCGGGGATCGTGAGCTTCTGGAGCGGGGTGGGGTCGCCGTGGGCAGCCATCCAGTCCTGCGTCCCGAGGGCGGTGGCCGCCCGGGCGGAGGGGGTGCCCACGATGAGGGCGGCACCGGCTGCGGCGGCGCCCGCGAGAAAGCGTCGTCGGTCCATGGGCGGCACTATGGCACTGCTTGACGTGCTCCTGCCATAGCCCTGCGCGGAGCAGTTACCGTCGGGTACGCGGAGCCGGTCGCTCCGCCGGGGCGATCCGGTCCGCGAGCGCGCGCAGCCCGGCGGCGATCTCGTGGCGTCCGGGGCCGCCTGGGGATCCGTCAGCCCCTGCAGCATCACCCCGCTCGGCAGCGCCCCGTGCACCGAGCCGAGGCCGGCCCTCGCCCGCCCCGCCCCCCGCGGCCGAGGCCCCCGCCGAGCCGGCCCCCGCCGCCCCGCCACGGGCCGTCCCGGAAACGCCGGAAGGGCGGCACCCGCCGAGGCGGGCACCACCCTTCCGTTCGTCCGGCTGCCGCCCGGAGGCGGCGTCGCCGTCTACTGCACGACGGTGATCCGGTTCGCCGCCGGCACCTGCAGCGGCGCCGAGGGCGAGGAGTTCGCCGCCAGGTAGGCGTTGAAGACGTCCAGGTCCGAGGCGCCGACCAGCTTGTTGGTGCCGGTCGCCAGGGCCGGGAACCCGTCGCCGCCGCCCGCGAGGAACTCGTTCATCGCGACGCGGTAGGTCTTCGCCGGGTCGATCGGCTCACCGTTCAGCTTGATGCTGCCGTCGACGACGCGGTCCGCGCCCGCCTTCGTCATGTCGAGCGTGTAGGTGAGGCCCTTCGAGACCTGGAGGATCTTGACGGAGTTCAGGTTCGAGCCGCTGACCTGCTGCTTCAGCGCGGCGATCAGGTTCGCGCCGGAGAGGTCGACCACGTTCATCATGTTGGTGAACGGCTGGACGGTGAAGGACTCGCCGTAAGTCACGACCCCGTCGCCCTCGGCGCCGGCCTGCTTGTAGACCAGGTCGGCACGGATGCCGCCCGGGTTCATCAGGGCCAGCTGCGCGCCGCCCTTGTCGGCCGGGGACAGGCCCGCGAGCTGCGCGTCGGCGATGACGTCGCCGAGCGGCTTCTCGTACGCCGTGGAGCCGCGGCCGTTGATGTCGGCGGCGATGTAGCCCTGGGGCCGGCCGGCGATCGGGGCCGCGAGCGTCTGCCAGTCCGCGATCAGCTTGGTCATGTCCGCGGCCTTGGGCACGTCACGGGTGACGACGTGGTTCGCCGAGGCGACCGCGGTGCGGACGATGTCCCTGGTGCGGCGGTCGTAGGTCAGCGTCGTGTCGGTGTAGAGCTTGCCGAACGAGGACGCCGAGGTGACCAGGCGCGGCTTGCCCGCCGGGTCCGGGATGCTGCACACGTACGCCTGGTGGGTGTGGCCGGTGACCAGCGCGTCGACCTGCGGCGAGACGTTCTTCGCGATGTCGACGATGGCGCCGGAGACGCCCTCGCCCTCGCCGTCGCCGTCCCCGTCGCAGTTGTAGTTGACGGCCTGCGAGGCCGGCAGGCCGCCCTCGTGGACCAGGGCGACGATGGACTTGACGCCCTTGCGCTCCAGGATCTTGGTGTACTTGTTGATCGTCTCGACCTCGTCGCCGAACTTCAGGCCCTTGACGCCCTCGGCGGTGACGACGTTCGGGGTGCCCTCCAGGGTCACGCCGATGAAGCCGATCCGGACGCCGTCCTTCTCCCAGATGAAGTACGGGTCGAGCAGCGGCTTGCCGGTCTTCTCCTTCGTCACGTTGGCCGCGAGGTAGGGGAAGTCCGCGCCACGGAACGTCTTGCCGTCCACGTAACAGCCGGCGGTCGGGTGGCAGCCGCCGTTCTGCATGCGGGCCAGCTCCGCGGCGCCCTCGTCGAACTCGTGGTTGCCCACCGAGGTGACGTCCAGGTCGAGCCCGTTGAGCGCGTTGACCGTCGGCTCGTCGTGGAAGAGACCGGACAGGAGCGGCGACGCGCCGATCATGTCGCCGGCCGCGGCCGTGATGGAGTAACGGTTCCCCTGACGGGCCTGGCGCAGGTGCGTGGCCAGGTACTCGACGCCGCCCGCGTCGACCTTCTCGGTGGTGCCGTCCGGCTTGACCCGGGTGACCTGGCCGGAGGAGCCGGCCGGCGGCTCCAGGTTGCCGTGGAGGTCGTTGAAGGAGAGCAGCTGGACGTCGACCATCCGCCCCCACCCCTTGCCGTTGGTGCCGTGCGAAGCACCCGCGGCGTCCACGCCGTCCTGCGACGCACCGGCCGGCATCGCGGCGACGAGCGCCCCGATGGTGGCAAGGCCTGCCCCGGCGACGAGAATCCGCCGCCCCGCCGTGTTCTTCTTCCTGGCTGCCATCGCGCTTGTTTCTCCCCTTCGCCGCATGGCCGGTCTGCCAGCGCAGCCTAGAGTCAACGCGCGTAGCGCAACAGGGGTTGGCCGGTTACGAGCTGGTTGCCTTTGTCTTCCCGCGAGGCGGCACGTGCCCGCCGTAGGCTCGTACACATGACTTCCGACGCGGCGCCGGCCCTCGAACCCGGACGGCAGATCACCAGCTACGAAGAACTGAACCCCGAGCAGGTCCAGGACGTGCTCGAACTCCTGGAGGCCGCCGACCGCGCCGACGGCGCGCACGCCGTGTCCGAACAGGGACGGCTGTATCTGCGCCACGGCCGGCGCGAGGGCGTCCGGCACTTCCTCCTGACGGTGGGCTCCCACCTCTACGGCTACGCCCAGCTGGAGGAGACCGACCCGGTCGAGGCCCCGGCGGCCGAGCTGGTCGTGCACCCCTCGCACCGGGGCCGCGGCCACGGCCGGGCGCTCGGCACCGCCCTGCTCGACGCCTCCGGCAAGCGGCTGCGGGTCTGGGCGCACGGCGGGAAGTCGGCGGCCCGGCACCTGGCCCAGGTGCTCGGCCTGACCCTCTTCCGCGAACTGCGGCAACTGCGGCGCCCGTTGACGCCGCTCGACATCCCGGAGCCGACGCCGCCCGCGGACGTCGTGATCCGGACGTTCATGCCCGGTCAGGACGACGCGGCCTGGCTCGCGGTCAACGCGGCCGCCTTCGCCCACCACCCCGAGCAGGGCTCGCTGACCCAGCGGGACCTGGACGACCGCATGGCGGAGCCGTGGTTCGACCCGAAGGGCTTCTTCCTCGCGGAGAAGGAGGGGAAGCTGGTCGGCTTCCACTGGACCAAGGTGCACGCCGAGGAGCAGCTGGGCGAGGTGTACGTGGTCGGCGTGCTGCCCGACGCCCAGGGCGGCGGCCTCGGCAAGGCCCTGACCGCGATCGGCCTGCGGCACCTGGCGGCCCAGACACTGCCGACGGCGATGCTGTACGTGGACGCGGACAACACGGCGGCCGTGCGGGTGTACGAGGGGCTCGGCTTCCGGACCCACACGGTGGACCTGATGTACCGCACGGAGTCGTAACAGGCCGTACGAAGGGGGCGGTTGACGCCGCCCCTTCGTCGCGGGGAACGACGCACGACGCCGGAGACCGCCTGGGCGGCGGAGGGCCCCGGGCTGCGCCATGGGGGGGGAAGGCGGGCGCGCCGGACCCCGCGGGAGCGCCACCTCGATCACCCCGAACTCCTGCTCCCGGACGGGCCGCCCGGCAGGGCCCCGAACGGACGGTGTGGCCCGCCCCGGAACGGCCCCGAACGAACCGGGGGACCCGCCCCCGGCAGGCCCCGGGCGGGCCGGTGGCGGGGTCCATGCGGCCCCGCCACCGATTCCCGCACGTCACGTCCTCGTTACCAGCCATTCAGACGCGCTTGCGACGCTCACGCAATGAAGCGCTCCGTGCCCGCGCCCGACCGGGCCCTCTCCCCGGGGAGACTTCCCAAAGGGAGACTTCCCTCCCCCACGGCCCGCTCCGACGCGCCCGACCACCCCTTCGCGCGGAAGAATGGGGTCATGAAGCAGCAGCCCGCCGAGGTCCCGGTCCAGTCGTCCACCCCGACGGCCCCTCAGCCGTCCCTGGGTTCCATAGCCGCCCACCGCCCGAACGCCGTCAACGGGGTGGTGAGCGATCTCGAACCCGATCTCGACGCCGACCTCGACGCGTACGAGGACGACGACAGCGCCGGAGAGCTCCCGCAGGGCCGCTTCCTCGACCGGGAGCGCAGCTGGCTCGCCTTCAACGAGCGGGTGCTGGAGCTCGCCGAGGACCCCACCACGCCGCTTCTGGAACGGGCCAACTTCCTCGCGATCTTCGCGTCGAACCTCGACGAGTTCTTCATGGTCCGCGTGGCCGGCCTCAAGCGCCGCATCGCCACCGGAGTCGCCACCCGCTCGGCCTCCGGGCTGCAGCCCCGCGAGGTGCTGGACCTCATCTGGACCCGCTCGCGCGAACTCATGGCCCGACACGCCGCCTGCTTCCAGCAGGACGTCGCCCCCGCCCTCGCCGACGAGGGCGTCCACCTCATCCGCTGGCCCGAGCTCACCGAGAAGGAGCAGGCCCGCCTCTTCACCCTGTTCCGGCAGCGGATCTTCCCCGTGCTGACCCCGCTGGCCGTGGACCCGGCGCACCCCTTCCCGTACATCTCCGGGCTCTCCCTGAACCTGGCGGTCGTCGTCCGCAACCCGGTCAGCGGCCACCGCCACTTCGCCCGCGTCAAGGTCCCGCCGCTGCTGTCCCGCTTCCTGGAGGCCTCCCCCGAGCGCTACGTCCCCCTGGAGGACGTCATCGCCGCGCACCTGGAGGAGCTCTTCCCCGGCATGGAGGTGCTCGCCCATCACATGTTCCGGGTCACCCGGAACGAGGACCTGGAGGTCGAGGAGGACGACACCGAGAACCTGCTCCAGGCCCTGGAGAAAGAGCTCATGCGGCGCCGCTTCGGCCCGCCGGTGCGCCTGGAGGTCGAGGAGTCCATCGACCCGTACGTGCTCGACCTGCTGGTCCGCGAGCTGAAGGTCTCCGACTCCGAGGTCTACCCGCTGCCCGGCCCGCTCGACCTCACCGGCCTCTTCGGCATCGCCTCCCTGGACCGGCCCGAGCTGAAGTTCCCCAAGTTCGTCGCCGGCACCCACCGCGACCTCGCCGAGGTCGAGTCCGCCTCCGCGCCCGACATCTTCGCCGCCGTGCGCGAGCGGGACGTGCTGCTGCACCACCCGTACGACTCCTTCTCCACCTCCGTCCAGGCCTTCCTGGAGCAGGCGGCGGCCGACCCGGACGTCCTCGCCATCAAGCAGACGCTGTACCGCACCTCCGGCGACTCCCCGATAGTGGACGCCCTCATCGACGCCGCCGAGTCCGGCAAGCAGGTGCTCGTCCTCGTCGAGATCAAGGCCCGCTTCGACGAGCAGGCCAACATCAAGTGGGCGCGCAAGCTGGAGGAGGCCGGCTGCCACGTGGTCTACGGCCTGGTCGGCCTGAAGACCCACTGCAAGCTGTCGCTCGTCGTCCGCCAGGAGGGCGAGACGCTGCGCCGCTACTCGCACGTCGGCACCGGCAACTACCACCCCAAGACCGCCCGGCTCTACGAGGACCTCGGCCTGCTCACGGCCGACCCGCAGGTCGGCGCCGACCTCTCCGACCTCTTCAACCGGCTCTCCGGCTACTCCCGCCGCGAGACCTACCGGCGCCTGCTCACCGCGCCCAAGTCGCTCCGCGACGGCCTGGTCTCGCGCATCAACAAGGAGGTCGCCCACCACCGCGCGGGCCGGCCGGCCTACGTCAAGATCAAGGTCAACTCGATGGTCGACGAGGCCGTCATCGACGCCTGCTACCGGGCCTCCCAGGCCGGCGTCCCCGTCGACATCTGGGTCCGCGGCATCTGCGCCGTACGCCCCGGCGTCGACGGCCTCTCGGAGAACATCCGAGTCCGCTCGGTCCTCGGCCGCTTCCTGGAGCACTCCCGGATCTTCGCCTTCGCCAACGGCGGCGAGCCCGAGGTCTGGCTCGGCAGCGCCGACATGATGCACCGCAACCTGGACCGCCGCATCGAGGCCCTGGTCCGGGTCGCCGACCCCGCCCACCGGGCCGCCCTCACCAGGCTCCTGGAAACGGGCATGTCCGACACCACCTCCTCCTGGCACCTCGGCCCGGACGGGAACTGGACGCGGCACGCGACCGACCCCGAGGGCCAGCCGCTCCGGCACGTCCAGGAGATGCTCATCGACGCGCGGAGGCGCCGGCGTGCACAACCCTGACATCACCTCGGAGCACCCGCCGGGCCTCGTGCCGGACGCCCCGCCCGAGCTCCGCTCCGAGGCCCGCACCGAGGTCCCGTCCGAGCTCTCGGCGGGCCAGGTCCTCGCCCCCTACCTGCACGCCCGCGCCGCGGACTTCCTCCGCGGCCTGCGGCTGCACACCGAGAGCGGCGCCGACACCACCGGCGCCGGGGAGGCCGCCCGCACCCTGCGGGCGGCGGCCCGCCGGATCGGCGGCACCCTCCACACCTTCCGGCCGCTCCTCGACACGGCCTGGGCGGACCAGCTCCGCACCGAGCTGGCCTGGCTCTCCGGCACCCTCGCCCTGGAGCAGGCCTGCACCGCCCGGCTCGTCCGCCTGATGGACGCGCTGTCCCGCCTGTCGAGCACCGGGAGCGGCCCCGTACCGGCCGCCCGCGGCACGGAGAGCAGCAGCCGCGGCCTGACGGTCGGCGCCGCCCGCGCCGGCGCGCTCCTCGACCGCCAGCTCACCCTCGCCCGCACCCGCGCGCACTCCGCCGCGCTCCAGGCCCTGGGCTCCTCCCGCTTCCACGCCGTCGCCGACTCCGTCGCCCTGCTCGCCTCCGAGGTGCCGCTCGGCCCGGCCGGCTCGGCCCGCGCCGTCGAGGTGCTGGACGCGCCGGCGGCGGTGGTCGAGCACCGGCTCCTCGACGCGGTGGCCGCCCTGCCGCTGGCCCGCGCGGCCCACCCGTACAACGCCGAGGCCCTCGCCCTGGCCGCCGGCGAGGCCCAGGACTCCCCCTGGCACCAGACGCGCGGCCTGCTCCGCCTGCACCGCTACGCCGGCGAGGTCCTCCACGGCGGCGAACCGGACCCCGTGCTGTACGAGGCCGGGCGGGCGCTGGACCGGCACCGGGACGCCGCCGAGGCCGCGGCCGCCGCGGCGGCGGCCGCCCGTACCCCGCGCATCGCCCCGGCCACCGCCTACGCCCTCGGCGTCCTCCACGCCGACCAGCGGCACGAGGTGGAGGCGGCCCGCTTCGCCTTCCAGCGCGCCTGGGCCCGCGCGACGGCCCCGGTGCCATGACCGCCCCCGACCCCGTCCTGGCGGCGGGCGGCGTCCTGTGGCGCCCGGCCGGCTCGGGCGAGGGCATCGAGATCGCACTCGTCCACCGCCCGAAATATGATGATTGGTCGCATCCGAAGGGGAAGGTGAAGCGCGGCGAGACGGTGGCTGAATGCGCACTGCGGGAGATCCGGGAGGAGACGGGCCAGTCCTGCGAGCTGGGCCGGCGCCTTCCCACGGTCCGCTACGAGGCGCACGGCCGCCCCAAGGAAGTGACCTACTGGTCCGCCCGGGCCCTCGGCGGCGCCTTCGTCCCCACGCACGAGGTCGACGTCCTCCTCTGGCTGCCTCCGGCGCAGGCCGGCAAGCGCCTGACCCAGCCGAGGGACCGCGAACTGCTCGCCGCCCTCCTCACGGCGGGAGCCGACCGGGGCGTGCCGTCCGGGGCTCGCGGCGCGCGGCCCGCGCACCCGACGGACAGACCCTGAGCCGTCACGGCAGCCTCACGCCGGACCGCACCCCACCTTTCGGCACGGTTCACTTTCCGTTCACCCTCCCCCGTCGACCGCTTCACCTGATCTGCCTAATTTCGGCTGTACCAGGTGCACGGCCCAGTGCCGCACCCACCACCCCGACACGCGCCGCCGTAGAACGTTCAGGACAGCAGGTCCACGGCAAGGCGGCTTCTGGAAGGAACACCCGAAAGTGAAGCTTTCGCGAAACGGGCTTCGCGCCTCTGCGATCGGTGCCCTCGTCGTCTCCGGCGCGCTCGTCCTCTCGGCGTGTGGTTCGGACAACAACAACGAGCCCACCAAGGACGGCGGCAAGACGTCGTCGGCCGCGTCGAACATCAAGTGCGACGGCGCCAAGGGCCAGCTGCTCGCCGCGGGTTCCAGCGCGCAGAAGAACGCGATGGACCTGTGGGTCAAGAACTTCCAGGCCGCCTGCTCCGGTGTCGAGGTGAACTACCAGGCCATCGGCTCCGGCGGCGGCATCACCAAGTTCAACCAGGGCCAGGTCGCCATGGCCGGTTCCGACTCCGCCCTCAAGGACGAAGAGGTCGCCGAGTCGCAGAAGATCTGCAAGGGCGGCAAGGGCGTCAACCTGCCGATGGTCGGTGGCCCCATCGCCATCGGCTACAAGCTGGAGGGCGTGGACAACCTCGTCCTGGACGCCCCCACCCTGGCCAAGATCTTCGACACGAAGATCACCAAGTGGAACGACCCGGCGATCGCCAAGCTGAACCCGGGCGCCAAGCTCCCCGGCTCCACCATCCAGGCCTTCCACCGCTCGGACGAGTCGGGCACCACCCAGAACCTGGGCAAGTACCTCTCCGCCACGGCCGCCGCCGACTGGAAGTACGACCCGAAGACGAAGTCGTGGCCCGCCCCGGGTGGCCAGGCCGCCAACGGCTCCTCCGGTGTCGCCACCGCGGTGAAGGACGCCGAGGGCTCCATCGGCTACTTCGAGCTCTCCTACGCGACCGCCAACAAGATCTCCACGGTCAGCATCAACACCGGTGCCGCCGCCCCGGTCGCCGCGACCACGGAGAACGCCTCCAAGGCCATCGCCGCCGCCAAGATCAAGGGCACCGGCTCGGACCTGGCCCTCTCGCTCGACTACACGACCAAGGCCGAGGGCGCCTACCCGCTCACCCTCGTCACCTACGAGATCGCCTGCGACAAGGGCAACAAGGCGGACACCCTGCCGACCCTGAAGGCGTTCCTCACCTACACCGCCAGCGAGGAGGGCCAGAAGGTCCTCTCCGACGCCGGCTACGCCCCGCTCCCGGCCGAGATCGCCGCCAAGGTGCGCGAGATCGTCCCGACCCTGTCCTGACCCCCGGCCGGGGACGGTCCGTCACCTGACGGACCGTCCCCGGCATCCGGTGCACCGCCGCCAGGAGCCGTACCCACGCCACCGAGCGTCCGTACCGGCTCCGCAGACCGGAGAAAACAGATGGCTACCTCATCACCTGACATACGAAGGAGCCGGCGCGCCAAGAGCGCGTCCCGCCCCGGGGACCGCGTCTTCAGCGGTATGTCCCGCGGCTCCGGCATCGCCCTTCTCGTGATCATGGCCGCGATCGCGGTCTTCCTGACCTATCGCGCCGTCCTCGCGATCTCGAAGGACAGCACGAACTTCTTCACCACCTTCGAGTGGAACCCGGCGGCCAACCCGCCGGTCTTCGGCATCGCCGTCCTCGCCTTCGGCACGGTCGTCTCGTCGCTCATCGCGATGCTCATCGCCGTGCCGGTCGCCATCGGCATCGCGCTGTTCATCTCGCACTACGCGCCGCGCAGGCTGGCCAAGCCGCTCGCGTACGTGGTCGACCTGCTCGCCGCCGTGCCCAGCATCATCTACGGCCTCTGGGGCGCGATCTTCCTCGTCCCGTACCTCGACGGCCTCAACCAGTGGCTCGACCAGTACCTGGGCTGGACGTACATCTTCGACAAGTCCAGCGACGGCGTCGCCCGCAACCTCTTCACCGTCGGCATCCTGCTGGCGATCATGATCCTCCCGATCATCACCAACGTGACCCGCGAGGTCTTCCTCCAGGTCCCGCGGATGCACGAGGAGGCCGCGCTCGCCCTCGGCGCCACGCGCTGGGAGGTCATCCGCATGTCGGTGCTGCCCTTCGGCCGCTCCGGCATCATCTCCGCCTCGATGCTCGGCCTCGGCCGCGCCCTCGGCGAGACGATGGCCGTCGCCGTCGTGCTCTCCCCCAGCTTCGTGCTCTCGGGCCACCTGCTCGACCCGGGCGGCGGCACCTTCGCCCAGAACATCGCCGCGAAGTTCAACGAGGCCAACGAGTTCGGCCGGGACGCCCTGATCGCCTCGGGTCTCGTCCTCTTCGTCATCACCCTGCTGGTCAACGGCGCCGCCCGCATGATCATCGCGCGCCGCAAGGAGTACTCGGGGGCGAACGCATGAGCCACGCCGTACAGGACCGCCCGGTGGCCGCGACCCCGCGCAGCTCCCTCTCGCACGCCCGCCTCCCGCGCTGGACCCCCGCCGCCGTCGCGGTCGGCTCGATCGCCGCCGGCTGCGGCATCGGCCTCGCCGCCGGCTGGCACAGCAAGGTCCAGTGGGGCCTCGTCTCCGCCCTGGTCTTCGTGATCGCCACGTACGCGATCACCACCAAGGTCGAGGGCTCCCGCCAGGCCAAGGACCGCGTCGCGACCAGCCTCATCTGGGTCAGCTTCGTCCTCGCCGTCGTCCCGCTGCTCTCCCTCGCCTGGGTCACGATCAGCAAGGGCCTGGAGGTCCTCGACCCGTACTTCCTCAGCCACTCGATGAACGGCGTCCTCGACGCCGAGGCCGGCGGCGGCGTCTACCACGCGCTCCTCGGCACCATCGAGCAGGTCGGCATCGCGACCCTGATCGCCGCGCCGATCGGTCTGCTCACCGCGGTCTACCTGGTCGAGTACGGCAACGGAAAGCTCGCCAAGGCCGTCACCTTCTTCGTCGACGTCATGACGGGCATCCCGTCGATCGTCGCGGGCCTGTTCATCCTCGCCACCTGGAATCTGATGCTGGGCTTCGGGCCCTCGGGATTCGCCGGCGCGATGGCCCTCGCGATCCTGATGATGCCCGTCGTGGTCCGCTCCACCGAGGAGATGCTGAAGCTCGTCCCGAACGAGCTCCGCGAGGCCTCCCTCGCGCTCGGCGTCCCCAAGTGGCGCACGATCCTGAAGGTGGTCCTGCCCACCGCGATCGGCGGCATCACCACGGGCGTCATGCTCGCGGTCGCCCGTATCACCGGTGAGACGGCCCCCGTACTCCTCCTGGTGTTCGGTACGAAGCTCATCAACCCGAACCCCTTCGAAGGCGCCCAGTCCTCCCTGCCGCTCTACGTGTACGAGCAGTACGCGGTCGGCACCGACGCCGCCGTGGCCCGCGCCTGGGCCGCAGCGCTCGTCCTGATCGCCTTCGTCATGATCCTCAACCTGGTGGCCCGCGGCATCGCCCGCTGGAAGGCCCCCAAGACCGGCCGCTGACCGCGGCGAACTGGAAGTGATTCAGATGGCCAAGCGAATCGACGTCAGCGGCCTCTCCGCCTACTACGGCGCCCACAAGGCGATCGACGACATCTCCATGACCGTCGAGCCCCGCTCCGTGACGGCCTTCATCGGCCCGTCCGGCTGCGGCAAGTCCACCTTCCTGCGCACCCTGAACCGCATGCACGAGGTCACCCCCGGTGGCCGCGTCGAGGGCAAGGTGATGCTGGACGACGAGAACCTGTACGGCACCGGTGTCGACCCGGTCGCGGTGCGCCGCACCGTCGGCATGGTGTTCCAGCGCCCCAACCCCTTCCCCACCATGTCGATCTTCGACAACGTGGCGGCGGGCCTGCGCCTGAACGGCAAGTACAAGAAGGCCGAGCTCAACGACATCGTCGAGCGCTCCCTCAAGGGCGCCAACCTCTGGAACGAGGTCAAGGACCGCCTGAACAAGCCGGGCTCCGGCCTCTCCGGCGGCCAGCAGCAGCGCCTGTGCATCGCCCGCGCCATCGCGGTCGAGCCGGACGTCCTGCTCATGGACGAGCCCTGCTCCGCACTCGACCCGATCTCGACCCTCGCGATCGAGGACCTCATCGGCGAGCTCAAGGAGCGCTTCACGATCGTCATCGTGACGCACAACATGCAGCAGGCGGCCCGCGTCTCGGACCGCACCGCCTTCTTCAACCTGGCGGCCGTCGGTCAGCCCGGCAAGCTCATCGAGCTGGACGACACCGAGCGCATCTTCTCCAACCCGAGCGTCCAGGCGACCGAGGACTACATCTCCGGCCGCTTCGGATAGCCCCCACAGACCATGCGGCTGCGCCGCGTGGGTCGTACGGCGCTGCATGGCGGTGCCGCCGTACGACGAATGGGCCCGGCTCCCCCACAGGGGAGCCGGGCCCAACCATGTTCCGGGGGTGTCCTACCCGAAGACCAGCGCCACCACGTAGTAGCTCACCGCGGCCACCAGGGCGGCCGCCGGCATGGTGATGAACCAGCCCATGACGATGTTCTTGGCCACGCCCCAGCGCACCGCGTTGACGCGCTTGGTGGCGCCGACGCCCATGATCGCCGAGGTGATGACGTGGGTCGTGGAGATCGGCGCGTGGAAGAGGAACGCCGAGCCGAACATGATCGACGCGCCGGTGGTCTCGGCCGCGAAGCCCTGCGGCGGGTCCAGCTCGATGATCTTGCGGCCGAGGGTGCGCATGATGCGCCAGCCGCCCGCGTACGTACCGAGCGAGAGCATCACGGCACAGGCGATCTTGACCCACACCGGGATCTCGTCGCCCTGCTGCTGCACATCGGCGATGACCAGGGCCATCACCACGATGCCCATCGTCTTCTGGGCGTCCTGCAGACCGTGGCCCAGCGCCATCCCGGCCGCCGAGACGGTCTGGGCGATGCGGAAACCGCGCTTGGCCTTGTGCGGGTTGGCCTTCCGGAAGAGCCACAGGATCACGCACATCACCAGGTAACCGGCGAGGAGACCCACGACCGGCGAGACGAACATCGGGATGACGACCTTGTCGAGCACGCCCGACCAGATCACCTCCGTGCCGCCCGCGAGCGCCGCACCCACCATGCCGCCGAAGAGGGCGTGCGAGGAGGAGGACGGCAGACCGAAGTACCAGGTGACGAGGTTCCAGAGGATCGCGCCGACCAGCGCGGCGAAGAGGATGCCCATCCCCTTGTCGCCCTGCGGCGTCGCGATCAGGCCCTCGCTGACCGTCTTGGCGACCCCGCTGCCGAGGAAGGCACCGGCCAGGTTCATGACGGCGGCCATCGCGAGCGCGGCCCGGGGGGTCAGCGCCCGGGTCGACACCGAGGTGGCGATCGCGTTGGCCGAGTCGTGGAATCCGTTCGTATACGTGAAACCGAGCGCGACACCGATGGTCACGATCAGAGCGAAGGTGTCCACGAAGCTCAGGACTCCTTGACGGCGATGGTCTCCACCGTGTTCGCCACGTGCTCGAAGGCGTCGGCCGCCTCTTCCAGCACATCCACGATCTGCTTGAGCTTCAGCACCTCGATGGCGTCGTACTTGCCGTTGAAGAGGTGGGCGAGCAGCTTGCGGTGGATCTGGTCCGCCTGGTTCTCGAGCCGGTTGACCTCGATCCAGTACTCGGTGAGGTTGGCCATCGTGCGCAGGTTGGGCATCGCCTCGGCGGTGAGCTCGGCGGCCCGGGCCAGCACCTCGATCTGCTGCTCGACGCCCTTCGGCAGCTCCTCGACGTTGTAGAGGACGACCAGATCGACGGCCTCCTCCATGAAGTCCATGATGTCGTCGAGGGAGGACGCGAGGGAGTAGATGTCCTCGCGGTCGAACGGCGTGATGAAGGAGGAGTTCAGCTGGTGGAAGATGGCATGGGTCGCGTCGTCGCCGGCGTGCTCCGCTGCCCGCATCCGTTCCGCGATCTCGGCCCGGGCGGAGGTGTCCGCTCCGAGGAGTTCCATCAGGAGCTTCGCGCCCGTGACGATGTTGTCCGCGGACGCGGCGAACATGTCGTAGAAGCTCGTCTCCCTGGGGGTCAGACGAAATCGCACGTGGGGTCCTCGGGGTGCTGGGTTTCGGTCAGGCTGATGCTAGGCGCATCATCCGGCCACGGCTAACCGGCGTCCCTTCAGTGTCGCCCATCAGGCACAGTGATCTGCACGGGCCCCCGCCCCGGTTCGCGGGGTTCGATACCATATACCCACGAGGGGTATACACACCCTTTATGGACAACGGGAGGACGCGATGACGACCACCGAGGCGGACCAGCTCACCTCCGGGGACCCGGTCGAGCCGGCGGCCGAGCACGCTCCCGCCACCGCGCACGACCACGGTGTGCACGGCTACCACAAGCAGAAGGACGAGCACCTCAAGCGACTGCGCCGGATCGAGGGCCAGATCCGCGGCCTGCAGCGCATGGTCGACGAGGACGTCTACTGCATCGACATCCTGACCCAGGTCTCCGCCTCCACCAAGGCGCTGCAGTCCTTCGCCCTCCAACTCCTGGAGGAACACCTGCGGCACTGCGTCGCCGACGCGGCGACCAAGGGCGGCGACGAGATCGAGGCGAAGGTCGAGGAGGCCACGAAGGCCATCGCGCGCATGATGCGCACCTGAGACCTCAGCGCGGTCCGGCGCCGACCCGGAGCACCTCGTCGATGCGGTCGGCGCTCAACCGCTCCTCGTCGGCCGCGGACGCCGCGATGATCAGCTCCCCGCACAGTTCGATCTCGGCCAGGGCGATGCACTCGGGGTCGCCGGGCGCGGTCGCGGTACCGGGCGGAGCCATGCGATTCACCTCTTCCTGCCGACGTCGGTCTCCCGCCTTCGGTCTCCCAGCGTAGGGAGCGGGGCACGGAGCGCATATGACACGTCCGGACCATTTGCGCATGACTCGCAGGAGGCTCCGGCCCGGATCGGCGGGCCGCGTCCCTCAGGCCCTGATCCTCCCGGCGTAGATGTCGGCCCGTTCCGGCAGCGTCACACTGACCCGCGCGCCGAAGCCGTACAGCAGGGTGGTCGAGGCGACCGCGACCGTACGGCCCTGGTTGCTGAAGCTGAACTGGTGCCGGACCTTGCGCAGCCGTCCCTCCCGGTCGAGGTACGCGTCGAAGGGGACGGTGTCGGTGGTGAACCCTTTCGCCGCGGCGGCGAGCGCACCCCGCACCTGCGGCGAGGCCAGCCGGGCGGCCGCCGCGATGTCCGCGATCCCCCGGTAGTGACGCACCCTGACCCCCGCGAGGTCGAGCTCCCCGACGAACGCCGCCGAGCGAGCACCGCGCAGCAGCTCGGCGGCGGCGGCCGGGTCGGTGGCGCCGCCGGTGACCAGATTGCCGTCGTCGAGGGTGGTGGTGTCGACCCGCACCCACTTGTCGGCCGGCACACCGGCCCCCCGGTTCTTCATGTAGAGCGCGCCCGGGGCGAGCAGCTCGGTGATGGGCCGGTGCTCGTTCTCCCCCGCCGCGTCCTTCGGGAGCACGACCTGGAGGCTGCCGGTGCGGCGGCGGAAGTCGTACGTCCCCTCGCCGCGGATGGTCACGCGGGTGCCGCCCGAGGCCATCTCCATGGCGGTGCTCGCCTTCGACGAGCCGGCCCGGGTGAGCGCCTCGGCCGCGCCTCGCACGCTGCCCACCGGATCACCGCCCGGCTCGGCCCCGGCCCCCGGGGCCGCGCATCCGCCGGCCGCGACCGTCCCGATCAGGGCCGCGACGGCCCACGCGCCCGTGTCCCAGCGTCCGCTCCGCACCACCATCGCCTGCCAACCCCCAACGCCGTACCGCTGCCTGACCGGATCCCGCCCGACCGGATAACGACGGTCGGGACGGGCCGTCACGCGCAGTACCGTGGAGGGCGTGCATCAGACGGAGACCACGGAGCGCGGGTCGTTCGCGATAGCCCGGTGCAGCTGCGGCTGGACGGGGCCGGCCCGCAGATCACGTGAGCGGGCCCGTACGGACGCGACGGAGCACCTGGCGTCGCCCGAGGCCTAGAACGCGGCTTCGGGCGTCTCCCTAGGCGGCGAGGTCGCTCTCCCCGGTGCCGAGCCGGGGCTCGGCCATGCCGACGGTCCCTGCCACGGGCTCCCGGGCGAGGCGTCGCGAGCGCACCAGGCGGGCGCCGCGCGGGGAGCGGGCGACGGCGGAGACCACCGGGGTGAGCAGGGCGAGCGCAAGCGGGGCGAGGAGCAGCGCGGCCGCGGTGCCGAGGGCGAGGCCGCCGACGACGTCCGTCGGGTAGTGGACGCCCATGTAGACCCGGCAGAAGGCCTCGGCGAGGGCGAGGCCGATGGCGGCGAGCCCGAAACGGCGGTGGGCGACGAAGACACCGACGGCGACGGCCATCGCCATGGTGGCGTGGTCGCTGACGAACGAGAAGTCCGTCTTGCCGGCGACCAGGACCTCCAGGCCCTGATGGTCCCTGAAGGGCCGGGGCCGTTCGACGAAGCCGCGGATGGGGATGTTGACGAGGAGCGCGATGCCGGCCGCGAGCGGCGCCCAGATCAGCGCGACGACACCCGACACCGAGTCGCCGACGGCGTCGCGCCGGCGCACGCTCCACCAGCAGCCCAGCACCACGAACACGAGCCCCAGGACGATGCCGTACTCGCCCACGAACTCCATGACGCGGTCGAACCACGGCGGGGCGGCCTTCGCCAGCCCGTTGATGTCGTAGAGCAGGCTGACATCGGGGTTCGAGCCGTCCGATGCGAGTCCAGCCATCTGCCGCAGCCCCTTGCTGTCGTGTCGGTGGTGTCCAGCCCCCGTGGTCAGAGTGGTCGGATCGGAGAACGATCCGTTCGAGGACGGCGTTCCGCTCTCCACCCAAGATCGCTAGGACGTTATCGAAAGGTGACGGGCCGTCGCAGCTCAGGGTCCCCGCCCCAGGGAGCGTTTCCGGCCACCGGGGACCCGTCGACGCGGCTACTGCGGCGGCAGATGCGTGGGCAGCGCCGCCGCCCCGTCCTCGGTGACGCGGGTGGCACCGAAGTAGTCGGGCGTGTCGATCCGGTCGAACCGGATGACCGCCCCGGTCCGGGGTGCGTCGATCATGTAGCCGCCCCCGACGTAGATGCCCACGTGCCGGATCGCCCGCGAGTTGGTCAGGTCGTCGGAGAAGAAGACCAGGTCGCCCGGCAGCAGCTCGTCCCGGCTCGGGTGCGGTCCGGCGTTGTACTGGTCGTTGGCGACGCGCGGCAGCTGGATCCCCACCGTGTCGTACGCCGCCTGGGTGAGCCCCGAGCAGTCGAAGCGCCCGCCCTGCGCGGCCGTGCCCGTACCGCCCCACAGATACGGCGTGCCGAGCTTCTGCTGCGCGTAGTAGATCGCCCCGGCCGCCTGCCGCGAGGGCTCGACCCGACCGACCGGCCGGGCGAAGCTCTTCTCCAGCGAACGGATGATCCGCACGTAGTTCTGCGTCTCGCTGATCCGGGGCACACCGCCGGACTTGATGACCCGGTAGGCACCGGCGTTGTAGGCGGCGAGCATGTTGTCCGTCGGGTCCCCGGGCACCTTCTTCACGTACCCGGCGAGCTCGCAGTCGTACGAGGCCGCCGACGGGATCGCGTCCTTGGGGTCCCAGACGTCCCGGTCCCCGTCACCGTCCCCGTCGATCCCGTGGCCGGCCCAGGTGCCCGGGATGAACTGCGCGATGCCCCGGGCGTTCGCCGGCGAGACGATGGTGGGGTTCCAGCCACTCTCCTGATACAGCTGCGCGGCCAGCAGCGCGGGATTGATGGCGGGACAGAGATTGCCCCACTGCTGCACCAGCCCCTGGTACGCGGCCGGCACGGCGCCCTTGGCGAGCGCGACCGTGCCGTTCTTGCCGTTCCCGGCCCCGCCGAGGAGTCCGGCGGCCGCGGAGTAGGTCCCGACGACGATCAGCGCGACGAAGCTGAGGCAGACCCCGAACGCCCCGCCGGCCACCAGCCACGCCCCGCGCGCCTTACGCACCGTCAACCACCCCTCGGCTCATGGCAGTACGCCCCGCCGCGCCAGTCTAGGCGCGACCCCCCTCGGCGGCCCCCCGCGACGGCTCCGAGCGCCGCCCCAAAGGTGCCACAACGACAATCATTGCCCGGAGTCACCCTCCGTGATACACAGAGTGACCATACGCTTCCTCGCATACAAACCGGCCACACCGTCCCAGGTCAAGACGGTCAGATCGGTCAAGTGTGCGGGGATCGGGTAAAGAGAGCCGTCAAGCCGTCACACGCGAGCGGTTTCATCAGCGAAGATAGGGTCGACGACCCATGCCATCAGGCTGGGCGACGAACTACCCAACACGGGCGGTGAGTTACATGTACCTGGCGGCCGAGAAGGGCGACATCACCACCATCATCGGTGGAATCGCCCCGAACTGGGGGCCTTTCGGGAGCCTGGGCGCTGAGGCCAAGGTGATGATCGAGGTGGTGATGGCCGTGGCCATCCTGCTCTGTCTCGGCATCGCCATCTGGGGAGCCGCCAAGCAGCGCATCGGGGCCACCGCCCTCCGGGACACCTTCAGCGCCGAGCAGGGCAAGGGCCTGATCGTGGCCGGCCTGACCGGCGTCTTCATCATCGGGTCTCTGGGGACGCTCTTCACCATCGTGTACGGGATGGCCGTCTAACCCGTTTCCCACCACCGAGGTCGAGTTCCCTGATGCCCAGTCACCACGCCGCGTCCGCGCGGACACCAGCACGGTATTCGTCGTACCCGCGAACGCTTGAGGGGGCGTACCCGGCATGAGCCTCGGCGACGAGCACGACGGCCAGACCCGCACCCGCCTGCCGGAACCGGGCCCGGGCGCCGGCCGCCCCCCGGCCCGGAGCTCCCGCTCGCTGATCGCGATCGTCGGCGTGGTGGTCCTCCTGGTCGGCGCCATCGCCCTCGCCAACCGCGGCGACGGCAGCCCCGACTCCCCGTCCGCGGGCGCCAACCCCGACGCCCCCGCCCGCTCCGCGGCCCCCACGGCCGCGACGGGCGTCCGCCCGGTCCCGGGCAAGAACGGCCTGATCCCGACGGGCTTCGCCCACGACGAACAGGGGGCGCAGAGCGCGGCGGCGAATTACGCGGTGGCGTTGGGTTCCGTCGACATGTTCCAGCGCGGACCGCGCGCGGCCATCGTCCGTGCGGTCCACGACCCCGCGGTCGCGGACGGGCTCGTCCGCAGCCTGGACGACTCCTACTCGGCGGGCTTCCTCGCCGACGTCGGCCTCAACCCCGACGGAACCGCCCCTGCGGGGCTGACGTTCGTGTCCCGGACGATCCCCGTCGGCACCAAGGTGAAGGACAGCACGGGCGACACCGCCACCGTGGAGGTGTGGTGCACCGGACTCGTGGGCCTGGCCGGCGAGGGTTCGACCAAGCCGGTCACCACGACGTGGTTCACCATCACCGAGAAGCTGAGGTGGGTCGGCGGCGACTGGAAGGTCGTCAGCTCCGCACAGGCCGAGGGCCCCACGCCCGTGAACGGCGACAACCGCGCCTCCATCGCGGACGACATCGCCAAGGCCGTCGAGGGATACGGAGGCTTCACCTATGCCCGTTAGCCCACGCCTCCCGCTGCGCGCCCTGGGTGCCGGCCTGGCCACTCTGCCCGCCATGCTCGTGCTGCTCGCCTCGCGCGCGTACGCGGCCCCGACACCCACCCCGCCGGGAGCCACGCCCTCGACGGGCGCCACGCCGTCGCCGAGCGCCAGCAACAACCCCTGCGACCTCATCGTGGGGCAGGCCCGGGAGTACTGCGAGAACGGCCAGCCCGGCACCGGTGCACGCAACCCGGGGCTCAACGACCCCGCCACCGCTCTCGACCCCCTCTCCTCGCTCGCCAACGGCTGCGCCAAGGCGGCCGCCTGGGTCGTCGACACGCTGTCCGGCGCCGTCCGGGAGACCGCGGCCGTCGACTTCACCAACATGCAGTTCCTCGGCCGCTACGCCATCGTCTTCGCCGCCGCCACCTTCCTGACCCTCCTCCTCTGGCTGCTGGCCGTCGCCAAGCGCGCCATCCGCGGCGTCCCCCTCACGACCGCCATCTCCGAGGCCGTCGGCTTCCTCTGGCTGACCGTGCTCGCGTCCGCGTTCACGCCGTTGATCCTCTACACCGTCGTCAACGCCACCGACGCCGTCACCGAGGTCATCGCCTCCGGCACCGGACAGCAGACCGACGTCTTCTTCGGCAGCTTCAAGCAGGCCCTGGAGAAGGGCGACAGCATCGGTGGCGGGCCCATCATGCTGATCATCGTGTCGCTGGTGACCGTCCTCGCCGCCGGCGTGCTCTACCTGGAACTCGTGCTGCGCGCCGTGCTGCTGTATGTCGGCGCGCTGCTCGGCGTCGTCGTCTACTCCGGCCTCGTCGACAAGAACATGTGGGGCCACGTCCGCCGCTGGGCGGGCATCATGATCGCGGTGATCCTGGTCAAGCCGGTGATCGTCATCGTGCTCGGCCTGGCCGGCGCGCTGTCCTCCGGGACCGGCCCGGACGCCTTCTCCGCCGTCGTCTCCGGCCTCGCGATCATCCTGCTCGCCATCTTCGCCTCCGCGATGATCTACCGCTTCGTGCCGGGCTTCGGCGACGAGATCGTCGCCTCCCGCAACAACCGCCTGCACCGCGCCGGCGAGAACACCGCGGCCGCCGTCATCTCCTCCCCCGCCTCCCTCGTCTCCCAGGGCATCAAGACCCACAGCACCCGGGGCGACGGCGGCGGGCAGGGCGGCGGCCAGAGCAGCGCGCCGCGCCCCGCCAACCCGCTCTCCGGCGGCGTCGCCGCCCACAGCAGCCGCGGCTCCTCCGGCAGCGGCCCCTCGGCCACGCCCGCGCCCCGCAGCGCCAATCCCACCGCAGGCACCCCGCACACCAGCCGTAGCAGCAACAACAGCAAGAACACAGGAGGTGCAGGGCGTTGACGACCCAGTCCCAGCCGGTCTCGCCCCGCCGCACGTATCTGATCGGCCGCGCCCGGCCGAACGCGATCGTCGGCAAGAACCGCGAGACCGGCGAGATCGCGCTCATCATCGCCGGCGCGTTCCTCGGCATGATGAGCGGACTGATCGTCCCCGTCCTGTCCATGCGGATCGTCCTCCTCATGGGCTTCCCGATGATCGCCCTGGCCGCGGTCTACGTGCCGTACAAGCACCGCACCTTCTACAAGTGGTTCGAGATCAACCGCAGTTACAAGCGGATGCTGAAGCGCGGCACCGCCTACCGCTCCTCCGCCGTCGAGGCCGGCACCCGCATCGACGGCCGCGAGGTCGAGGTCGGCCCGCCGCCCGGCATCGGCCGGATCAGCTGGCTCGCCGCCCCCTTCGGCCCCGACGAGATCGCCGTCCTCCTTCACGCCGACCGCCGCACCGTCACCGCCGCCATCGAGATCGAGGGCCCCGGCGTCGGCCTGCGCGACTCCGAGGACCAGGAAGCGCTCGTCGACCGCTTCGGCACCCTCCTCAAGCACGTCGCCAACGGAGACGGCTTCGTCACCCGCCTCCAGATGCTCGCCCGCACCCTCCCCGCCGACCCCGACGCCCACGCCAAGGACGTCGCCCAGCGCGGCGACCACCACGCCCCGCCCTGGCTCCAGGAGTCCTACGACCAGCTCCAGTCGATGGTCTCCACCTCCAGCGAGCAGCACCGCGCCTATCTCGTGGCCTGCATGCACTACACCCGCGAGCTCGCCGCCGAGGCCAACGCCATGGCCCGCGCGGCCCGCCACGCCTCCGGTGCCCGCAAGCTCGACCGCGACGCCGGCCTCGCCGTCGTCATGGCCCGCGAACTCACCGACATCTGCGCCCGCCTCGCCGAGGCCGACATCCGCGTCCGCCAGCCCCTCGGCCAGTCCCGGCTCGCCTCCCTCGTCCACTCCATGTACGACCCGGACCACCCCATCGACCACATCCAGGCCATGACGAAGCGCAACGCGTGGCCGGCCGAACTCGACGCGATGGAACCGACGTACCTCCAGGCGAAGACCCGCGAGTCCGCCACCCGGGCCCCCTGGTGCCACGCCACCGCCTGGATCAAGGAGTGGCCGATGACCCCGGTCGGCGTGAACTTCCTCGCCCCGCTGCTCGTCCACACCCCCGACGTCATCCGCACCGTCGCGGTGACCATGGACCTGGAGCCCACCGAGGTCGCCATCGAGCGCATGCTCACCGAGAAGACCAACGACGAGGCGGAGGCCAGCCGCGCCGCCAAGATGAACCGCACCGTCGACCCGCGCGACATCGCCGCCCACGGACGGCTCGACCAGCGGGGTGAAGATCTCGCCAGCGGCGCGGCAGGCGTCAACCTCGTCGGGTACATCACCGTATCGGCGCGCTCGCCCGAGGCCCTGGCCCGGGACAAACGCACGATCAGGGCCTCCGCCGGCAAGTCGTACCTGAAGCTGGAGTGGTGCGACCGCGAGCACCACCGGGCCTTTGTGAACACCTTGCCGTTCGCGACCGGCATCCGCCGCTAGGGCCGAAGGGGCACAGACCGATGCGAGATCCGCTGTCCGTCCTCACCGAAGCCTTCACCGCCTTCCTCTTCGGGAAGGTCGAGACGACCCGCCTGCCCGTCCGCACCTCCACCGGCCAGGCCCAGGCCGTCTACCTGCCGACCGCCGCCCCCGGCCTCGGCGACTCCGGCGTGATCATCGGCCGGGAGGTCTACAGCGGCAAGGGGTACATCTACGACCCCTTCCAGCTGTACGGGCAGCAGCTCCCGGCCCCGCACTGGCTGGTCCTGGGCGAGTCCGGCAACGGCAAGTCGGCGCTGGAGAAGACCTACGTCCTGCGCCAGCTGCGCTTCCGCGACCGCCAGGTCGTCGTCCTCGACGCCCAGGGCGAGGACGGCGTCGGCGAGTGGAACCTCATCGCCCAGGAGCTGGGGATAACCCCCATCCGCCTGGACCCGATGGTCGCCAACGACGCCGGGATCCGCCTCAACCCGCTGGACCCCTCGATCACCACGACCGGCCAGCTCGCGCTGCTCCGCACCATCATCGAGGTGGCGATGGGCCACGGCCTCGACGAGCGCTCCGGCTTCGCGCTCAAGGTCGCCCACGCCTACGTCAACGAGCACATCACCGACCGGCAGCCGATCCTCACCGACATCGTCGAGCAACTGCGCCACCCCGAGGCGGAGTCCGCCGAGGCCATGAACGTCGACATAGACGACGTACGGGCCTGGGGTCTGGACGTCGCCCTCGTCCTGGACCGCCTGGTCGACGGCGACCTGCGCGGCATGTTCGACGGCCCGACGACGGTGGGCATCGACCTCGACGCGCCCCTCATCGTCTTCGACCTCTCCCACATCGACCGCAACTCCATCGCCATGCCGATCCTCATGGCGATCGTCGGCGTGTGGCTGGAGCACACCTGGATCCGCCCCGACCGGAAGAAGCGCATCTTCCTGGTCGAGGAGGCCTGGCACATCATCAACAGTCCTTTCGTGGCGCAGCTGTTCCAGCGCCTGCTGAAGTTCGGCCGGCGCCTCGGCCTCTCCTTCGTGGCGGTGGTGCACCACCTCTCCGACGTGGTCGACGGAGCGGCGGCGAAGGAGGCCGCCGCCATCCTCAAGATGGCGTCCACCCGCACCATCTACGCCCAGAAGGCGGACGAGGCCCGCAACACCGGCCGGGTCCTCGGCCTGCCCCGCTGGGCGGTCGAGATCATCCCGACCCTGACCCCCGGCATCGCTGTCTGGGACGTCAACGGCAACGTCCAGGTCGTCAAACACCTCATCACCGAGAAGGAGCGCCCGCTCGTCTACACCGACCGCGCCATGACCGAGTCCTCCGTGGACCCGGAGCTGGAGTGGGAGACGGAGCAGCGCGCGATCCTCATCGAGCAGCAGATGAACGACTCCTCGCAGTCGACGGTGGCATGACGATGGACAAGCCGGTACGGAGGGAGGGCGGCATCCCCGACGGTCTCGTCGTCGGTCTGCTCGCCCTCCTGCTGGGTCTCACCGTCCTCGTGTGGACGGCGACCGGCCTGTCCGCCCTCCTGGCCCACGGCGCCTGGCCCGACGGCGTCACCTTCACCCGTACGCCCCTCGCCCTGCGCGCCCTCGTCTCCGCCCCCACCGACCTCCCCGCGGCCTGGCCGGGCACGCCGCCGTCCCAGCTGTCGGGTTACGGCCTGTTCTGGGGTCTGGTCATCGGCGAAGCGATGATCCTGGCGGTCCTGACGATCTTCGCGGTCGGCACCCTGGCCCGCTGGCGCACGGTCCGGAGGGCGCCCGCAGCCGCCCACGGCGGGGCGCCGGCCGGGGCCGGAGCGGGGGTGGGGGTGTCCGGACGTGTCGGCGACCTTGCCGAGCGAAGCGAAGGGAAGCCCGCGGTCCGGACATCCCCGCCCCCGCGGAGGCCCCTGACCCCGGCGGGTGCCCCGGCCGCACCCCACCCCTCCGCACCCCACCCCTCCGCACCCCAGCCCGAGCCAGAGCCCGAGCCCCAGCAGGACCACCGGCAGCAGCACCCCCTGCCGACCCCCCGGCCCCCGGCCGGCCCCGAGCCCGCCGGGCCCCCCGCGGCCCCGGCGGCAACGGCGGCACCGGCGGGCGCGGCCCCCGCCGCCCCCTCCCTCCCGGCGGCCCCCGAAGCCCCCGCGACGTCCGCGCAGCCCCCCGTCACCCCCCAGGCAGTCGTCTACGCCCAGGCCGCCGCCCGCCGCCCCCAGGCCGCGCAGGCGGTCCTGGACGCCGAGGGCGCCGTGCTCGTCGTGACCTCCGACCCGACGCTCTGGGCCGAGACCAAGGACGCCCGCGCCAAGCTGGGCCCGGTCCTCGTCTACGACCCCGGCCATCTCTGCGACACGCCCGCCCGGCTCCGCTGGAGCCCGGCCGAACGCTGCGAGGACGCGGACGTCGCGCGCGAGCGCGCCGTGGCGCTGCTCGCGCCCGTACGCCCGCAGTCCCGCCTGGACGCGGCGGTCGCCGACACCGCCGAAACGCTCCTGCGCTGCTGGCTGCACGCCGCCGCCACGGACGGGCGCCCGTTCAAGCAGGTGCACCGCTGGGCCCAGGGAACCGACGCCCACGACCCCGTACGCATCCTCCGCACCCACCCCAAGGCCGCCGCCGGCCACGCCGGACTCCTGGAGTCCGCGCTCACCGCGCACCCCGAACGCCGCCGCGCCGCACAGGCGCTGACGGCCCGTGCGTTGTCGTCGCTGTCCTCGATCCACATCAGGGACGCCTGCACCGCGAATCGAACGGATTCGCTCACGCTCGCATCTTTCGTCGCCGAGCAGGGCACCCTGTACGTGGTGGGTGAACCGATCGAGGACCCGCGCACCCACCCGGGCGCGATGCCCCTCCTCACCGCGCTCGCCGCGAGCGTGGTCGAGCACGGCCGCCGCATGGCCGCACGGTCATCCGACGGTCGGCTCGACCCACCACTGCGCCTCGTCCTCGACGACGTCGCGGCCGTCGCACCGATCCCCGGACTCCCCGAACTGGTCGCCAGGGGAACGGATCTGGGGCTCCCGACCCTCGCCCTGATGCGCTCCCCGGAGCAGGCCCGCTCCCGCTGGCCGGACCCGCTGCCCCAGCCCTGAGCGGCCCCGGACGAGCAGCGACGGCCCCGGCCGCCCGAATGCCTCAGCCCCCGAAGGCCCCGCCGTCCCCTACGGCCCCGCCCGCGCGCCCCCTACGGACGCGGCAGCTCGTACTCCACCTCGAACGCCGCCTCGTCCCCCGGCATCGCGACCTTCTCCCCCGTCGCGACGAAGCCGAAGCGCCGGTAGAAGGCCGCGGCCCGCGCGTTGTCCTCGTGGACGTACAGCCGCACCCGGCGGATCGCCGGCTCCGGCAGCGTCCAGGACCACTCCACCGCCGCCCGGAACAGCGCGTCGATCACGCCGGCCCCGCGCGCCTCGGGCCGTACGAAGACGCCCACGAGGTGCGTCTGGTCGACCTTCGCCGCCTCGCCGAACCGCACCTCCGCCGAGGGGCGTTCCACGAGCACCGACACGGTGCCGACCCAGTGCCCGTCCGGGGTCTCGGCGACGAACTGCCGCACCCCTCCGTCGCCGGTCGCGGACGCGCCCTCGGCCCGCCCCTGCCAGAAGGAGTCGGGCTGGGCCGCCGCGCTCTCGTACGTCTCCAGGAAGGCTATGGGCGCGACCGGGTCCCGCAGGGCGGCGAGCCGGATCTCCCGGACCCGCTCCCACTCGTCGGCGCGGATGGTGCGTACAGAAAAGTCCATGGCAGTGATCCTCGCCGCCCGCGCAGGCCGCTGACAAGGCATTTCGCCAGCGGACGGGACGGGCGGGGGCCCGCGTCGTACCCCGGTACGACGCGCCGCGCCCCTCGCCCACCCCTGGTCCGACGTGCCGCGGCCGCCCGCTCCCTAGCGTCGGGAGCATGATCCGAGCGGAAGAACTCACCAAACGCTACGGCGACAGAACCGTCGTCCAGGACCTCTCCTTCACCGTGCGCCCCGGCAGCGTCACCGGCTTCCTCGGCCCGAACGGCGCCGGGAAGTCCACCACCCTGCGCATGCTCCTCGGCCTCGACGCACCGACCCGTGGCCGCGCCACCGTCGCCGGCCGCCCCTACGCCGCTCATCCCGCCCCGCTCACCCAGGTCGGCGCCCTCCTGGAGGCCCGCTCGCTGCACCCGGGCCGCTCGGCCCGCGCCCACCTGACGGCCCTCGCCCTGACCCACGGCATCCCCCGCTCCCGCGTGGAGCACGTCCTCGCCCTCGCCGGCCTCACCGAGGTCGCCGACCGGCGGGTGAAGGGCTTCTCCCTGGGCATGGGCCAGCGCCTCGGCATCGCCGCCGCCCTCCTCGGCGACCCGGCCGCCGTCGTCCTCGACGAACCGGTCAACGGCCTCGACCCCGAGGGCGTGCTGTGGATCCGCACCCTGCTCACGTCGCTCGCCGCCGAGGGCCGCACGGTCCTCGTCTCCTCGCACCTGATGAGCGAGATGGCGATCACCGCCGACCACCTGATCGTCATCGGCAGGGGCCGGCTGCTGGCCGACACCACGGTCGCCGAGCTCGTCCGCACGGCCGGCACCACCGTCAAGGTCGTCAGCCCGGAGGCCGACCGCCTGCGCGCCCTGCTGGCGCCCCGCGCGGCCCGCCTGACCGCCGAGGCCGACGCACCCGACACCCTTCACGTGACCGGGATCGACGCCCCGGAGATCGGCCGCACGGCCGCCGAGCACCACCTGCCCCTGTACGAACTCACCCCGCTGACCGCCTCCCTGGAGCAGGCGTTCATGGACCTCACCCACGACTCCGTCGAGTACCAGGGAGCAGCCGCGTGATCACCCCCGCCCGCGTCGTACGTTCGGAATGGCACAAGCTGTGGACGGTGCGCTCCACCTGGGCGACCCTGCTGACCTCGGTCGTCCTCGTGCTCGGCGTCGGGGTCCTCATGGGCGTCACGTACACCTCCGGCGGCGGCGACTCCGACGTCGACACCGTCGTCCTCACCCTCTACGGCTCCCAGCTCGGCGGCATCGCCCTCGCCGTGCTCGGCGTCCTGCTGACCGCCGGCGAGTACGCCACCGGCCTGGTCCGGGCGACCCTCACCGCCGTGCCCCGCCGCCTGCCGGTGCTGTGGGCGAAGGCCGCGGTGTTCACGGGAGTCGTCTTCACCCTCTCGCTGCTGACCGCCCTGCTGACGTTCCAGGTCGCCCAGGTCTTCCTCGACGACACCGACCAGGCGGCCTCCCTCACCGACCGGGGCGTCCTCGCCGCGGTCGCCGGCAACGCCGCCGGAGTCACCCTCCTGGGACTCGTCGCCCTCGGCCTCGGCGCGACACTCCGTTCGGTGCCGGGCGCCCTCGGCGCCTTCGTCGGCGGCGTGATCGTCCTGCCGGAGGTCCTCGGGATGCTTCCGTACGAGGGCGTGGAGACGCTCGTCCGCCACTTCCCCACCCAGGCGGCCGGCGCGCTGGGCTCCGCCACCCCGCTCCCGGACGCGGCCTCCCCCGCAGAGGCCCTCCTCGCGCTCGTCCTGTGGGCGACGGCGGCGCTCGCGCTCCCCGCGGCGCTGCTGACACGCCGTGACGTGTGACCCGGAGTGGATGAGGATGTGCGGGTGACGAGCACGGAGAAGACGAGGGTGCGGACCGGGACGACCCCTCCGGCGGCCCGGACGGGGCCGACGGCTTCGAGCCGCCCCGTCCAGCGCGTACCGGTCCGTGTACGGGCCTTCGACGCGGCCCACCCGTGGCTCTGGGACGGGACGCTGGCCGGCACCTGGACCGTGGCCGCGCTCGTCGACGCGACCGGCGGCTGGCGGAACACCGCCCAGGACCCCTCCGTACCGCCGTGGCTGGTCGTGGCGACGACCCTGGCCCTCGTCCTGCCCCTCTACCGGCGCCGGCGCCACCCCGTGGGCGCCCTGACCGCCATGGCGTGCGCGACGCTCGTGAGCACGGTCTCGGGGGCCTTCCTGCAGGCCGCGTTCCTCCAGGCGATCCCGCTCTTCCACATCGCCCTCAGGCGCCCGCCGCGCGCCCTGCTGTGGTCCACGGCGCTGATCGGGACACCGCTGGCGGCGGGCGCCGTCCGCTTCCCCGGAGGAAGCTGGGCGGAACATGCCGTCCCCGCCCTGTGGACGTACGTCCTGGCCGCCCTGCTCGGCATCACCGTGCGCTCCCGCCGGGACGAACGAGAGCAGGAGGTACGTCTTGCCGCCGCCGCCGAACGGACGCGCATCGCCCGGGAGATGCACGACATCATCGGCCACAACCTGGCCGTCATCACCGGCCTGGCCGACGGCGGTCGGTACGCGGCCGCCAAGAACCCGGAACGCGCCGCACAGGCCCTCGACGCCATCGGCACCACGAGCCGCCAGGCGCTGGCCGAACTCCGCCGCCTGCTGGGCGTCCTGGGGCAGGACGGGACCGCCGCCGAGTCGGCCGACCGCACCCCACAGCCGGGGCTCGCGGACCTCCCGGCCCTGGTCGACGGGGTACGGAAGGCGGGTCTGCGTGTGCACGCCGAACTGCCGGCCGCGCCCCATCCCCTCTCCCCCGGAGCCGAACTGACGGTCTACCGGGTGGCGCAGGAAGCCCTGACGAACACCCTGAAGCATGTCGGCGAGGGGGCGGAGACGAGCGTGACCCTGGCCTTCGCGCCGGGGGCCCTGACCCTGACGGTCGCGGACACGGGCGGGAAAGGGGCCGACCCGGCCACGTCCCGGGTCCTCCCGCAGGGCCGAGGACTGGCCGGAATGCGCGAGCGCGCGGCGCTCTACGACGGCACACTCGAATGCGGCCCGCCGCCGGCCGGCGGCGGCTGGCGCGTACGACTCCGACTTCCCCTGGAGGACTCCCCCTCGTGACGACCGTTCTGATCGCCGACGACCAGCCGATGCAGCGGTTCGGCTTCCGGATGCTGCTGGAGAGCCAGGAGGACATGACGGTCGTCGACGAGGCCGCCAACGGAGCCGAGGCCGTCCGCCTGGCCGACCGTCACCGCCCGGACGTGATCCTGATGGACATCCGCATGCCGGGACTCGACGGCATCGAGGCGACGCGCCGCATCGTCGCCGCGGGCGCCCGCACCCGGGTCCTGATCGTCACGACCTTCGATCTCGACGAGTACGCCTACGAGGGCCTGCGCGCGGGTGCGAGCGGCTTCCTGGTGAAGGACGCCCGGCCCGAGGAGCTCCTCGCCGGCGTCCGCGCGGTGGCGAGCGGCGAGGCGGTGGTGGCCCCCACGCTGACCCGCCGTCTCCTCGACACCTACCTCCACCACCTCCCCCCGGCGCCGAACACCCCGGCCACCGCCGCGCCGTCCCGCCCGGAGGAGGATGCCCGTCTGTCGGCCCTGACCGGCCGGGAACGCGAGATCCTCACGGTCATCGGGCTGGGCTGGACCAACACGGAGATCGCCGGCCGCCTGCATCTCGCCGAGTCCACGGTGAAGACCCACGTCACCCGCATCCTCGCCAAGACCGGCTCCCGGGACCGCGTCCAGGCGGTCATCCTGGCGTACGACACGGGGCTGGTGACCGCCGAGCGGTGACAGCACGGGGCCGGCCCCCCGAGGAGCCGGCCCCACAAGAGCCGTGAACGCAGAAAAGCCCCGCACCAGAAGGTGCGGGGCTTTCCCACAATGATTGTTCGGCGGCGTCCTACTCTCCCACAGGGTCCCCCCTGCAGTACCATCGGCGCTGAAAGGCTTAGCTTCCGGGTTCGGAATGTAACCGGGC